>NZ_QSDR01000024.1 GCF_003464085.1 Clostridium sp. AM58-1XD
GCGGCGGCATTCCCAGGCCCCGGACGATATCCCGGCGGTGGCGGCATTCCCGGCCCCGGGCTGGCCTCCCGGACGTCCCCCTGGTCCCGGTTTCGGCGGTTCCCACAGGCGGTTTTGTCTGGCCATTTCCTGGCTCTTCATCGCACGCTTCAAGACATCCATCAGATTATGTTCATTCTGAGAAGTAAAATCTGTCTGCGGGCCTGTTAACTGCACTTCTTCTGACTGAATATCTGAAGTACCTGTTTCATCCTGCATACCTTCTTCTGGTTTCTGGCCAGTCTCTTCTAAAACCACCTTCTGCTCCGCTTCCAATCCTTTTTCTGCTTCTTTTTTTACTTCCGTGACTGATTCCCCTTCGACCGATGTTTCCTGTACGATATCGTTAGAAACAGCCGTTGCGGAATCTACATTTTTTATCTGTTCCGCCTCACCTGATGAGTTCTGAGATTTTCTGAGAACAGGCTCTTCTTTTTTCTTCTCTCTGTTCTCGTCTCTTTTTCTCATATTTTCCGATGTGACGTCAGCCAGCTCTACCTCTGCCGCATGGGCTACAGCGTCCTCCCATATGGTCGTATAATTCTGCCAGCCGCTGTCTGGGTCATGGATGGTAAGTCCATAGCATTCATCCATGGAAACACCGGAATTCTCTGCATTATTCACATCGATGCTGGCGCGGAACTCTCCCGCACCATTGCGGATAAAAATTTTTCCGACCTCTATTTCTCCTGATGACGATAGAAGATAGACTGCCAGATCATTGCTGCCTACGTAAACCTTTTTTACGTTTACATTGATTTTGCACTGCCCGTTTCTTGCTTCCAATTTTGCAAATCCGATATTTTTTCCCTTCACTTCGCCTTCATAGGCGTAGATATATGAGATTATCTGCGATAATTAGACATACTATCACCCCTCTGCTAGATATTTTATGCATTTAGACATTGAAAGTATGCCTTAAAAATGTTATCGTATATGTGGGAGAAGAATTAAATTATTATTTATGGAGGTAATACAATGAAACTCTACCAGGCAAAGGATTACAAAGACATGAGCAGAATCGCTGCAAATATTATCGCAGCACAGGTTACCCTGAAACCAGACTGTGTTCTGGGATTGGCAACCGGTTCTACTCCAATTGGTACTTATCAGGAATTAATTTCCAAGTACAGAAACGGAGACCTGGATTTCTCTCAGGTAACATCCGCGAACCTGGATGAATACCGCGGACTTCCCCGCGATAATGACCAGAGCTACTACTACTTTATGTACAACAATTTATTCAAGGACATTAATATTGACCTGAAAAATACGAACATACCTGACGGAACAGAGCCTGACAGCGATAAAGAGTGCTCACGCTACGACAGCGTAATCAAGGAAATCGGCGGCGTTGATCTTCAGCTTCTGGGACTGGGACACAACGGACATATCGGCTTTAACGAACCGGCAGAAGCCTTTGATAAAGGGACTCACTGTGTAGACCTGACCGAGAGCACCATCGAAGCTAATAAGCGTTTCTTCGCCAGCATCGAAGACGTACCGAAGCAGGCGTACACCATGGGAATCCAGACGATCATGATGGCAAGAAAGATCCTTCTGATTGTCAACGGAGAGGATAAGGCTCCTATTCTTCGCGAAGTTTTATGCGGCCCTGTGACACCGCATGTACCCGCTTCCATCCTTCAGATGCATCCGGATGTAATTGTAGTTGCAGACGAGGCTGCATTATCCAAGATGGATAAATAACCATCGTACGCACTTCATTTTAACGGCCAAATGTAACGTCAGATAACGACAATATGCCCCCTTCCAAGCGACAAGTTCTGTCATTTTACTTGTCTGCTCAGAAGGGGGCATTTCATATGATTAACCGAAGAGATTCGAATCGGAATCAAACCGGTCAAGTACTTATCCCAGCGCCTTTTCCAGCTCTTCTATTACAATCTTCAACGCCTGTATTCTGGCATATTTCTTATCAACCGACTGAAGGATGTGCCACGGAGCATACGTAGTACTGGTCTTCTTTAACATTTCGTTGACTGCCTCTTCATAAGCATCCCACTTCTCTCTGTTTCTCCAGTCTTCCTCCGTGATCTTCCACTGTTTTTCCGGCGTATTCTGACGCTCTGTAAAGCGGGCAAGCTGAGTATCCTTATCGATATGCACCCAGAATTTGATAATTACAGCGCCCCATTCGGAAAGCTCTTTTTCAAATTCATTGATCTCATTATATGCCCGTTTCCAGTCATTTTCGCTGCAGAAGCCTTCCAGACGCTCGACCATTACACGGCCGTACCACGTTCTGTCAAAAATTGCAATATGGCCTGTCTTCGGAAGCCTTTTCCAGAATCTCCACAGGTAGTGGCGCGCCTTTTCATGAGGTTCGGGGCTGGCAATTGGGTGAACTTCATAGCCCCTTGGATCGAGGGCTCCTGTAATCCTCTTAATATTTCCGCCCTTTCCGGCTGCATCCCAGCCTTCATATGCGATGATAACAGGAACACGTTTGCGGTAAAGCCTGTTGTGAAGCGCGCCAAGACGGCTCTGGAGCTGCTTCAGTTCCGTTTTGTAATCTTCCTCTGAAATCGTTTTGTCCAGTTCCACATCAGCAAGCTTCGGCATTTTTACCAAAGGGAATACGTTTTGAAGAATGGGAACTGCGAGCCTGTTATTCTGCAAAGCGACATCGATACCGCTGCACAGGGTCTCAAGCACCTGAAGCTCTGCCCATTTCTTATCCTTTGCCTCTATAATGTACCACGGTGCATTGGATGTATTCGTATCCGCCAGATAGCGGTCAAAAACGTCTGCGCATTTATCGTAGTGCTTATTCTGCCACTTGTCGCTGTCACTGACGCGCCATGCCGTATCCTTGTCCGCCATGAGCCTGTCAATCCTCTTATCCTGTTCCTTGTGGCTGATATTGAAGAAAAACTTCACCAGAAGATATCCGTTATCGGTCAGCTGTCTTTCAAAACGTTTAATACTGTCAACACGCTCCGAATATTCCCTGTCATTCATCTCTCCATGAACCCGGGCCATCGTCACCTCTTCCATCCAGCCGGAATCCAGAAAACTGAACTGTCCCGCTTCCGGAATCTGTATAAAGTGGCGGTATAAAAATGGTTTTCTCTTTTCCTCTTCCGTAGGTGCCGACATCGTAGCAACCTTAAAAAATCTCGGGTCAATGTTGCGGATCACCTGGCCGACAATGCTTCCCTTACCGGCCGCTGCCCAGCCCTCGACCAGTACGAGAACCGGAAGTTTGTGCTCCTTAATCTTCATCTGCTGAACAGCCAGTTTTTCCTTTTCATGATCCAGACGCTCCTTGAGTACTTCTTCGTCCGGCTTCTCCGCCGGAATCCATTTTTTCAGCATAAATATACCCCCGCCCCTTTCTTTTTCTACATATAAGCTTTTTTCACTGCCCGCATAAGCACCTTGGGATCCTTTACATACGGTGTAACCGGGCAAATCGGGCGGTCAACACCCATCAGCGTATAAACGGCAATTCGAGCCGCTCTCACAGAATATTCTTCTGTAAATACCATATCTTCCGGAATCTCCACAAACTGGCTTACCATAGCAAAGTTTACAGATCCCTCCGGAACAACTGCCGGCCTGTCTGATTTCTTTCTTGGCTGGAACTGAGCATCTACGTAAGGCATAAAGCATGGGATGACATTGATCACATCCTTCATCAAATCTTCGATCTGCTCTTCACTTAAATGCAGCTGATGAAGATATTCCGTCAGAATTTCTTCACCGGTACAGTCCTTCATAGGTTTTTTCACATAATCGCCTAAATGGTCCGTGTACAGTCCATATCCCCAGAAAATAGTTACATCCATCGGCTGATTCGGGAAATGAGGCTGAGCTGCTACAACGCTGCTCATCTTCCAGCCTGAGTCCTTAAATGTCATAAGCGCTCCGCTTCCCGGTATATTACCTGTAAAGTTCTCAATTACCTTCAGCATTTTGCTTCCGCGGCACGTTACGGTAAAGCTCTCCCAGTTGCTCTCATGGACATTTCCAAAAAATGGCTCCGGATTGCCAAGCCCTGGTTTCTTTGCCGCTACCTTTGCCCAAAGTTCACCGGAAATCGGCTTCATCTCCGGTTCCGGCGCCGGCGTATGCAGATCGCCCAGCGTGGCGCTGTCTGTCATACAGGCATTCGTCATGATACAGATGTCCTTATCGCCCAGCTTCACTTCCTTCTCCACTCCATTGTCGTTCAGATGAAGTACCTCTGCCTTAATATCTGCACCTTCTGCAAAATCAATATCTGTTACTGTACAGTTCTGAATAATATTTACATTATTGCCCCGCAGATACTCTTCCAACGGGCGGATAACACTATCATACTGGTTATATGGTGTACGTGTTACGCCTTCGAGCGTCTCGATCCTGCTGAATTCGAAGATCATTCTTCTCATATAACGGCGGAATTCATATAAGCTGCTCCACGTCTGAAATGCAAAGGTAGTCTGCCACATGTGCCAGAAATTCGTCGTAAAGAAGTGAGGCATGTCCTTAAACCAGTCCATAATCGTCAGGCTGTCAAGCTTGTCCTCATCCATATTTACTAATTTCAAAAGAGCCATTCTCTCCTGCTGCGTAAATCCCATACTCTCCACATCCAAAATATGGCCGTCCTTGTCTACCAGCCTTGCTTTGGCATGCGTCGGATGAGCGTGATCGAAATTCAGAATTTCTTCAGTTACGCTTCTGCCCGGCTGCTCGAGAGAAGGTATGCTTCGGAATAAGTCCCAGAAGTTCTCGTACGTCTCTTCGTTGAGCATACGTCCGCCACGGCATACGAATCCCTTTTCCGGCGTTCCGATTCCGTCATTACTTCCACCCAGAATATGCATGCCCTCATATAACGTTATCTGTTCTCCCGGAAAATTGCAGTCACGGATCAGGAATGCTGCCGCTGCCATCGTCGCAAGACCGCCTCCCACAAGGTATACGTTCTGGCCTTCGTAATTCCTGCCTGCCACTTCCTGGCATGCTTTCTCGACCTTCTGTACCGTTTCTTCTTTTTTCTTCGAGTCATATAATTTCTTTCCTACGATTCCTGCTCCGGCAGCAATGGCGCCCAAAGTCAGAAGTCTGTCCAAATGTTTTCCCATTTTACACCCCTTCTCAAATTATGCAAAAAACCAATTGTCTGTTTATTGATAACAGTTCAGACGGCCCATCTTCTTGACTGAAAAACCATTCAAGAAGCATCGGATGTCCATCCGATACGAAAAGTGGTGAAGAAAGCTGCTTACAAGCAAACTTGACGCTGCTTTCCGCACCACTTTTCCCACTGTCTGGACTGTTACGTTTATTTTCTACTTTACCACATTTTACACAAAAAGTCTTGATTATAATGATATTTTTTGTTATTTTTATCAACTATTCGATCGACCCCAAAATATCCGAAAGGCGTCCAAACTGTTCCAATGTAAGCGCTTCTCCTCTGATTGATGCGGACACGCCGAGCTGTTCAATTGCTTTTGCAATCTGTTCTTTGGAATATGAAGCTCAGGAGAATTATTCAGACCGTTCTGCAGTGTTTTCCTTCTCTGGTTAAAGGAAGCACGAATGATGGTAAACATCAGTTTGGAATCTTTGACTTCCACAGGCATCTGCTGGTGGCGTGTCAGCCTGATCACGGCAGACCCTACGTTCGGCCTCGGAATAAAGCAGTTAGGCGGTACATTGGCGACAATATACGGTTCTGCATAATACTGAACAGCCAGAGACAATGCTCCGTAATCCTTGGAACCTGGTCCCGCCTGCATGCGTTCCGCTACTTCTTTCTGTACCATCACCGTAATATTATCGATCGGAACATTGCTTTCGAACAGGCCCATAATAATAGGTGTCGTAATATAGTATGGAAGATTTGCCACGACTTTAATCGGTCTGCCTCCATTATATTCTTCTGCCATCTTTTTTATGTCTACTTTTAAAATATCCTCATTAATTACCGTTACATTCTCGTATTCCGCCAGGGTCTCTTTTAATATTGGAATCAGGTTCGTGTCAATCTCTACAGCCACAACCTTACCAGCGGCTTCTGCAAGGTACTGGGTCATAGTGCCGATCCCCGGTCCGATCTCCAGAACCATATCTTCCCCGGTCAGCCCGGCCGCACGTATAATTTTCTCCAGCACATGAGTGTCGATCAGAAAATTCTGTCCGAATTTCTTTTGAAACGCAAATTCATATCTTTGAATGACCTCTATGGTATTTTTAGGATTTCCTAATTTATCCCGCATATTAATTTATCCTTTCCAGCCGGTAAAGCCTCTTTGCATTATTCGCAGTCACTTCAATGACTTCCTGTTCCGTAATGTTCTTGATCTCTGCAAGAGCCGTCACCACATAAGGAAGGTTTAATGACGAATTTCTTTTCCCTCTGTTTGGCGCTGGTGATAAATATGGACAATCTGTCTCTAAAACAATCTGTTCAAGGGGAGTGTACTCTGCTACCTCTTTCAGCTTTTTCCCATTTTGAAATGTAAGCACTCCGCCGATCCCCAGGAAAAATCCCATATTTAAATATTCTCTTGCCATCTCCGTTCCATAAGAAAAGCAATGGATTACACCGCCAATATCCCCGCTTTTTTCTGCTTTCATAATATCCAGCGTATCCTTTGCAGCATCCCTGCTGTGAATAATGACCGGAAGTTTCGTTTCCCGAGCCAGTCCAAGCTGGCGGACAAACCAATTTTTCTGTATTTCTCGTTCTGGTTCATCCCAATAATAGTCAAGGCCAATCTCGCCCACCGCAACGATCTTCTGCACTGCCGCTGCGCCTCTCAGCCATTCTATTTTCTCATCATCCAGTTCGGCTGTCTCGTTTGGATGGATCCCAATCGCTCCATAAACAAACGGATATTTTTTTATCAAATCCAGTGTAGACTGAACAGAAGCAATATTGGAACTGACGTTTACAACTGCTTCAATTCCGTGTTCCCTAAGGCTCATAAGCAGTTCATGCCTGTCTTTTTTAAATGCTTCATCATCGTAATGTGCATGCGTATCAAATATCATTTTCTATGCTCCTAATTTCTATAGTTTGATTCAACCTCAATAAAATGCTCTAAATCATCATTCGGATTCCTGCCAGGACCGCCAGGTGTACCGGGTAAAACCAGTAACCGAAATATTTACCGCCCCTTCCTCTCGTCCCATTATACAAGCTGATTACAGGCAGCGCAGCCAGATAGCATATCTCCAATTTGCTCTCAATCATGCAGACTATAGCGCCCGCTCCGGATGCCATCCGCTCCCATTTTTGATAACGGAATAAGTAGAACGCAAGGATCAGAATCACGCCGACACCGCCGTAATCGGCTCTGATTCCCCATGATACTGTGATTCCAAAGGAGGCAGCAAGTATCTGCAAAACCATCCTGTTCTCCCACTTTTTAATTAAATATATGGTAAACAGGCCTAAAAACAAGGTTAAAAATACGTTTTGTGCGGAGAAGTCTACCACTTTCCCAAAGATAGCGAAATCAAACGGCACCTCCGAAATCAGAGCAAATACTCCCATTCTTAGCAGGTATCCCTTTACATTTCTTGTATGAATAAATCCTTCTGTCAGCAGAAATGCGAATATTGGGAATGCCAGTCTCCCAATACCGCGCATGAGAGTATAGATAATCACAAATGGTCCTGTTTCCTCCAGAATCCTTTCATAATAAAGATGAAGCAGTATTACTACTGCGAAATGGTCGATTATCATGGCGCAGACAGCAATTCCCTTCAGCCCGTTTCCAGAAATACCAGTAATCCTTTTCCTTGACTGACCAGCCATTCATCCATCCTCCTATACGCTTTACTGTTCTATCTCAACAGCAGCCTGACCAGTTCTTTCTGTTCGTCCTCCGGAAATCCCCGCTCTTCCAGATACTCCGACAGATTTATTTCTCTAAAATATTCCAATAAGTTTTCCATATTTTCTGCATCAGACCGGATCATTGGCATTAACTTTTCGTACTGACCGCCGACAAGCAGATTGATGCCTTTTTTATTATACGTATAGGATACCTGATAATCCGCCGCGATATCCTCATCCTCTACCCCGCACAGCCATAATACGGCCGCCGCAAGAATGCCTGTCCTGTCTTTTCCCGCTGAACAGTGGAACAAGACAGCGCCGCGATTAAGCCGTTCTGTCAGCTGATGAAGCGCATTCGCCAGTAAATCTCCGTCTTCTCTAACCATCGCACAGTACCCGTCTTTCAGACTTTTGGCAAAGGCCTCTGCTGCAGACTCTTCAATACGGTTAAAATCGATCTGCGCTCTCTGCATCGGCGAATGAACGTATGCGATTCCTTCCGGTACGCGATATGAAAACTGCCTCGTTTCCGCTTCGCTTCTCAAATCCATGACAGTCATTACACCAGCTTCCTTGAGCATGGACCAATCTTCACGCTCCGCATTATGGAGCGATCCGCCACGGTAAAGGCAGTTCCATTTAACAATTCTGTTGTTATCTCCTATATAGCCCCCTAAATCTCGGAGATTATGAATATGGGGCGTTCTCAAACGCCTGACAGGCTGTTTACTCATTTAACCAAATCCTTTCTGTATTTCTTATATCTTGGCACAAGCCGGCTTCTTCGTCAACCGGGATTTTTCCGCCTACACAGTCCAAACGAAAAGGAAAGGAGCCGTCTTCTTCAGAAAACGCTCCTTTCTACTGTATCCATATGTATTTTACTGTTCCGGTAATTCTGACGGAGTAGCTAACGATGGAGTTGAACTCTCTTTTTCTGCTTCTGGCGCTTCTGTTGGAAGCTCATCCTCATCTGGTACCTGGGAATCACTTGCTTCAGCTGGAGTCGCCTCATCTTCATCAGCGCTGAATGGGAAACGCTTGGTGATTTCAAGACCAGACGTTTCCGTACTATAAAACTCTGATTTCCCGTCCTTTACTGCTAAATGAAGCCCTCTAAGACGATACACCCCAAGTTCAAATCCTGTAAGTTCAATATCTAACACTGCAATTGATAAAACTCCGTCCGAAAAATCTTCTGGTAAAAATTGAAAAACTTTATAATCCACTTGATTCCAGTGTTCATCATTCCCTAATTTATCTATATATAAACCCATTAAAATTTCATCCACTGGTTCAGAACAGCTAGTCAACATTAATACACCAATATTGCCATTCTGAGGATCAGAAATCTCTAATGCTGCATCTGAGAACCACTGTCCTCTTGCACTACCATTAATTCTTGCTTTTTCCCCATCTACTATTTCTTCATTATCATGATTTACCAGTTTAATGCAGTCTGTAGTATTAATAGTATCACTTATTTCATCTGCAAAAGCAGGTATAATATAGAGTAAAGCAATTATTAATCCCAAACATGTACTTTTTATCAGACATCTCATATTATAACCATCCCTTCTATTCATACGAGTTATCAATATACAAATCTTTTGCTATTTTTAAAAATTCTGCTTCTTCCATAACTCCACTTATAAAATAACTTGTCCCTGCTTCGCTGTCCTTAATATCGATACTATATTTTTTCTCATTATTCTCCATATTTTCTTTGTAGACCTCTAATTTCTTGCCTAGCCACGGATTATAAACATGCGTTAATAAAGCTTTACTATCTTTTCCATGTATTCCGTTTTTTCTAGTTTGAGTGCCCCATTGATAAATACAAAAATATTTTCCATTATAAATGAACTGTATTATACCGCTTTTTTCACTTAAAACTAACTTTTCAAAGATCATTCCTTCTGGAATATATCCCATTTTCAAAGCCGGAACTTTTATATTTTTTTCCACCTCAGCATAAGCTTGTTTTTCGTCAGTAATTCCTTCTATCCCTTTTGCACTATTCCAAACAATATTATTCTTTCTCCCACTATCTATCACCCTATACTGAGTTGCACTCTTTCCCACCGAATTCAAACTGAATCCAACAAAGGCAATGCCAAGGGCAGCTGCCGCAATAAGCGTTCTTCTCATCCTGCGGAAAGTAAATATCTTTTTCTTCGGATGCGGTGTAACTGGCGCTTTTCCCTCTGTTCCGAGGGGGACTGGCTGTATGCCGCGTTCCTGAATTTTTTGTAAAATTTTCTGATATTCATCATCAGGCGCCTTTAGCTCGGGAGAAGTGTCTGGATTAGCCGCCGCATCTTCCAATTCTGCCTGAATCTGCTCATCAGAAAAACCAAATGCCGCTCTGATTGTCTCATCTATTTTCTTATCCTTTATCTGGTTTTCGTCTATCCGTTTCACAAACACCTCTCCGTTTTCTTTATCCTGAAGTTCCCTTTTCTTTAGGGTTGACTTTTAGATAGTTCTGGGTAGTATATTAGTATAGATATTTAACATCCATAATTTAGGAGGTAACTAAATGAAAAAAATCATATTGACCGGCGGCGGAACTGCCGGGCATGTTACTCCGAATCTCGCACTGCTCCCTTCACTGAGAGATTTAGGATACGAGATTCACTATATTGGTTCTTATCAAGGTATTGAGAAAAAACTGATTGAAAATGCCGGCGTTGACTACCATGGCATTTCTTCCGGTAAACTCCGCCGTTACTTTGATTTTAAGAATTTTACAGATCCTCTTCGCGTCATAAAAGGCTACGGAGAAGCTCTGAAATTAATGAAGAAATACAAGCCGGATGTTGTATTCTCCAAAGGGGGTTTTGTTGCTGTTCCTGTCGTTCTTGCTGCAAAGCATTACAAAATTCCAACTATTATCCATGAATCCGACATGACTCCCGGTTTAGCCAATAAAATCTGCATTCCTTCTGCGCAGAAAATCTGCTGTAATTTTCCTGAAACACTGAATTATCTTCCAAAGGATAAAGCCGTTCTAACAGGCTCTCCGATCCGTAAGGAACTTCTGGAAGGAAGCCGTTTGTCCGGTCTTCAATATACCGGCCTGTCCGCCGGAAAGCCTGTCATCTTAGTCATTGGAGGCAGTCTTGGCTCCGTGACTGTCAATACCGCCATTCGAGGAATCCTGCCGAAACTTCTGACCAGATATCACGTTGTACATATCTGCGGAAAAGGCAATCTGAATGAGAGCCTGATCGGCACAGAAGGGTATGTACAATACGAATATGTTGATGCACCGTTAAAGCATCTATTTGCTGCCGCGGATCTTATCGTCTCCCGCGCCGGCGCCAACTCCATCTGCGAAATTCTTGCACTGAGAAAGCCTAATGTTCTAATCCCTCTATCCGCCGCAGCCAGCCGCGGTGACCAGATTTTAAATGCAAAATCATTTGCCAAGCAGGGCTTCAGCACGGTTTTGGAAGAAGAGAATCTTACGGAAGAAACTCTTTATCAGGCAATTCTCAGCACCCATGAAAACCGAGCCGCATTTATAAAGGCTATGGATCAGAGTTCCCTGTCCAATGCCGTAGACACGATCATCGGTCTGATTGAGCACTATGCTGATCATTCAGAAAGATAAGGGCTCAGCTTTTTCTTCAGATGCTCTCTTGCTCTTAACAAACGGGAACGGCATGCCGTTCCCGATATACCCAGGATCTCTCCGGCTTCTTCACTCGTATATTGGAGAATGCAGCAATATAATATTACTTCCTGCCATTCATAGCGCATCTCAGAAACAAACTTGCGCACTTTTTCATACAGATCCCTGTCTGCGACTCTGTCCGCTGTATCTTTTCTAAAGCCGGTCATCAGTTCGTCGATTGCAAACCTGCCTTCCTCCGAATCCACACTGACAGTTTCATAATGTATCTTTCTGCGATAATCGATACACCTGTTCCTGAGGATCGTGATAAGGATACAGCCTTTCTTTTCGTTGTCTACAGAATAGTTCTCAAAGTATGAAGTGAACGTTTCCTGAATCTCATCATCAATTTCGTCATATGGTATTCCGTAATGTCTGGCTATTGTACGAAGCGGCTTTTTATACTCCTCATACATGGACTGGAACATCTCATTAATTTTCGGTTCCATCATATCTCCTTATATGTATGAATTATAACGCCATCTGAATTGCATGCGCCAGTTCTGCCAGTTCCTGATCTTCCGAATGGCCTGGCGCCCATGTTACGATCGCCGGTCCGTCCTCATATCTTGGTATAATATGGACATGGAAGTGAAAAACCGTCTGACCGGCCGTCGTTCCATTATTCTGAACAATATTAAATCCTGTACAGCCAAGAGACTTTTTCATAGCTTCCCCTATTTTGGCTGCCAGCGGCAGTACTTTTGAAGCCGTCTGTTCATCGAGTTCACATACATCTTTGAAGTGATTTTTAGGTAATATCAAGGCATGTCCCTTGGAAGCCGGGCTCATGTCCAGAATTACTTTGAAATCATCATCTTCGTAAACTGCTTTTGACGGTATCTCACCGTTTGCAATCTTACAGAAAATGCAGTCGTTTTCTTTCATCTCATCCTCCTCTTTCTGTCACCAGTTTTCCCGCGAGGACGTCTCGGCTTCCTATACATGGCAGCTGCCAGAAGAATTCCAAGAACCAGCCCTCCTACGTGCGCAATATTGTCCACTCCTGCACTCGTAAATCCGAAATACAGAGAACAAATGATCAGCAAGATAAGCTGTCTGCTGCTTAAGTCCTCCAATTGTCCGCGATTTACAGAAACAGCATACAGAAGGCCGCCGATTACTCCGAAAATTGCTCCGGAAGCTCCTGCCGAAACGGCGTGGCGATATTCATTAATGTTTATAAGCATGGAGATAATGTTCGCTCCTACACCACATGTAATATAGAACACAAGATATTTTATTTTCCCAAAGCCCGCTCCATATTATCCCCTAAGACAAAAAGGATAATCATATTATTCAAAAGATGGGAAAAACCAAAATGCATGAACACTGCTGTAAACAGGCGGTAATACTCCCTGCCCTTTACGACAGCAGGTGCATACATTGCTCCATAATGAACCATCATCCCCATATCATTTTCCGTCGAACCCTGCAGTTCGAGGAAAAAAAAATACAATACATTTGCCGCGATGATGGCTCCATTTACATATGCCCTTTTTTTGTGGTTAGAATATTCCATTACGTTCTCCTCTTAAACTCAGAAACATTCTACCATAATTTACTATTTTTGTTAAGTGTCATTTAAACAAAAATCCTTTATCTGCTATATATATTTCATCCCCTGGAGATAAATCTGCCGATTCGTTGGCTTCCAACATACGTCCGTTTACGGTTGTTCCGTTTGTTGAGTTCAAATCGGTTATTCTATACCCGTCCTCATCCTCGTCAATTCTCAGATGAAGTCTGCTGACCGTCTCACGGTTCATTACAAAATCGACCAGCCCTTCCTGCTTGCCAATCAGAAATGGAAAATATGCGATTCTGACAACATCCCCGCCGCTCTCCATACTAATCAGGCGTCTGCATTCCCGTTTATCTCCTAAATCTGCCAAAAGTGCTGTATCATTTGCCCCCAGACTTTCTACCGGTTCTTTTTCAACCGCTTCTTCCTCCTCCAGTTCCATAATCCAGAAATCGTCCGCTTTCTTATCAGTCTTCTCAGCTTCTCTCCCCTGGCCTTCCTGTCTTTTCCCAATTCCGCTCAATATCTGCGAAATGACCGCGGCTCCGGCAGCCACAGCCGCGGCAATTTTGATACCATAACTTCTTATCCAGTTCTCCCCCATAATAAACCAGCCTCCTGCCATCAGGCAGACCAGAAGGACAAACAGGCCTGACAGCCACACTTCCCAATTTCTGCCGTGGTCTACCTGACCTTTTTTATCCTTCTCCATACTGTCTTCTTTTTCATCTGTGAAATCCTTTTTTTCTATCCCCTTTTTTCTCTGTGCATCTATTCCCTGTCCCTTTATTTCTTCACAAAATACGGCACAGCCCCTGTTTTCCCGTTCTTCTGCTTTTTCTGGTCTTCTAATGCAGCTTTCACCGCCAAACAGAACCTTTAACAGATCCTTCATTCCATAGTTATCTTTCTGGCTCTCCTGAAACAGTCCATATGCAAGAACCACCCCTTCTTTATCTCTATGGTCGATTTTTCCAAGCAGGTACTGAAGAAGCTTCTTCATATCCTCCGGAAAGTTTCCCTGCCGACCGGGAATAAAGCATAGATATACCTGATATGTATCCGTTTCAATATAGATATAGTCCGCTTCCAGCAGTATCCCTTCTTCTCTAAGAAGATATTGTTCCATTTTTTCCAGAACAGCCGAAATGCCTGATATCAGCTTACGGATTTCACCAGCTTTCATTCCCCTGTTTTCAAGAAGACGGTTTAATGGCTGTCTTGATGTTATTTCATAATAATAAAGCTTCTCTTCTTCCGCATACTTTATGTGAAATTTCAGCAGTCCCTCAATTACATTACTCACCATCATATGTGCTTCATAGAAATCCTGATCCTGACGATCAGGCCGGATAATCAGATAATTATGCTTCATTTCCCTCTGATACCGAATTTCCAATATCCTCTCTTCCTTCCCTTATTCCCTGTTATTGAGTATTCCTTCTTCCGCCATGGAAACCAACCGCAGAAACCGTTCCGGGTCATATTTTTTTGTCGTTATTTCAAGTTTCCATGACCGGCCGGTTCCTTTTCCGGTTACATTGATTGCATCCGCTTCTGTCCAAATGTCATATGCATCCTTTAAATACACGTTTCTGACGGGTATATCCCGTTCCCTATCCTCTTCTTCCAAATGCGTCAGTTTCTCTACCGCCTGCTGTACAGCCATCGCGCATGCCGTTTCGTCATGGATCTGATAAACCGCCAGGATCATGGCTGCCAGTGACAAAAGCACGACAGCCATAACATATGCCGCTTCAATTGTATAGCTGGCCTTCAGCCTCTTATTTATAAAATAACCAGCCATATTCCTACCGGCATAAGAAACGGGAGAAATGGCACACTTTTCTTTCTCATGGAAATATGT
This sequence comes from Clostridium sp. AM58-1XD, assembly GCF_003464085.1. GTDB lineage: Bacteria > Bacillota > Clostridia > Lachnospirales > Lachnospiraceae > Lachnoclostridium_A. The sequence continues at coordinate 14,924 of NZ_QSDR01000024.1, forward strand.
TTCCATATCCCCCACATCATCATTCCCATACAGCAGAATCCGCAAAAGATCACCCCTCCGAACAACAGTGCAATGTTTCTCCAAAATCCAAGAAACATCCCTGTAACAATAAAAAAATACCCGTCTCCTTCTCCCACGGCTCCTTCCGTCAGCCTGTTCAGTGCCAGCAGAATCAAACAGATCATTATACCGCAGCCTACAGCCGCCCAGTCTGCCCTTCTCAATCTGCACAGATTCAAAAACCAGGCCATACTTCCAAACAGACCATATACCCACACCGCAACACTTCTGCTCTTAATATCCTGCCATGATGTGATACAAAGAAAACTGATAAATACCAGCTGCTCAACTATTTTAATCATCATTTTTACTCCCTCCTGAACAGTAAGAACATGGACCCAGCGACTCTACAGACTCAACCGGAACGGATTGCACATAAGCAGTAATCGCTCTGCAGCTTTTATCGCTGTGATAACTTTCTCCGCTGGGCATAATGTATACCGTACCTCCCGTTATATTTCTGCCGCAGATGCTGCAGGGACGGTACTTACTTCCCGAACGGTTCCTCATGCTTCCTATCCTGCCAAAATCCACTCCGGAAATATCGTTAAACAGATAATGACATGTTCTGCTTTCGTGATACCTGATGCTGTCTTTTCCTATATAAACCATCTTCCCCTTCTCTTCCCTCCTGATCTCATCTCCCCTGTCTCCGCTTTTTCCAACCCACGCTCTTCTGCAGCACCGCAGCTGCCGCTTCAACGTATCCATCCGGAATATAGGAAATGGAAGACGTATTTCATATTCAACGATCAGATCAATTGTAATACCATCTTCAAGTATGGATGATCCGGCTGCCGATATCTTCACAACTGCATCCGTATCGGCCTTCTCTCTTATTTTTTCTGCTGTGTAAATTTTCGCACCTTTCTCCGCAAAATAGCAGGCCGCCTGCAGAAGATATTCTCCCGCCTGGCCTGTATTTGCTGCTTCCCCCTTCAGCCCACTGTCCGCCTGATCGGTCAAATATGCATATTGAGCCATATCCTCTCCAACCGCTTCCAGGGCCGCCTGCATCTTTCTTTCTGTATTCATTATTTTCATTGGAATCATTAAGATAACTGTCATAAACAAAAACAGCGTCAGGCACATGGCTGCCTCTACTGTCATGCTTCCATCCGCCCCCCTGTTTACTGCCGGGAAGGAGGCAGACAGCAATGCCCTCTTTCGGCTGAAATAAAAAAAGAGAGTGCGGGGACTGATAACTTGGAGAGGTTTTTTCTTGTCACATGAATGATTCTGTATTCTGTTCATACCGAAAAAGGGCATCGTTCTCTGCCTCCTTCCTTCTTGATTTTAATCAATATGCCTTCCGGACCCTGACCGCCATGTCATACCCCTGGTTTCCAGGCGGATTATCCACAATTCCTGGCAGAAAAAACATGTGTTTTCCACAGATCTTTGCCTGTATATCCACCGCATATGCGCAGTTGCCTATGGAAAAATCCGGCTGTTCTGCCCTTATATTGAGCTGTATCACATCCATTATTCTGTAGTAAAGCGTCACCCTTTCTTCTATATATAAGAGAACTTTCAGATATCCTGTATAATCCTGGCCGCGTTCGCTTCCTTCTGAGTTCCCAAACGTTCCGGTCCGACCGGCTTCCATCATACCTTCCAGCCCCAGTCTCCAGTCCTCTGATGACTTCCATAAAGGCATCTTTCCCCCAGACATCAGGATTTTTAAATCTGATATGGCTTCTGCAGCAGCCCATAGATTCATAATCAGAAATGCAACAAGCAAAACGAGAGGTGCAAGCCCTGAAGCTCCTACCAAAGCTGCTGCCAAATTCATCGCTTCTTCCCTCTTTGCCCCATCTGACAAAATATGAAGCAGATTCAGTCCTTCTCTTATCAGAAAGATCTCCCTCACTGCCCCAGTAAGATTGGAACGGTCTGATAATTCCCCTTCAGCCAAATACTCCATTTCATACTGGAGCGGATGATCTTCTTCCTTTATAAAATTACCAAAAAACTTTCCGCAGTATTCACTGGTCAGCAGCCGATCCGTCAGGCCAGCCCTTTCATTCTCCTGACTTTTTCCATATACGGCTGACAAAAGGCCATCTGCTGCCGCCTTTTTCTCTGATACGTGTTTTCCTTCCGGCATCACCAGGTCCAGCAGGCTTCCATCTGCCATATTTTTTAACTTTTCGAGTATGTGTTTCTTCTCTTTATCCTGAACCCCGTGTGGGCATGTGACCCTGCCTTCCTGTAATTTTTCAAAATGATGCATGACCGGCCGCCATAATGCCTCTTCGTCAAGTTCTTCTTCTTCATCGTCTCCCTCCCAATTTTCTATATAATCTTCCACGTTCTCCGCTTCCCTCATTACTTCCTCCGTCAGCTGTCTGTTCTTCTCTGCAATCACTGTTTCTTCTTCAATTTCCATCCTCCGTTCTCCGTCTTTCGACGTATAAGATTCGTACTGGCTGATTTCCCGTTCCAGAATCGCCGAAGCCTGAATTCCCATATCATCAGCCTCATTTCTAAACTGCGCTTTGCTCCGTACCAGTTTTTCATTGAGTTCATCTGCTTTCTTTTCATACGTCTCTACAAGTCCGGGAACACGGTTAAGTTCCCGGATCATTTCTTTCGCAATCTTTTTAAACCGACTTCCATCGCAGTTCTGAAGCGCCTGTATTCCTTCCTTCTTAAGACTTTTCTGCCGTTCCAGACAGCTGTCCAGATTTTCCAGCGCCTCTTCTATTCTGACAGCGTCTCGTGTATGGCCGGCATAGATTTCTGCAGTTCTTCCCACCGCCTGCGCCTCTTTCAGGTTTTCCTTTAGCTTTCCCGCTTCTTCCGGAGAGAAATCCATCGTCCAGATACCATACTTCATATAGTCCAATATTTCTTTTTCCATCAGTCTTCCTGCCTCTTCTGTAATTAAGTCTGCCTTTTTTACAGTCACTTCGTCAACAGCTGCAGGATACCACCCTTCCTGTTCGAAGTAGGTTCCAAAATAGTGGGTAAACTCCTCCTCCAATTCTTTCTGATCCCCACATTCTCTTAAAAGCAGGCGGTAGGAATCCCACAACTCCCTGTGATATCCGCTCATGACTGAATCGATAGCAGAGTCTGCCGCTGTCTGCAGATAGCATCTGGTCCCCGCCATCCTGGCAGACTCCACAACACTACAGAGCAGCGCGCAGACACAGAGGAGAATCATACTCAGGAAAACCGTCACCTGACCCGGTTTTCTCACTCAATATACCTCTTTTGACTGGCTGTTGATCTCTTTAAAAATTGCAGTCAGCAGCTTGTTGATCTGCTCCTTAAAAATAATTACGAGGCCGATTAAAACCACCAGAATAAGTACAACTTCGATCACCCCTACCGCGTCCTCCTGTTTAATAAATTCCTTTATCTCTTTTGCCATATTCATATGCAATCTCCTTTCTTCCTCTATGAAAATGCCATCATAGCCGGCACCATCACCATAATCATTACAACTCCCAACATTAAGAACAAGGGCAGCAGAAGTTTCGTACCCGCCTCTTCTCCCTGACGCCTGGCCAGGTTCTTTCTTTCTTCAAATGCAGATATCATCTCTGTACGCATCACCTGATTCAGATTTTTCATTCCCTCCTTCCTGTTTTGAATTAGGAGACCGGAAAGTTTCATATATGGCTGAAGACCGCATCTCCTTCCAAATTCTTCATAAGCTTCCCCTTCGGCCCTGCCCGTACGTATCTGGTAATACGTTCTGCTCATCTCCTCATACGCATACCTCCTTTTTCCTCTTCCTTCCTGAATCCTTTTTTCGTAATCTGCAACAATCTTTTCCCAAGATGACCGCACGGTCATTCCCGCGCCAATAAAAACCAGCAGCCGGGATACGATTTCCGAATAATCCAGCAGCATTTGACGATTTCTTTTCTTCTTCTCTTTCCATTCCTCCTGCCGTCCCTTAAAGCCATACAAAACTGCAGCAAATACCCCCATGACCGGTAAAAATCCAGCGCTGTCCGTTCCTTTTTCTCTGTAACTCAGCATCTTTCCCCTGTAATCTTTAGGCAGCGTAAACCACTCTTCTCCTTTCTGTTCTTCATCCATCTGCCGGATCATTCTCCTGAACTCAGCCTCCGCCTGTTCCTGCTCTGTTAAAAGAGGCGGATATACGTTTACAGGCAGGTCAAATTCCGTATCATGTTCTCCATCACTCATAACCGCTTTCAGCCATACCCTTATTCCGCCTTTTTTTACAGACGGATTCTCCTCATTCATCACTCTGCCGTAGTTATCAATAACATCCTGATTCTCTGAATACCAGCGTACCCGTATTCCATATTCATCCATCCAGCCAGGCAGCTTCATGTCTGTTCTGACCTCTGTCAACGACTGATTGTCCCCTATGATTTCTGTGAGCAGTTCCTGCCAAGCCTTTTTAAAGACCTCTTCTGCCTCAAACTTATCATATTGTTTCTCGCTGACTGTAATCTTCACAGGTATTTCTTCTCTGTCCAGACCGCTTACATAAATATCATAGTCAACCTCTCCCATCCCGTGGGCAGGCCGTCTGACTTTACCGTCTTGAAAAGGTCCCTTACCTCCTGCTGCCTCTGCAGCTATATACAAAAGAATACCGGCCGCAACGCATACCGCCTGCATCCTGCAGAACCGTATGGGGACGTTTTCCACTTTCCTTCCTTTTTTCAAAACACTTTTCCACATCGTCTTTCTATTCATTCACACTCCTTTATATCTCAATATCTAATATTTTTTCCGCTATGGCAAAAGCAGAAAGATAGACTGCCAGACATGCCGTCATAAGAATCCTCCCAAGCCCTGTTGTGTACATCTGGCGGAAGAATCCGGGCGAAGCCATTTCTATATAAAAGACGATTAAATATGGAAGAAGGTTCATTATTCTCTGCTCAAACCGTCTGGCCGCTGTCATTGTCCTGATTTCTTCTTTTACTTCCATTCTGTCCCGTATCACTCCGGCCGTATGTTCCATTATAGACGACAGCCCTCCGCCGCTTCGCTTCGCCGCGGCAAACACTTCTGCAAAATTTTCAATGTCTTCTAAACCGCTGCGCTTTCCGAAGTCAAAGAGCAGCTGTTCCACCGGCCTGTTCATTCCAAGCTGACTGACAATATACTGAAATTCCCGTACGATTAAGCTGCTTTCTCCATACAATAGTCTCAGTTCATCCAGGCTTACCCGAAATGCATTTTCGATTGAATATCCGGCTGTCAGAGAAGAAGAAAGAACCGTTATTCCTTCTTTAAATTCAGAACTGAGTTTTTCCAGCCTTCTTACTATTAAGTTTTTCTTTTTATACCAGGGGTAAATTATGCCGAACGGCAGGAGACAAAAAAATATTTTTAGATTTCTGTAATAAACATAGGAAATCAGCATACATGCTGTAATGCCGCTTAATTCGTACAGGACAATTTCTTTTGCTGAAAGGCTGTACCTGTTATATGCAGTAACCGGCTGCTGCAAGTTTTCCCTGCGCCTTGAGCTTGCCCATTTTTTGAAAGCAGCCCTCCACCTTTCCTTCTTTTTTCTGCGTCTCTTCAAACCGGAAAAGACAGTTAAGGGCGATTTCTCCATGCTCTATCCCTCCAATCTCTGTAACCGAAAGCACCTTTCTGCTCCCGTCCCTCAACCTGCCCAAGTGTACCATAATGTCCACCGCAGATGCGATCTGGCTGCGTATTGCTGCCAATGGGAGGTCTGCCCCCATCAGAACCATTGTTTCCAGACGGGACAGCATGTCCCGCGCACTGTTTCCATGACCGGTACTAAGGGAGCCGTCATGACCGGTATTAAACGCTGCAAGCATATCAAACGCCTCCTTTCCTCTTACTTCTCCTACAATAATTCTGTCCGGCCTCATTCTGAGGCTGGCTCTGATTAAATCACCGATTCCCACTGCTCCCTCTCCTTCTATATTTGCATTCTTCGTTTCGAGACGCACCAGATTAGGAACCTGCTGAATCTGCAGTTCTGCCGAATCTTCAATTGTAACAATCCGCTCCTTATCCGGTATAAAAGATGACAGCGCATTTAAAAACGTAGTTTTTCCAGAACCTGTACCTCCACTGATAAAAATATTGTATCTGGACAATACCAGCGTCTTTAGAAATTCTGCGATCTCTTCTGATATGGCTCCGATCATCACAAGTTTTTTCATCGTTATAACTTCCGGAAATTTTCGGATTGTTACTGCCGGCCCGTCCAGGGCGACTGGAGGAAGCACTACATGCACTCGTGATCCATCTTCCAGCCTTGCATCTGCAATGGGATTTGCCATATTAACAATACGGTTCACCCTGCTGACGATCTGCTGAATCATGTCCTCCAGCTGCTCTTCTGAGTCGAATGACTTTTCCCACCTCTCCATATGCCCCCTTTTTTCTATAAAAATACGATCCTTTCCATTCACCATTATTTCAGTTATTTCCGGGTTATCCACAAGCTCCTGCAGAATATCAAGTCTTCGGAAGGAATCAAAAATTCCCGACCGAAGGCTGATTTTCTGCTTCAAAGGAAAATACTCCTCTCTCGCCGTATCCTGAATGGCCGCATCGATCATTGCATACAGCTCTTCATCTTCTACCTGCCTACGTTCGTTCAGCTGTTTTGCAACCTCGCCGCGGATTTTCTTCTTTAAAGAATCTGCCTGGCTCACTCCTTTTCCCAATCGCCCGCGCCTCCTTTCAAAAGTGTCCTTACATAGTCGCCCAATTCTCCCCAGAGGAGCTGATCCATATATGATTTTCCCCTTGTCTGGGCACCGCCGGGCGGAAGCTTCACCTTCTGAATCCTGTCTTTGATCTGACTGTGTCCCGATAATTCCAAATACCGGTCGAATTCTGCTATTTTGGCAGCGGAAACCGTATCATCTCTTACCGGCATATAGATGGTATCGCATATCTCCAGCAAATCTGCCGCCATCCTGCCAAACTGCCCCACATCCACAACAATCATTTTATAAGATGCCGATTTTGCCATATCGGCCAGAAAATCCGCCATACAGGACACCTCCATCTGGCACAAATCTTCCGGATATCTGGCCGGCGGTATGTAATCCAGACTGCCCCATGTATATACAATGGAGCTCAACCTTGCCCAGTTGTACTTACCCTGCCGGTAAAAATAGAGAACATCAGACAGATCACCCCGAAACATCTCATTCATAAGCGCAGACAGCCCAGAGCAATCCTCCAGATTCACATACAGCGTCTTTTCCTCCTGAGACAGCAGCTGTCCCAGCGTCAGAGCAAACGACGTCTTGAGGCAGCGGTTGACCGGCGAATAGACACCGATCACTTTTCCTGCCGAAAAAAGGGGACAGTCGATGCCAATCGGCCCTTCGCCGTAGCATGCCATCACTTCACGAATAATGCTGTCGGAGGACTGATACTTGTATACGGCAGGGAATTCATTTCCTGATTCGTCCCGGCTTCCGTCTGAAAGAAGGATCACCCGCGCTGCCCGGACATCTTCCACCTCCTTTCTGTCAGCCTCCGAACTGACCAGCAGTATTTCAATTTCATGTTTTTCTGCATACTGCAGTAGCCGCTCCATAGATGTAAACGATATGACATTCAGAGGGATTTTCTCCCTATTGTTGACAAAGTCTGCGAAACGGTCTGCATAAAACGGGTCCGTATCGTAAACTGCCATTATTTTCTTCATAAGTACCTCCTGTTTCTGTAATAAATGATTTCGTAATAAAATTTATTTGTGCAGCCAGAACATAACGGTACACATTCCTGCAAACAGGCAGACGGTAAGAGGAATTGTAATGCCATATCCGTCTCTGTCCGGTATGTAATATGCGGTAATCTGGCGCGTACGTACGAGACGTCTGACATATGAATGGAAATATGAAAGACGGCTCCTCAACTCTTTTCTGTACAGAAGTTTGACCAGAGAGCAGACTCCTCCCAAAGCAAAGCCGGCAGCCAGCGAAAGGCTTCCGTCCACAGCTCCAAGGAATCCTGCCATCAGAGCCATCATTTTTATATCTCCTGCTCCGATCATCCTGCACAGAAAAAGAGGAAAAAACAGGACGGCAACAGCTGCAAGAGGAAGAAAAAATGACAGTCTCCCCGTAAAGAGTCCTGCAACTGCTCCTACCAGAATCCACCAATTGGGAATTCTCCTGTTTTTCCAGTCAAAAAAAGCTCCTGCCCCGAAAAAAAGCAGCAAAAAAAACGCGGGATAATACACTGTAAGCGATGCAAAAACACCTCCCTGTTATTCAGTTTTCGTTCCTATGGAATCTTATGCCCGACGCGGGCAAATCCTGAAAGGATTTTTAAGAAATTGAAATATGATTTGCGTGTTTCTTATTATGCACGTTTTATCATAAATTGTCAATAATATTTCCTTCTTTTTCCTCGTTATTTTGTTGACGTTGCACAAAAAAAATGGTAAAATAAGCTTAGTTTAAATTTTTAAACCAAAGGAGCATTTACATGGCTGACAAAGAATTTCTCCTGTATCTTCAGGAATGTTTTGACCGCTGCAAACCGATTTTCATCGCCCTTGGCGATGAAGTTCGTCTGGCTATCATAACAGCCCTGGCCCGGACGGCTCTGACCGGACCGCCGCCAGATCCGTCCCACCCAAAAGGGCTGAGCGTAAAAGAGATCACGAATACGACCAGGCTTTCCAGACCGGCCATTTCTCATCATCTGAAGATACTGAAAAACGCCGGGCTGGTAGATTCCGTACAGACCGGTACGTCCAACATTTATCACCTTACATTTGATCCATCAATTGAGATGTTATATAAGCTCAGCGCCGCACTCTATGAGATTCGAAAGGAAAGTGAGGCTGCAGCGCCTTTTGCCCCTGCTGAAAAATTTATCGTATAACCGGGACAAAATTATCCGGTCCAGTATAAATTTCCATTTTCCAGATATACTAAAGGTATCAATATTTGGGAGATGATGGAATGAAAATCAAAACAGAATATTCAGCCGCCTGGCTCGCAGAACGACGGGCACTGCGGGCGGAAATAGAAAAAACAAAGGATGAAATGGATGTTGTCCAGAATCATTTTGAACAGGTAATCGACCCGACGCTGATCGACTGTTATATCTACGAACTGAACGCCGTTCAGCTGCGGTACCAGTTTCTGCTTCGCCGGTTCAAAAGTCAGGAAAAGATCCATACCGCATCCGTATAGAATATGGAGGACTTAAAATTATGCACACCTGGTATGAAAAATCAGTATTTTATCATATGTACCCCCTTGGTATGACTGGAGCGCCTAAACACAACGACAGCCAGGAAATTACCCATCGTTTTGAGGAACTGAACAAATGGATTCCCCATATCAAAGCTCTTGGCTGCACTGCCGTTTATATCGGCCCCTTATTTGAATCCTCTTCCCATGGATATGATACGAGGGACTATAAAATGACCGACAGAAGGCTGGGAGACAACGACGACTTTGTTCAATTTGTAAACCTCTGCCATGAGGACGGAATCAAAGTCGTCGTAGACGGCGTATTCAATCACACCGGAAGGGAGTTCTTCGCATTTCGGGATATACAGGACAGGAAATGGGATTCGCCCTATAAAGACTGGTACAAAGGAATCAATTTCGACTGGCAGAGCCCAATGGGAGATCCTTTTGGCTATGAAGCGTGGCATGGAATTTCCGATCTGCCCGCTCTGAATCTTCAGAATCCGGCAGTTAAAGAATACCTTTTCAACGTTATCCGGTTCTGGATCGATACCTTTGATATCGACGGTATACGCCTCGACTGCGCGAATGTACTGGATTTTCAGTTTATGAAAGAAATGCGTGCCGCCACATCCGCCATGAAAGATAATTTCTGGCTCATGGGAGAAGTCATTCATGGCGAATACAGCCGATGGGTAAATCCGGATATGCTCCATTCCGTGACAAACTATGAGCTACATAAGAGCCTGTATTCCGGGTATAACGATCACAACTATTTTGAAATCGCCCACAATGTCAGACGTCTGGAGGCTGTCGGACGCAGTCTGTACACCTTCGTAGACAACCACGACGAAGACCGTATAGCCAGTAAACTGACTTTGAGCGATCATCTCTTTCCGGTATATCTTCTGCTGTTTACCTTGCCTGGCATCCCGTCCGTCTACTACGGCGGGGAATGGGCCATACCGGGAAAACGCACCAGTACATGCGACGATATGCTTCGACCGGCTATCCATCCGGACGAATTTGAAAAGCTGCACTGCGACCTGACAGAACAGATCGGCAAACTGGCCGGTATCCACCAGACGCATGAGGCATTTCATAATGGTATTTACAAGGAACTTCTCCTTACGAACCGTCAATATGCATTTTCCAGAACCGGAGATGAAGAAACAGTCATTACAGCTGTTAACAATGACGAGGCGGAATGCAGCCTGTCCATACCGGTATCCGGCAGTTTTTCTGAAGCGCTGGAACTTATGAGTGGAAAAGCGTTCCCTATCGAAGAGGGACGGATTAACACCGTTTTAAAAGCCTGCAGCGGACAGATATTTCAGCTTCTCCAGCCACAGGAGGAATAACTTTCATTTGTTTGAGCTTTCCGTTCATGTTTTGAACAGTTACGAAAAAATAACAGAAAAGAGGAATCACTATGGGACGAACAAAGAAAAAGAAAGAAGTTGGAACAGGCTTTATTACAGAAGTAGACCGTTATCTGTACGGTAATGGTACTCATTATGAGATATATGAAAAGCTGGGCGCTCATCCAAAGACACTCCGCGGTAAAAACGGGTACTATTTTGCCGTATGGGCGCCTCATGCGGAAAGCGTCAGTGTCGTCGGCAATTTCAACGGCTGGGATCCGGACAGTCATCCTATGACACAGCTGGAACAGTCCGGCATATATGAACTCTTTGTACCGAATCTCAGCAAGGGAGAGCTTTATAAATTTGCAGTCACTACGACTTCCGGAAAAATTCTTTTTAAGGCGGATCCATACGCCGTTACGGCAGAATACAGGCCGGGCACCGCTTCCATTACAGGTGATATCTCAGGATTCAGCTGGAAAGATGAAAAATGGATGGAAAAGCGGCAGACAACGGAACATGTAAAAGAGCCGATGAGCATTTACGAAGTCCATATCGGTTCCTGGCGCAAAAAGAACAGGCCGGAAAAAGACGGATATTATACATATAAAGAGGTCGCAAAAGAACTGGCGGATTATGTGAGTTCCATGGGATACACCCATGTGGAACTTATGGGCATTGCAGAGCACCCTTATGATGGCTCCTGGGGCTATCAGGTTACCGGATATTTTGCGCCAACATCACGATACGGAACACCAGACGAATTTATGTACTTGATTAACTATCTTCACAAGAAGGGAATTGGGGTGATCTTAGACTGGGTTCCGGCCCATTTTCCGAAAGATGCCCATGGACTGGCAGATTTTGACGGTCAGCCGCTTTATGAATATGCCGATCCAAAGAAGGGGGAGCATCCGGACTGGGGGACAAAAGTATTTGATTACGGCAAAAACGAAGTGAAGAATTTTCTCATTTCCAATGCCCTGTACTGGATTGAAAAATTCCACGTGGACGGCCTCGTGTAGACGCTGTCGCTTCCATGCTTTATCTGGATTACGGGCGTACCGACGGCAACTGGATTCCCAATAAGAACGGTGGAAATGAGAATCTGGAAGCGATTGAATTTTTCAAGCATTTGAACAGCATTGTGAGCAAAAGAGGTTCCGGCGCCATGGTGATCGCAGAGGAATCTACCGCGTGGCCGAAGGTTACCCACGCACCTGAAGACGGCGGTCTGGGCTTTACTTTCAAGTGGAATATGGGTTGGATGCACGATTTTCTGGAATACATGAAACTGGATCCCTATTTCAGGAAATACAACCATCATAAGATGACATTCGGCATGACTTATGCTGCCAGTGAAAACTTTATTCTGGTTCTTTCCCACGACGAAGTCGTGCATTTAAAATGTTCCATGATCAATAAAATGCCGGGCGAGTATGATGATAAATTTGCCAATCTCAAAGCAGGTTACACGTTTATGATGACCCATCCCGGCAAAAAGCTGCTTTTTATGGGACAGGATTTCGGCCAGTGGCATGAGTGGGATGAAAAAGTCTCTCTGGACTGGTATCTGGCAAATGAAGACCTCCATCGTGATCTGCAGAATTATGTGCGTGACCTTTTAAAGCTTTACCGCCAGTATCCTGCTCTTTATCGTCTTGACAGCGACTGGAACGGATTCGAGTGGATCAACGCCAATGACGGTGACCGAAGCATTTTCAGTTATGTCAGGAAAGACGAAACAGGCAAAAAGAATCTTCTTGTAATCTGCAACTTTACTCCTGTAGAAAGGCCGGATTACTGTGTAGGTGTTCCTAAACGCGGAAACTTTACTCTTGTGCTGGACAATGTTCATGGAATGTACCACCGAGGCGAAGGCGCGCCCGTTTACCGCTCCAAAAAACAGGAATGTGACGGCAGACCTTATTCGTTCCAGTACCCGCTGCCTCCTTATGGTACAGCAGTTTTTAAATTTTAACCATTTAAAGCAACAAATTAATTTATTGTCAAAAAATTATAATAAGATATTGCTTTTTTGTTCACCCTTTGGTAATATAAACTAAAGAATTATTTTATAAAATTTTTATATTTCAAGGAGGCACCATAATGATTAACTATCCTTTAGACGAGAAAGCAATGTTTGAGGACCTCCGTGGCTTGATGCAGATCCACACGGTCAACCACAACTGTGGACCGGTCACTGATGAAATGCCTTTGGGGGAAGGTGTTTACAATGCATTGCAGTATGTTAAGAATCTTGCTGAAAAGATGGGATTCAAAACAAAAATGCTGGATGGATATTCCATCTGGATTGAAGCCGGAGAAGGTGAGAAACTTGTTGCCAATTTATGCCACGTAGACGTTGTGCCTGTAGAAGAAACCGGCTGGAAGGCTGATCCATTCGACGCAACTCTGCTTGACGGAAAAGTTTACGGCCGCGGTATCTGTGATGACAAGGGGCCTACGATCCTGAGCCTTTACGCATTAAAAGCTCTTGTTGATGCCGGTAAATTAAAGGACAAGCGCGTACGTCTTATCGTCGGCGGCGATGAGGAAAGCGGCGCATGGGTATGTATGAAACGCTACCGCGAGACAGAAGAACTTCCTGTATGTTCCTTCTCTCCTGACGGAGATTATCCTTCTACATACGCAGAAAAGGGAATCCTGCATGTAACCGTATCCCGCGATCTGGATTCTTCCGTGAAACCGATCAGCCTGGAAGGCGGAAAAACATACAACATCGTTCCTGCTGCTGCAAGTGCTGTAGTTGACGGCAAAACATACGAAGCCGAAGGAAGAGCTGCTCACGCTTCCCGTCCTGAATTAGGCCTGAATGCAACGAGAGAACTCTGCAAGAAACTGGCTGCCGACGGCGTTGACCACCCATTCGTTAAGCTGATGGAAATCGCTGATACAAAGGGCTGGGGCATTGATTTTGAAGACGAGCAGTCTGGAAAGCTCACTTTAAATCCTGCGATCTCTGTTGTTACCGCTGATCATGCAGAAGTAAAATGTGACATCCGTGTACCGGTAACATTCACACCGGAAGATGTAACAAAAGCAATTAATGAAAAAGTTGCTCCTCTTGGATTCAAGGCGGAGTGTGACTTTGTCCTTGGTTCTTTATATGTGCCAAAGGATTCCGAACTGGTAACTACTCTTCAGCGCGTCTATAAGGATTGCACCGGCCGCGATGACGAACCGATTTCCGTAGGCGGCGGCACATATGCCAGAACATTTGAAAATGCTGTTGCATTTGGACCGCTTCTTCCTGGAGAAGAGAATACCAATCATAAGACAAACGAATGCTGGAACTATGAGAATATGCTTCTCACATATCAGATTCTTGCAAACGTTATGGAACAGCTCTAAATTTTATAGGGGACATAAATCAGGTACTTCACTAAACAAAAAGTACCGCAAAAATGAAGGAGGAAAAGCCTTATGGAAATTATTATTGGCTTTACTATCATCGTTGCTATCCTGGTTATCGGTGATACAATCTCAACTGCTACAAAGGCAGTTATTCCGTCTGTATTCGTACAGGCATTGTTATTCATGGTAGGTTTCTGGACAGTCCTTCCAAAGGATATTGTTACTACCTCAGGCTTTGCAGGTCTTTCCCTGCTGGCTATGTATCTGTTAATTACTCACATGGGAACCATGCTTGACTTAAAACAGCTGATCGAGCAGTGGAGAACCGTTGTGATCGCATGTGCAGGTCTTGTAGGTATCGTTCTCGGATGTATGACTATCGGCAGAATGGTTCTTGGAAGCGACATCGCATTCATCGCTACACCTCCGTTAACCGGTGGTACCGTAGCTACTCTCTTAATGGGTGAAGCTGCTAAGGAAAAAGGCCTTGAAGACTTAATCGTACTTCCAATCCTCGTATACGTAGGACAGGGCTTCGTTGGATATCCTTTAACATCCTTCATGTTAAAGAAAGAAGACCGCAGACTCTTAAATCTGTACCGTTCCGGCCAGATGAAACGTGTTGAGCAGGCAGAAGGCGGCGAAGTAGAAGGCAAGTTCCGTGTGATTCCTCCTGTACCTGAGAAATATGAGTCCAATACATTTATGCTCCTTCGTCTTGGCTTCGTTGCTATGTTAGCTTATTTCACAGCTACAGCACTGAACAAAGGCCTTGCAGCAATGGGCGCATCCTTTACAATTCATAAACTCGTTGTATGTCTGATCTTTGGTGTTATCGCTTCTGAGATCGGTTTCGTTGAGAAGAAGACCCTGAATAAGGCTAACTCCTTCGGTTTCCTGATGACAGCACTGTTAGGCTATATCTTCGCTGACTTAAACCGTTCCACACCGGAAATGGTTGTTCAGTTAATTGGTCCGTTGATCGGTATCCTGTTCTTCGGTATTGCAGGTATGTACGTAATCGTATTCTTTGTCGGCAAGTTACTTCATGAGTCTCCTGCAATGGCATGGTCTATCGCCATGAACGCACTGTATGGATTCCCTCAGAACTTCATGCTCACACATGAGTCCGCTAAGAGTGTAACAGAAGATGCTGATGAAAGAGAATTCCTGATCGAGCAGACACTTCCAAAGATGCTGGTCGGCGGTTTCGTAACAGTTACGATCGCTTCCGTAATTATCGCAGGTATCTTTATCGGAATGCTGTAATTAAATCCACAATTTCATAAAACAGACAAGGGTATTGCCAATAATCGGTTCTCCGACGCTGGCAGTACCCTTTTTCTAATTCCAAATTACGGAAAAATGTTTTGATACGGAAGCCATATCGTTGTATAATAGTATCTGACAGAACGAACACTAGAGAAAAGGAGGACTTCTCATGCAGAATATTCTTGTCTGTGATGACGACAAAGAAATCGTCGATGCAATTGATATATATCTTTCCAGTGAGGGATTTCATGTAATTAAGGCTTATGACGGTTATGAGGCGCTTGACCTGCTGGAAGAAAACGAGGTAGACCTGATGATTGTGGACGTCATGATGCCAGGTCTGGACGGAATCCACACGACCAGAAAAGTGCGGGAAACAAGCAGTATTCCAATCATTATCCTCTCAGCAAAATCGGAGGACAATGACAAAATTTTAGGTCTCAATATTGGTGCAGACGACTATATCACCAAGCCGTTTAATCCCCTGGAGCTGGTAGCCAGGGTCAAATCCCAGCTCAGACGCTATACTCTGCTCGGCAACATCAACCAGCAGCAGGAAAACGAGCACATTTTCAAATGTGGCGGCCTTCAGATCAATGATGACAACAAAGAAGTCACTGTGGATGACGAGCTTATCAAACTGACGCCAATCGAATATAATATTCTACTCCTTCTGGTCAGGAATGCGGGAAAAGTATTTTCTATTGATGAAATCTATGAGCAGATTTGGAATGAGGAGGCAATCGGTGCAGACAATACCGTAGCAGTACATATCCGTCACATCCGTGAAAAAATTGAGATTAATCCCAGGGAGCCTCGCTATCTGAAGGTCGTCTGGGGCGTCGGATATAAAATAGAGAAACAATAGGTGGCCTATGAAAAAACATATAATGCTTGTTCTTCATTTTGCCTTTATTTTCTTCGCTCTTTTAGGAATCGGGCTGATGTTTGTAAACTCCAATTACGGGCGCGGCCTGTCCTGGCTCTCCTCTGAAAAGTATGAAAATTCAGAACCATTTGAAGAACAGCTGAAACTCGATATTCATCACATTTTTGATTATGTCAATTACAGAGATGTTTTCGAGACGAACGGAACACTGGATCTCAATAAAAATATAGCCGGTATTTCCTATGTAAACTCACCGGATGAAGAAGAGATATTCACTCTGGATGAACTGGTCCGTTATGCCAGGACAAGAGGGTATTCCCTGGACGAGAATAAGAACGTCATTGGCGTTCCTGTAGAGGATAATTCGGAGGTCAATATCAGGGTAAACTGGAAAGCCTACAAGCCTAATGAACATTATTCCGGCCCTGGAGACATTTTTTCCACCATGGACAGCCTGTCCAAAGAAACGCTTACATGCCTAGGTGATTATTACAAGGTCGTTCAGTTTATGATGGAACAGCCGTCGAATATTTATTTTCAGATTCGATACCAGCGTTCCGACACGGAAGCCAGCGTTTATACAAATGCGCCTGATAAGACTGTCGATGAATTGAAAGCCCTTGGAAAGTACTGTTTTGTCAGCGGTTCTTCCCTCTCTCTTGATTCCAATTTATCGAATCCTCCGGCTGAAATGACCGTTTCCGCAGAATCATCCAATCCTTACGGAAATAATAATTACTACGCGATTGTAGCTGTCGATACGAATTATCCGGCGGTGGATGCCTATTCAGCAGGAAATGCCTCATTTCACCGCATGCGGGTATTTTACATTATTGGACTGCTGTGTCTTCTTGTAGGCCTGCTGGGCACCCTGATTACCCTCTATCAGATCGTATCCTCTTATCGCGTAAAGAAGCTGATCTATCTGGATAAAGTCACCTTTGAAGGAAGTGTGATTCTCAGCCTGCTCAGCATATTGTTTTTTACTTATTTAAGCGATAAGACAATCTGTAAACTGCTGCACACCCTTTTCAGTATTCCTTATTGGAATTATATCGATATGGTCGTGCATTTAAGCATTACCTATATTATCTGTCTGATTGAAGGATTCAGCATATTGAGAAGATACCATGCAAAAACGCTGTGGTCCAACAGTATGTTCCGCAATTTCCGCAAACAAGTATCCCTGTATTTTCTGCATCACAGGTTTACTGTGCGTTTTGCTGTATATTATCTCGTTTTCCTGGTCATGAATTTCTGCCTGTGGGGCGGCGTTTTTCTGGTTGCATTCTATATTGACGGAGCGACTGGAATGGCCTTGTCCGCAGTCCTTGGAACACTCCTGTTCCTCCTCGACGTGTGGGGATTTCATATGCTGTTTCACAGTGCATGGGAACAGGACAGAATCAACGATGCCGTCAAAAGCATATCCTCAGGAAATACGTCCTACCAGATCGATACCTCCCTTTTCACAGGAAAAGAAAAGGTGCTGGCTGAAAGTATTAACAACATAGGAATCGGCCTGGAAACGGCCCTTCAGGAACAGGTAAAAAGCGAGCGTCTGAAAGCCGACCTGATTACAAATGTTTCCCATGACATTAAGACGCCTCTGACATCCATCATCAATTATGTAGATTTAATTAAACGCGAAAAGATTCAGAATCCTAAGATTCAGGATTATCTGAATGTCCTGGATCAGAAGTCACAGCGTCTGAAAACACTGACAGAGGACTTGGTAGAGGCTTCAAAGGCCAGCTCCGGAAATATGCAGCTGGAGTTCACAGATATTGATTTTTCAGAACTAATCTATCAGACCAACGGTGAATTTGAAGAAAAATTTGAAATACGGCGTCTGGAGCTGGTTACCTCTATCCCGGAAAAACGAATCATCATTGAAGCAGACGGCCGGAGACTTTGGAGAATCCTTGAAAACCTTTATAACAATGCATTCAAATATGCGATGGAAGGAAGCCGGATTTATGTAGATCTGGAAGAATCAGAAGATGGTTCCATGGCTGCATTTACCATTAAAAATGTCTCAGCAAATCCTCTGAATATCAATGCGGATGAACTGACCGAACGTTTTGTCCGCGGAGATGTGGCCAGAACGACGGAAGGAAGCGGACTCGGACTTTCTATTGCCAAAAGCCTTACACAGCTCCAGAATGGTGTATTCACCCTCCACATTGACGGAGATCTATTTAAAGCTCAGGTTCGGTTCCCCATTAAAAAGAACTCCTCAAATACGTGATTAAAACGGCTCTGTTCTGGCTGCAGACGAATTCTGTAATCAAAACCCTCCACTATAACACCGGAATTTGTTTTTATGATATAATCATCTGATCGATGGAGGAAAAACCAATGGAACGAATTTACTCAACGTCAGAAGCGGCTGCACTAATCGGAGTTCATCCCAATACTGTAAGGCTTTATGAACAGCTGCATTTTATATCGGCTCCGGGAAGAAAGGCAAATGGATACCGTATATTTACTGAACTGCATATCCAGCAGCTTACCATGGTACGCCTGGCATTTCAGGTGGAAGTTCTTCAGAATGGTCTGAGAAAGAAAGCCGTTGAAATCGTGAAAACGATTGGTCAGTGTGATTTCTCCACGGCGCTCGAAATGGTTCAGATTTATCTTGATCAGATTGAACAGGAACGTGTCCATGCCGAAGAGGCAATACAGATTACGAAAGATCTGATAGATGGAAAAGGCAGTCCTACGCTCCCTTCTGTCAGTCTTACCAGGAAGGAAACTGCTGAATATCTCGGAATCACAATCGATACGCTCCGCAACTGGGAATTAAACGGGCTGTTATCGGTTAAACGGATGAAGAACGGCTTCCGGGTATACACGGCTGCGGATATCGGGCGTCTGAAAGTAATCCGCTCTCTGCGCTGTGCAAACTATTCTCTGGCTGCGATACTGCGTATGCTGCAGGCGCTCTCAGCTGATCCTGATACAGATATCCGCAGGGCCATTAATACTCCCGCCGAGGGCGACGATATTTTTACTGCATGTGACAGTCTGCTGATTTCCCTCTCTCATGCAGAAAGCAATTTCAAACAGATTTACGGTCTGATCGAGAACGTGATAAAAAAACTCAATACAAACCCTCCACTTTAACACCAGTCTATTGACTGGTGTTATTCTTTTATTATCAACAATTAAGGAGGTACACAAATGAAGCCGATAATAACAGTCAATGGAATAAGCAAATCTTACGGGAGTACTGCTGCCCTTCAAAACCTCTCTTTTTCAGTAGAACCTGGTCATATTTTTGGCATTTTAGGTGAAAATGGAGCTGGAAAGAGTACTGCGGTGGAATGTATTTTAGGAACAAGAAAACCGGACTGCGGGACTGTCACGATCATGGACATGGACCCTGTATCGGACAGAAGGATGCTGTTTCAGCATATTGGCGTACAATTTCAGGAATGCAGCTTCCCGGATAAAATTCGTGTGGATGAGCTCTGTAAAGAAACGGCTGTCCTGTATCAGAATTCTGCCGACTTTAAGGAACTGCTTCATCAATTCGGCCTGGATGAAAAAATGTATAATTACGTAAGCGAACTCTCAGGCGGGCAGCGTCAGCGTCTGTTCATCGTTCTTGCCCTTATACCAAAACCACAGATTGTGTTTCTGGATGAGCTGACGACCGGTTTGGATCCCAGGGCACGCCGTGATGTCTGGCATTGCCTGAAGTCCATGAAGCAGAATGGAATGACCATTGTTTTAACATCTCACTTTATGGATGAGGTTGAAGCGCTGTGTGATCACATTCTGATTTTAAAAAAAGGCACTGCAGTCTTTGAAGGCGCTCCTGGAGAGGCTGTCAATATCAGCCCGCGCAGCACTTTGGAGGAAGCATACTTATGGCTTACAGAACAGGAGGAATACAATTGAAACGATTTCTTACACTGATGAAAACTGAATTGAAATTATCTCTGCGAGGTCTGGACATGCTGATTTTTGCAGTTATCTTTCCGGTCGTAATGGTCATACTGTTAGGCATGATCTATGGAAATTCTCCTGCTTATTCCGGAGCATCCTATACCTTTCTGGAACAGTCCTTCGGCGCGCTTGTATCCATTTCTATCTGTGCCGGAGGAGCGATGGGACTTCCTCTGCTCATATCTGAATACAGGCAGAAAAAAATATTAAAGCGTTTTCAGGTTACACCAGTCAGCCCTGTACTGCTACTGTGTGTACATTCTGCAATCTATGCCCTTTATGCTCTTGTCTCACTGGCCCTCGTTTACAGCTGCTCAGCAGCCTTCTTTGGATACCGCATGCAGGGATCAGCCAAGTTATTCTTTCTAAGCTATCTGCTGGTTATGATGTCAATATTCAGCATCGGACTGGTAATAGGCGGAACAGCCCCCGACTTAAAGTCTGCCGGAATAATAGCGAGCATACTCTATTTTCCTATGATGATCTTTTCCGGCGCAACGCTGCCCTACGAAATTATGCCACTCCCACTCCAACGGGTATCCGATATCCTTCCTCTGACCCAGGCTATCAAGCTTTTAAAATCCGCTTCTCTGGGAATTCCCCTGGAAAGTGCGGCCCCTGTCATTTATCTTATTATCCTTTTTATCTGCTGCAGCGCTGCGGCCGCCAACCTTTTTAAGTGGGAATAACCGCCAGTCATTTCCTGATAATATAAAAAGTCTCCGACAGCAGATGTTATACCTGGTATCCGCCAGGTTATAGCATCCATTGCCGGAGACTATATAATTCTATAGTTCCCATCTAATATTACTTCTATGAAAGGATCGATTCTATATCATATCAGCCAAAAATTCTCCATCCGCAGATAAAGTTATTGGCCCACCAAGAGCTGAGGCTCCTCTGTACAACACGTCCATTACTGGAGGAAGCATCGATAACCTGTCCTCCGCCCGCTACAATACCGACGTGGCCTCTCACGACGATAATATCGCCGGCCTGCAGGCTGCCGAAATTCGTAATCTTCTGATATCTTCCTACATTTCTCCAACCGGATGATGTGAGGTAACTCTGCCTTACTCCTGACTGATTCAGACACCAGTATACAAAACCAGAACAGTCAAATGCATTCGGCCCTTTGGACCCCCATACATATGGACTTCCTACTTTGGACCTGGCTACAGAAATCAAGGTACTTACACCTGAACCATTATGTACGACTGCTCCGCCGCCCCCTGAGCTTCCTCCTGTAGATCCTCCGCCGGAATTTCCCTTGTTGTTATTCGTTTTTCCGCCCGTCGATTCCTTTGTCGGTTTCGGCTTGCTTGGAGCCTTCTTAACATTATCGCCGGTCAGTGTATTCATGGTTTGAGCGCCGACCAGACCGTCTGCAATCAGTCCATTTTGTTTCTGGAATTCCTTAACGGCTTTCTCTGTAACTTCACCATAATAACTTGTCACGTTTGTGGATGCTAAATATCCATATTTACTCAGAAGCTGCTGAACCTTCTGAACCGTTTCGCCCTGTTCTCCAAGGGTAAGGCCCATTGCCACTGCTTCCGGGCTGTTAAGTGCAATTCGTGTAGATGGGCCGAGGAAGCCGTCTACTACCAGGTCATTTCTCGCCTGGAACTGTTTTACAGCCAAGGTCGTATCATTACCGTACGCCCCATCCGGCTCTGTAGTCATATATCCCAGCCGCCTTAATTCTTTCTGGCATGCCAGAACTACATCACTCTTCTCGCCATAGGCAATCATATTTGGCTTTATCTCATCGCTGTACAACAGGTTCATCGTCTTTTGACCAACCTTACCATCCACGGTGAGTCCATTGACCTGCTGAAGCTTATTAACTGCTGCTTCTGTTGAATCCCCAAAATTGCCGGTAACCAAGTCAGCGCTTGCCAGATATCCCAGCTCATACAGTCTGACCTGAATCTTCTGAATATCGTCGCCGGATACTCCATTTTCTACAGCATAGTACTTTGCTTCCGGGTCCAGAATTGCATTCAGCGTTTCTTCGCCTACAATTCCATCCTGCGGCAAGCCATTCTGTCTCTGAAAGTGTTTTACTGCTCCTACGGTAACTTCACCATAAAACTCTGTCGGTTCATCGTTGTCCATAAAGCCCAGCTCCATCAAACGTTCCTGCAGTTTGGCTACAATGGGATGATGAACACCTATTCTCAGATAATCAGGTATGGGTTCACCTGCTTCTACACCTGCCAGATCAGGAAAAAGCGGTCCGTCCGGTGTCATCTGAATAATTTCAATATCCGGGATGATTCCCTCTGGTTCTGGAGCTGCTGTTACAACAATCGGTCCCTCCGGTTTTGCTGCTGCACCGGAACAGGCAGCCGTCACACAGGCTGCTGCGGCAATCGTACCCATAAGCAGGTACATCTTTAGCGATTCATTTATATTCATGGATTTTACCCTCTTTATTCATACGTTTATCGAATAAAGCAACCTGATCCTCCCTGTTTCAGCCGAATCTGGTCGCTCTGTGTCTATTCTAGCATATTTGATGCCTAAAAGAAAATAGGAAATTTACATAATCTTTATCTTTTTTTAGTCTTCATAATTCCGTAAATTATTCGTAATGTTTTTTCAATTTTTTTCCAGTAAAATCCCGCAAAAAGGACCCACACGGGGACTGTCCGCCTGGATCCTCTAAAACTTGCAATTAATTCCATTCACACATGTGTTGCTTAAAATTTACGCGAAAAAAAGCACCGACCCCACAGCTCTCCGTCTGCAAAACCAGTACTTTCCAAGTGCGCCTTCAGGGACTCGAACCCTGGACAAATAGATTAAGAGTCTACTGCTCTACCAACTGAGCTAAAGGCGCTTACTTATTTACATGCCTTATGATTGGCACGTTCATTATTATATAACTACAGATAAAAAATGTCAATATTTTTATTAAAGTTTCCTTAATTAAAAATGTCTAATTAATAAATCATGCTTCGTGCCAACTAAATTCCAGGATTAAAATATCATAATTCTGTCGGCAAGCTGCGAATGTCATTTTATTCCAACCGCCTGCAGTTGCCGCATTTTCCATGCTTGCGATGGCGAAAAAACCGGATCGAACCTTGGACAAATAGATTAAGAGGAATCTTGGTCACAAAATTTCCCATTCTTGACTTTTTTTTGAGAATGCTATATAATTGAATCAGAAAGAAAGATTTGATGATATGTATGTACACAAAAGCGAAGCCCCATGGAGTACCAGTCCATGGGGCTTCTTTTTGGCTAGCTGTCTTATTTATTTCGGTCTAGCCATTTGCAAATATAGTACGCAGCTATACTTGCCGTAACCGAAATAATGAAAGAATGTAATGATGACATGTATGTACACCTCCTTCCTGCTGGAAAGAGTCGACAGCCATTTTATTATAACGGTAAATCTACTGTTTGTCTATTTGATTAAGTCAAGAATCTTTTCAACGATAAGCCTTTCCGCCCATTCAGGGGTTTTGTTCACGCCGGCTTCCCAATTCTGTATCGTTCTTTTTGGGATTCCCAGCTTATCTGATAATTCTTGCTGTGTCCAGCCTGCCAGTTTTCTCGCTTCTTTTATGGTCATGATCTCATCTCCTTATATATCTATCGCAGCACTGATTCAGTGTTTTTGCAAGTAAAAAACAAAAAATCAATGGGCGCTGACCTTTACCGGCTGGACCAGATATTTTTTGTAAAATCCGCATAGTTGTATCTCAATATGTTCGCTGCAGCGACCCGATCCGGAACGGCTGCAGAAAGTTTTGAGATACAAAAACAAGTCCTGGTCGATCTGGCCGGGACTTTTCTCTGCACGAAAAAAAGCACCGACCCAACAGCTCTCTGTCTGTCAAACCAGTACTTTCCAAATGCGCCTTCAGGGACTCGAACCCTGGACAAATAGATTAAGAGTCTACTGCTCTACCAACTGAGCTAAAGGCGCTTAGTTCGTGCCGCTTTTTTGTGACACGAACATTATCCTATCTCAATAGATGAAAAAAGTCAACACTTTTTTACAATTTTCATTAATTTCTTTTGCTCTTTTTAATATTTTCAGATCAGGCTGTCCAGAGTTCCTGTCAGCATTTTCTTCGGCTGTACTCCTACAAGTTTCGTAACAACCTCACCGCCATGGAAAATGATAATTGTTGGAATACTCATAACACCGTATCGACCGGCTATTTCCGGCTGCTCATCTACATTCAGCTTTCCAACCTTAACCTTGCCTGCATATTCTTCAGCAATCTGATCCACCACAGGGGCCATCATCTTGCAAGGTCCGCACCAGTCAGCATAGAAATCAACCAGCACCGGGACGCCGGACTGAAGTACATCCCCATCAAAATTTTCCGTAGTAATAATCTCTGTCATCGTTTATATCTCCCTTCTTTTATTTCCCTTTTTTCTTTCCGCCGTTTAGAATTTTGTCCACTTCATCAAATGATTTTTTCCACCTCAGCACGAGCCTGTTAAGCTCCGTTCTGTCGCTGTATGAGCTGGACAGTTTTTTCGAAATATTTTCACGAAACCCCATATTTCCACCTATATTTATCATTTGTTATAGTGTATGCAGATTCTATTCTTCTATTCTAAGCCTCATGACTTCTGGATGCAACTAATTTGCAGATCGGATTGCCTTTAGCCGCAAATTTTGTCTCATATTCCGTCATAACATTTCCCTCCGCATACTCGCTGTGGTGAAGGTCAAATGTATAGTACTGAATCTCCCATCCGGCTTTCTTGACAGATTCCAGAGAAAAATCAAACAATCCCCTGTTATCTGTTTTAAATTCCACGACGCCGTCCGCCTTCAAAATCTTATCATAAACACTCATAAACTCTGTTGATGTAAGCCTCCTTTTTGCATGGCGGTCTTTTGGCCACGGATCAGAAAAATTCAGATAAATTTTACTGACCTCACCCGGTGCATAAATATCTGCCAGATCTTTCGCATCGATGCACATAAAATAAATGTTGGGCAGTTCTAACTCAGCTCTCTTCTGAAGACCTCTTAACAGAACACTGGAATACCGCTCAATTCCCACATAGTTAATTTCCGGATGGGTTTGTGCCAGCTCCATAATAAACTTACCTTTTCCCATTCCCACTTCTATTTCAATCGGGCTGCTTTTCCCAAAAACTTCATTCCACTTTCCTCTTTTTGTCTCCGGCTCCTGCACCACATAAGGACTTTCCAAAATCTGCTCCTCTGCGCCCGGAATATGACGTAATCTCATGTATAACCTCCAATTTTACTATCCTTTGTGGATTTATTTTATCATTGCCAACCTTCCTTTGCAAGTGTAATTCCTTTTTACAATTTCCTTTTACAATTATCTTACAATTAGCAAAATAAACGTGCAAGTTTCCGAATTTTCTGTTATACTAACAATAGGAAAATTTGTAATTATTTTTAAATTGTGCGAAGGAGGAAACGGTATGGAAAATACAGGAAGAATCACCAGCTGGGACAAAATTCAGCGCGGTGTGAAAGACACTGAACGCCTCATCGGCCAGAAGCAGTATAACATGGCTATGGTGAAGGCGCGTCAGACTTTGGAATATATGGTAAGATGCCTTGCAGAAAAGGCATGCGTAGTAGACGGAGATCTCTTAAATACAATAGACGAGCTGTACAAGGGTAAATGGATCAGTAAATCAACTTGTGAACATTACCATAAAATTCGCACAATTGGTAATAAAGCAGTCCATGAAGGCAATGACAACGCATACGATGCCAATCAGGCTTATCATCTTCTTTCTCAGGAAGTGTATATATTTGCAGACCACTATGCATCCCAGCGCAGAAGAACCTCTTCCAGAACCAGCAGCAATACACGCCGGCGAAGAAAGAAACGCGGATTTGGACCGCAGGATCTGATTCGTATCATGATTCCTGTTCTCGCCATCGTCCTTCTTCTTATTGTAATACGAATTTTTAATCCAGGGCATAAAGAGGAAGATCCGAAAACGACCACAGCTTCTACAGTAGCTACGGAGCAGATGCCTGAAACCACTGCGCCGCCGGTCGAGACAGAACCTCCAACCACCGTCGCCGCTCCTATCTACAAAGCGAATGATGCTTGAACGTTCGAAAAGATCCATCTACGAATAACCAGAGGATTGGCCTTATACCGAAGGGTACAACCGTGGAATATATTAAAGATTATGATGAAAAATGGGCAATTATTTCCTATAACGGACAGGAAGCCTATGTTGCCAAGGAGTTTTTAACAACCGAATAAACCGTATATTTCTTTGATAGATCAACCATATTATATGTATAAAACAGATAACGCTTAAGAAAAGGTTCCATGTATAAAACCATGGAGCCTTTCTTTTGTTTTTGATTGATTTTAGCGTTTCTATACAAATTTACGTCTTTTTCATTCACTTTTTATTGATTTTTTGCCATAGCTTTTTTTAATTAAAGAGAGTATTATTGTATCATATTTACGATTTCTAATATAAGGAGGGGGAGTATATGGATAACATTATAAGCAAAATTTCCGAAATAGAATCTGCGGCTTCTTCCATTATGGATGACGCCAACAAGAGGAAACATGTATTTGCTAAAGAGATGGATGCCAAAACCGCTGCCTTTGATGCGGAACTTGATAAAAAGACATCAGAAGAGCTGAATAAACTGCGCTCCGGCGTAGAACGGGAAATGAAAACGCAACTTCATAAAGAACAGCTTCAAGCTGAACATATTATCATACAACTGCAGAATTTATATGATAAAAATCACACCCGCTATGTAAAAGAACTGTTTGAAGCCATGATAAAGGAGTGATGTTATGGGAAATCTGCTGACTTACAGCGGCATTGCCACGAAAGTACGGGCTATGGAAAGCCGTTTCATCACTGAAGACGAATTCCAGGAAATGGCTTCTTTATCCAGTGTCACAGAAGCACAGGAATACTTAAAAAAACTTCCTGCCTATTCTGAGCTCTTGGCCCACGTGGATGCGGAACTTCACCGTGGAGAAATCGAAAAGCTTCTGGCTCAGTCAATTCACCATGATTTTGAAAAACTGTACCGGTTTGCCACTCCGCCTCAACGCAAGTTCCTGAACCTTTATTTTACCAACTTCGAAATCTCGATGTTAAAGAGCTGTCTGCGTCATATATTCGGAACTGCCGGCACCCCCCTGGATTTATCCATGTTCCAGGATTTTTTTCGCCTTCACTCAAAGCTGAATCCTGAAAAGCTGGCCGCTTCAAGAACAATGACAGAACTCACGGATAACTTGGAAGGTTCTCCTTATTACAGGCCTTTTAAAAATCTGGAAAACAGCGATCATATGTCGCTTTTCGACTATGAAATGCAGTTAGACATTTTTCACTTTCATTTTATCTGGAAGCATAGAAATAAATTTTTTACTCGAGAAGAACAGGCAGTTATTACCCAGTGTTTTGGAAGCAAGATGGATCTATTGAATATACAGTGGATCTACCGTTCCAAGAAATACTATCATCTGGATTCTGCTTCTCTCTGCCCTCTTTTGATCCCGATTCACTATCGTCTAAAGCAGGATGATATCCTGAAACTTGCAGAATCCGGGAGCACAGAAGAGTTCTTTCATCTGCTTAGTTTTACTTACTATGGCAGTCTGGGCGCCGCAGACCTGACGGATCATCCAAACCTGGAAGCCATGTATAAAGAAATTCTGGACCGAATCTATTCAGTTACCAGCCGCAGATATCCTTATTCTGCCGCAGTCCTGAATTCTTACTTTTATTTCAAGAACCTGGAGATACACCGGATTATCACAACAATCGAAGGCATACGCTACGGCATCAGTACCGGTGATATAATCTCTTATTCTATTAAAGAACAATAAAGGGGGGTTTTATCTTGATTGAAACAATGAAGTTCTTAAGCATCACAGGCCCCAAATCAGACATCGACCGCGTCGTTGACCAGTATCTCTCTAAATATGAAATTCATCTGGAAAATGCGCTCTCAGAACTGAGGACTGTGAAAGACTTAAGACCTTTTACAGAAACAAATCCTTATAAGGATATCTGCCAGAGAGCAGAACAGATGAAAAATCATTTTTCATCAGATACCGATCCTGACATTTCCTCCATGCCGCTGGAAAAGGCCGTACAAATCATTACGGAACTGGACGAACATCTCGCCCAGCTGACACAGCAGCAGGAATATCTGAAATCTCAGGTAAAATTACTGGAAGAATCAAAGGAGAAAATTTCTCCCTTTACGGAGCTGAATTACAATCTGAGTTCGATCCTTCACTTTCAGTATATTAAATTTCGATTTGGACGTGTTTCAAAAGAATACTATGCTAAATTAAATCAGTATGTCTATGACACCATTGACGCTGTTGTTTACAAATGTCAGGAAGATGACCAGTACGTCTGGTTCGTTTATTTTGTACCCGAATCCATTTCTAAAAAAATTGACGCCATTTTTGCTTCTCTCCACTTTGAACGTTTTTATCTTCCGGATGAATATGAAGGAACTCCTTTGGAAGCGAATGAAGCTCTTGAGCAGAAGATTAAAGCCGCCGAGGATGAAATCGTAGCCCTGAATTTAAGAGAACATACGGTTTTAAAGGAACACGAAATAGATTTCCTGGCCGCTGCCAAAAGGCTTTCCGTCTTTGCGACAAACTTCAATGTCCGCAAGCTGGCCGCTTGTACGCGCCATGAAAAAGCTACGTTTTTTATTTTGTGCGGCTGGATGGAAGAAAAAGAAGCCCGTGCATTTCAAAGTGAAATACAAAACGATTCCGACGTTTTCTGCATCGTAGAGGACGATCATGAAAACCTAATCAGCCAGCCTCCTACCAGGCTTCATAATCCGAAACTGTTTAAACCGTTTGAACTGTTCATTAACATGTACGGCCTGCCGGCTTACAATGAATTTGATCCAACAGTCCTGGTCGGCATCACCTATTCGATTTTATTTGGTTTTATGTTCGGAGACGCCGGACAGGGGCTCTGCCTGCTGGTCGGAGGTTATCTCCTCTATAAGGCCAAACGGATGAATCTGGCTGCTATCATCTCCTGCTGCGGATTTTTCTCCACCATCTTTGGTTTTCTGTTCGGCAGTATCTTTGGTTTTGAAGATATCATACAGCCCCTCTGGCTGCGTCCTGCGGATGCCATGATGAACCTTCCGTTTATCGGAAAGCTGAATACAGTCTTTATCGTTGCCGTTGCAATCGGTATGGGAATTATTCTGCTGACCATGATTCTGAATATGATAAACAGTTATAAAAACAGAGACACGGAGAAGATGTGGTTCGATACAAACGGCGCTGCCGGCCTTGTTTTCTATGCAGGCGTAGTCGCTGTCGTCCTCCTGTTCATGACAGGGAACGCACTTCCGGCCGGAATTGTTCTTGCAGTTATGTTTGTGCTCCCGCTGCTCGTGATTTTCTTTAAAGAACCGCTTACTGCCATCGTAAAGAAGAAGGCAGACGTCATGCCAAAAGAAAAAGGAATGTTTTTTGTCCAGGGCTTTTTTGAATTATTCGAAGTGTTGTTAAGCTATTTTTCCAACACCCTTTCCTTTGTCCGTGTAGGCGCCTTTGCCGTCAGCCATGCTGCTATGATGCAGGTCGTTCTCATGCTGGCCGGAGCGGAATCCGGCGGAAATATCAACTGGATTGTAGTCGTGCTCGGCAACCTGTTTGTCTGCGGTATGGAGGGCCTGATCGTCGGTATACAGGTACTTCGTCTGGAATATTACGAATTGTTCAGCCGTTTTTACCGCGGCGACGGACGAGAGTTCCGTCCATACGGCAAAGCCTGATAACTGTAAAACATTGTTTGATTGAGAGGAGATTATTATTATGTCATTACTGGTAAAAATCACATTATCCATTGCACTTCTTTTAAGTATCGCTGTTCCTTTCGGAGCCTTTGCTGCCGGAGAAAAATCAAAAGGACGCTATAAAAAGGCCCTGGGGCTGAATATGGTTCTGTTCTTTGGCGTTATGGCCGTATCTTCCATTCTTATGTTTACAGGGAGCGCTTCTGCAGCCGAGGCTGCATCTGAGGTCTCTTCCGCTGCTTCTGCAACCGGTCTGGGCTATCTGGCTGCCGCCCTTTCCACTGGCCTTTCCTGTGTCGGCGGCGGTATCGCCGTATCTGCCGCTGCTTCCGCAGCACTTGGTGCCATCAGCGAGGATTCATCCATTCTTGGTAAATCCCTCATCTTCGTTGGACTTGCCGAAGGTGTCTGCCTGTATGGTCTGATCATTTCCTTTATGATCTTAGGTAAACTTTAATCCATGAAAATGTACTTAATCAGTGATAACATCGATACCTACACCGGCATGAGGCTTGTCGGCGTAGAAGGCGCTGTTGTCCATGAAAGACAGGAACTAAAGGACGAACTGGATAAGGTTCTGGCCAACAAAGAGATCGGCATCGTACTTCTTACGGAAAAATTCGGCCGTGATTTTCCGGATCTTATAAATGATCTGAAACTCTCACACAGAACTCCGCTTTTCGTAGAAATACCTGACCGCCATGGAACTGGCCGCAAGCCGAACTTTATTACAGACTACGTGAACGAAGCCATTGGATAAAACTTTAGGAAAGCAGGTGATCGGATTTGACAACGGAAGAAAAACTGCAGCACTTTCTGGATTTCTGCATGGAAGATGTGAGAACCAGAAGTGGAAAAATGTTGGACGACTACATGGCATCTCTGGAACAGACCTTTGAAGAACATAAGGCCGATGCCGAACGCCGTGCCGAGATGCGCATACGCATCCAGAAAGAAAATATAAAGCGCGAACTGAATAAGCAGCTTTCCATAGAACAGTTGAACATAAAACGCTCCCTCAGTAAAAAGCAGGATGAACTGAAAGATATGCTGTTCGTAGAACTGAGAGACTATCTGGCTCATTTTATGGATTCTCCTGCCTATCACGAGCTTTTGGAAAAACAGGTAAAAGAGGCAAAAGAATTTGCAGGCAGCGAGGAAATGACCATCTATATGGATCCCTGCGATGCCGACCAGGTTTCGCGCCTTGCTCTTCATCACAACGTGACGATTAAAGTCAGCGAATATTCCTTCCTTGGAGGCATACGGGCAGTCATTCCTTCCAAGAACATCCTGATTGACAATTCCTTTGCTACTAAAATGGAGGAAGCGAGACATAATTTTACGTTTAATCTTGATCTGAGCGCTATAAAAGACAGGAAGGATGGAGAGAACCATGGATAATAAAGCCGTTAACGTAAAAACCGGCGTCATATATGGAATCAACGGGCCGATTGTCTATGTAAAAGGCGACGCCGGATTCCAGATGCATGAAATGGTCTATGTGGGAAAGGAGCATCTGGTAGGCGAAGTAATCAGCCTTTCCTCCGGTTCCACCACGATTCAGGTCTATGAAGAAACCACCGGAATCCGTCCCGGTGAAATGGTAACAGGTTCCGGTTCTCCCGTATCTGTTACCCTGGCGCCGGGAATTCTCAAAAATATTTTTGACGGCATCGAACGACCTCTGCAGGCAATTGCAGAAACAGGAGGCTTTTATATCTCCCGCGGTGTCAATGTCGATTCTCTCGATACGGAAAAATTGTGGGATACACATATAACCGTTAAAAAAGGAGAACACCTTTATCCTGGCACGATTATTGCCGAGGTACCGGAAACTCCTGCTATCACTCATAAAGTCATGATTCCTCCTGACATGGAAGGAACCGTCCTCGATGTAGCGTCGGACGGTAAATACAAGATTACGGACAGACTTCTGACATTGCAGCTGTCTGACGGAAGCGAAAAAGATATTACCATGACCCAGAAATGGCCGATCCGCGTGGCGAGGCCGACGATCAAACGTTTCCCGCCTGTTAAACCGTTAATTACAGGTCAGAGAATCCTGGACACCTTATTTCCTCTGGCCAAAGGCGGCACGGCCGCTATACCCGGAGGGTTCGGCACAGGTAAGACCATGACGCAGCATCAGATTGCAAAATGGTCTGATGCCGATATTATCATTTACATCGGCTGCGGCGAACGCGGAAATGAAATGACACAGGTTCTGGAAGAATTCAGCGAACTGATCGATCCCAAGTCGGGAAATCCGCTGATGGACCGGACTACTCTGATCGCAAACACATCCAATATGCCTGTTGCGGCCCGTGAAGCCAGCCTTTATTCCGGTCTGACACTGGCAGAATATTACCGCGATATGGGCTATCATGTGGCTATTATGGCTGACTCTACCTCACGGTGGGCAGAAGCCCTGCGCGAACTTTCCGGCCGTCTGGAAGAGATGCCTGCAGAGGAAGGTTTCCCCGCTTATCTGGCATCCAGACTTTCCGGTTTCTATGAAAGAGCCGGTATGATGCAGAACTTAAACGGAACAGAGGGTTCTGTTTCCATTATCGGAGCCGTTTCCCCTCAGGGCGGTGATTTCTCCGAACCTGTAACGCAGAATACAAAACGGTTTGTCCGCTGTTTCTGGGGACTGGACAAAAACTTGGCTTACGCAAGGCATTTCCCTGCCATCCAGTGGCTTTCGAGCTATTCGGAATACCTGATCGACCTGGCTCAATGGTATACGGATAACGTAGACAAGAGATTTCTGGATTACAGGAACCGTATCGTATATATCCTGACTCAGGAAAGCAATCTGATGGAAATTGTTAAGCTGATCGGCAGCGATGTGCTGCCTGACGACCAGAAGCTGATTCTGGAAATCGCCAAGGTCATCCGCGTCGGCTTCCTGCAGCAAAATGCCTTTCATCCTGATGATACCTGTGTTCCTATGTCCAAACAATTCAAAATGATGGAAATCATCCTCTATCTTTACAAAAAATCCAGGGCTCTTATTTCTATGGGCATGCCGATGTCTGTATTAAAAGAGGATAAAATTTTCGATAAAATCATTGCGATTAAATATGACATTCCCAACAATAAGCCGGAAATGTTTGACGATTACAAACAAATGGTGGATGCGTTCTACGACAACGTCATAGAACGAAATGCTTAAAGGAGGTGCTTTCCATGGCAATTGAATATTTAGGATTAAGCCAGATTAACGGTCCGTTAGTCGTTTTGGAAGGCGTTCAAAATGCCGCCTATGACGAAATCGTGGAAATGACGGTGAACGGCAGCAACCAGCGTCTCGGACGTATTATTGAAATATATGAAGACAAGGCAATCATTCAGGTCTATGAAGGAACCGAAGGAATGGCGCTGCGCAACACCCATACGCGCCTGACCGGCCATCCTATGGAACTGGGCGTTTCTTCCAGTATGCTGGGGCGTACGTTTGACGGTGTCGGTAGGCCGATTGACGGGCTGGGCGACATCACCCCAGAGGTTACACTCGACGTGAACGGAAAGCCGCTGAATCCAGTGACCAGAGAATATCCCCGCAATTACATCCGTACGGGAATATCCGCTATCGACGGCCTGACTACTCTGATCCGTGGGCAGAAGCTCCCTATTTTTTCAGGCAACGGACTTCCCCACGACCAACTAGCCGCTCAGATCGTACAGCAGGCGTCTTTAGGTGATAATTCCGACGAGAAATTCGCTATTGTATTTGCCGCAATGGGCGTTAAATACGACGTAGCGGACTTCTTCCGCAGAACCTTTGAAGAAAGCGGCGTATCCGATCACGTGGCCATGTTTATCAATCTGGCCAACGATCCCGTTGTAGAGCGTCTGATTACGCCGAAGGTAGCTCTCACTCTTGCCGAATATCTGGCCTTTGAGAAAAATATGCACATACTTGTCATCCTTACGGACATGACCTCTTTTGCTGAGGCCATGCGTGAAGTATCTTCTTCCAAGGGAGAAATCCCTTCCAGAAAAGGCTTCCCGGGATATCTTTACAGTGAACTGGCTACCATTTATGAACGGGCGGGTATCGTAAAAGGCGGCAAGGGTTCCGTAACCCAGATCCCCATACTGACAATGCCCAACGACGATATTACACATCCGATTCCGGATCTTACAGGATATATCACAGAGGGACAGATCGTGCTCGACCGTCTGCTCCATGGCCAGTCCGTTTATCCGCCGATCAACGTGCTTCCTTCCCTTTCCCGTCTTATGAAAGACGGCATCGGCGAAGGTTTTACAAGGGCAGATCATCAGTCCGTAGCCAACCAGCTATTCTCCTGTTATGCCAAAGTAGGTGACGCCCGCGCTCTGGCTTCTGTTATCGGTGAAGACGAGCTGTCTCCCATCGATAAGAGGTACCTAAAGTTCGGGCAGGAATTTGAACACCGCTTTGTAGGGCAGGAAATGCATGAAAACAGAACGATTCTGGAAACTCTGGACATTGGCTGGGAGCTTCTCGGAATGCTTCCAAGAGAGGAACTTGACCGTATTGACACGAAGATTCTCGATCAGTATTACAAACCATCCGACGACTCTCACGCAAAAGCGGATGCGGGCGGCAGGTAAACAGACTGCGCCCCTGCGGATGATATTAGAAAGGGAGGCTGCTGAATGAATCCGAATTCATTTCCTACCAAGGGCAATTTAATCCTGGCTAAAAATTCCCTGGCTCTGGCCCGTCAGGGATATGGGCTTATGGATAAGAAAAGGAATATCCTCCTACGCGAGCTCATGGATCTGATTGATGAAGCAAAAGATATCCAGGCAGAAATCGATTCTACGTTTACCTCTGCGTACAGGGCCTTACAGAGGGCAAATATTGAGCTGGGAATCAATTATGTCCAGGAAATCGGCACTTCTGTTCCTGTTGATACAGGCATTCAGATTAAAGCCCGCAGTATTATGGGCACTGAGATCCCGCTCGTGCGGTATGAAGAAACGCCCATGAATCCGGTGTATGCTTACTACAGCACCAGAGAATCTCTGGATGAGGCGCGGTCACATTTTGAAAAGGTGAAAAAGCTGACCATACGTCTGTCCATGGTGGAGAATTCCGCTTACCGCCTAGCCAACAACATCAAGAAGACGCAGAAGCGTGCAAACGCACTGAAGAATATTACCATTCCTCTTTATGAGACGCTGAGCCGTGATATTACCAATTCTCTGGAAGAAAAAGAGCGCGAGGAATTTACAAGATTAAAAGTAATAAAGAGAAATAAAGCAAAAACCAGTTAAAGGATAACTTGTTCGTTCGGCATGCAGGTTACCGCCATCAACGATATGAAGAGAATAACGCCCATGTAGGAGTAGAAAACTTTTACATAGGCGTTTTCTATTGTTAATTTTGAACTGAGGCTTGGACGATTCAAAAGCTGAAGAAGCCAAAGAAGGATGTCATCGTAGAAATTGAGGCGGCGTATGAAAAAATTGGAATTTCAGTTACTACAAAAATTCGAGTAACTGCTTGTGACGGAAAAGTGTATAATACGAAGCATTGCAATATATTATTTGTAAAAATTTTTTCCCTATGATAGAATGATACTGTTTATACAACTTATCAGAAAGGGACCATTCTTATGGAAATTCACTGGACTATCCTGTTCGCCCTGGAAACCGTTGGGACCATCGCTTTTGCCTCCTCCGGTGCCATGGTAGCCATCGAACGCAACCTGGACCTTCTCGGCGTAATCGTTCTTGGTGTTACAACAGCCGTTGGCGGCGGAATGATACGTGATATTATCATTGGCAATATCCCCCCAGCTCTGTTTCAAAACCCCGTTTATGTCTGGATGGGTCTTATTACCGTATTAATCCTGTTTACTGTCATCCGGTTTCATCCGTATATCCTAGGAGGTGAATTCCGGGAGAATTACGAGAAAATCATGAATATTTTTGATGCCGTCGGACTTGGCGCATTCACTGTTGTCGGCATTAACACCGCTGTTAATGCCGGTTATGGAGACTATCACTTTCTGGCTGCATTTCTCGGTGTCGTTACAGGCGTAGGCGGCGGAGTTCTCAGGGATATCATGGCGGATCAGACCCCTTATATCCTCAGGAAGCATGTATATGCATGTGCCTCTATCATAGGTGCTGTCTGTTATATCCTGATCCTGGACAAGATTCCTGCCGACTGGGCCATGGTCAGCTGCTCTCTCATTGTCGTCGTCATTCGTCTGCTGGCTACCAAATACCGTTGGAATCTGCCGACAGCAACAGGGAAACATAATAAAGGAGATGAATCATAAATGAAATTTGTTCATTATATTTTGGGGATTTTGTGCGCATTCTGCTGATGATTACATTTCTCATCACCTCGGTAGAGGCTGTCACATACTGGACTCCCGGCTATTATGAAAGGGAATATTCAAAATACGGTGTTACTGATGATGTAGATATGGAAATGGACGATCTTCTGGATGTCACTCATGAAATGATGGCATATCTGAAAGGAGAGAGAGGGGACCTTCACGTACCAACGGTAGTCGGCGGGAAGACACGGGAATTCTTTAACGAACGTGAAATTGCTCATATGGAAGATGTCCGCGGACTTTTTCTGGGAGCAATTCTTCTGCGCCGCATCTGTGTCGCCGCTGCTGCGCTGTCTGTTCTTTTGCTTTTTCTGCTGAAGGCTGACGTCAAACGTCTGCTGCCACGCATGCTCTGCATCGGAACAGGTCTGTTCTTTATACTTGCCGCCGCAATCGGAGGTGTTATATCCACAGACTTTACAAAATATTTTATAATTTTCCACAAAATATTCTTTAACAATGACTTATGGATTCTGGACCCGTCCACTGATCTGCTGATCAATATTGTTCCGGAGCCTTTCTTCATGGATACTGCATTCCGCATTGGCTCTGTATTCGCAGCCTCTGTTCTTATCCTTTTCTTCCTGTGCCTTTATCTTACGCGGAGGTGGAACAAAGAGAAAAGCTGATGTGGATAACCTTTACTTGTCTTCTAAAATAACCTATACTATTAATTATATGAAAGTCCTATGGAGATTGATGATGAAACGATTGATGACATGTTTAATATGCCTTTTACTGGTTCTGGGACTCTTCCCTACAGCAGTTCTGGCCGCTCCTGAGTGGCCTTCTGATACCTCCATCGAGGCTGACGGGGGCATTGTGATCGATGCGAATACATCGACCGTCCTGTACGGCAAGAACATCCACGAACGGTATTATCCGGCCAGTATTACAAAGGTTCTGACCGCTTTAATTACGCTGGAGCGCTGTAAATTGAACGAGCAGGTAACCTTTTCCCATGACGCCGTTTATAACGTTGAAGAGGGAAGCAGCAATGCCAATATCGAAGAAGGCGATGTTCTGACGGTTGAGGACTGCTTATACGCCCTTCTTCTGAATTCTGCCAATGAAGCCGGCAATGCTCTGGCCGAACATATTTCAGGATCCAGAGAAGCCTTTGCAGAGCTCATGAACGAACGAGCCGCAGAGCTGGGATGCCAGGACAGCCATTTTGCAAATCCCAGTGGGCTGAATGACGAAAACCACTATACATCGGCATATGATATGGCACTCATCTGTCAGGCGGCAATCAAAAATGAAACCTTCCGCAAGATCGACGGTGCGCTTTATTATGATCTGAGGCCTACAAAACGGGATCCGGAAGGACATACGCTCTACGCCCATCACGCCATGATGAAGAAAAATGATTCCCGTTATTACCCGGGTATCTTTGGAGGAAAGACAGGCTACACCTCTCTCGCAGGTAATACCCTGGTTACCTTTGCAGAACGTGACGGCATGACATTGATCGCCGTAATCCTAAATGGCCATCTGACCCACTACAGCGACACGAAAGCCCTGCTTAATTTTGGATTTAATAACTTTCAGAATCTCAATATATCTGATAACGATACCACTTATTCATCTGTAGAAAACGATATGACGATCGCAGGCCTTCCGTCCGGTGATCTGTCCAAAATTATACTGGAACGCGGCAGTTCCATCACCCTTCCAAAGGATGCAGATTTCTCTGATGCAGAAGTAACTCTGGAATATGAGCTGGATGAGGGAGCTCCGGAAAATGCCATTGCCAAAATTCTTTATTCCTACAATGACCGCGCAATTGGCTCTGCTTATCTTTTAAATGAAACCGTACAGCCCATTTCCCTTCCGGCCCTTCCCCCTGACGAGGGTACGAGCACGGCCTCTTCTGAAGCCGCTTCTACCTTATCAGCCGAAAGCAGTAATGATGCTGCCCCATCCGCATCATCGGAAACTCTGGAACCGGGAAAAGACAAAAAGGACGGCAAAGGATTTCACATTCCCGTTCTGATATGGATCATCCTGGCTGCTGCCGCCGCCGCTGCTGTTATTATGCTTATCATCCTTGTTCTCCGCGTACGCCATATCCAGAAGGAACGGGAAAGAAAGCTCCGCCGCGCCAAACGTCTGCGCCGTTTGAAAGAAATTGGTGTTTCCTCCGATGAATTTGATAATATTATGGCTTCCAGGCGTTCCCCTTCAGACGGCCAATCAGATGATGACGATCAATAGCAGAAAGGAATCTTTTCATGAATACGAAGATGAAAAAATCAAAGATGTCCAAGCAGGCTTTAATACGCAATATTGTTATCACCGCTGCGATTCTGTGCATAACCACCCTGCTTTCCTTTTTATTTTCACTGGGCACAAAGCGTACATTTAATATCACTATTTTCTACATCCTTGCGGTCGTCCTAATTGCACGTTTTACCGACGGATATATTCCTGGAATCATCGCTTCCGTCGTATCCGTAATCTGTGTAAACTTTGCCTTTACATATCCGTATCTGGCAATTAATTTTTCTATCTCCGGCTACCCGGTTACCTTTGTTGCAATGATGGTAATCGCAAGCATTACGAGTACCACGACTACGCATCTGAAGGTACAGACAAAGATTCTTTCCAAGCAGGAAAAAATGCTCATGGAAGCAGAAAAGGAAAAGATGAGGCAAATCTGCTCCGCGCCATCTCCCATGATCTGCGTACCCCTCTGACCAGCATTATCGGCACCAGCTCCACTTATCTGGACAACGAACAGACCCTCAGCGCAGAGGAAAAACAAACGCTTGTTAAAAACATATATGACGATTCCAACTGGCTTCTCAACATGGTCGAAAACCTGCTGTCCGTTACAAGAATCCGGGAAACAGGCGCTCACGTATCCAAGTCCTTAGAGCCGCTGGAGGAAGTTATTTCTGAAGTTGTAAGCCGTTTGAAGAAACGAATTCCGACTGCTCAGGTAAACGTCAAAATTCCTGATGATTTTATTATGATTCCCATGGACGCCACA
Source organism: Clostridium sp. AM58-1XD (assembly GCF_003464085.1). Taxonomy (GTDB): domain Bacteria; phylum Bacillota; class Clostridia; order Lachnospirales; family Lachnospiraceae; genus Lachnoclostridium_A. The sequence goes on from NZ_QSDR01000024.1 coordinate 54,167, forward strand.
TTGATCGAACAGGTACTGATTAATCTTCTGGAAAATGGAATTTACCATTCGAATTCCACTCTTCCCCTGGATCTGAACGTAGTTATAGAAAATAATGTTGCAAAATTCTCTGTAACCGATTATGGTATTGGTATCAAGGAAAATCTGCTTCCTACTATTTTTGACGGTTACGCTTCCATGCCAAATGCAACTGGCGACTCACGAAAAGGAATGGGAATCGGACTCTCAATCTGCAAAACCATTATTCTTGCACACGACGGTGAAATCTGGGCTGAAAACCACGAAAAAGGCGCCCGTTTCGTATTTACTTTACCCTTAGGAGATGAATCATATGAATCATAAGCTGAATGTCATTGTTATTGAAGATGAAAAGAATATCTGTAATTTTATAGAAACGACTCTGGAAAATCATGATTATAAGGTCATGACAGCTCATACAGGAAAGGAAGGCCTTTCCTATATTACCTCATTCTGTCCTGATGTGGTTCTTCTCGACCTCGGTCTTCCCGATATAGACGGTATGGATATTATAAAACAGGTACGTGAATTTTCTGCTATACCAGTAATCGTAATCTCTGCCAGAATTCAGGAAGGTGAAAAAGTTGCGGCTCTCGATGCAGGTGCCGATGACTATATCACAAAGCCGTTCGGAACGTCGGAGCTGCTTGCCAGAATCCGCACCGCCCTGCGTCACAGTCAGATTCCTGCCTCCGGCAAAAAGGAGCCGTTTACCGTTCCGGAGATTTGACCATTGATTTTGAAAAACGGCTGGTTACGATTGCTGGAAATGAAATTCATCTTACACAAATCGAATATAAGCTGGTTTCCCTGCTTGCTCAGAACGCAGGAAAGGTCCTCACCTATGACTACATCATAAACCATATCTGGGGTCCGTATGCTGACAGCAATAATCAGATCCTTCGAGTAAATATGGCTCATATACGCAGAAAAATGGGTGAGAACCCTGCTGAACCAAAATATATTAATACAGAAATCGGCGTAGGCTACAGGATGCGGGAAGAATAATTATTCAACCAGATCTGCTGTGTTTTTAACTGTCATCCGGCGGACATCTTCTTCCGATATTCCAGAAGCAATTACGTTCTTCAGAAATGTCTCAAATCCTTCCGTCGGGTGGGGATTCATGTACTGGCCAAGGTCGCTGGACAAAATTACATGTTCAGCTCCAACGCCTTTTATATGTTCCTTCAAACGTTCGATTGTAAACTCTTGATTGATAATTGTAAGATAATTATGTTCAATGACCGCACCGCAGCGTATGTACTCTTTCTGTTCTTCGATCTTTGCATATGTAGCAGGAAACTCTGCATGGGTTGCGATCATTTTTTTAATTCCCCGCCTTTGCGCCTCTTTAAAAAGGGCTAGACTCTCATGTTTTGAGATATGACCCGTCGCTAAAACCATATCATTTTCACAGATAATGTCCAGAATATCATAAACGGGTTCTGCCAGTTTTCCATCCACCAGCACCCGGATTCCTTTTACCTCAGAGGGGTCGCTGCTAGCCGCGCCAAACGGAACAGGCGCTTTGCTCTCTGCAAGAAAATCCCACATATTCTGAGCATCCATCGTAGGAAACCATACGATTTTTGTTCCAGCTTTTGCTGCCATTTCTACCGTACTTGGGTTCAGACCTCCTACCGAATTATTCAATACGACTGCGCCTACTGCATTGCATTCAGGAAACATTTCCCTTATAATTGCCGCCCTCCCGGCCGTATTGAAATAATGAGATTTAATTACATATCCTTTCATCCCTGCTTCAACTACTTTTCTTGCAATCTCTACATCTGTTGCCTTACGCTTTACCACGTCAGGTGCCGAGTGTATATGCAGGTCATATGCGCCTTTCAGTAAATCCATTTTATTTCCCCCCAATCTGTTTTTGTTTTAAAATCCCAAACCGTGCCATGCGATCAGACAGACAAGGCATATGATCGGTATGATAGCCTGCGTGATAAAAATATGACTGAACGAATCTTTATGTGTCTGATGGCAGATCTGCAGCAAAGTGATCTGGCCTCCTGTATGAGGAAGGGTATCCAGTGTGCTGGCCGCAACAACTGCAACTCTATGGATCAGAGCAGGATTTACTCCCATAGACAGATACGTACTTCCAAAGGTAGTCATGGCAACGCCCATTCCTCCTGATGAAGATGCCGATGCGGCCGCACATGTAGCAGTCGTTACGGCTACGAAGACCAGCGGAGGGATATTCAGTTTTCCGATACTTTCAACAAGCAAATTGAACATTTCTGTCTGTTTCATGACACCGGCAAATCCTACCACGAGAGATACATTTAAAATAACGCCTGTCGTATTTCCCGCTCCTTTATTAAATGTTTTCAGCCATGTTTTAGCGTCACCCCCGCAGCGGTACATGCTGACGAATGCAAACAGTACGCCTGCCAAAAGTGCAAATTCTATGCTGATACCAATAACATTATAGAGGACTAATATGATAATCATAGGAAGAAGAGCAAGCCATATCTTTGGCATTTTGCTTTCCGTTTTGCTTTCCATCTCTTCTTTTACAACATTATCCATGACAAAGCCTCTATTGAGCGCTTTATATTTACGTGCCTGCCATTCCAGATAGAGAAAGCACAGCGCATACATCATAATACCGCAGAAAAGAATGCCCGCTCCTAAATCTGCCGTTGCCGGTGTACCTAATGTTTTAGAAGCGATTACATTTGGAATTGCCGGACTTCCCGGCAGTGCATTCGCCCACGTCCAGCAGCCCGCTCCAATCGTAGCTGGAATTAATGCTCTGGATATATTAGCCTCTCTACACAGGTGAAGGGTAATCGGATAAACAGCAAAATAAACGACAAATCCCAAAACGCCCCCATAGCAAAGAATACCTGCAATCGTCATAATCAAAGGCAATACAAACTTCCCTTTTGTAATCCCTGACATCCAGACAGCAATCGCTTTTGCCGCATTTGTTTCCTCCATTACCGCTCCAAAAATAGCTCCCAAAAAGAAGACGAAGAAATTACTTTTAATAAAATCGGTTGTCGCTGTCATATACGGTCCCATCATCGTATCCAGTACCGGCAGCCCTGTAACGACGCACAAAATTACAGAAACCGTAGGGCCCAAAAGGACGGGACTCCACCTTTTATAAGCCAGTACAGCAAATAAAAAGATGAAAACCGGAATCCATAGCATACTCATATTACAAAATCCTCCTATTTTTTCTCATCTACTACCTGATCTGCCTGTTCCATATCATGTAATATTACACTCTTACCAAAAAAATGATATCAATTTTTATAATTTTATTATATTTGAACAGATGCAAAAAAGGAAACAAAAATTTAACGGCTTTATAACAAGTTAAATCTTGTCTATTATTGCAGATATCGAGAAGAATTTTTTTAGGTTACATGTATGCCTTTATACAGGAAAGAATCCTGCAGTGGGTCGATCCAGCGACATAATTCCTTACCGCCGCGGTGGGATCCCCGTTGAGCGTTTTATTACATAGGGTGGACTTTCCAATGCAATAAAAAACAGGCAGCGGCGCTTTCTTTGCCAATGCCTGTTTTATTGCGTATTAACTGCTGCACGATTTACACTCTTATTTCTTCCATTTATGTTTATGTGAAACTCTGCGCAGCTTATTTTTCTCATTCCGGCGTTTTTTTGCTTCTTCCTTCTTTGTCATAATCTCGGCCGCTCCGCTTTCGCCTGTAAATTTCATCGTTTTAACAAAATAAATACGCCCGTCTTCCGACTTTTTCACTCTGATTTTGCCCTTGATCCACCCATGCTCCGGGCAAACGGCAAGACATAGATATCCCTTTTGGCTGACCGGGAACCAGCGGATCTTTTTCCTCAGCATTCTCCTGCACCGGCAGCATATCATATCCGTCACAATCTTGTCATCCAATGCCTCTTCCTTTGTATCATAACATTTCGAGACAAATTTCGCATATTCCGGAAATTCCAGATAAATCTCTTCTTCTCTGGTTTCCGGAACCCTGTAATAGTCGATGGAAAGATATGGTTTCATGCTGTTCCAATCGAGATATTTCATGACTTCAGCCGTATATCTAGCGTCGTCCAAAGCTCTGTGAAACTCCATCTCCGCCAGTATGCCGCACTCTTCAACGGCAGCATCTAGAGACGGTTTTTCCTTACCGCCCTTAAAGTTCAGACTATACAACTTCTGCACATCATAATACAGCAGCGGTTTTGGAAACGGATTCTCCAGGCCATAATATGATATATTGCGCTGTAGTTCTGTAAGATCCATAGAGCCCCATGTACAAGGCGTCACGTCTTCCCCGCACCATTCTGTAAACTCCTGGATGACCTCCCGGAAATCTCTGCCTCTCTCCTGGAGTTCCTCGATATTCATATGAACCACTTCTGAAATCTTAAAATGCAGTTCCGTATAGACCTGCGGCCTGATCAGACGGTGGAACTCAGAAACCACCTGAAACTCTTCGTTCAGTTTAACCGCACCGATCTCTATGATTTCAAAAGGAAAATGCTCTACTGTCCCTTCTTTTCCATGAGGACTCTGATTCCATTCTAAATCTAATACAATAAATTTTTCCATAATATTCGCATTATATCACACTCTATAATTTTTGCATAGGTATTATTTAGTCTTTGTAACAGCCGCAACGATACCGGCAGAAATCAAAACTCCTCCGATAATAAAATTGGATGTCACTGCTTCATGTAGAAAAGCAACGCCGAATATCGCTGAAAACAGCGGCTGAAGAGGATAAAACATGGAACACGTACTGGCTTCAATGACGGATAAGCTCTTATTCCACAGTGTGTGGCCTGCTGCCGTACATATGATGGCAATATAAAGCATCGCAATCACGGAACTGAACGTAAATGTACAGCTCCTATTCTGAAGCTCCACCGCAGCAGCTGGAATATTAAAAATAAGCGCTACAGCCATTCCGTAAAGGGCAATCTGAACAGGATCATATTTTCCAGATACTTTCCGGATAATAATTGAAGAAAATGACCACAGCAGCACAGAGCCTGCCGATGCCAGCACACCAATTATATTGACTTCCCCTGCTGCATGTCCCAGGACGACGTATACGCCGATTACAGACAGGGTTATACTGATTAGCTTGTTCCTGCTCATTTTCTCGTCGAGAAAACGGTTGCCATGATTGTAATCGATACGGGGTTCATGGCATTGATCAGCGAGGCCAGTGAGGCGTCGATTAAATTTGTACCAATAAGCTGGAATGCTATGGATACAAAATACCCCAGCCCTCCGATTGCAATAAAATATCTGATATCCCCCTTTTCCAGCCTCCTGTGCTTTTTTCCGGCAAACAGGATGACCGACAGCAAAACAGATGAGATCAGATAGCGAAACATCAGCAGTGTTACAGGAGGAATCGATGCCATCGCATACTTTCCTACCACGTACAGGCTCCCCCAGATGACAAATGTGAAAAGCAAATACACATATCCCTTTTTCTTTTCCATATTTCTTTATCCTTCTTTAACTTTTTTAACGATTTTCCACTAAATAAACCGCCATTTATTGTAGCACAAAATCGCTATGGCTTCCACTTCTTCTCCACGCATAATATCCATCTTTTCAAAATTATTCAGAGTTACGGATCGCTGTTATTCTTCACCCCCGGTATAAACGTAATCAGCATGCTGCATCCATCCTCCAGCAGTATTTCCTTTGCTCCTGCAGCTAAACCCTCTGTACTGGCCGGTACCGTAACGTGAGGCACTTCTACAAGACCTACATTGGATGTAATCATACCACAGGATATAATTTTTGTAATATCCTTCAGGGATATTTTCTTTTCTTCCAGCTTTGTAAAAAATAGGAGGAAACCGATGATCGTCTTTTCCCATCATCGGTTTCCTCCTATTTTTGCCGAGGGCGGCTTTGCTTCCGCCCTCAAAGAGTATCCCCGGCAAGGCATCGTCAGAGCCTTTTTCACGCCAAGGGATTTCTTTTATGAAAACTTCATATCCTCCGCCTGAATCGTAATGCGCTCTTGGGCCTCTTCCTCCGCATTCCAAAAGGACATTGGATGAAAGCCGCAGAATCCCGCGATGAAACTGGCCGGGAACATCTGGATGGCATTGTTGTATTTGAGCACGGTGTCGTTATAAAACTGCCTGGACAGGGCGATTTTATTCTCCGTATCAGACAATTCGCTCTGAAGCTGCATAAAATTAGCGTTTGCCTTTAGTTCCGGGTATGCTTCGCTCACCGCAAAAAGCCGCCGAAGCGCCGCCTGGAGCTTCCCGTTCGCGGCAGCCGCCTGATCGAAGTCCGCGGCAGCCATCGCGCCCTGGCGGGCCCTTACCACGGCCTCCAGAGTGCTCCGTTCAAAGTTGGCATAGCCTTTGGCCGTTTCCAACAGATTGGGAATCAGGTCATAGCGCCGCTTAAGCTGTACGTCAATCTGCGCCAACTGGTTTTTGACCCGGTTTTGGAGTACGACAAACCCGTTTCTGGTCTTAATGATTGCAATGAGGATAACCGCGACAATCAGAACGGCGGCTCCAATGACAATGTATTTTCCCATGTCTCCCATTTTATGTTCCTCTCATTTCTTAGAAAAGTATAAAATCCCGATATTTTAAATTCCTTAAACGAAAAATATCCTCGATAATGCGTTCGTTTTCCTCCAGCACCACAGCATAAATCAAGAAATCGTCCCACAGGACAAGCTGTTCTTTCTCCGCTTCAGCCAAATTGGAAAAGTCGCGGATAAAATTTTTAAGCCCCCAAATCTGCGCTGTTAAAATCTCGCCAGCATCCGTCCTCTTCAGCCGTATTCCTGTGCCGGAAATGGACAACACCGTGCGCAAAACAGCGGCAATCGGAAGTAGAAACATTGCCAGAAAGGACAAAACAAAAAAAGCGGTCAGAACGGTCGCAATCACCATATCCGGCGATGACAAAAGGTATTCCATTTGTCTCATACCGAAAGACTGTGGAGCTGCCGCAAGAAAGCCATCTATCTTTTCCATCCAGCCGCTGTTGTTAATCGCAACGGCTGTAATACCCATCCCGAGGAAAATGAGAACGGGGAGCAGACATCCGCCGAGGCATCCCGTTAGACAGGAGCGGGATATGGAATGTACATTTTGCCATTCGCCCCTGTATTTCAAATTGCCTGACTCGACGGCCTCCGTGATGGCCTGTTGTTTCCACGTGCCAAGATTTGCGGGTTGTGCCTGTCCCCCGGCAATCAGCGCCAGAAGCGTCCGGTCACTGGGGAGCAGTCCGGGAAGCTCTTGACTTTGCACATGAACCGCCCCATCCTTCATGGAAACCACGCCCATTTTGGTATATTTTAATAATAATGCCGCCATATCTTTTTTGGCTTCAATCTGCAAATCCATCAGAAGGCTGATCGTGGCGGGCGGAACACCGGTCAGCTTTTCCCGGTAATAGTCGAAATCTTCATCAGCCCGAAAGGTGGCATTTTGAATCACGGCCTTTTTCATGGTATGGCTGACGGCCCGCCATATAAGTACCACCGGCATAGAAGTGACGACAGCGGCAAAAGCCAGGAGAAGCAGCGCCGCAATCGTTACCCCAATATTCTGTTCCCTCAGAACGATTCCCCAAAGCAGCCGTCCCTCTTTTCCAATGGATAGATAAAGAAACAGGACTGGCGGCGCAAGAAGAGCCAACCGGTCCAGCTTCTGCCAACGTTTCATTTGTTTTGTCGCTATTGTTTTTTTCATGGTTTACTCCCCAGTATAGGAACTGATGTTGTTCTCTGTTTCTTGTAAATCCAAAGCGGAAATATCCCTTATTTTTCTTTACCGTCCCACACTCCATGTTCGTCCACATAGTATCCGTCCGGAGTAAGGGTATCCCGGTACATTCTTCCTCTCGTGCCATCCGGATTTTCATTGAAATAATAGTGTTTTCCATCAATCACAACCCAACCGGTCATCATGCGGCCCTTGGTATTATCAGACAGCGGATTTAAGTAGAAGGTGCTGCCCGAGCCATCTGTATACCAGCCGGTTACCATATACCCGGCCGCATCAAACAGAAACCAGTCAAATGCCTGCTGTCCGGCGCTAGGGTCTGCATATGGATTATATGCAGCTACCCAGGTATTCACATAATCACTTCCGTCCGCCCTGCCGAGTCTCCATCTGCCGTCCTCCATTGCTTTCCAGATTACTTCCTCCACATAGCTGGGGACTTTGACGTTATTTATGATTTTCGTTTCACCTGTATAATTTTTTGGCAGGCTTTCTTTCAGTCCTCCGCCCGCGGCAGCCGGACCGCCTGCACTGCCGGAACCTCCGGAACTACCTCCCGATCCACCAGAACCACCGGAACCGCCACCAGAGCCTCCTGTGCTTCCACCAGAGCCGCCCGTACTGCCAGAACCACCTGTATTCGTCCAATGGGCATAAATAGTACTGTCCTTTGTGAATACTGTATCCGCTGTTGCCTTTGTGCCTCCTGTTTTCGCTGTAAACCAGCCGTCAAATTGATAATTTTCACCGCGAGTCGGGATTGGCAGACTTGCCAGTGTTCCATCCATGCCGGTTATCCCCGCAGCAGGCGTCACACTGCCGCCATTCGCATCAAAAGTGACGGTATAGCTGGTGGCAGCGGCAGCTTTGACAGTAATCGCCTGCGCAGCCGTTTTGGTTACGCCATTTTCTGTGTATGTAACCGTCACGCTGGTGTCATTCACCGTCAATGCGCCGGAGGGAGATACCGTATATCCCGTCACGGCCTTTGCAGAGCCGTCCGCATAATTAGCGGTCACCACCATACCGGTACGGTCAAAGTTTTCCCCTTCCGTGTAAACAGTTTTCTTGGGCCCGGTTGATACGGCGATTGAAGTTAATGATTTTACCGTTTCTGTAACCGTGACACCAGATACCTCAATAAACCCCCTGTTCGCTCCGCCCGCGTCATAAGAAATGCCGTCCTTACCGCCGTTCTTACTCCACTTTGCAGTAACCCCGGCGGGGGCCGCGGTCAAATCCTCTGTCTGGCCGCTCTCATACTCCGTCCTGCTGCCCGTCCATGTGATGACGGCGGCATTTCCGCCCAATATTGGTTCCACACGCGTAGAATTATTCGGATTTTGGGCAACGGTACTGCCCAGACTATCAGGATCTTTACCGAAAATCACACTGCTTCCGATAATCCGTATGGGTTTTGTAACCGCGGCATCATCCCGATAATGAGAGGTAATCGCATAACCATCGAAATTTACCACTCTGCCGCCGGATACCGTCAGGCTGCCGTTATCATTATAAATGGCCTGGCTGCCCTCGCCGTCTCCTCCGATGACAGTTCCGCCGGATATGGACGTATCACAAAGATAACACAACATACCAGCATTCATGCCGCTGCCCCCAATGATAGTTCCTCCCTCTATTTTAACAGTTCCTAACCGATTATAAAAACCGCAGTTGCCGTTTCCGTTCCCACTGCTTATGATGCCGCCGGATATTGTAACGGTATTCTCGGCCTTATTCTCCATACCACGTGGTATATAGTCCAGAACATCACTGTTTCCACCGGTGATGCGCCCGCCGGATACAATGATGTCAGCGTCATCGTTATTATTGAAGAAAGCGGCACTTTTATCAGAAGAGTTGACAGATGTAATCGCACCACCGGTCATATGGAACACTCTATTGTTTGCGGACTGCTTTTTAATTCTGACCACATATATATCGCTGCCTGTCAGAACCGCTCTCCACTCCACAGTCACATTCTCCGGAATATTAAGTTCAAGTTTGATATCCGAGTATGCCTCCCCAGTCACAAACACCTTATTGTCCTCCGCTCTGGCTTCGATACCACCATCGGTGTTATCGGCCGACCATGTGTTAATCTCCTCTGCCAGCGTCTCTGCGCCGGACAATGCATCAGGCAGCGCGCGAAACAAATCCGGCTGTGCCTCCGCCGGTGACGCCACGGACACGGACTCATCGTATATTACTTCCTCATCTCCGTCATCAAAAGCCTCCTCATAGCAGTTTTCGTCATGTTCATGACGGCAGACCAGTTTATCTGCTTCACTGCCGGTTGCAATTGAATTTTTCTCATAACAGCTGTCATCATGTTCATGACGACACTGCAAGACCGTTTCCGCGTTAGCAGAAAAAGCCGACACCGATAATGTGGTGAATACCATCGCGGCCGTCAGTGCGATGGAACATAGTCTTCTGCATCGTTTCTTATTCCTTTGCATGTTGTTTCTCCCCTTTGTGTATTTATGAGTCAGCCAATCCTCCAGCAGTTACACGTCATATTTGCTAAAACCGCTAAACTCATGGATTCTCATGCTGACTATTTCTATCATACCTTATTAAATAAATACACAGAACAACTCCTGCAAAATCATACTATGGAACGCAAAAAAAGCTCATTCACTTCCGTCTTCACATATCCGGTATCAAGACAGTCGCTTTCACATAATCCCGCTCCGCCTTTACTACAAAGGTCCCATCATACCGCCCGGCAATATCCTGAATAGCCACCAGCCCATAACCATGGTTTTCTTCATCCAGCTTTGAAGTCATCAATCTGCTGTCTTCCAGGTGCAGCTGCCCGGCATAAGAGTTTTTCACGGTTATCACAAGCTGCCGTTTTTCCCGGACAATCCGGACCAGGACCATTCCTTCAGACTCGCATTTTTCAGCCGCTTCTATGGCATTATCCAGCAGGTTTCCCAACAATATAATAATCTCATCTTCTTTTAATATCATATCCCGGAGATCCCCGCATATGAAGTTTACATTTACACCTCTGTTTAATGCCTCCTGCCTTTTCATATTCAAAATTGCATCAACAACCGGGTGATTGGTGTAAATGCGTTCCAGCGCTTTCCCAATCTCTCCAGTCAGGCCCTGGGTGTATTGAAGCGTCTGGGATACCAGCCCCTGCTCCAGCATATCGCTGATTGTCAAAAGCTGGTTCTTATACTCATGGAGGCGTTTTCCCTGTTTTGTATACAGCTCCTGTTTATTTTGGTAAATTAGAAGTTCCATCTTTGTTTGACGGGCCGCGTCCTTCAAACTATTTTTCTCCAGTTCCGCTCTTGCCGTCAACAGCATATAAAAAACCAGAAAAATATTGAGTCCTATCATGCCAGCCATAAGAACCGTCACCTCCACAGGCACAGTCTGCGTCCGCATCAGAAACTGTGATGCAAAGATTCCTGCCCCCGCAATAATTACGAATGACGGAAACAATGCCCGTATTCCCTCTGAACGTATGGCTGCATTCCCGCCTTTTTTCCAAAACCATCGGATCACAAAGCCGCTCCCAAGCTCTGTACTTTTTACCATCAGGCACATGAGGTAAAACATTAGTATATTTTCTGAAGTTCCAAAAATATAGTAATATCCGGACACACCAATAAAATCAATACAGATAATCACCGAATAATTAATTACATATACGGAGAGCGCCTCCCCTAACGTGGTTTGATAGAAATATAAAAGATAGACATAAACAAGCAAAAAGTCAAAAAACAGCTTAAGTACCACAATATCCTCAAACAGCGTCACACTGACTGACATGACCATGGTCAAAAAGAGCAGACCAAAAACACGTTTTGATCTGCTTCCCGATTTCTTTTTTATCAAAAAGGAATCGGCCAGAATATCCAGGAAAAGCATTTCCATAAACACCCACAGATGCGTCAGAATATAGGCAATCATAGGCTGTCTCCTTTGTAAATGGCATACTCCCGTTTTACATACGGATACCTATTTCTAGGGACGTGCAGAATAATATCCGGCTCCAGTTCCAGGCGGTAGCTTGCGATGTTTACAATATATTTCATGTTAACCATATAACTCTGATGAACCCGCAGAAACCCATGTCCGCCAAGCAGGCCCTCCACGTCCGTCAGCTTCCGGTTCATGGTTCCGATGACATGTTTGCCGTCCACTGCCAGAAACAAAAGCTTATGCCCCCTGCTCTCCACGAGACAGATTTCATCTGCTTTCAGATACCGCTTTCTATCAGTAAATTCCAGACAGATTTCATCCGTGTCTATATGAAATTTCTTCAGCACCGCTTCCATACATTCCTCAAAGCTAATCTCCAGGGAATCCTTCACCAGATAGCGGAGCGCTCCGACTTTGTAGCCCTCCAGCACATAGTCCATATAACCCGTCACAAAAACAATGCAAATTTTCTGATTCCTGTCTCTAAGACACTCTGCTGCATCCATTCCACTGATCGCATTCATGCTGATATCCAGAAATGCGATATCAAACGGTCTATCTTCACTGTGCTTAAGAAGCTCTTCCCCTGAACTGAATGCAGCCATCTGAAATGGTATCTCTCTGTTTTTTAAATAAACGGTGATTTTATTAGCCAGCCTGTCTAAAAATGGTTTCTCATCATCGCATATTAAAATATTCAACATACTTTTTCTCCATGTTTCGTATTTTATTGCAGCCATTCAGACGGCAGGAAAATGCCGTCTGAGCTGTTACAACTTATCTTATCTTCCACGACTATCTTATCACAGGTTTCTTTTCCTGTCATGCCATTGTCATACCTTCATCCTTCTCGACCATTTTTTACCGTAAACGGCATACATAAAACACCGACCTCTGCCCGGTCCTCAATCCGAAGAATCTCATCAAATTCATCCACAACTGTTTTCTCATCCTCCAAGGAATAAGGCGGAATCTTCCTGCTCTCATCAATACATAGATGATTGGCAATCGTATATAAAACAAGCTTTAAATTTATTTTTCCCTTTGTATTCGGAAATGCTTTTGAGCAGTTTCAAAAATGTTTTCTGAGTCAGCAGGCCCAAAATGTTTACGTACGCTGTCCATTATGAGGTCGCCATTCTCCATATACAGAGGCGGCAGTTTTGCCAGCACATGATCTTCCCAAAATTCCTTTTCTAAGAAAATCATTTCTTCTTCATAGGCATAATCCCTTTTGATTTCCCGAATAATCGCTTCGTCCTCTGTATTTCCATAAAGACAACAGTAGAAAACCCGTTCAATATTCATGACGGCCATATAGTGGCGTCCCTGGTTCTCATAATAGACGGGTACCGTTTCCTTCCCATTCAGCCACCAAAGGTTCCAGTAGATTTCCCAATTGCCTGATGTTCGTGAAATAGAAACTTCACGAACCAAAGTCATTCTCGCTTCAAAACAGGGAAAACCCCTGAAATAAAAAAGCCAGCAATACACCGGCCAATTTGGCACAGTAATATCACTGACAGATTACAAACTTAACAACGTGTTCAATGCGGAGCACTACCGCTTACAGAAAAATTCCGAATTTCCTTAACAGGACGCACAAATATCAATTATACAATAAGGATAGCACTATATATAGAATTCAGTCAAGAGAACAACACTATATATGTCAGTTGAAGAAAAAAACATAGAAATTCAAGCCGTTTCGGAAAAGCGAACCTATTCAGTTCAAGAGATTGCGGATATTTTACAGATAAGCCGCAGCATGGCATCTACAATTCATGATATTCATAAGGTTCTGCACGTATTGAAATTTACCTGCCGACCCGAATGCTACGACTACTATATGATGCACTGTTCAATTTTAATTGCAGTGGGATGTACTCTCCGCGGCGGCGAAATCGGTGGCCTTCAATGGGATCGAGTTTAATATGACCATCAAGCATTGGCGCAAGCCGAAAAAGACAGCTTCTGTCAAAATCGCCGCTCACCTCGTATTAGCAGTAAAAAATATATTAGCAAAGCGGTGTTGGTATTGCAAAAGGGGAACGGCTTTCTCAAAAAAAGAAAGCCGAAAACCAATAAAATCAAGGCTTTCGGCGTGGTGTCTGGCGTTCCTGAGCGGATTCGAACCGCTGGCCTTCCGCTTAGGAGGCGGACGCTCTATCCTGCTGAGCTACAGAAACGCATATAAAATTTTGATGGGGCGAATCCCCAAATGTGTCCGCAGTAGGTTCTCTTAGGATGCGAACGCTCTATCCTGCTGAGCGACATAAACACAGCATCGCTGGCGCGATACTCTTTATATTATATCAGAAAATCATAATACGTCAAGAATCAAATTCGATAACTCCCTGCATCCAGATCTGGCCTTTAAAACGGCGGCCAACAGCTGGTTCTCCAAGCAGATCATTCTTTGCAATGCCTACGTGAAATGTCAAGTCACTGCACTCCAGCGTAAGATCATAGACGTCCTCTTCTGTAATCCTGTTTCTTTTCAACTCAATCGCCTTAATATCACCGATAATGGAATATTGATCGCATTCTACCCCACACGGCATAAAGCACGTATCGATAATGGAATACAAATCTTCATTTCTCACTCTCTTAGAAATTTGAGAATAAGTATCAATGTCCTCAATGGTCAGTGTTTCCATCGCATCTTCATCACCGTTCTTGGCCGCTTCGATCAGACTATTGCGGTCTTTTGCCGCCACCTTGGCCATCTCAATCTGTTTTGACGTCTTTTTAAGAGGAAGGAGTATTTTTCCCTCTACAGAAAGTCCTGTCAGGCGTACTCCCTTCACCTTATTGTTTACGTGGTCCGCTTTCATCTCACGGTATTCAAACAGATTATCCATAAAAAAAATAAGTGAAATTCCCACTTTATATTCTTCCAGCAAACCTGCGAATGTCTCTTTTTCTGTATGGCGCTGTATCATGCACTCTGCTTCTGAAGACAGATCTCTGCTGCTCATATATGGATAGTAGTATTCTTTATGAAATACACCGTCTTTGTCCATTTCTCCATATACAGCGATTCCCATACCAGGCGCCGCTTCCCCTCTGATTTCGCAGAAATTTGTATTTTCATCAATTTGTATTCTCTTTCTGTCAGTGGAATGGTCAATCATTTCCTGAATAAGATTTTCAATATCCCTATCTTTCTGATATGTGGAAAATCCAATTGAGCGTAAAAACTTGTGCATATTTTTCACCTTCTTACCCTGAAATTTCAGATAAAGAGTGAGGCGGAGAAATCTCCGCCTCACTCCGTTGATTCATTATATACCATTTCAACCTAGAATACCAGTAGTATTTTTTCTAATTTTTTGTCGAAATATCTTATACAATTCCCTGAGCCATCATGGCTTCCGCAACCTTTTCAAATCCTGCTATATTCGCACCTGCTACATAATTTCCCGGCACTCCGTAACGCTCTGCCGCTTCTGCAGCTTTTGCAAAAATATTAACCATAATATCCTTTAACTTTGCATCAACTTCCTCAAATGTCCAGCTCATTCTCAGGCTGTTCTGTGACTGTTCCAGAGCGCTGGTAGCTACGCCGCCGGCATTTGCAGCCTTGCCCGGCATAAATAATATGCCATTCTCCAGAAAATACTCTGTTGCTTCTCTTGTAGATGGCATATTTGCACCTTCTGCAACTGCAATACAACCATTCGCTTTCAACAGCTTTGCGTCATCCAGATTCAGCTCGTTCTGTGTTGCGCATGGAAGAGCGATATCACATGGAATACTCCAGATTCCTTTTCCGTCTTTATATACAGCTGTTGGTACCTCTTTTACATATTCACTAATACGTGCGCGGCGTACTTCCTTAATATTTTTCATAATATCCAGCTTAATTCCATCTTTGTCATAAACATACCCGTTGGAATCACACATTGCTACAACCTTGGCTCCATACTGCTGAAGTTTATGAACTGCATAGATTGCAACGTTTCCTGATCCGGAAACGAGTGCTGTCTTCCCTTCCAGGCTGTGATTGTGATGTGCAAGCATTTCGTTCAAAATATAGATCAAACCGTATCCTGTTGCTTCTGTACGTCCAAGAGAGCCACCAAACGTAATTCCTTTTCCTGTCAGAACTCCTTCATAATGGCCTGTAATCCTCTTATAGGCTCCGTACATATATCCGATCTCTCTTCCTCCAACGCCTATATCACCTGCCGGACAGTCTAAATTTGGACCGATATGACGGTATAACTCTGTCATAAAGCTCTGACAGAAAGCCATTACTTCTCTGTCTGATTTTCCCTTGGGATTAAAGTTGGAACCGCCTTTGCCCCCGCCGATTGGAAGACCTGTTAAAGAATTCTTCAACGTCTGTTCAAATCCCAGGAACTTTAAAATACTCTGGTTTACTGTCGGATGAAAGCGGAGGCCTCCTTTATATACACCAATAGCACTGTTAAACTGAACACGATATCCTTTATTTACCTGAACAGTTCCATTATCATCCACCCACGGAACCCTAAAGCTGATAATTCTTTCCGGTTCTACAAAACGCTCTAAAAGTCCGGCCGCACGGTATTTCTCCTCATTCGCATCAATAACTAATTTCAGAGAATCCAGCACCTCTTTTACTGCCTGGTGATATTCCGGTTCATTTGGATTCTGTGCAACTACCCTCTCATAGACTTCATCTACATATGACATCTTTTCTCCTCCTAATTCATTCATCTTAATTTTATAAAAAACAAAAAAGGAGCAGACTGATACTGTCTGGCCCCTTTGCCTTGCGTTGTATATAATATTAGCAATGTGTTAATTTAAAGTCAAGAAATCTTTTCATTGTATGGAAAAAAATACAATTTTAATTATTTTTTGGTTCTACATATCCGAGAGCCTGTTCCAGCGCTTCTTTTTCCTCATTACCTAAAAGCACATCTGTCTGACCTCTGTCTACCGGTTTCATATACAAATAACAGCCCTCTCTGCTGTGCACAGAATTCAAAACAAAGCCTGTGTTCGTATAATCAAGCATTGCACATGCAAAACTAAGTGTACCGCCCATTCCTTTAAATGCATTATATCTTACAACACCAAACTTCTGAAAAGATGCTCTTTGATTGCGGTTCAATGTACGTATGGAATCTTTGTTCGCTCTGTCTTCCGTACGAAGCTTTTTAATCTCATCAATCTGGTCTAATATAATATCTTCCAAACTTTCTGCATCTTTACCTCTCATAAAATAATCATACCTACGATATAATTTTCTCATTTTTACAATGCACACAATAACTAAAATCATCAATATCAGAACAAGCGCTGATAACCCAATGATAATATAAGCGGGATCTAGGCCCCAACTGCTCATAATGCTGTTTTCCATCTTATATCCTCACTTTCCATCTTTAGTATTTACTTGATGGACTCAATCAATTCCACAATTCTTTCCAACTCTGCAGAAGAATAGTATTCAATCTCAATCCGTCCCTTGTTTTTATCTTTTCTGTTGATATTAACTTTGGTTCCCATGATTGTTTTCATCCTGTCCTCTAAGTTCTGGAATATTACTGTCAGACTTTCATCTTCTCTGCTTTTATTCTCTTTTTCTTTCTGTGGCTTTGTCAGGGATTTCATAAGCTTTTCCACTTCTCTAACATTCAATCCCTCTTCCACTATTTTTTCTGCAATTTTAAATTGTGTTTCTCCATCTTCAATGGCCAGTAAAGCCCTTGCATGTCCGCTTGTAAGTTTGTTATCCACAAGCATTTTCTGAACTCGTTTATCCAGCTTTAAAAGCCGCATACTGTTCGTAATGGTTGTGCGGTTCTTAGATACTCGTGCAGCAATTTCTTCTTGTTTCATGTGAAACTCCTGCATAAGCTGCTGATATGCCATAGCTTCTTCAATGGGATTCAGATCTGCACGCTGCACATTTTCAATCAGAGCGATCTCCATTTTTTGCTGTTTGCTGTATTCTCTGATAACGACTGGAATTTCCTTAAGGCCAGCAATCTTTGCTGCTCTCCATCTTCTTTCTCCGGCAATTATTTCGAATATATCACCTTTTTTTTGTACTAAAAGCGGCTGTAAGACTCCATAATTCTTCATAGAATCTGCCAGTTCCATTAATTGTTCTTCATTAAAATCTTTTCTTGGCTGTTCGCGGTTAGGTTCGATCAGTGCTATCTTCACTTTCAATTCCTTACCTGTTTCTTCTGTGTCCGAAGTCTGTCTGCTTTTCTCTTTTGATTTCGTATCAACCGTGCTGTTTTTCACTTCTGCTGTTTTATCAGAATTTTTCATTACTTCGTCACCAAATAAAGCGCCGAGCCCTTTTCCTAATCCTGTTTTCTTTGCCATTATAAATCTTCTCCCCTGCGTATTACTTCCGCTGCCAGCATACGGTACTTTTCGGCTCCTGCTGATTTAGAATCATATACAGTTATCGGCATCCCATAACTGGGTGCTTCCGCCAATCTGACGTTTCTTGGTATGATTGTATTATATATATTTTCATTCAAAGCACTTTTTACGCTTTCAACCACCTGTTGAGATAAGTTAGTTCTTGAATCATACATTGTAAAAACAACACCTTCCATCTCAAGGCCTGGATTTAATTTTTTCTTTACCAATTTTACTGTCTGCATAACCTGATTTAAGCCTTCCAGCGCATAGTATTCACATTGAATCGGAACGAGTACTGTATCAGATGCTGTCAGCGCATTAATAGTTAATAGACTAAGAGATGGCGGACAGTCTATGATAATAAAATCATAATCATTTTTTATCTTATCCAGATAATGGCGAAGAAGTTTTTCTTTATTCTCTATTTCTAATAATTCAATTTCTGCTCCGGCCAGATTAACATTAGATGGAAGTAAATCCAGATTACTCTGAACATTTTTAATCAGGCAGTCATTAATATCGCATTCACCGACTATTAATTCATATACTGTCTTTTCTAAATCTTCCTTTTCCAATCCCAAGCCACTTGTTTCATTACCCTGTGGATCAAAATCTACAGCAAGCACACGTTCACCTGCCTCCGCAAGTGTAGCCGACAAATTTATGGCGGTAGTTGTCTTTCCTACTCCACCTTTTTGATTTGCTATTGCTATTACTCTTCCCATTTTTATGTCCCTTTCCTGTTCATCACAAAGTATAGCATACTTTTATTGTTTTTCCTATGCTTAATCCAAAAAAGTTTCACATGAAACATTTAATTTATAAATATAAAGTATGTATAAAAATTTACAGCATAGATTAATGGTAAGAAATCTTAATATTATTTTTCGTTGTCATAAAACGTTTATTATATTATAATTTATATATAATAAGGAAGAAACCATATCAGGAGGGATGTATATGAAAAACAAAAATCGTTTGTTAACCTTACTGATTTTATCGGCAGGTGCAGGCGCTGCGACTGCTGTTATCAATAAAGCGATTAAACTATCTGCTGCTTCCAAACACCTTTTGGACGAGCAGCATCCATTCTATTTTAAATGGCGCCTAGGTGATATTTACTATACGAAATCAGGTTCTGGGCAGCCCCTGCTGCTCGTCCACGATCTTGATTATGCCTCCAGCGGCTCTGAATGGAGCGCTATTATCAATTCATTAAGAGAACATTTCACGGTCTACACAATCGATCTATTGGGATGCGGACGATCAGAAAAGCCAAATTTAACATATACAAATTATTTATATGTACAACTCTTATGTGATTTTATTAAATCTGAAATAGGTCATCGCACGAATATTATTACTACCGGAGAATCTGTTTCATTCGTTACCATGGCTTGTAATACAGAGCCTGATCTTTTTGACCGACTAATGTTTATAAATCCAAAAAGCCTCATGGATTACTGTCAGGTTCCCGGAAAGCATGGGAAAATGTATAAATTTTTCCTTGACTTGCCGTTATTTGGTACTCTATTTTACAATATTGCGAGCAGCCGCAGACAGTTAGAAGAACTGTTTCGCAGAAAATATTTTTATAATCCCTACGTTGTAAGACCTCTCTATGTGGACAAGTATTATGAAGCAGCACATCTAGGTGAATGTCCAAAAGCAGTGTTTTCCAGCCTTAGATGCAACTATGCGAAATGTAACATTGTAAATGCTTTTAAAAAGATTAATAATAGTATTTATATTATTGGGGGAAAGGCAAACGAAGATATTTCAGAAGTAATTGATGAGTATAAGGCATATAATCCGGCGATAGAATATTCTCTTATTCCTAACACCCGATTACTTCCTCAATTAGAGAACTCTGCTAAAGTTTTGGAGTATATTTATATTTTCTTTTCTTGATTCGCCGCAGGCATTGGGTCACTTAGCAAGTGCAATAAGCTTAATAAATAAATTATGAAAGTAGCGATTCTTTCTGTAGGACTTTTAAACTCAATAGAGATACTGTCCTATTGAATAAAAAATCCGCCGAATTCAATTAATATCTGGATAATAATGAATTAGTAATCCAGATATTAATTGAGTCCGGCGGATTTTTTATATGATTGAATAGTATAAACGAGTATGTGAAAGTTTTTCTGTAACTAAGGTTTTATAAGGTCTTCTATGGTAAAATAAAAATCATAGGAGGCCTTTTATTATGGCAAGAGAAAAGAAACCCGTACACAAAGTACAAATGACAGATGGGAAAAGGAACCTTATCCAGCAGCTCCTTCAGGAGTATGACATCCAGTCCGCAGAGGATATTCAGGATGCTCTCAAGGATCTGCTTGGCGGCACAATCAAAGAAATGATGGAAGCAGAGATGGATGAGCACCTGG
>NZ_QSDR01000025.1 GCF_003464085.1 Clostridium sp. AM58-1XD
ACGGCTGAGATCAAGGAACATCTGAGGGCGGCGGAGCGGGAGAAAAGGCGTCAGGAAGAAAAGGGATTTCGGGCAAAGAGAAATTTTGTAGATATTATCGGAAGCTCTCCTGCAACGAAGCAGTGCATATCGGAGGCTAAGATCTTTGCAAAGAGCGAAGCCAATGTGATGATATATGGAGAAACTGGCGTAGGAAAAGAAATTTTTGCACAGAGCATCCATAACAGAAGCTTTCGTAAAGACGGGCCATTCATTGCAATTAACTGTGCAGCAATTCCTGACAACCTGCTGGAAGCAGAGCTTTTCGGATACGACGAGGGCGCTTTTACAGGAGGCAGAAAGGGAGGTAAAAAAGGGCTGTTTGAGCTGGCCGACGGAGGCACCCTGTTTCTGGATGAGATCGGAGATATATCTCCGGCCCTTCAGTCCAGACTGCTGCGTGTCCTTCAGGAAAGAGAAGTGATGCACATAGGAGGAGAGCGGATGATACCGATTGATGTCCGGGTGATCGCTGCAACAAACAGGGATCTGGAGCATTATACGAATGAAGAATTCAGAAGAGATCTTCTGTACCGGCTGAATGTGCTGGAGCTGAAGATACCGCCGCTCCGTGAGCGGAGCAGTGACGCCGCAGAGCTGTTTGAATTTTATTTTAAGATTAAGCGTGGAATATCAATCTATTATGTAGAGCTGACGGAAGGGGTCAGGGAGATCATGCAGCTGTATTCCTGGCCGGGCAACATCAGGGAGCTGCAGAACTGCTGTGAGCGGTTCGTTCTGTACCTGGAGCAGGCCGGAAAGGTATCCAGCCTGTATATGAAAAAAAGCATGGTAAAGGCGATCGGAGAAGAGCGCCTGAGGAACGATATCCTGAATATGTATGGGTATGACGGTAAAAATGCAACGCCGGAGCTGGTTGAACAGTTGAAAAAGGTATTCTCCTACAACAGAGAGCAGATTGCGGCGGTGCTTGGAATCAGCCGTACCACGATGTGGAGAATTACAGCTAAGAAAGTGTGACATAAAAAAGGGGCAAAAGAATCAAGTATGCCGCCAATACCAGAATCCGCTCCAGGCTTTTCTGCCGGAGGAAATACAGAAAAAATAAGAAGCCGGGGATACCGGCAGGGGAAAAATAAAAGGTATGATTCTGTCTCAAAGAGAGCCGGAACCATACCTTTTATTTTTATCTTCTTAACTTCACCAGGCAGATAACACGTGTTATGCATATTTTCTTATAACATCTATAAGTGCCTTTTCCATAGTTTGCAGATTGCGTCCTTTCCGAAAGGCAGCTACGTGGGAGCGGTGGTATACCTCCTTTAAATCCAGAGAAATTTTGTAATAGTAAGGCTCTTCGTCAAAGGTGGAAAATCTGGTGCAGATTTCCGGTATGAAGGTAAAGCCGCTGCCTGTCGCGGCCATGCGGTAGGCAGTTTCGATGTTGTTCGTCTCAAAGATTACGTTTGGCGTAATTTGGCACTGTTCAAAGATATCATATGCGATCATTCCGATCCCCTTGTTTTTCTTGAGGGTGAGACAAGGGTCTGCCGCCAGCTTTTCGATGTCTTTTTTATGGAAGAACGGTGGATTCTTAAAATTGCCTTTTGCTTCCGGCGTCCCTAACGGATGACCCGGGGGCAGGACGAGGAGGATCGGTTCCATTTTGATCAACTCGAAGTCCAGGTCGGCAGGGTATTCCAGCAGGGAGAAAAAACACAAGTCGATGGTTGCATTCAGCGTATGCTCCATCAGGGACTGGTTGTCATTTTCTTCGATAATAATTTCCACATCAGGATACATGCTCCGGAAATCCCTGAAGGCATATGGCAGGATATAGGAACCGTTGGTCGGCGGGAAACCTATGGTGATCCGGCCCTTATTTCCCTCTGAAAATTCTCTTAAATCGGCCAGCATATTCTGTTCGGTTAAAAGCAGCTCCTTGGCATATTTGATATAACATTCCCCGGCTTTTGTCAGATATACCTTGTTTTTCTCGCGTATAAACAGCCGGCTGCCCAGCTCATTTTCAATATCGGCGACCAGCTTGCTCAGATAAGGCTGTGATACAAACATCGTGGCAGCGGCCTTGGAAAAGCTCTGTTGATCTGCAATTGTAATAATATATCTGCATTTTAATAAATCCATGGTAACTATTTGGTTATCCTTTCTATCTCATATAAGTATTGGACGATGGGGTCAGATATCAATTATAGTAATTATATAAAGTTCCCGGGAGCTATGCAAGAAAAACTTATATAAGCCGGATAAAAATAAGCCATATAGAAAAAAGGAGAAAAAAGATGAAGTTACAGAGAAATGCTGTAGCCGGAACCCTGGAATCCAGCGATATTATGGTACGGATTCAGCCGGGAGAGGCTGGCGCGGGAGTCAGAATAGAACTGGAATCTTCCGTCATGCAGCAGTATGGGGAGGCGATTGTTCATACGATTGCTGCGGTAATGAAGGATATGGAAATCGAAGACGCCCTTGTGGAAGCGGTGGATCATGGAGCTCTGGAATGTACCATCAAGGCCAGGGTGGAGACTGCAGTGAGGCGCGGCTGCCAGGAGGTGAAAGCTTGAGAAGGACAATGTTATTTTTACCGGGCAACAATCCAAACATGATTGTAAACGGCGGAGTGCTGGGAGCGGACAGCATCATCTTCGATCTGGAAGACGCAGTCGCACCGGATGAAAAAGACGGCGCCAGAATTCTTGTGAGAAATGCGCTCAAATCCATGGAATTTGGGACGTGTGAGATCATTGTAAGGATTAATGCGCTGGATACTCCCTACTGGGAAGCTGATTTAGAGGAAATGATTCCTTTGAATCCGGATGTGATCATGCCTACAAAGGTGAGCGGGGGCGATTATATCCGGAAGCTGGATGAGAAAATGACAGAGGTGGAGAAGAAATCCGGACTTGCGGCAGGGCGGATCAAAATCATTCCTCTGCTGGAAACTGCTGTGGGTATTGAAAATGCATATGAGATTGCTGTTGCAAGCAGCAGAATGGCGGCTCTCTATCTGGGGGCAGAGGACCTTACGGCTGATTTGAGGTGTCAGAGGACGAAAGAAGGCGGAGAAATTGCATATGCCAGAGGCAGGCTGGTCTGTGCGGCCAGAGCGGCTGGTATTGAAGCGTACGACACGCCGTTTACAGATATAGAAGATATAGAAGGACTGGAAACGGATGCCCGCCTGGCGAAATCACTGGGATACACAGGAAAAGCGGTGATATCGCCCCGCCATGTGGAGTGCGTCAACCGTGTATTCAGCCCTTCCGAAAAAGAGATCGCATATGCAAGAGAGGTATTTGAAGCGATTGCATTTGCGAAGAAGAACGGAAAAGGCGCCGTTTCCCTGAGAGGAAAAATGATTGACGCGCCGATCGTACAGAGGGCCAGAATCGTATTGGAAGCAGCGAGAGAACGGAAAGGGGTGGACGATATACATGAGTAAAATGACAGCGACAATCAGGGAAGCGATTGTAAAATCGGGACTGAAGGACGGCATGTGTATTTCCTTTCACCACCATTTGAGGAGCGGCGATTACGTGCTGAATATGGTTCTGGAAGAAGCGGCTTCCCTGGGAATAAAAGATCTGACCATCAACGCCAGTTCCATTCATGACGGACATGCTCCGCTGATCGGACATATGAAAAGCGGAGTGGTCACCGGCCTGGAAACGAACTATATCGGCCCGGTAGTAGGAAAGGCCGTTTCAGAGGGAATATTGAAAAGGCCTGTAGTTTTCCGTACGCATGGCGGACGGCCCAGCGATATAGAGACAGGAAAGTCCCATATCGATGTGGCGTTTATCGGAGCCCCTGTCTCTGATCCTATGGGCAACTGTACAGGAAAATGGGGAAAGTCAGCCTGCGGCTCGCTGGGATATGCGTTTGCAGACGCAGAATATGCGGATAAGGTGGTGGTGATTACCGACCAGCTGGCAGATTATCCCCTTGCAGATTTTTCGATTTCGGAAGTTTATGTAGACTACGTGGTGAAGGTGGAGGCGATCGGGGATCCGAAAGGAATTGTGTCAGGGACAACGCGGATGCCCAAGGATCCTGTTTCACTTCGCATTGCAGAGTATGGAGCAAAGGTAATTGAGGCTTCCGGCCTTTTAAAAGACGGATTTTCCTTTCAGACAGGAGCGGGGGGCGCTTCTTTGGCCGTGGCAGGCTACTTAAAGGAGATCATGATTAAAAACGGAATCCGGGGCAGCTATGCGCTTGGCGGGATTACAGGCTATATGGTAGAAATGCTGAAGGCAGGATGTTTTCAGACCATTCAGGATGTTCAGTGTTTTGACCTGGAGGCGGTAGAATCTCTGAGGACCAATCCGGCTCATATGGAGATTACGGCAAGTCATTATGCCAGCCCGACGGCGAAGAGCACGGCGGCCTCTTCCCTCGATGTAGTGGTGCTGGGGGCCACTCAGATTGATGAGGAATTCAACGTCAATGTACATACGGACTCGAACGGTTATATTATTGGTGGATCGGGAGGACACAGCGATGTGGCGGCGAATGCCAGGCTTACGATGATCGTAGCTCCGTTGAGCCGTGCCCGCATGTCCATTGTGGTAGAACACGTTTTGTGCGTTTCCACGCCTGGGAATACGGTGGATGTACTGGTAACACAGTATGGCATCGCGGTGAATCCAGGAAGGCAGGATTTAAAAGAAAAATTACTTTCGGCAGGTCTTCCCGTAAAAGAGATATGGGAGTTGAGAGCGCTGTCTGAAAAAATTAACGGAAAAGCGAAGGAAATAAAGCGAAATAAAGATAAAGTCGTGGCCAGAGTACTGTATTTTGACGGGACAGAAATAGACAGGATATACGGAGTTTAGGAGGAACGAAAAAAGATACGGGAACATCATACAGATGTGGGAGCAGAGGGGAGAGGGCCAATGGATTTTAGTTTGTGGATTGAAAATGCAGCATACAGGTCCCTGACGGAAGAAGTGTCCGTAACCCCTAAACCGGGTCTGGTGGATCTGTGGGACACAGGGGCCCATCAGGATATGGATTACAGAACATTTCTGGTCAGTGCGGCGGCCATCGCCCCCTATATGGGGGAGATGGCGGAACTGGGAAGGCGTAGATGGAGAAATGCAGAACGGATTTTTGAAGAGGCCAGGGCGGCAGGAACGGAGGCAGAGCGCTCCATGTTCCGGGCAACGGGCGGAATCAATACCCATAAAGGGGCCGTTTTCCTCCTCGGGATACTCTGCATGGCAGCAGGAATGGTCTATGAAAAATATGGGTTTCTCAAAAAGGAGAGAATCTTTCTGACTGCAGCCGGCGCAGCCGGTCCCTGCCTGACGAAAGAGATGAAAAGGATACTGTCTGGAACGGCCGAAACACATGGGGAGAAGCTTCTCGTTCAATATGGAGTCACCGGAATCCGCGGAGAAGTACAAAAGGCTTTTCCGTCACTGCGCTATTACGGCATGCCGGCATTGAGAAAAGGGGAGGCAGAATCCTGGGGAAGGAACGAGAGAAACATGTATATCCTACTTGCGCTTATGGCAAATGTGGATGATACAAATGTCTTATCAAGAACAGGCATACAGGGACTTTTTTATATGAGAAAGAGAGCGGAACGGGTGCTAAAGAAGCTGGACCATCCGGATAGGTTTCAAAGGGAAATGTTGATTATGAATTATGAGTTCATGGAACGAAATATCAGCCCGGGAGGCTGTGCAGACCTTCTGGCAGCCACCATACTGACAGATGAAATGGAGAAAGCATGGGGAAGCTGCAGCAGAAGACGGATGGCAGGATTCTGATATACCGGAACTCTGAACGAATCCTGCAGGCAGATAAATTTACATGAAATGTTTCAAAAATAGATTAAAAAATATATTTGAAACAAAATGAAAGGAGGAGAGGCGGAAAAACTTGAATTTTCAAGGGCTGTGACTTGGCATACTGTTTGCTTTTATATTTAGTATCCGGTTAGTATACAGAAAAAAGTCAAATCAGGAGGAAACAGTATGTCAAATAAAGGAGTATTGGACGGTGTAACGGTCCTGGATTTGTCCAGGGTTCTTGCAGGCCCCTACTGCGGTATGCTTTTAGCCGATATGGGGGCTGATGTGATTAAGATTGAAATGCCGGGAAAAGGAGATGATGCCAGAAGGAACGGCCCTTTTGTACACGGGGAGAGCGCTTATTATATGAATCTCAACAGAAATAAAAAGGGAATTACCTTGAACCTGAAAAATGAAAAAGGAAAGGAACTGTTTAAAAAGCTTGTGGCGGAAAGTGACATCCTTATTGAAAACTACAGGCCGGGCGTCATGGAAAAGCTGGGGCTTGGCTATGAGGAACTGAGAAAAATCAATCCCCGCCTCGTCTACGGAGCGATCTCCGGATTTGGTCATTATGGACCGTATTCCCAACGGGCCGGTTATGATATTGTCGGCCAGGCCATGAGCGGGCTGATGAGCACGACAGGATGGCCGGACAGCCCGCCGACCAGGACAGGAACAGCGATTTCTGACGTGATGGGCGGCGTAAGCTGCTGCGTGGGAATTCTGGCGGCGTATGCCAGCTGCCTGAAGACAGGGGAAGGCGATAAGGTGGATGTATCTCTCGTTGATGCCATGGTGTCTTCTCTGGAAATCATCAACATGATTTACCTCTGCACAGGAAGAATTCCTGACAGAATTGGGAACCGTTATGAAGCAATTTATCCGTATGATTCCTTTCAGGCCCGGGATGGAATGGTAATTATCGCATGTGGAAATGATAAACTCTATGGGCTGTTAAAGAGAGTCTTACAGATGCCGGAACTGGAAGACGAGATGTTTGAAACCAATGCCAAGAGGGTGGAACACCACGCACCGCTGAAGGCAATCATAGAACGGTGGACATCGGTAAGGGAGATCGACGAGATTGTGGAAATCCTTCTGGCTAAAGGAATTCCATCCGCACCGATCAATACCATTGACCGGGTGGCAAAAGACCCCCATATCGCAGGAGCCAGGGAAATGTTTGTGGACCTGGAACATCCGGTGGCCGGGAAAATGAAGGTAACCGGAAACCAGCTGAAATTTACGAACAGAAAAATACGGATCGAAAGGCCGGCTCCTCTGCTCGGTCAGGATACAGAAACTGTGTTCAGAGAGAGGCTGAATCTCTCTCATGAAGACTTCCTTCGGCTGAAGGAAGAGGCTGTTATCTGAGGAGGGGAGTATGGGAGAGAAAGTTAAAGTCGTAGAGATCGGGCCGAGAGACGGATTTCAAAATGTCAGAGAGTTTATACCGACTGAAATCAAGCTGAAAATTATTGACGGACTGGTGAAGTCAGGATACAAAAAGATTCAGATGGGGTCGTTTGTAAGCCCAAGGGCAATCCCGCAGATGAAGGATTCTTCACAAATTGCAAAAATCGTGCTGGAAAAGTATCGTGATGTAGAATTCTTCGCACTGGTGCCGAACCTGAGGGGAGCATCCATGGCGGCAGAGGCCGGATTAAAGGAAGTAACACCTGTTATTTCTCTGAGCGTGTCTCACAATCTGGCCAATGTGAAGAGAAACCATGAGCAGTCCTTCGAAGAAATCAGAAAAATAAAAGAAGAATATCCGCATATGAAAATCACCCAGGATATCGCCACCGTATTCGGCTGCCCATTTGAAGGGGAAATGGCCGTGGGAGCCCTTCTGCGTATGATTGAACGGTTCCAGAAAATGGAAATAAACAATTTTACCTTATGTGATACCATAGGAGTGGCATATCCCGCTAAAGTGCAGGAAGTACTGAGGGCGGTGAAGAAAGAATTTCCGGACAGCACGTTTAATATCCACATCCATGATACGAGAAATATGGGAATATTGAACAGCTATGTTGCAATTTTGGAAGGAGCCGACAGCATCCAGGCGGCGCTGGGAGGACTGGGCGGCTGCCCGTTCGCACCGGGAGCCAGCGGCAATACCTCCAGCGAGGACCTGATCTATATGCTGAACAAGTGCGGATACGAAACAGGCATCGATTTTGACATGCTGCTGAATACGGCAAAATATGCCAAAGAGAACATCGACGGCAATTACAGCGGCCACCAGATCAACATTCCTGAGAAGCCATGTGTGATTACACAGGAGTGAAAAAAGGGGCGCGCCTGAAACGCGTACAGATAAAATGAAACTAGCAAAACAGAAAATACTGGAATGGAGGATGAATTTATGAAGAAACAACTGGTATCATGCGTATTAGCAGCAGTATTGACGGCAGCAGCCATTACAGGGTGCAAACAGCCCGAACCGGCAGGCGGACAGACAGCGCAGGCACAGGATGGGCAGACGGCAGGAAACGAATCGGCTTCTGAAGATAAAGGCGGTAAGGCGCAGGTAATTACCATGACCTTTGCTCTGGCAGAGAATTCACCGCACCATAAGGCTGGTCTGGAATTTGCGCGGCTGGTAGAAGAAAAGACAAATGGAGCTTACAAGGTAGAAGTGTATCCGAACTCGGCTCTTGCCAGCGGCAATCAGCTGGAAGCGATTCAGATGGTACAGAACGGCTCCATCTCATGCGGATGGGTTTCCCCGCCTGTACAGACGGCTATTGAACCGAGCCTGAATGCACTTTCTATTCCGTGGCTGTGGAAAGATACGGAAACGATTGACGCGACGCTGCAGCCGGGCACGGATGTGGATAAAGAGCTGAACCGGCTGATGAACGCGAAGGGATATGAGATCATCGGGTATGCGGAAAACGGATACAGAGAGCTGACGAATTCCGTTCGTGAAATAAGGACGCCGGCCGATATGAAAAATCTGAAATTCCGTGTGATCGGAAGCCCAATGCTTCTGGATGTATTCAAGGCGATGGGAGCAAATCCGGTAGACTTAAACTTTGGAGAACTGTTCACAGCTCTGCAGCAGAAGACGGTAGACGGCCAGGAAAATCCGATCTCTACGGCAATTATTCCTCAGCGGTTCTATGAAGCGCAGAAATATCTGACCGTATGGAACTATTCCTATGAACCTCATCCGTTGGAATTCAACAAAAAACTTTGGGATTCCTTTGATCCGGAAACACAGGAAATTTTCAGGGAATGCGCAGCAGCGGCATGTACCCTTCAGAAAAAGCTTGCAAGAGAAGCGCTGGAAGCCGATATGCAGACGCTGAGAGATGCCGGTGTTGTCATTACAGAGCTGACAGATGAAGAAAAACAGCCATTTAAGGAAATCGCTGCAGCCGCAGCTGAAAAATCCATTCAGGATTATGACCAGGCTCTGGTAGAGGCACTTTATAACGCAAACAAGTAGTTATGGAGGTATCAATGAAAGATAAATTATTGATTGAAGAGCATATTATTGCGGCACTGCTTTTAATTATGCTGGCAATCATGGGAGTAAACGTAATTACCAGGATGATTCCAATCGGAATCTCCCTGGCATTTACGGAAGAATTAGTCACATACAGCTTCGTGTGTACATCCCTGCTGGGAGCTTCGGCGGCATGTGCAAGAGGAGCGAATATGGGACTGGACGCCCTGGTCTCCTTGATGCCCCCGGCGGCCAAAAAGGTATTCCTCTTTATTTCCTGTGCAGCCAGCGTGCTTTTATTCGGTTTTCTGTTCTATCAGGGCGTCATTACGCTTCAGAGCGTCGTCGAATACAATCAGAAGACGCCGATTCTGCAGATTCCGCAGTGGATATTTACCAGTTTTTACTGTATCGGACCGGCGCTTTACATATTCCGCGCCATCCAGTTCTGTATCAGAAAATGCAGGGAGGTGGGGAAATCATGACGATGGAAATCGGCATTGCTTTACTTATTATCTTTATGATCATGATTCTCTGCGGCATCCCGATTGCTGTATCTTTGGGATTATCAACGTTGATAACTATGACTTTATACGGTATCCCGCTGACCATGTATTTAAATGTCATCAATTCGGGGCTGGCGAAGTATACCCTTCTTGCCATTCCGTTTTTTATCCTCTCCGGATTCGTTATGGAGAAGTCCGGAATTTCCAAGAGGATTATTCACTTTGCGGAAGTGGCGATCGGACCGATCCCAGGCGGACTGGCGATCGTGTCCATAGCAGTTACGCTGTTCTGGGGGGCAATCTCAGGCTCCGGACCTGCAACGGTTGCAGCTCTTGGCACGATCCTGATCCCGGCCATGATCAAACAGGGATATGACAAAGGATTTGCGGCGGCTCTTGTCGCGGCAGCCAGCGCCATTGCCGTCGTGATTCCGCCCAGCATCAATCTTGTCGTATACGGCGTTCTGGCAGGAGACAGTATCGGAACCTTGTTTATAGCCGGTGTATTTCCGGGTATCATCATGGGCGGCTGTTTCATGGTCTATGCATTTATCTATCCCTGAGGAAAGGATACAGAGGTTCTGAAAAGGGGACAGGAAAAGAGATTTGGAAGGCATTTCTGGACGCTTCCTGGGGGCTCGTTTCCCCTGTCATCATTCTGGGAGGTATCTACGGAGGATTTTTTACGCCCACAGAAGCAGCCGTTATATCCGTGCTCTACAGCCTTGTAATCGGACTCTTTGTATATAAAGAGTTCAAGATCAGGGACCTCTGGAACATCGTAGCCGGCGCAGCTGTCAGCTCCGCCTCCATTATGATTATTATGGCGAATGCGGCAGCGTTTACATGGCTGATTACAACGCAGGGGGTTGCGACGAGATTCGGTACGGCGCTCCTGGGAGTTTCGGATAACCGACTTGTGATCCTTCTGCTCATCTGCCTGATGCTGATTATTGCAGGTGTGTTCATAGACGGCATATCCATTGCCTATATTTTTGTACCCCTGCTGCTTCCCGTAGTTAAGGAACTGGGCATGAGTTCTGTCTGGTTCGGAGTTATGATGACCATGGCTATTGCAATCGGGTTTGCAACGCCTCCTGTTGCAGTGAATCTGTATCCGGCCTGCCGGATCGCGGATATTGACCTGCTTACGATCTCAAAGTCGGTAGCCGGATTTGTAATTGCAGGCCTTGTGGCACTCATTCTTGTAACCGTATTTCCGGATCTCATCATGTGGTTCCCGTCCCTTTTGGGAGCGTAAAGAATAGATGAAAAGAAAGTAGAAGAGAGGTAGAGTATGGCAGTCTATAAAATATACCCGCTGAAATCAGCGGAATTTCAACAGCACGAGAAATCCACCCTTCTTTATATGCACGGCTATGGCGAGAAAATCATTACGCCGATCATCATGTATCTGATCACAGGAGAGGGAAAACATATCCTGGTGGATACGGGGTGCTCAGGACCGGAGTGGTCGGCAGAGCACCATCATCCGATCGTCAGAACAGAAGAGATGGGTGTACTGGCGGAACTGAAAAAACACGGTCTGAAGCCGGAGGATATCACATGTGTGATCAATACGCACCTTCACTGGGATCATTGCTGGAACAACGACTTGTTCCCGGGAAAGAAAATATATGTACAGAAGAAAGAAATGGAATTCGCCATGAATCCCATTCCCATGCAGTATGCATACTATGAGTCGGAGCAGATTGGATTGAATCCGCCATTTAAAAAGACCATGGACCAGTACGAGCTGGTGGACGGAGACGTGAATCTCTTTCCCGGAATCGATCTCGTCACGATCCCGGGCCATACGCCGGGATTTCAGGGCGTCCTGGTAGACACGGAAAAAGGGAAATACCTGATTGCCAGTGACTGCCTGGGGACTTTTAAGAACTGGGAAGGAGAAGGATACCACAAACATATCCCAAGCGCCATCCACGTGGATTTAAACGAATGCTATGCGACGTATGACAAGATTGAAACGATATGCGATTATATCCTGCCGGGCCATGATCTGAAAGCGTTCGATCATGCCGTCTATCCGCCGGAAGAAGAGTAGGAAGCAGAGTAGGAAGCAGACGTGTTCCTGACACCCTAAGCTGATATCAGAGCCGCTGCAAAAAGAAAAAAGCCATGCCGTCGATACCAGATTTTGTTTCGGGCAGTGACTTCGTCACCGCTTTCGAACTGCATCTGGTATCGACGGCATGGCCTATTTGATTTGTAATGATTAATATTACCTGCAAGTTCTGCCCGTTTCCTGCGCAGAACTATTTTTTGTTTTTTTCATATAGGATCAGAAGTCCCTTTAAGAGCAGGGCATCGTCGTAGATGATCGTATGGCGGCACAGGGGAGTGATGAATTTAGCCAGTCCGCCTGTAGCAATCACGGTGGCCTTTGATTCCAGTTCTTCTTCCATGCGGTCGATAATGCCGTCCAGCATGGCGGCGTTCCCATACATGATACCGGCACGCATGCATTCGATCGTGTTCTTTCCGATTACCTTGGACGGAATTTCCAGGCTGATGAAGGGAAGCTGAGCCGTCTTGCCGCTCAGGGAGTCCAGGGAGACGCGGACGCCGGGCAGGATAACGCCGCCGATATAATTGCCGGACTTATCGACGACCGACATGGTAGTTGCCGTTCCCATATCGATAATAATCAGAGGGGCAGGATACTCCCGGATGGCGGCAACCGCATCGACAATCATATCGCTTCCTGTGGCCTTGGGATTGTCCATGATAATATTCAGCCCTGTTTTCATACCGGAGCCGACGAGAAAAGGAGCTTTTCCCGTGATCTTTTTCACTGCGGATGTCAAGGTGCTGTTTAATGGAGGAACGACGGAAGAGATGATGGCACCGTCGATCATGCCAGAGGAAATATCATGAATTTCCAGGATGTTCTTAATTGTAACGGCATATTCCAGATCGGTTTTCCGGTGATCTGTAGTTACGCGCTCCACAAAATATGTTTTCTTATCATCAATACCGCCCACGACAATATTTGTATTTCCCATATCAATTGCTAAAATCATAAATGGACTCCTTTCATTCAAAACCATATTATGGTATACTATGAGCACTTGGCGAGGTCTTTGCGAGCCTAGTGCGAGTCATACCGGAGCTCTTAATGAGGTATTGACGAATTTAGAGCCCGAGTATACTATGAGCACTTGGCGAGGTCTTTGCGAGCCTAGTGCTCTTCATACCGCTGCACTTAACAGCGAATCCTTGCTGAAGCCAGGTTTTTGGTTATCTTATCATATTTTGTCGTGAAACACAACGGGAGGTAAGTATGTTAAATGGAAAAACAGTCGTTCTTGGAGTAACCGGCAGTATTGCTGCATATAAAGTCGCAGGTCTGGCCAGCAGCCTTGTGAAGCTTCATGCAGACGTACATGTTATTATGACAAGAAACGCTATGAATTTTATAAATCCGATTACATTTGAAACGCTCACTTCAAATAAATGCCTGGTCGACACCTTTGACCGGAATTTCGAATTCAACGTGGAGCATGTGGCGCTGGCGAAGAGAGCCGACGTTCTGATGGTAGCACCGGCATCGGCAAACGTGATTGCCAAGCTGGCTCACGGCATTGCGGATGATATGCTGACGACGACGGCTCTGGCGTGCCGCTGCCATAAGATAATCGCTCCGGCGATGAATACGAATATGTTTGAAAACCAGGTTGTCCAGGACAACCTGGAGATATGCAGGAGATATGGAATGGAAGTGATCGCTCCGGCAGAAGGTTATCTGGCCTGCGGAGATACGGGAGCCGGCAAGATGCCGGAGCCGGAAGAACTTCTGGATTATATTGTAAAAGCGATTGGATATCCAAAAGATATGGTCGGGAAAAAGGTGCTTGTGACGGCCGGAGCAACACAGGAAGCCATCGATCCGGTACGTTACATCACAAATCATTCAACTGGAAAAATGGGATATGCCATCGCGAGGACGGCGGCATACAGAGGCGCAGAGGTTACACTCGTAAGCGGTCAGACGGCTCTTAAAAAGCCGAGGTTTGTAACATGCGTAGATATAATCAGTGCCAGAGATATGTTTGAAGCGGTGACGGGAGTGAGCCAAAGCCAGGATATTATTATCAAGGCGGCGGCAGTTGCCGATTACCGTCCGTCTCAGACGTCTGATGAGAAGATGAAAAAAAAGGATGGAGATATGGCCATACCGCTTACAAGGACGGACGATATCTTGTCCTGGCTTGGCTGTCACAGGATGAGCGGCCAGTTCCTGTGCGGCTTTTCCATGGAGACGCAGAATATGCTGGAGAACTCCAGAGCGAAGCTGGAAAAGAAAAACATCGATATGATCGTTGCAAATAATCTGAAGGTAGAGGGCGCCGGTTTCGGAACGGATACCAATGTCGTTACCTTGATTACAAAGGACAGGGAAGAAGAATTGGAGAAAATGACAAAGGAAGAGGTGGCGAACCGACTTCTTGATGTGATTGTAAAAGAGATGGAAGAAAGAGGCCGTCATGAAGATTGAGAAAATTGTACTGGAGGCTGGGGAAAACAGCGCATTTCTGACCGGCTATATCAGAACGGAAATTGAAGCTCAGAAAGGAAGACGCCGTCCGGCCGTAATTATTTGTCCGGGAGGCGGGTATGAGCGCTGCTCGGACCGGGAAGCAGAGCCGGTAGCCATGCAGTTTTCCGCCATGGGATACCATGCGTTCGTACTGGAATACAGCGTGGCCCCATATCGATTTCCGGCAGCGCTTCTGGAACTGGCGAAGGCTGTGGCATACTTAAGGAGCCGGGGGAAGGAATGGGAGATCGACACGGAAAGAATCGCTGTCTGCGGCTTTTCGGCAGGAGGACACCTGGCTGCAAGCCTTGGGGTATTCTGGAACAGAGAAGACGTATACGGCGCTGTGGGAGAAACGCCGGAAGCGGTCAGGCCGGACAGGCTTATTTTGTGTTACCCCGTCATATCATCGGGCGAGTATGGCCATCAGGATTCATTCAGAAATCTTCTGGGTGAGGCGTATGGTTCTGCTACAGATATGGAGATGGTTTCTTTGGAAAAACAGGCAGGGGCGCATGTACCGCCTGTTTTTATGTGGCATACGGATGAAGATGCAACGGTTCCGGCCGAAAACAGCATGCTGTTTGCCATGGCTCTGAGAAAGGCCGGCGTCAGTCTGGAATACCACCTGTTTCCACACGGCCGTCACGGCCTTTCTCTGGCGACAGAAGATTCTGCAAAACCGGAGGAAGATGGTAAAGTCTACGTTGTGCCCTGCTGCCAGCAGTGGATTCCGCTTGTAAAAGAATGGCTGGGCGGCTGGAGCAGTTGATCGGACGCTGTTTTTCACGTGGATATTACCGGTTCGGATCAATGAGAGAGAAGAAACAGAAGCAGGAGCAGAAGATAAATGAATGTACAGGTTAGAAAATATGAACCGGAAGATATTCCGGCTATGACGGTTATATGGAATGAAGTTGTGGAGGACGGCGTGGCATTTCCCCAGACAGAGCTGTTGAACGATCAAACGGGCTGTGATTTTTTCTCCTCCCAGACCTATTGCGGTGTGGCAGAAAATGAGGCGGGAGAGCTGCTGGGGCTGTATATTCTTCACCCGAACAATGTGGGGCGTTGCGGCCACATCTGCAATGCCAGCTATGCCGTGCGCTCATCGGCCCGCGGCATGAGGATCGGAGAAAAGCTGGTGGCAGACTGCCTGAAGCAGGGAAAGGAACTGGGATTCCGGATTTTGCAGTTCAATGCGGTTGTCAGGACGAACGAACCGGCAAGACGGCTTTATGAGAAGCTTGGTTTTGTCCAGCTGGGCGTCATACCGGGAGGATTTCTTATGAAGGACGGCCATTATGAGGATATCTGTCCCTATTATCGGGAATTATGTAACTGTTAGGCTGGCTTATTCTTGCTGCGTTTTTGTTGACTTTGCAGGGATTTCATAATAAAATGTGTACTTATGGATTGCTATTGTAAGAATACATCAATGCCGCCAGTGGTGACGCTGAGGCGTTTTAATTAAGAAAATGAGAATGGAGGACTTATCCTTGTCAAACATAACTGAAGATATTAAGAAACGAAGGACATTTGCTATCATTTCCCACCCGGATGCAGGTAAGACAACGCTGACTGAAAAGTTCCTGTTATATGGAGGAGCCATTAACCTGGCAGGTACGGTAAAGGGAAGAAAGGCGACAAAGCACGCCGTTTCCGACTGGATGGAGATCGAAAAAGAAAGAGGTATTTCCGTCACATCATCCGTACTGCAGTTTAACTATGAGGGATTTTGCATCAATATTCTGGATACACCGGGACATCAGGATTTCTCCGAAGATACGTACCGTACCCTGATGGCGGCGGATTCGGCTGTTATGGTGATCGATGCATCAAAGGGTGTGGAGGCACAGACCATTAAATTGTTTAAGGTATGCCTTCTGCGCAATATTCCGATTTTTACATTTATTAATAAGATGGACCGTGAAGCCAGAGATCCGTTTGAACTGATGGATGAGATTGAAAGCGTTCTGGGAATCCGCACCTGCCCGGTCAATTGGCCGATCGGCTGCGGAAAGAGTTTTAAAGGCGTGTACGACAGAAATACGAAAAAGATTACTACTTTTACGGCTTCTATGGGCGGGCAGAAGGAAGTCGCTTCGGAAGAATTCGGACTGGATGAGACGGATGTGGACGCAATGATCGGCAGCGATTATCATGAAAAACTTATGGAGGACATCGAGCTTTTAGACGGGGCCAGCGATGAATTCGATATGGATCTCGTGAGCCAGGGCAAACTCTCACCGGCATTTTTCGGATCGGCCCTCACGAACTTCGGAGTGGAAACATTTCTGGAGCACTTCCTTCAGATGACTACATCCCCCCTTCCGAGAAGGACCACAACGGGAATAATCGATCCGTTTAAGGAGGATTTTTCCGCATTTGTATTTAAGATTCAGGCGAATATGAATAAAGCGCACAGGGACAGGATCGCGTTTATGAGAATCTGCTCCGGTAAATTCGAAGCCGGTATGGAAGTAAACCATGTCCAGGGCGGAAGGAAAATCCGCCTTTCCCAGCCTCAGCAGATGATGGCTCAGGACAGAAAGATCGTAGAGGAAGCGTATGCGGGCGATATCATCGGCGTATTCGATCCCGGCATTTTTTCTATCGGAGATACGTTGTGCCTGTCCAACGAGAAATTTGAATTTGAAGGAATCCCGACGTTCGCACCGGAACATTTTGCCAGGGTGCGCCAGATCGATACCATGAAGAGAAAGCAGTTCATAAAAGGGGTCAATCAGATCGCACAGGAAGGTGCAATCCAGATTTTCCAGGAGTTTAATACGGGTATGGAAGAAATTATCGTAGGCGTTGTAGGAGAGCTGCAGTTTGAGGTGCTCACTTACCGCCTGCAGAACGAATACAATGTAGAAGTCAAACTGGAGAAGCTGCCGTATGAATATATCCGTTGGGTAGAAAATAAAGAAGAGATCGATGTGGCTAAGATTCAGGGAACCTCTGATATGAAGAGAATTAAAGACTTGAAAGACAATCCTCTTCTTCTGTTTGTCAACAGCTGGAGCGTCGGTATGGTGCTTGACAGGAATCCGGGCCTGAAATTAAGCGAGTTCGGACGGAACTAGACGGCAGAAGGAGCATAATAAAAACGGATAAGGAGGAAGATAACGATGAGTAAGATTGATGTAGTAAGAGCAGCTATGGTGGAAGCGATGAAGGCGAAGGATAAAGACAGAAAAGACTCCCTTTCCATGCTGCTGAGCGCACTTAAAAATGCGGAAATCGACAAGCGGGAACCCCTTACGGAAGAGGAAGAAAATGCCATTGTCAAAAAAGAGCTGAAGCAGACGAAGGAGACATATGATTTGGCTCCGGCAGACAGAGATGATATCCGCGAAGAGGCTGCAAAGCGAATGGCTGTTTATAAGGAATTTGCTCCAGAAGATATGAGCGAAGAACAGATCAGAGAAGTGATTGTAAGCGTGCTTAAAGAACTGGAAATCACGGAGCCGACGGCAAAAGACAAGGGAAAGATTATGAAGGTGCTGATGCCTAAGGTGAAGGGAAAAGCGGACGGAAAGCTTGTAAACCAGGTCCTGGCATCCATGTTCCAATAAGCGGACGAAGTTTTGCTTTTTAGAAAAGGCTTTGTCCAGAAATACGAAAGGCGCAGCATTTTTCAGACAGAAAGAGGGGAACAGAAGATGGATTACAGAAAAGAAATCGAAGCTTACATGGAAGAACACAAACAGGAAATGATTGACGACATCTGCGAACTCTGCAGAATCAACAGTGAAAAACAGCCATATAAGGAAGGCATGCCTTATGGGGAAGGAATCAATACGGCTCTGGCTGCAGCACTTTCCATGGCTGAGAAATATGGATTTTCCATTAACAACTACGACGCCTATGTAGGTACGGCCGATTTGAACGACGGGGAGAAATGCCTGGATATCCTGGCACATCTCGACGTGGTTCCGGCAGGAGAGGGATGGAAAGTTACAGAACCGTTTGAACCGGTGGTAAAGGACGGAAAACTGTACGGAAGAGGAACGGCAGACGATAAGGGGCCGGCTGTTGCGGCTCTTTATGCCATGAGGGCCGTGAAGGAACTGGGAATTCCGGTGACGAAGAACGTGCGCCTTCTCCTGGGAACGGATGAGGAATGCGGCAGCTCCGATATTCCTCATTATTACGCGGTAGAGGAAGAAGCTCCGATGACATTTTCACCAGACGCTGCTTTTCCCGTTGTCAATACGGAAAAAGGGGCATTGAAGGGTCATTTTACGGCTGAATGGGAAAAGGTTGAGACGCTTCCAAGGCTTTGTTCCGTTCATGCCGGCCTGAAGGTTAACGTGCTTCCGGGAAAGGCAGAGGCGGTTATACAGGGACTGGAAAGAGAAGTTCTGGAACAGGCCGCTGAAACAACGGAGAAGAAGACAGGCGTAACGTTTGAGATGGACTACTGGGATCATACGGATGCGGAAAATGATACCTTTATCAAAGTGACAGCAATCGGAAAGGGCGGCCACGCAGCTGAGCCGGAAGAGGCGAATAATGCTCTGACGGGTCTGATTGCGTTTATCAATATCCTGCCTCTTTGTGAAACAGGCGCGACGAAGGCGCTGAAGGCTCTGGAAGAGCTGATTCCACACGGCGATATTTACGGTGAACATCTGGGCGTCGCCATGGAGGATGAGCTGTCAGGGAAGCTCACGCTGGTGTTCAGTATGCTGGAGGTTACGGAAACGGGGCTGGACGGATGGTTCGACAGCAGATGTCCGGTCTGCGCGACGGATGAGAACGTGCGGCAGACGGCAAAGAAAAACATGGAAGCGAAAGGAATTCATTTCCTTACGGAATCTATGAGGCCGCCTCATCATGTGGATGGAAATTCACAGTTTATAAAGACACTTCTTGCCGCATATGAAGAATATACGGGAAGAAAGGGAGAATGCCAGTCCATGGGCGGCGGAACGTATGTGCATAACCTGAAAAACGGCGTTGCGTTCGGCGCTTCCATGCCGGAGACAGATAACCGTATGCACGGAGCCGATGAATTTGCCATAGTGGACGAACTGGTGACAAGCGCTAAAATTTTTGCACAGGTTATTGCGGAACTCTGCCGGTAAACGCCGGATAATTATTTCTGGAATAAAATTAGCACTTGACAACCATGTGGTTTTGACATACAATCAAGCATAACATAGAACTTGATGAACAGCAGGAGGTAACCTATGTTTTTAACAGCAACCATGAACAACTGCATGATGATGTGCAACGGCATGATGATGGTCATGTGCCGTAGATTTGCGTACGTCAAAAATTAAATGCAGTCAGTTGTGTGGTTTTTGTGAGGATGCCATCCTGGTATCGGAATAAGGTGTTTCGCGTATGTTCGCAGGCCCATGCAATAGAGCAGGGCCTGCGTTTTTTGTATCATTAATACAGCAAAGGAGAATTACGGTATGGGAGAGAAGAAGGCGATTATACGTCTGGAAAAGCTGGGAAAAGAATTTCAGACTTCCAACGGACCAATAAAAGCCCTGGATGATATTACCCTGGACATTATGCAGGGGGAGATTTTCGGTATTATCGGGTTGAGCGGCGCCGGAAAAAGCACGCTGGTACGCTGTATCAATTATCTGGAGGTCCCGACAGGAGGCGAGGTATTCTTTGAAGGACAGCCGCTTTCCAGGATGAAGGAGTACGGGATCAGAGAAGTACGCCGTTCCATGGGAATGATTTTCCAGCAGTTCAACCTTCTGGCTCAGAGAAATGTATTACAGAATATCTGCTTTCCCCTGGAACTGATTGGAACGCCGAAGGATAAGGCGCAGGAGAGAGCAAAAGAGCTTTTGGACCTGGTCGGCCTGGCTGACAGGGCAAAGGCATACCCGGCGCAGCTTTCCGGAGGGCAGAAGCAGAGGGTGGCGATAGCCAGAGCGCTTGCTACGAACCCTAAGGTGCTTCTGTGTGATGAGGCTACCAGCGCCTTGGACCCGAATACGACAAAGGCGATTCTGGAGCTTTTGAAAGAAATTAACCGTAAAATGGGCGTTACGGTGATCGTAATTACCCATGAAATGTCGGTAATTGAGGCTATTTGCGATAAGGTTGCAATTATTGATAAAAGCCATATTGCCGAGTCCGGCACGGTGGCGGACATATTCTCCAATCCCAAATCGAAAATCGGACGCCAGCTGATCATGGGCGATACGGTCCATAACCG
Source organism: Clostridium sp. AM58-1XD (assembly GCF_003464085.1). Taxonomy (GTDB): domain Bacteria; phylum Bacillota; class Clostridia; order Lachnospirales; family Lachnospiraceae; genus Lachnoclostridium_A. The sequence continues at coordinate 20,555 of NZ_QSDR01000025.1, forward strand.
CCAGTTCGGTTCATCAAAGATGATACGAATTATCTTTGACGGAAGGGCTTCCAATGAACCTGTTCTGGCAAACATGATTCTCGCATGCAAGGCGCCGGTGAATATCATGTACGCCGCAACGAAAGATATCAATGGAACGGCGCTGGGGCAGATGATTATTCAGCTGCCGGAAGATGAAGTGGAAGCAAGAAGGATGATGAATTATCTGGAAGGCGCAAAAGTTCCTTATGAGGAGGTAACGGAAAATGACCTTTGATGCGACAACAATAAAAATGCTGCTGGAAGGAATCCGGGATACACTGTATATGGTGCTGGCTTCCTCGGCAATTTCCTATATACTGGGCATTCCACTGGGAATCCTGCTCGTAGTTACGGATAAGGACGGAATCAGGCCGTTCCCGATCTTTCAGAAGGTGCTCGGACTGGCGATCAACCTGCTCCGTTCCGTGCCGTTTATTATTCTTTTAATTATGATGCTTCCGTGCACAAGATTTCTGGTGGGAACCTGATCGGGTCCAGAGCCGTGATTCCGCCTCTCGTCGTTTCCGCGACGCCGTATATCGCTAGGATGGTCGAATCTTCGTTCAGAGAAGTGGACTCAGGGGTCATTGAAGCGGCTCAGTCCATGGGAGCCACGACAGGGCAGATCGTATGGAAGGTCCTTCTTCCGGAGGCAAAACCGTCCCTGCTGATCGGAGCGGCGATTTCCATTACAACGATTCTGGGATATACTACAATGGCCGGTTTCGTCGGAGGCGGCGGACTTGGAGCAATTGCAATCAACCACGGTTATTACCGCTATGAGTTTGGAACCATGCTGGTGACCGTCGTTCTTCTCGTGGTGATCGTACAGATTATCCAGGAGCTGTTCATGAGATTTGCCAAGGCTACAGACAGAAGGATCCGTTAAGGAATTTCGTATCAGATAATAACCGTCTTTGGGCGGATTATTATAAATCAATGTATCAATAAAACAGGAGGAAAGAATTATGAAGAAATTTGTTACAGTTTTTGCAGCAGCAGTAATTACGGCAGCAGCGCTGACCGCATGCGGTGGAAACAAGGCGGCGGAGACAACGGCAGCTGAAACAGCAAAGTCAGAGGCAGCTGATACAAAGGCAGACGAGACTCAGGCAGAGACGAAGGAAGAAGCAAAGGCAGACGGAGAGTTAAAAACTCTGACTGTAGGCGCAAGCCCTGCACCTCATGCAGAAATCCTGAATGCGGCAAAGGAGCTTTTAAAAGAAAAAGGTTACGATCTCAAGATTGTGGAATATACCGATTATGTGCAGCCGAATCTGGCGCTTGACGCAGGGGATATGGATGCCAACTATTTCCAGCATCTTCCATATCTGGAGCAGTTCTGTGAAGAGAGGGGAACAAAGCTTGTATCTGCGGCAGCGATCCACTATGAACCATTTGGAATCTACGCAGGCAAGGCAGCCAGCCTGGATGACGTTTCAGAAGGCGCCAAAGTTGCCGTGCCGAATGACGCGACAAATGAAGCGAGAGCGCTTCTGCTTCTGGAATCACAGGGGCTGATTAAATTAAAAGAAGGCGCAGGCTTGAAAGCTACGAAGAATGATATCGCTGAGAATCCGAAGAAGCTGGACATCTACGAATTGGAAGCGGCACAGATTCCGCGTTCCTTAAGCGATGTGGATATCGCAGTTATCAATGGAAACTATGCAATCGATGCAGGCCTTAAGGTAGACGATGCACTGGCGATCGAAGATTCCGAATCCATTGGTGCAACAACATACGGAAATGTCGTTGCAGTTCAGGAAGGCCATGAAAATGACGACGCGATTAAAGCGCTTGTTGAGGCTCTGGAGAGCGATACCGTTAAGAAATATATTGAAGATACTTATGCAGGAGCAGTTGTTCCTCTGTTCTAAATGCTGTTCTAAATAATGAAAGACGCCGTATCTGGCTTCCGGCAGGGAAATCTGCCTGAGACAGATACGGCGTCTTTTTTTGCTTTCCAGGAAAGACCTTGTTATTATAAAGTGTTAAAGTATCTAATTTCCTAGAAAGCAAAAAACGCTCCGCTATGGAGGCGCACTGCGGCGGAAGGGAATCAAGTCGCTGAAGCGACCCGCCGCAGGCGCCAGAGTTCCGCCTGCGGAACTCTTAGTTCCTTTCCAGGAAAGAACTTGTTCTTTCTTAAGATTAAGGAATCAGGATATTGTATTTTTTCATCTTTCTCCAAAGCGTACTCTTATTGATGTTCAGATAATCGGCGGCCTTTGTCCTGCTGTTATGGAACATGGCCAGGGCCTCCAGTATGGCCTGGCGCTCATCATAGGAGGAAAAGGCTGGAACCGGTAGGACTTCAGAACTGCTTCCAGACACCTGTTCGGGAGCGCTGCCTGCATCCGGAAGAGCACGAAGTACGTCGGCCGGACCGGCGGTTACCGTATGGCAGAGTATTGAGAGGCGCTCACAGAAATTTTTCATTTCTCTGACGTTTCCCGGCCATGGGTAATTCTGAAGAATTTCTTTCGCCTCCGGCGTCAGCCGTTCCAGAATACAGCCTGTGCGTTCATGCTCATGAAAAATAAAACGGTCCAGCAGAAGATCCGTATCTTCCCGGCGTTCTCTTAATGGTGGGAGATTCAGTTCCAGAACATCCAGACGATAAAGGAGATCCTGACGAAAACTGCCTTTTGCAACTTCTTCCTTCAGGTTTTTGTTGGTGGCCGAGATGACCCGGACATCGATGGGAATGACGGTATCATTGCCCAGCCGGACGATTTCCCGCTCCTGCAGGACACGGAGAAGACGGCTCTGGAGTTTGGACGAGATATCGCCGATTTCATCGAGAAATATGGTTCCTGTATGCGCAATTTCAAAAAAGCCGATCTTTCCGCCTTTTGCAGCGCCCGTAAATGCGCCTTCCACGTAGCCGAACAGCTCGCTTTCCAGAAGATTTTCAGGAAGAGCCGAACAATTGATGGCGACAAAGGGATTATTTCTTCGGGGACTGCTGTTGTGAATGCTCTGGGCAAACAGTTCCTTTCCTGTTCCGGTTTCTCCATAGATCAGAATATTGGAATCAGAATAGCTGAAATCCGTAGCATCAGAGATGATGGAATCCATGACAGCGCTTTTGTGGAGAATGTCTGTAAAACGGTATTTGGACTGAAAACCGGAGTTGTGGAGTTTTTTTCGGATCTGTCCTTCCTCCGCCTGAATCTGGCTTACATTCTGAAAGGTCAGCACGCAGCCGGCGTTGCCGTATTCCCCGGAGATAGGGACACAGTTGACCATCAGGTTGAGGGAGTCGTATTTCTGCAGTTCAGACAATATTTTTTTCCCTTTTGATATGACATCCGGCACCGGAATATCGGGAAAAATCTCGTTGATCCGACGACCCGTTATAGAGCCCTTGATGCTTTTCAATATAGAATAGCAGTATGTATTGGCAAAGGTAATCACGCCGTGTTTATCTGCAGATATAATTCCCTGAAAGGAGTAGTTCATGATATTGGCAATTTCGTTGCTCCGTTCTTTTTCACGGAATGAGATTTCTGCTGCCGCTTTCGCTTCTGCGATGGCGCTGTTCACCGATTCGCGGCCGGATTCGATCATGACCGCAGGAATATGATATTTTTTGGCAATTTCGACTGTCGTATATCCGCCGACCATGGCAGTGTTGCCGTCCTGTATGGCCTTCTGGATCGTTTCTTCCAGTTTGGTCTCGTCGTCGATCGGATATGTAGTCAGCCGTATGTTTGGAAATACAGGATTGATGGTTTCCGCCCCGTACACCATATTGAATGCGCCTACGACAGCGATATTCCTTGCGGGAGACAGCTGAAGGCAGTTTCCGATGGCTGCGATTACGTCATATCCCGATACTTTCAGTTCTGCACAGAGGAAGCCGCGCTTCTGCATGGTATGGGCCGTAAAACCGCGGGCAATGATGACGTCAGCACTGACGTCCTGCAGGCGGTTATTGAAATAATCCTGAATGACCTGGTAATCCAGTTCGTCGTGGTCGGGGCGTTCTTTGAAAACCTGTTCAATCGTAGGGAGAATTTCCGGATAAGGTGCATAGAAAACCATATGTATCATAATTAAGACCTCCTGATCTGCCGATGGATCGCCGCTCGCAGTGTTTTGAACCAGTTATTCTATTATTATATAGGAAATAACGAAAAAGTGCAACGATAAGGTTGCAGTGAAAGGAGTGAATTGCAATAAATAAATACCTATTGCAATTAAATGCAATGTTAAAATGAAACGGAGTATTTTTAAAAGGATAAAATCACGAAAAAATCTGAAAAACAAGAAGCAATATGCACAAAAAATAAGGAATAAATTGGATATAATGGACAAACATTTGTTAAAATTGTGCTAAAAAGGAAATTGGCATTAATATTGCTTTGTATATAAGTATCAATATCTTGAATGGAGGAAAGTAGATATGAAGAAAAGAAGTATTGCATTAATGATGGCATTGGCAATGGCAGGTTCTATGGTAGGATGCGGAAGCTTATCCGTAGGCGGTTCCGATCAGACTACAGCTGCAAAGACAGAAGCAAAAGCTGAGGGCGAAACAAAAGCAGAGGGAGAGGCGGCTGCAAAGACGGATGGCGGATTCCCAACGAAGACGATTGAAGTAATCGTCCTTTCGGAGCAGGCGGCGGCGCTGACGTTGCTTCCCGTCTCATCTGTTCTTACCTGGAGCAGGAACTGGGTCAGACCTTTGTTATCAACAATGTAACAGGCGGCGGCGGATCAATCGGTCTTACACAGCTTACAAAGGCAAACCCTGACGGATATACCATTGCATATTTTGCTTCCACAGACTCTAACGGCAACCTGCTGTTTGACGGTGTCAGCTACGACAAAGATTCTTTTGCACCGATCGCAGAATTTGCAGCAGATCCTCACATGATCGTTGCAAGCAAGAAATCAGGAATCACTGATATTCAGGGATTAGTTGACGCAGGCTCTGACGGAAATACGTTATGGGGAATCGGCGGTGCATGGACACACTGGGATTTCTTAAAGATGGAATTTGAAAAGGCTACGAGCACAAAGTACAAACGTCTCGTGTTTGATGGCGGCGCTACGGCAGTTAACAACGTAGCAAGCGGCGACTGTGCAGTTGCAACACCATTCGTAAGTGAAGCTCTGGCTCAGGTAGATGCAGGTAATATCATCCCGATCGCTGTTACAAGTTCCGAGAGAAACCCAATGGCTCCAGACGTTCCTACACTGGCTGAATCCGGAATTCCGGAACTGGAAGGTTTTGAATCCGTTATGTGGAGAGCATTCGTAGCTCCTGCAGGAACACCTGACGAAGTGACGAAGGTTCTGGCAGATGCAATCGGCAAGGTTTGTGAGAATGAAGAGTTCCTGAAAAAGGCGGAAGAAGCAGGTATCACAATCGAATACAAGGGACTGGATGAATTCAAAGCTTACTACGAAGAGAACCACGAAAATGTAAAGGCTATGATTGAAAGCGCTGACTTCGAGAAATAATCAAACGTTATCTGGAAGAAGCAATTAAAAGAACGGAACAAGGATGAGGATGCCTGCGAGAGCAGGCATCCTCAAATAAAAGGAGGAAAAGCATGAAGGGTATGAGAAAATGCACATCTGATATTATTATCAGCGTTGTGCTTTTAGGCTTTTTGGTATCGCTCAGCATACAGATGCCTGCAATACCTAAGGATTCCAGGACGTATCCTATGATACTGATGGTCCTCAGCTACATCATGGTAGGAGCCCAGCTCATCTATAATCTGGTCATCTATAAAAAGTCTGAAATTGTAGAGAGCCAGCTGAAAGCACAGGTTAAGGTTATTTTCCCTTATGCGGTGATCATTGTCGGATACCTGGCCCTGCTTGGGAAAATCGGATATATCTTTGATACCATACTGTTCTGTTTCGTTTCTCTGATTTATCTGAAACTGAAAAATAAGATCGTTATGGTAATTCTGTCAGTCGTTCTGACACTGGTACTGTATTTCGTGTTCACCAGATTCCTGTCGGTTATTCTTCCGCGAGGAAGCTGGATCTCACTGAACTTATAGAAAAGGAGGATAAAAGATGTCAAACGTATTAATCGGTCTGTCAAGTGTATTGCAGCCTATGAACCTCCTGATCTGCCTGGGCGGACTTGCCGTAGGCGTGCTGTTCGGCGCTTTGCCCGGATTCTCGGCGACAATGGCAGTAGCAGTTTTTGTACCATTTACATATACGATGGATCCGGGAGCAGCTCTTCTCCTTCTGAGCGGCCTGTACTGCGGCGGCGTATACGGCGGGTCCATTCCAGCCGTACTGGTGGGAATTCCAGGAACACCGGCTTCCGCTCCGACGGCTCTGGAAGGAAAAGCCTCGTAAAGAAGGGCGAAGCAGGACGCGCCTGAATCTCGTTACCTTGGCCAGCGCCTTCGGAGGATTCTTCTCCAGCCTTGCACTGCTCATATGCGCGCCGCTGCTTGCAAAGATTGCTATGATGGTAGGCGCGCCGGAACAGATTTTCGTAGCTATTTTCGGTCTGTCAGTCGTTGTTATGCTGTCTCAGGACAACCTTTTTAAAGGCTGCCTCGTAGCGATTGTCAGCCTTCTGATCGCCTGCTTCGGACAGGATCCTGTGATGGGATTTCCGCGTTTTACATTCGGAAGATCGGAACTGACCGGCGGCTTTGATGTTGTTGTTATCCTGATCGGGCTCTTTTCCCTTCCGGAAGTGTTCAAGATGCTGGAAGACCCGCTGGGCAAGATGGCGGAGACCGGCAAGGTCGGTTCCATGAAGCTGAAACTGAGCGATATTACAGAGAATATTGTTAACGCATTCCGTTCTACAATATGGGGCGTTATGATCGGAATTATCCCGGCTGCAGGCCCTGATATCGCAGCATTCTTATCTTATAATGAAGCGAAAAAAGCTTCCAAGCATCCGGAGGAATTCGGAAACGGTTCTGCAGCCGGTATCGTAGCTGCCGAGGCTGGCAACAACGGCGTAACGGGAGGTTCCCTGATTCCTCTGCTGACTCTGGGCATCCCTGGAAGCGCGCCTGCCGCCATTTTCCTTGGAGCCATGATTATTCACGGTGTAAGACCGGGCCCAACTCTGTTTACCGAGCATGCGGAGACCGTTTACACCCTGATTATCGGCTTTGCAGTCATTAACCTGCTGCTTTACTTTGTCGGTATTGCCTACTGTAAGTGCGGAAGTATGATTCTTCTGATACCGAAGGCAATCCTTGCAACGGTTATTGTTGTTCTTGCAACGGTAGGTACGTTCTCCATCAACAAGAACCTTTTCGACGTATTCGTAATGTTTGGTGCTGGTGTCCTGGGATATATTATGCTTCGAAATGATTTCCCAACATCGCCGATCGCGCTGGCCCTTCTTCTGGGGCCGATGCTGGAGAAGGCTGTGTCCATTACTTCTACCATGTATGAAGGCAGAATCTTTGAAATTTTCCAGAGACCTCTGACCACGATCCTCATGGTATTCACCATCTTCTCCTTCATATTCCCATTTGCGAAGAGCGCTATGGAAAAGAAGAAAAAAGCAAAATCACAGGCTTCGGAGGAATAGCATATGGCATATAAGGCATTATTGGCAAAACAGGGTCTCGTAGGAGAGGACCTGCAGGCAAAAGAAAACATCTGCATCCTGGTAAAGGATGGGATGATCGAAGATATTCTGGACAGAGAGGCGTATGAGGGACAGAAACCAGAAGGCTGCGAAGAAGTTGATCTGGGAGATTTGACCGTTATGCCGGGCATGTTTGAATGTCATAACCACCTGGCTCTCGACGCCAGAATTCCAGGCCATTTGGGAATGATGGACAGAAGCGAATGTGAACATACACTTCTCGCTCTGAACGGCCTCGTGATGATCTGATGTCAGGCGTTACCACAGCGCGCTGTCTCGGCGACAGAAATTATATAGACGTGACGCTGAGAAACAAGATTCGTGAGGGCGCTGTAACGGGACCGGATCTGATCGTATGCGGAATCGGCATGAAAGGCCGCCATGGCCATGGATTTGTGGGTATGCCTCATTCCGGCGTGGAAGAATTCCGAAGAACCTGCCGTGAGAACATGTTTCACGGCGTAGATATTCTGAAAATGTTCATCACCCCTGGAGGAGCTGTAGCAGAAGGCGATTTTATTCCGTATTTTATCTCCTATGATGAGATTAAAACAATCGTGGATGAAGCCCACCAGCTGAACATAAAGACAGCTGCCCACTGTACGGGAGGAGAAGGACTGAATCTCTGCGTAAAAGCGGGCGTAGACGTGCTGGAGCATCTGTACAGCGTGACACCGGATCAGGTAAAGCTGATTGAAGACAGCGATATCTGGGTCGATCTGACTTCAGGAATTGTACTCGATCCTGAGCGGGAACCCATGGTGCCGGCTGCTCATGCTGAGAACACGAGAAAGAACCGTGAATATTCCAGAAGTTGTCTGGAAAACGTTGTAAGAAGCGAAAAAATCCGCTACACGCTGGGAACGGACGCATACCATGGAAAGCTTTACAAAGAGCTTCAATTCACTGTAGACATGGGCGGAAAGGCAATCGATGCAGTAAAGGGCGTTACCGTCAATGCTGCAAAGATGTGCGGCCTGGATCAGACGAAAGGCAGCCTGGAAAAGGGCAAGAGGGCCGATATCATTGCAGTGGGAAAAAATCCTGTGGACGATGTTTCCGCCTTAAAAGATGTGTTCTTTGTCATGAAAAACGGCTCCGTTTATAAAAACGAAACCAGATAAAACCAAAACCAAATAAAACCATCCTGACCGTTCGGGACGGGCAGATTTCCTGCCGCCTGAACGGTCAGAATAAATCAGATTACTGCCAAAAAAACACCGCCTGAAGCGGGGAACCAAATGGTTTTCCTGCCTCAGGCGGTGTTTTTTGCGCGTCCGTTCCGCGGTTTAAGAGGCTCAGAGATACGGAATCGGACTTTAGTTTACAGAAATATCGTATTTTTTCATCTTTCGCCACAAAGTACTTTTGTCCATCCTGAGATAAGCGGCAGTCCGCGTCCTGTTGTTGTGGAACATGGCCAGAGTGGAGAGTATCACCTGGCGCTCGTCTCCGGCGGCATGAGCCGCAGCCGTATGGTTTGGCTGACATGTACCGGGAGACGTACAGATTCCTCCGGGACATGGGAAACCATTCAGCGGATTTGCTTCTGGCTTCGGTGCGGCTGCCGTTTGTATGCGGTCGATATCTGGAAGTGCACGGCGGATATCTTCCGGGCGGGCAGATACGGCATGGCAGAGAATGGACAGCCGCTCACAGAAGTTTTTCATTTCCCGTATGTTTCCCGGCCATGGATAAGAAGCCAGAAGCTTCATCGCTTCAGAGGAAATGTTCTGAAGCAGGCAGCCGGTTCGTTCGTGCTCAAATTGAACGAAGCGGGAGAGGAGAAGGGAAATATCTTCCCGGCGCTCTCTGAGCGGCGGCAGGTTCAGCTCCAGCACGTCGAGGCGATAGAGCAGATCCTGACGGAAATTTCCCTTTTCCACCTCCTCTTTCAGGTTCTTATTCGTTGCAGAGATGACACGGACATCGATCGGAATTACCGTATCATTCCCAAGCCGAATAATTTCACGTTCCTGAAGGACGCGGAGAAGGCGGCTCTGCAGCTTCGGAGAAATATCTCCGATTTCGTCAAGAAAAATCGTTCCTTTGTGGGCGATTTCAAAAAATCCCATTTTTCCGCCTTTTGCAGCTCCTGTAAATGCGCCTTCCACATAGCCGAACAGCTCGCTTTCCAGAAGGTTTTCCGGCAGAGCGGAACAGTTGATCGCTACAAATGGATTACCTTTCCTGGGACTGCTGTTGTGAATACTCTGAGCAAACAGTTCCTTTCCTGTCCCTGTCTCTCCATAGATCAGGATATTGGAGTCGGAGTAACCGAAATCCGTAGCGTCTGATATTGCAGAATTCATGACTGCGCTTTTGTGGAGTATATCAGAAAAATGGTATTTTGCTGTAAATCCGGACTTGTGCAGCTTCTTTCTAATCTGCCCTTCTTCCTCCTGAATCTGGGATACGTTCTGAAATGTAAGAACACATCCTGCATTGTCGTATTCGCTGACAATGGGAACGCAGTTGATCATCAGCTCAAATTGGCCGTACCGGTATATTTCCGAAAGGATTTTCTGACCTTTCTGGATGACATTCCGTATCGGAATGTCAGGGAAAAAATCAGTTATGGAGCGTCCGGTCAGAGAGGTTTTGAGAGAACGCATAATTGTATGGCAATACGTATTTGCAAATGTAATGATGCCGTTCCTGTCCGTGGAAATGATTCCCTGAAAGGAGTAGTTCATAATGTTGGCGATCTCGTTGCTGCGCTCTTTCTCGCGGAACGAAATTTCAGCGGCAGTCTTCGCCTCTGCAATGGCGCTGTTGACTGATTCTGGTCCGGATTCGATCATAACGGCTGATATATCGTATTTTTTAGCGATTTCAACCGTTGTATAACCGCCTACGATGGCGGTATTTCCCTCACTGCGGGCTTTTAAAACGGTTTCTTCCAGCATGGTTTCATCCACGATCGGATACGTAGTCAGACAGATATCGGGAAAAACGGAGTTGATCGTCTCCGCGCCATATACCATATTAAATGCGCCGACAACGGCAATTTTTCTGGCCGGTGTAAGCTGCAGGCACCTGCTGACCGCCGTGATGACGTCATAACCGGATACCTTGAGCTCCGCACATGGGATGCCCAGCTTCTGCATGGCGTGCGCCGTAAATCCGCGGGCAATGACTACATCGGCCTGTATGTTTTCCAAAGGATTATTAAAGCAGTCCTGAATAATCTGATACTGCAGCTCTCCGTGATCCGGTCTTTCGCAGAAGACCTGTTCGATGGTTGGGAGGATCTCCGGATAGGGAGCATAAAAAACTGTACGAATCATGATGTCTACCTCCTGAATAGCAGTATTGATTTTACAGTTAAAATAAAAAAGAGGCAAGTAAAAAAGGTGTGAAAAAACGGTGAATTGAGCAAGATACACTTGAGCGCAAGAAAAGAAAAAAAGTAAATTTATGCAATTGCATGCAATTGTAAAAGGATTGCAGGATAAAAGTAACATGGCAGAAGGGGAACGCTGGAAAATGAAATGTGCATAAGTCATAAAATAAAATAAGTCAGGAAGAAAGAGATTCATCAAAGATACGAAAATAAACGAGGGAGGACTTGGCACACGTTTTGCTGTAACTAAGTATGACAAAAGAATAACAAAAAAGGAGAGACTAGAATGAAAATCTTAGCAACCATGAAACGTTTTCCGGCCGGTGTGATGGTAATCCCGCTGCTGCTGGGCTGTCTGATGAACACATTTTTTCCGGAGGCACTGACAATCGGAGGCTTTACAACAGGACTTTTTAAGAACGGAGTGCCTACGCTGATCGGATTATTCCTTTTCTGCAGCGGCGCTACAATCGATGTGAAAATGGCCGGAGCCACCGTCTGGAAAGGGGTTGTACTGACGGCGCTTAAATTTTTCACCGGCTTTGGGATGGGAATTCTGCTGAATAAATTTTTTGGTCCTGCAGGTATCCTGGGGCTGACACCGCTGGCGGTAATCGGAGCCGTGACCAATTCAAACGGCGTTATTTACGCGACTCTGGCTGAGGAATTCGGCGATTCCACAGACGTGGGAGCAACCTCCATTCTGGCGCTGAACGACGGCCCGTTCTTTACAATGGTAGCGCTCGGAGCCGCAGGCATGGGAAATTTCCCGATTACGGATATTGTTGCCAGCATTATCCCAATGGTAATCGGATTTATCATCGGTAATCTGGATCATGAGTGGAGAAAAATTCTGGCAACCGGTATGGTGCTTCTGCCTCCATTTAACGGCTTTGCACTCGGAGCAGGTATGAATTTCGGAAATATCCTGAACGCAGGAATGGCAGGCGTGCTCCTTGGAATCGTAACTGTTGTATGTACAGGTGTGCTTACCTTCTTTATCTACAGCGCATTGAGAGGAAAAGCAGACCCTATGGGCGGAGCCATCGGTACGACGGCCGGAGTCGCTACTACGACGCCAACGGCGGTGGCTATGGCTGATCCACGTTTCCAGCCGCAGGTGGAAACGGCAACTGCTCAGACGGCAGCAGCCGTAGTTATTACCGCAGTGCTCTGCCCGCTGCTCGTATCCTTCCTGGCAAAGGTTTCTGCCAAATGGAACGCGGCTCACGGAAAAGACGGGGCGAATTCGGAAAACGATGACCGGAGAAAACAGGCGAAAAAGGCAGATCATAAACTGCAGAGAGGTTAAGGCGGGAACAAGGACTATGGAACGTATTATTTTGAATGCTGATACCGTATTGTGCGGAGACAGTCTGGAAGTGAACGAGAAAGCTTCCGTCATCGTTGAAAACGGAAAGATCAGCGAAATTATCCCTCAGAAAGTTAAAGATGAGAAGCATTTTGAAGATACAAAAGAGTATGACTTCGGCAGCAGAACGCTGATGCCGGGCATGATTGAATGTCATAACCACTGTACAATCGACGCCAGACTTCCGGAGCATCTGGAGATCCTGGGTGACAGCAGCGAGTGCAGGCTTACGGTAATCGCCATGAAGGCCATGGAAGATAATCTGATGGCTGGAATCACCACGGCAAGAAGTCTGGCTGATAAACATTATATCGACGTGGAATTAAAGAAGCTGATCGCAGCAGGCGAAGTCAAAGGGCCGGACCTGCTTGTGGCCGGAATCGGTATGAAAGGCGCTCATGGGCATGGTTACATCGGCAGTTCCTTCTGCGGGACAGAAGAAGTGAGAAGAACGGCAAGAGAGAATATGAGAAGGGGCGCAGATCTCCTGAAGATTTTTGTGACTCCGGGAAATCTCTCGCTGACAGATTCCTTTATTCCAAGCTATCTTTCCCCTGAGGAGATCCGAACGGCAGTTGAAGAGGGCGCAAGACAGAACATCCCTACAGCAGCACACTGCATCGGCGGACAGGGACTGAAAGACTGTATCGACGGCGGGGTAAAAGTGATCGAGCACATGTATGGGGCGACGGATGAAGATGTGGAACTCCTGGCAAAATCAGACTGCTGGGTGGATCTCACCTCCGGCATTTTCCTGGATCCATCCAGAGAAGCGTTTCTGTCAGAACAAAATGCATATAAAATCAGGATGAACAGAGAAAAGGTGCGGAACAATCTGAAAAAGGTGGTCCAGGCTAAAATCCCATTTGTACTGGGAACGGATGCATACCATACATATCTTTACCGTGAAGTGGAATACGCTGTAGAACTGGGAGCTGGGGTTAGATACGCGCTTCAGGGAATTACCAGCAATGCTGCAAAAGTATGCGGAATCGGCGAGGTAAAAGGAAGTTTAAAAGAAGGCTATGCAGCCGACGTGATTGCAGTGGATGGGAATCCGTTGAACGATCTATCCTCTCTTGCGCGCGTTTCCATGGTTATGAAAGGCGGGAAAATATACAGAAACGAGTAAACCTGCAGATCAAACCGGGCTACTGTTCCGCCCTTTTCGCCATCCGCTATTGTGCGATTCATAAATTAGTGGTAAAATATTAACAGATTAGGCCGTATCAAACGGCAGGAAAGGGGATACGTATGGAAAACAACAGGAATGAAATGGCAGTAGCCTCCATGATCCTTGGAATTATCTCTATTGTTTCAATATGTTTCTGCGGAGGAGTTTTTTTCGGAAGCCTGGCAATTCTATTCGCATTTTTATCAAAGACGGGCAGTGAGATGGATAACAATGCGAAGATCGGCCTGATTACAGGCGGCATTGGACTGGGACTTTCCATTCTGATAATAATAGGAATCTTTGGACTCGGCCTTGCAGGCGCATTCATGGAGTCCTCTCATGCTATATATGGAGGAGGTATGCATGCATGATCGAGAAAAAGACCCCGGCTGAGCTGAAACAGATGGCCCGGCAGGTATTGAGAGGCAACTATGGAATCTGCGCCGGTTCTCTGGTGCTGATTGGAATTGCTGTAATGATGATCTGTTTTATGGGTGAAATTCCGGTCGCTATTACGATGGCGCTTTCCGGCAGTGCAGGCGGATTTGGGATGGCGGTTGTCGCCTCGAGCGGATTTATGATATTTATCATTGTAATAGGACTTCTGGAATACATCGTTATGATCGGTTATATGCGACTTTGCTATAATATTTGTACAGGCGGGGAGCGGAATCTGGGAGACCTGTTCTTCGGATTTAACCATCATCTGTGGAAATTTGTACGTCTTGGCCTGCTGTTTATCGTATTGCCGCAGGTTCTCAACATACCGGTAACATTTTTGAGAATCGTCGGCGCTGCCGCTGCACGTCATTTCGTTTTTTTATCTGTATTTTCAATTATCATGACGATTCTTCAGGTGGTTGTTTCCATGTATCTGCTCCTTAATTTTTCCATGGCTGCCATGATTCTGGTGGAAAATCCGGAAAAGGGGCTTATGGATTCATTGAAGGAGAGCTCCCAGATCATGAAGGGAAACAAGGGGCGGATGTTCTGGCTCTGGCTCACATTCCTGGGAGTGGTGCTCCTGGGATACGGTTCCTGTGGAATCGGATTTATCTGGATCATGCCTTATATGACGTGTACGCATGTGTTTTTCTACTTTGATATCACCGACAGAGCGGTGGTAGAACAGAAAAAAGATGTAGAATGGGACGGCGTGCAGATGTAAGGCGTTCGTTTCCATGATTAGCAATAAAGCAGAATAAGAATCACCGGAATGTTTGGTAAATAAATCAGAATGCGCATAGAATACACTAAGAGCGAATGAGGTGTAGGCTATGCGCATTTGTGAATCAATGCGTGGATCGTATCAATGATGAAACTGTAAAACCACAGGGGAATCTGTCAATTTCTCAATTCCCATTTTATATTGCACCGTTCAGATCCGCTCGACCGAATTATAATCTCGGATAGATTTTTAGAGTGAAGTCAGGAACGGTACGCTTTGTGCCTCTGCTGCTTTTAAAATACTCGATCCGTTCTACGACTTCCGACAGCAGATCGTTCTTTTCTCCCGCAGACAGCTCCCAGTAATGATCGAGAAGGCCTTCGAATTTCGGTATGAGCAGGGCACGCCGCTTTTCACGATCGGCCTGTTTCTTCAGCTGGCCTTCCAGATCCTCTAAATCCAATTTAACGCCATTCAGCTGATCGGTCAATGTCCCGGAACGCTCTCGAAATACTTCAATTGAATACACGTCCGTCTCCAGCAGCTGATATACATGATCCAGCTGCTTTTTGAGATCGTCCGCCTGACGCTGTTTTTCTGATAATGCATTCGTTAAAAGAGCGGGACTGATCCCGGTAAATGTTTCTGTGCAGGATAGTTCCAGTTTGTAGTCATGGAGCCACTGAGCCAGAGAGTCGATGATCCTTTTCTCCACATCATCGAGGTCGGCCCCTACGGTTGGACAGCCATGGGTTTTACAGATGATCCATGCCCGGTTTGTACCAGACTTTAATGGCCTGCGGGTCATGGAACGGCGGCATTCGCCGCACCGCAGGAGGGACGCGAAGGGATTTTGCAGTTCATATTTTCTGAAATTAGGCACGCAGGTGCGGTCTGCAAAGATTTTCTGAGACAGAAGCCATGTTTCAGGATCAATAAGCGGTTGGTGGATTCCGTTATAAATCGGGTAGTCCTTATTTACAGGATATGTTTTTGTGACAACGCCGTTATGTACGCTTTTGCCCAGAGAACGCCTGCCATACTGTATCTTGCCTGCATAAACGCA
The DNA here is from genome assembly GCF_003464085.1 of Clostridium sp. AM58-1XD. Lineage (GTDB taxonomy): Bacteria > Bacillota > Clostridia > Lachnospirales > Lachnospiraceae > Lachnoclostridium_A. The sequence goes on from NZ_QSDR01000025.1 coordinate 36,308, forward strand.
GTTGGTAATAATGCCGCGGATTGTGCTGGGCGCCCACCGGTCACTTTTCTGTGGCGGAATGTGCAAGTCATTTAATATCGTTGCGATGGACTGCATGCCCACCGGCCGTCCCTTGGTTTCAACCGTTCCTCTTGTGTACATCTCGAAGATCGAGCGTACGACTTCCGCTTCTCTGGGAACCGGGCGGAGAGAGTAGCCCTTGTCACTGTCCAGCTTGATCTTCTCATACCCGTATGGAACGAGAGCACCCACGAATTTTCCTTCTTTTGCTGCTGCCTTTTTACCGTTCACAAGGCGGCGTTTTATGGTCTTGTATTCCCGGCGGCTCATAAACAGGCCGAACTCTGCATATTCCTCGTCAAATTCATCATTTGGATCATACGTCTTTAACGGCGTAATAATCTTGACGTTGTGATATTTGAAGGTCTCCAGCAACAGCCCCTGATCTCTGGAATCGCCGCGGGCGAGACGTTCGATCTCAACCACCAGGACCCCGTCCCATTTATCATTTTCTATATCATCCAGCAGGCGGAGCATTTCCGGCCTTGCGGCAATGGATTCCCCTGAAACGATTTCCCTGTACGTTTCTTCGACGACAATTCCCATGCCAAAAGCCAGGTCCGTAAGTATTTTTTCGTGCCTGGCCAGCGTTTCCCCTTCTCCATGCATTTCAGCCTGCAGGTCTTTTCGTGATTTCCTGAGATATCTGCAATATCGCGGCATTCCATCATTCCTTTCTGTATCCACTGAAATTGTATGATTCTGGGGTAAATTAAATACGCCCCAGCAAGGGGCGTGATGGGAATTAAATTTGACTGTTCGGCAGGTAATAAAGTAAGAAACAAGTACAACCAAGGTTACATAAACTTTACGAGAGAGGGGTGGTGATATGAAAATTAAAGAGATGGATATCTCTGGTACAAAGGTAGAAATTCATGATGATTATATCGTGGATGAGGAGGAACAGAAGAAGATATTAGAGAGAATTGCAAAGATGATGACTGTCCGAAGACTGGAAAAGGACGATACCGCCTGATGGCGGTAGCAGCGGACAAGCTGTAAGGCCGGTACAAGAAGAAAAAATGGGGACAGAGAGGGGGAGGTCCCGTGGTATTATGGTATCATGCAAATGGTTGGAAGATCAGCTCATCGTCCGGATGAAATGGTCGGATGCTCAATTGAATACAGGTGTAAAACGATTATTTATAAGACAGGCCATCTAAGTGAGTGATCACTGATCAGCCTGTCTTTTTCGTTCCATGAACCAGGTCAGACAATCATCTGCTGCAGACGTCACAAAGCGGAATAGAAGATAAATACCGCAAGAGGCGTCTGTAAAAAGGATAAGTACAGGAGGCGGATCAAATGAGAAGTGCAACAGAAAAATGAAATCTGAAACGAATCAATTTAAGACAGAGAATGGAGGAAAAACATTGTCGGAATTAAAAAGTGAAAGAGAGGATCAGAAGTTTTCAACAGGAAAGCTTCTGAAAAGCAGATATCTGGCGAAATATCAGCCGGATTTTGCAAAGATTATCTTATCGAAACCAGCGTATACCATATCTGAGGCAATTGAGACCTTGGAGAGAACTTTGAAAGGAGATATTTAAAATGGCAGGTGGAATTTGGGGAAGTCAGAATAAGATTCAGCCAGGAGTATATATCAACATAAAATCAAGAAAGAATCCGGCGGTTAACGTAGGAGAGCGAGGCGTTGTGGCAATTGCAGAACCGTTGTCCTGGGGGCCGAAAGGCACGGTTTTGACAATCACGCCGGGAGAGGACCTGGTGCCGTATATCGGATACGATGTAACCAGCGCAAAGTCATTATTCTTCGCGAAATGATGAAAGGCAGCGATACCACATCTGGTCCGGCAAAAATTCTGTTATACAGACTTGCCGGTACAGGAGGGGAAAAGGCTTCAGCTGTAATTGGAGAAATGACTGCTACGGCCTTATATGAAGGCGTACGGGGAAATGATCTTACGATTGTTGTTCAGGAAAGTTTAAACGGCGCAGAAGGAAGCTATGACATCAGCACTTTGTTAAACGGAGTCGTTCAGGATGAACAGAACGTGACTAATATAGAGAATCTGGTTGATAATGACTGGGTTTCCTTCAGCGGTACAGGTACAGCGTTTACTGCTACGGCAGGGACGGGACTGACCGGCGGAAAAGACCCGGTTATCGCTGCTGCAGATTATGCTGCATTCCTTTCTGCAATCGAACCGTATCAGTTTGATATCATCGCTTATGACGGGGAAGAGAGCACAACAATTCAGGCATTTGCTGAATTTGCAAAGCGAATGTCCAACACCATCGGCCATAAGTGCCAGGCTGTGATGGCGAATGCGCAGGAATCCAACAGCGAATTCGTTATTTCAGTCAACAACGGAGTAAAGCTGTCTGACGGAACGGTGCTGACTGCCCGACAGGCGACATGGTGGATGAGCGGCGCACAAGCAGGTGCAAGGTATCATGATTCCCTTACATATGCCCAGTATCCAAATGCAGTTGAAGCATGCCCGAAACTGACGGATACGGAGATTGAAGCGGCTATTCAGTCAGGAGAGATTGTATTTATAGACACATTCAACACGGTAAAGGTGTGTACGGATATCAACACGCTGACATCCTTTAACGGGGAGAAAGGAGCGGAATTCTCGAAAAACCGGGTGGTAAGAGTGCTGAATCAGTTCTGTAACGATGTGTATGAGCAGTTTACTCTGCACTATGTGGGAAAGACAGATAACAACGATGCGGGAAGAAATCTTTTAAAAGGCTGGATTATCGGATACCTGAATGAAATGCAGGCGAACGGAGGGATTCAGAACTTCGCTGCCGAAGATGTAACGGTAGAGCCTGGAACCAATGTGGATTCTGTTGTGATCAATGCTGCTATCCAGCCGGTAGACAGTATTGAGAAAATTTATATGACGGTAACTGTATCTGCAAATGCAGAAGAATAAGGAGGTAGCATATGGGATTTTTACTTGAACGGGACGCGCTTAACGGCAAATCTGGCAGCGGCTTTATGACGATTGACGGAGAAAACCATGAAATGTTTGGAATGAAGAAATTTCAGTCGGATGCGGAATTTCAGGAAAGTGATTTCAAAGTAGTAGGCACTACTTTGGTACAGAAAAAGACGACGGGAGTTTCTCTTACCGGCTCTATGACAATTTACTACGGAAGTCCATACTTTTTAAAATTATTACAGGACTATTTAAAAAATGGAAAACTTCCATATTTCTCATTGCAGATTACAAATGATGATCCGTCTACCAGCGTAGGGACTCAGACCGTGGTTCTGTATAATGTAAAGCTTCAGAAACTGCCGGTTGCCATGCTGGACGCAGATGCAGAATTTCTGGAGATGGAAGTATCATTTTCATATACGGGTCTGGAAGTGCTCAACTATTTTACAGATCCGGCTCAGTTAGGATAATAAGGAGGAAAATATGTCAGATATTAAAGCGTTTTTACAGCCGCCGGTTATGGATGAAACAGAAAAGGTGATTGTTTCAAAGCGTTTTAAAGGAGCAGACGGAAAAGCTGCTCCTTTTGTCATCCGCGTAATCGATCAGGAAACAAATGACAGGCTGATTAAACAGGCTACAAAACATACGAAAGCAAACGGGCAGGTTCTACAGGAACTGGATAATGTGAAGTATGGAAAGCTCTTAATTGCCGCATGCGTCGTTGAGCCTAATTTTAAAGATTCAGAATTGTGCGCTTACTATAAAACGATGGACCCGCTGGATGTTCCCGGAAGGATGCTTTCTTCCGGCGAATATAAGCGGTTAGTGCAGGCGATTAACCGCCTGAACGGCTTTACGGCTTCGGACGAAGAGTATGCGGAACTGGAGGAAGAAGCAAAAAACTAGCTTCCGGGGATACGCTGGATTCCAGATTATGCCAGTACATGCTCTGTAATCACGGCGTATTCCCAATGGATACTCTTAACCGGTCGTTAAGAGAAAAAATGTTTATGTGGCAGCTGATAAAAAAAGAAAGTAAGGAGTTGAAAAAGCATAATGGTAATAAATAATGAAACGTTGTCACTGGCAGCCAATTTTTCCTCCTCCTTTCAGACAATTGTTAACCTGGGCGATCAGGCTGCCCGGTCCATATATATGCTGGACCGGAATTTGTCGCGGGCAATGGGACGTTCAGCCGGAGCTACGATTGGATCAATCAGGCAGCTCCGGGGCGATGTACAGGAAACAAACAGGTTGTTTAGCCAATTTGCGGAGAGCCAGCAGAGGTCGTCTGCAGAAGCGCAGGAGATGAGCAGGGCGATCAGCGAACTGGCGGAAAACCAGCAAAGGTGTGCCGGCGAAATACAGGAAACGAACCGGGCAATCAGCGAACTGGCGGAAAACCAGCAGAGCTGTGCCGGTGTAACCGAGGGGACAACCAGGGCGGCAGGAAGTATGATGTCTGTTTTCAGTAAGATTGGCGGTATGGTGTCAAAGATCAAACTGGCAAAACCGATGCTGGAATTGTCTGATACCATTACCCAGACGCAGACGCGGCTGGGTAGTCTTGTCGGAAGTGAGGAGGAGCTGAACGCCGTTCAGCAGCAAATTTATGAATCAGCCCAGAGATCCAGAACTTCATATATGGGATTGGCTGATACGGTAACTAATTTGGGACAGAGTGCGGGGAATGTTTTTTCGGGAAATGAGGAAATGATCCAGTTTGCAGAAAATCTGAACAAAGAATTTGCCATTGCAGGAACATCTCAGGATGACATCACATCGGCTACGCAGCAGTTAACCCAGGCGTTGGGATCAGGCGTGCTGAGCGGAGAAGATCTGAACAGCGTTTTTGCAGCAGCTCCCGGCATGGTACAGACGATTGCGGATTACCTGGGTACAGATGTGGATAAGATCGGAGAGATGGCTGACGAAGGAATGCTGACAGCGGATATTTTTAAAAATGCTATGTTGGCGGCTACGGATGATATCGATCAACAGTTTCAGAATACGCCGATGACGTTTGCTCAGGCCTGGGGAATGGTGGAGAATGCAGGCGTAAAAGCATTCAGCAAAGTATCGGAAAAACTGAGTGAATTTTTAAACAGTGATTCCGGTGAAGCAGTAATAAGCGGTATCGCCGGAGCGTTTGAGATTCTCGGAAGTATTGCGTCGACAGTAGCTGATATTCTTGTTGCGGGAGCTCAGCTCATCATAGAAAACTGGGATTATGTTTATCCAATCTTAATCGGGTTGGGAGCTGCGTTTGCCATAGCGGGCGTACAGGCGCTTGTTTCAGGAATTCAGGCGTTGGCCGGCTGGTGGCCGGTAATCGCTACGATTCTGATCATTGTAGCAGCCGTGGCGGCAGTCGTATTTGTCCTTCAGCAGGCAGGCGTTACATGGCAGCAGGTCGGAGAGATTGTCGGAGCGGTTTTAGGCGGAATATACTCGGTTGCTTATACGGTAGTAGCTTATATCTGGAATCTTTTTGCAACCTTTGCAGAGTTTTTTGCGAATATATTTAACGATCCGGTGGCTGCGATTGCCCATTTGTTCCACGGCCTTCTGGACAATATTTTACAAGTAGTGGAATCGGCGGCAAAAGCGATCGATATGCTGCTTCATACCAATATGTCCGGCGCGGTCGCAGGTTTTCGTAAGGACCTGGAAGACTGGGTAGTTGAGACGGCAGGGGAAAATGAGAAAAAGATCGACCGAATGCCAACTACAGACTGGGAAGGCAACATTAGTAAGGGTGCCGAGACGGGGGGAAACCTGGGCGCTAAAATGGACAATTTGGGCGCTGAGAATGATTGGTTTAGCGGCGCCGGCAGCAGTATTCCGGGGCCGACTTCTTCCGGAGGTTATGGCGCAGGGGGATATTCTTCCGGAGGCTCTGTTTCAGGGATTCCCACGCCGGCTGTTCCTGCGACCGGCGGTCAGGCAAATATCGATAGTGTCAAAAACGTGAAAAACGTGGAAGGAGACGTCAATTTATCGGATGAGGATGTGAAAATATACCGTGATCTTTCCGAACAGCGGTATCTGAATCAGATCGAACTTCAGACACTTGCGCCGCAAATCACGGTAACAATTCCGGAGTCGGCGGCGAAAAACCTTACATCCAAGGACATTGCGGACAAATTAAAAGTGCTTTTGATTGAACAGATGAGTTCTCACACGGCTGCGGCACATGGATAGGGGGAAAACAGTGAACAGAATTAAAAATACATATTCGATTTATTTAAAATTCGGAAAGAAGCTGAAAATACCTGTTAATCCGCAGGAGATTAACATCAAATATCCGGGCCAAAGCAATGATTATGACGTGTTGGGGCTGGGACAGATTGTGGTTCCTGGGAAACCTGGACTGAAAGAGGTTTCCTGGGAATCATTTTTCCCAGGTTCCGACTCGGACCCTTATGTCAACAGCGGAATCGAAAGTCCGGAGAGCTATATTAAACGGATTGAGAAGGCTATGAGGTCAAAACAGGTAGGAAGGCTCATCATTTCCAGATCAAAGCTTTATGACACAAATATCGCCTGTATCATCAGCAATTTTGAAACGACAGACAAAGGCGGGGAACCGGAAGACATCTACTATTCCATCGAACTGCGGGAGTACCGGAATTATTCGCCTGAAGTGATTTCCATTATCACAACTATGCCTGAAGATGAAACTGGAAATCAGCAGACAGAAACCGCATCAGAAACGGAAAGGCCGGTGGAAACGCCGGTGCTTCGCGTAGGCGCGGCGGTGACCGCGAACGGGAAGTACTGGTCCAGCAGCTATGGGGACAAACCATTTGGAACTGCAAATAATCTGAATACCGCGGTAACGCGTATTGTAGAAGGAAATCCCTATCCGGTATGCATTGGCTCATACGGATGGGTTACGGCAGACCAGCTGCAGATAACGGGGTGATGAGATGAATAATATATCGTTGCTGATTCAGAGTACCGGACCGGCTCCAGGGGGAGCGACGCAGACGGTAATTACTGATTATGCGAATGTTACGGAAGAGGCAGAGCTGACGACGAACCGCTTTGATTCCCCGGCAAAGCTCTCTTTTACATGTCTGGAAAACGGCCCTGCTGCAATTGTGGAGGGCAGCTCTGTAGAATTGACGGCAGACGGCGTGAAACTATTTAAAGGTTATGTTTTTTCCGCAGAGAGAGATGAGGATGGAAAGACGTCCTATGTGGCGTACGACCAGCTGAGATACTTAAAGGCGAGTGCAAGCTATACATTTGAAAATGTGACACTTGAAGAGATCGTGAAAAAGATTGCGGCTGATTTTGGCCTGAAAACAGGCGTGCTGGAAGAGACAGGCTATGTTTTTACCTGCCTGATTAAAGAGAACGAAAGCTGCCTGGACATTATATTCGACACATTGTCGGAAACGATCAGGCAAACCGGAAGAATTTTCAATTTTTATGATGATTACGGAGCTTTGACGATTACGGAAGCGAAAAATATGCTCGTCACAACATTGGTTGGCGACAACAGCCTTATTACCGGTTATACATACAAAAGGGATATTGATTCCGATACATATAACCGGGTGAAACTGGTCAGAAAGAACGAAGAAACGGGGCGCAACGACGTATATGTCCATGAAGATGCAGAGATGATTAAAAGCTGGGGCCTTTTGCAGTATTGCGACGAGGTTGATAAGAACATGAATGAAGCACAGATCGACGAGATGTGTAAAATGTATCTCCAGTATTATAACAGGGTGCTTCAGACCATATCATTTGATGCAATAGGTATACCGGGCATCAGGGCAGGGACCATATTGCCGGTTAAAATAGGGGCCGTAGATGATTTGTCTGCGCCCCGCCTTTTACTGGCAGAAAAGGTAACGCATAATTTTGAGCCGGACAGCCACACAATGAGCATCGAAGTAAAAAGTTTCCAGCAGTTGGGAGGGATAAGTATTGTCTGAACTGATCGAGGTACTGAAAATGATAAACCAGGAAAACCGCAGAGCGGAGAAGCCGGCAGATATTACGTTTGGCACGGTATCATCCGTTTCTCCATTAACCATTCAGCTGGAAGATACCATGCAGCCGATTCCTGCCGCAGCCTTGATTCTGACCGACAATGTGAAAGCAAAGACAGCAGAAGTAAAAGGCGGAAACGGCGGTTCTGTAGTGATCCGCGAAGGACTTTCTGCCGGGAATAAAGTAATCATGCTCCGGGCTGCCAAAGGGCAGAGATACGTGATCTTATCGAAAGTATAGGAGGTAAGGAGGTAAAAATGGCGATATTGCCGCAAGGCGTTGGTCTGGATGCAGTTTTGAAACATGCAGATAAACCAACAAATACATTTATGATAGATTGGCCGTCCAAGCAGATATCGGGTATGAATGCAGGCCTTGAAGCCGTCAGACAGGCGGTCGAAATTATTTTAAGGACAGAGCGGTTCCGGTGGCAGATTTATTCATCAAATTTTGGAATTGAACTGGAGGATCTTCCCGGAGAAGAATATGACTATATGATAAGTGAGATTCCGAGAAGAATCAAAGAGGCTTTTTCCATGGATAACCGGATGATATCTGTCGAAAGCTTTGTCTTTTCAGATAACCAGGACGGCGTCATGACTTGTGCGTTTGATGTCATCACGGTGTTTGGAACATTATCAGAGGAGGTGGTAATTACATGATTGATTTCAATGAAAAAACATATGCCAGGATATTGGCGAGCCAGCTGAACCGAGTTCCGGACACGATTGATAAAAGAGAAGGTTCGATTATACAGACCGCATTAGGCCCGGAAAGCTGGTATCTGGAAGGCGTCTATCTGGACCTGGATCGGCTGCAGAACAACGTATATGCAGGAACTGCCGGAGGAGACAGCCTGGATAAGATAGCAGTCCAATACGGGCTTGAACGGAAGGCGGCAGTCAGGGCAGTAAAAAAGGGCATATTTGATATCATGGTTCCGATCGGCTCCCGTTTTTCCGCCATGTCTGAGAATACATATATGATTTACAGGGTGACAGGATACATTGAGGTTTCTGAAACAAAATATGTATTTTCCATGGAGTGTGAGACGGCAGGCAGCCAGGGAAATGACTACTCAGGTAAAATTCTGCCGATTGAATCTGTAAACGGTCTGACGTATGCAGAGCTGAAAGAGGTGATAACACCTGGAGCGGATGAAGAAGATGATGAATCGCTTAGAAGCAGAATTCTGATGAAGGTACGAAAGCCTTCCACCAGCGGAAATAAATATGATTATTATAACTGGGCGATGGAGTGTGAAGGCGTAGGCGCATCCAAGATATTTCCGCTTGCAGCCGGGCCGGGAACGGTAAAGGTAGTTATTGCCGACGAAAAAATGAAAGCAGCCGGGCCTGCGCTGGTCAAAACAGTGGCGGACCATATTGAGGAGCTGCGTCCCGTTGGAGCAGACGTGACGGTAGTCTCCGCAAAGGAACAGACGATCAATGTATCGGCACGGATACGGATTAAAAATGGCGCGAACCTGGGAAATATCCAGAATGCATTCCAGGAGGAACTGAAAAATTACCTGAAACAGAACGCGTTCGATCTTACGTATGTGAGTATGGCGCGCGTGGGTACCATTCTATTGGGAACAGCCGGCGTTGATGATTATGACGGCCTTCTTCTGAACGGTGTATCCGCGAATGCAGAACTTGGTCAGGAAGAAATTGCAGTAGCCGGAACCGTTGCACTGGAGGTGATGATTTGATTCAGGCGGAGAAATTTACCGGGAAACTGAATAAGTTAGACGGTAACATATATACCGTTGAGGAGCCAGTAAACCTTGTGAACGGGTCATATGAAGGAGAACTGCTTCACGATAATATTAACGAGGCGACGATTGCTGTTTTTACAGGACCGAAGCTTACGGGAGAGCGGCTTCAGACGTATTCCATTTCTACACCGAGCCTGACGCCCTGGAAACGGAATATCCGGGTATTTGCAGATGTGGATATCGTATATATCAGTTATGAGACGGACGGGGATACGGTGGAAGCGGAAGATATTAACCGGGTCCAGGAGGCTGTCGTAAAGACTCAGGAGGCGCTGAACGCAGAAGAGACAAGAGCCGGGCAGGCAGAACAGGCCAACGCTGATAAGATTGCAGATGAGATTACCCGGCAGAAGCCGCAGAGAATGATATCAGGAACACGATTCATACCAATCAGCCGAATTGGGATGATAAATATACACGAAATGAAGTTGATAACAAATTTTCTGCCCTGGAGACGTCTATCGACTGGAAAGAAGCGGTCGATACGTATGCAGATATTGCCGCCGCATATCCGGAGCCGGAAGATGGCTGGACGGTAAACGTTAAAGATACGGATTATACATACCGATGGAACGGAAACGACTGGATCGCCATATCCGCCAATGCAATTCCAAAGGCGACTCAGAGCAGAGACGGTTTACTTACAAAAGAGGATAAGGCCTCTTATGACGATGCCTTTTTAAAACGGCATACTCATGGCAACAAATCCACCCTGGACAAACTGACTGAGGCGCTGCTGGCCAATTGGTCCGAGGCTTATAGTACGCGCCACGAGCACGGAAATAAATCCGTTATTGATAAAATCACGCAGGCGTTCCTGGAGAACTGGAATGGAGCTTATGCCCATGTCAGCAATAAGAGCAATCCGCATGCAGTTACAAAGTCCCAGGTTGGGCTTGGCAGCGTGCCGGATGTAGCGACGAACGACCAGACGCCAACGTATACTCAGGCAGAGACGTTGGAGAATGTTGTCAGCGGTGAGAAGCTGAGTCTGTCATTTGGAAAAATCATGAAAGCGATTGCCGATCTCATTGCCCATAAGGCGGATCCCGTTATCCATATCACATCCTCTGAACGTACAAAGTGGAATGCGGTAACAAATAAAGTGGATAAGGTAACGGGAAAGCAGCTGTCATCCAACGATTACACTACGGCAGAGAAACTGAAGCTGGCCGGGATTGCGGAAGGAGCAGATAAATACGTTCATCCAACGACCTCCGGGAATAAGCATATTCCGGCAGGAGGATCCAGCGGTCAGATTTTGCGGTGGAGCGCGGACGGTTCTGCATCATGGGGAATGGAGAGCAACAGCAATACCAAAATGACTCAGACAAATTCAACGGACAGCGGCGATTACCGTTTGCTTTTATCTTCCAATGCAAATGATACTACGGAAACGGGTACAGGCAGAAAATCCTGTAATTTTCTGGCGAATCCTGCAACTGGAGAGTTTTATGCAAAAGGGTACAGAAGGATAGACCTCACTGGCCAGTCCCTGGATATGGATACGATTACACTTTCATCAGGAACACCTATGATTATGAGATACATCGAAAAGACCAGCCAAGGAGCGGCCAGTATAAGCAATATACCAGTTGCAGACCAGCCGTTTCTTTTGGACGTGGAGCTAATGCGCTGGGCATCCACAGAGGATTTTGTCACAATGCAGACGTTCAGGAGTGTGAAGAACCGGACGAACGAATACGTTCGGTACTGTTCAAATGGAACATGGAGCGGCTGGACGGCCAGAGTTTTTACCGATACAAAATACACTCATCCGGAAAGTGGAGCAGCTGCAGGTACTTACCGCAGTGTTACGGTTAACAGCCAGGGGCACGTAACCGCAGGCACAAATCCGACGACATTGTCTGAATATGGAATTACCGATGCAGCAGCCAGAAGCCACGACCATGACGGCAGCTATCTGAAAAAGGGCGCAATTAAATGGAATGACCTGAAAGGGGGCAGCTGAATATGTATGGAAAGGATATTTATGGTCTGTCCAGATACGGGTCATCCAAAAGGGAAACTGCTGTCGATCCGGAGAAATATTTTGTGGATCTGTCAAAATATGCCCCGCCCTTTTTGGCGGAAATCCGGGAATTGGCAGAAATATACAGAACAGAGGGCTACGAAATTGGTCTGCTGGAATATGAGTTAGACGACCTGATCGATCAGTTTTTCATAGCAACAGCCACCTGGGGACTGACGCGCTGGGAAGATTTGTTCGGTATCACAACGAATCTGGCGCTCACATATGAGCAGCGCAGGGAAATCCTGATGGCTAAAATCAGAGGGAGCGGTACAGTAACGCGTCAGATGATAGAGGAGACGGCTGCAACTTTCAGCGGCGGAGAAGTAGAGGTTGTTGAAGATAATATCAACAGCCTTTTTATTATCCGGTTTATCGGAATCAAAGGCATCCCCAGAAACATGCAGGCATTTATCGCCATGCTGGAGGATATCAAACCGGCGCATCTCTCGTATCGATTTGAATATCGATACACAATCTGGAATGAAATGAAACCATATATATGGGACAGACTGAGCGGTATGTCCTGGAATGATGTGAAAATCTTAAAGGAGGCATAACATGTTACTTACAAATATATTGAAACTAAAGAAGCCGGAAGGAACAGATCCGGTAGACGTTCAGGATTTTAATGATAATGCAGATGTTCTCGATACGGCAATCGGAGACAAGGTATCTAAAACAGGAGATATCGCAAATACTACAATTTCGTCCTTTACACCCTCTACAGCCAGCTATCCAATTCCGGTAGCTGGTGACACTGCCAAGATCAGCTTTGGCAAGATAAAGAAATTTTGTGAAGATATACGGAACACGGCAACGGGAGCATGCTATATCGGCCAGATTGTGAATAACTGTGTAACGAATAATGCAAAGCTTCCGCTGTCAGCGGCACAGGGGAAAGTGCTGATGGATTTGTATACTCAGTTAAATAGTGATTTAAGTGAGGTAAATGCTGCCATTGCTACAAAAGCCGCCCAAACGGCTCTTCAAGCCATATCGTATCGCACCGATAATTTAGAATATCGTTTAATAAATAAACGGCTCTCTATGGGATGGGATGCGGAAAATTTAATGTTAAATTTTTATGTAGATGGTGTTCGAATTAACGGACTTCAAAAAGTGTGAATGAGAATTTAACTAATATCCTTAGTAAATAGTGATTTACATACACCAGAATTATCCGCCGATTTAAATAACTCTGGTGTAAGAAATAAGATTGTTGTTGAACGTTACAATTCAATTACGTCAAATTCCCCATATTCTTTAGGTTTAGCTGGAGTAACGAGTGAGGGAATCGTATTTACGAGCTTGACTTCAAATACTTTTGGCTGTCAAGTAGCATATCCATCAGGTACTATATCTGGCAATACTGTTCTACTTTCAAGAAGCTTAAACAACGGTTCTTGGACTAGTTGGGTAACTTATCCGAGCCGTTCCGAGATTTCTGATTGGTATATAAGTTGTTCAAAACAATACTCCCAAGTAAAAGGCCTAACAATGAGCACATACCGAAATAAAAATGTGACCAGCCTATATATTTTTGGATTTCCATCAGGAATATCTAGTAATGAAGATATTTTTATGGGAACTGTAGAAGAGGTATACCGACCTTTACAAAATCTTCCGTGGAATACATATGTTCCACAAGGACTTCCAGCAGTACCTTTTCTTCTAAGAATGCTCTCCAACGGTCAGGTATATTTAAAAGCAACTGGTGGATCAATGAGTAATACTAATTACATAAATGCCGTCTATACTTTTAGTGTTTAAATCCGAATATTATTGAGTATTTTTTAAGAATTGTTGCATTATCTCTTCCTTATATGTACTTATAAGAGGAAAGGAGGAGAATGCTATGACGGAAGAATTGATTCAAGCTGTAAAACAGGCTATGTTGCCAGATTTAACAGATGCTCAAATGGAAAAATTAGAGAATGTATTGTACATACAGTTCCATGGTAAGAGAGTAGTGGAAGACAAGAACGAATTGGCCCCTACAGGGACAGATGGAGATATGGCTAAAATTAATATGTTTCTTGGCTCCAAAAAGACTACGGGTCGAAAAGATGGGACACTAAAACAATACAGCCGCGAAATTTATAGTATGCTGGACTTTTTAGGAAAACGTTTAGAAGACATCACGGCTATGGATTTAAGGTATTACTATGCAGTATGCCGGGAACGTAATGGGATTCAAATGTCTACAATGCAGACCAGGATACATTATTTATCAAGTTTTTGGGACTTTTTAACATTAGAGCAGTTGGTGCCCAGCAATCCAGTACGACGGATTGGCAGCTTAAAGGTAGATAGTGTAATAAAAAAGCCGTATATGTCAGAAGAACTAGAGGCTTTACGGCTGCATTGTGATCGGAGCCGGGATAGAGCTCTGATAGAATTTTTGCTGGCTACGGGGCTGCGTGTTTCAGAGTTATGCAAACTTAATGTGGAAGACATCGATATGTATAGAATGGAATTCTATGTTTTCGGTAAAGGAGGAAAGGAGAGGCTATGTTTGTTTGATGATGTAGCTAAGTTCCATTTGAAGAGATACCTACGTGACAGGATGAGAAAAGAACGGATAACAGAAGAGGAGATGCAGAAACGGCCACTGTTTGTAACCGTAAAAGCACCATATCAGAGAATGACGGTGGCCGGAGTACAATATCTGCTCAAAGAATTAGGCAGAAAAGCAGTAGTGGAGAATGTCCATCCACATAGATTCAGGAGAACATTTGCAACAGACATGATCGGACGAGGAATGAAGATCGAACAGGTTATGAAACTAATGGGTCATGCTAAGATCGAACAACTATGATATATGTTACGGTAAAAGAATCTAATGTTAGAGAAACTTATCGGAGAGTAAGAGCGGGATAGGAGAGTAGAGAAGCGAAAATAGAGGCATTTTGCCGGCCATTTGGGCGGTCTTGTTTGCGTATAATAAACAAGTAAAGTGAGAGAGGAGAGTAGGGTAGGAGAGAGGAGTACAAAGTCATAATTGATTTTTCGTAAGATTTTCTTGGCTATATTCGGATTTACTAATATTTTATTTTAAAAATTAGGGGTAGTGTAAGTAAAGCTGAAGACATATGCAAATTCGGCTATAGGTATATTAAAAAGAACATCACCTGATGTAGCTTTTATTCTCACAGCACCGCAGTTTCCAGAATAGCTTGAAAGTGGTGAAAATACATCACCGTTTGGTGCACAGCTACTATCTACGGTCAGAAGCACTAAGTCTGTTCCTGTGACATGTGGAACAATAAATCCACTAAGAAAAACTGTTCTACCAACTTTAAATAAATTGACTACGCAGTCACAACTTCCATAATTAATGCTACAACCTTTGACATATGGAGTCATTCTATCATATAACACTTCAATATCACTATATAATAATCAACCCTCCACCCCCTATTTTCACTAACCCACCCCAGGAAAGGAACACACATGGAAAAAATTAAAATTGGAACAAGAAAAGAGCTTTATGAAATTAAGGACATTCGTCCAATCTCAAGTGTGGTCATGCAGATTATCTTTGCCGACCACGTACGCCAGATTGGGGAGAAATAAAAATTTACACGGAAGACGGTACAGAAGCCGATATATTGACCGGATACGAAACGGTTTACCGCAGGGAAGGGCGGACAGTCTGCCTGTCCAATGACGGCAGCATAGATCAGAAGCAGGAGAAACCAAAGGAGATATTATCTATATAAATTATACAGGGAAACTTCAGAAAATAAGGGCAGTTTTAATTGCTAAAGTAGGTCAGGCTTGAGGGCGAGCATACGATCAGTAAAGAGTATTTGCTAACTCGATCAAATAATACGACGGTATATTACGGGCATACGGAGTATGACAGAAGGGACGGATTCATGTTCAAAAACAGCCATAGCCGGCAGCCCATACTGAGCCGTTGGGATATTATGCCGGAATTCCGATGAGTGTACGTACTGCTCGTACGGTTATTAACGCCGCAGATGGACAGAGTGTCGTTCAGGAAGCATGCCTCCATATTGTTGTACAATCAGCCCTACATCGAATTACAGTACTCTCATATGCATATTCCGCTGTCGTTAAACTGCCGAAGAGCTGAAAAATAATTGTGGGGTGGATAGACCAAAAGAGTACAGAATTGAAGGGCTGACAACATATCTTGTAGAGAACGAGAATATGACGAGGGACATTTAGATGAATCACCGCTTATTTAATAAGTACATAACATTGTTTGACATAGGGGGCCTGTTATACATAATGCTGGAATGGACCTGGCGGGGATGGAGCCATTGGACGATGTTTATACTGGGAGGGGGATGTTTTGTGGCATTGGGATTGATAAACGAAGTACTGCCCTGGTCTACACCGCTCTGGATGCAGGCGCTGATCGGCGCAGGCATCATTACGGTGTTAGAGTTTGCAACGGGATGTATCGTGAATTTATGGCTGGGATGGCATGTATGGGACTACAGCAATATGCCGGGAAACATCATGGGACAGGTATGCCCTCAATTTTTTGCGGTATGGCTGTTTGTGAGTCTGGCGGGAATTGTGCTGGATGATTGGCTGCGGTACCGATGGTTTGATGAGGAACAGCCTCATTATAAATTGATTTAACATTCAGAATTCAGATAGGAGATGGTTAACAAATGGATGAAGCAATGAAATCAGAGCTGGAACGCCTGCATGATGAAGACAGGCGCCAGAACCGGCGACTGGATCTTTTGGAGAAAAGCGTCAGCACGCAACAGAGTATGGCTGTATCTGTGGAAAAGCTGGCTATGAATATGGAGCGTATGCTGGGAGAACAGGAAAAACAAGGGGAGCGCCTGGATAAGCTGGAGGCAGCTCCGGCTGAGCAGTGGAGCAGTATGAAACGTACGATATTTAATACATTTGTTGGAGCCGGCGCCGGAGCAGTTGCTACCGGCGTTATTTGTGCAATGACCCAATATATGAGATAAAATGCGTGTAAATATAATTTAAGAAAGGGAGGAATACAGATGAGTAATCAGGCTGAAAAATGGGTAAGAGCAGCGGGCATGCGCGCCCTTAAAACAATAGCTCAGACTGCAGTCGCCACGATCGGCACAGCTGCGGTTTTG
Organism: Clostridium sp. AM58-1XD; assembly: GCF_003464085.1. Classification (GTDB taxonomy): domain Bacteria; phylum Bacillota; class Clostridia; order Lachnospirales; family Lachnospiraceae; genus Lachnoclostridium_A. The sequence continues at coordinate 53,222 of NZ_QSDR01000025.1, forward strand.
GGGGAAGTCAACTGGCCCATGGTCGGATCAGCAGCAGTTTTATCAGGGATTTTGTCTATGCTGACATCACTGGCTGGTCTTCCGGAACTGGATAAGGATTAAGAAATGTGAAAAGTGGGACAGGTCAGAATGAAGCAGCAGTTAAGCTGCTTTTTTGGACGAAAGGAATAGAAAATACAGAGGAAGAGTATTGCAAAAGTAAAATTGTAAACATCTTTGATACCGAATATTGCTGCAGGCAGTGGCCGAGTCATTCTTTCCGGTATTGAAGGAGACGATTGTTTACGCTTTGCAGCATTCTCTTTTTATTATCGAATAAGCATGGAGGTACAGAAAATGGATAAAAGAAAGGTTAGAGGACTGGTGGAATTCTGTAAGAGCAAAGTGGGAACGCCTTATGTCTACGGCGCTAAAGGGGAAATCCTTACAGAGAGCCGCCTGCAGGTGCTGAAGAAGCAGAATCCCGGCATGTACACGACTACATACACGACAAAGGCAAGAAAGTTCATCGGGCAGCACTGTACGGACTGTTCCGGCCTGATCAGCTGGTATACGGGTATGATCCGGGGCAGCTATAATTATCACGATACGGCGGACGAGCGTGTGCCGATCGGCAGCCTGAATGAAAGCATGATTGGTTGGGCACTGTGGAAGCCTGGACATATTGGTATTTATATCGGAGACGGATCCTGTGTCGAAGCAAAAGGGATCAATTACGGAACAATTGAGAGCAAGGTATCGGCGACGCCATGGCAGAAGGCTCTGAAGCTTTGTGATATTGACTACGCCCAGGATATTGTTGTTACGGAAGGTTTTAAACCGGCCGCAGACGGGGAGAGATGGCGGTATCAATTTGCAGATGGGACATGGGCAAAAAATGGATGGTACTGGTTTACAGAAGTTACGGAAGGCACATCGGGCTGGTATCTGTTTGACGCGGAAGGATATATGATGACGGGATACCAGCGGGACCCGTCTGGCGAGCAATTCTTCCTGTGCCCGGATAAGGGGATTCACGAAGGTCAGTGTATGGTGACGGATGAGCGCGGCGTTTTACAGATCGTGGAGACATATGATTTTAACAGTCGAAAGTATGTGAATAAGTTCGCTAAGGAGCAGGCAGTATAGAATGGGAATGTCAGGTAGTGTCGTAACTTGCGGTGAAAACGTAGTGTTGCCGGCGACAATTGAGTGTTATAATGCCTTATAACATTACTGGTAGTAAAAGGTTTTAAAGGTATGGAGGAATGAATATGTTATACGGTAATTATGTAATCTATCAATCGGCAAAGGCGGCAGCGGACATGTTTCACGCAATGGAGATACTGCCGGATCAGATGAAACTGTATGGAGTACACTACATTAATGAGGAGACGGCGGAGGCTAATCTGGAGATGGCTGAACTGAAAATAAAAATAAACCATCTACGAGGATGACAACAAATTGTAATACATACCATATATGGGAAAATGGAACGGGATATAAGAAGGCGCTGATAATGGGAGAAAGCGCCTTCTTTTTTTACTTTCCAGGAAAGAAGCTGTTCTTCTTTTTAGATTTAAAAATAATGGAGGAAGGATCTAAGAATCAACGGATTAGTTCTGATAAAAATGATTGATACAATCGACGCATTCATGAATTAAAGAGAAAAGAAATCATTAATATCAATGACTGCCGCAGGCTGGGATTTGCCGGAGACATTGAATTTGACATAAAAACGGGCTGCATCCTGGCGCTTATTGTATCGGGGCCTGGCTGTTTCTGCGGATTCCTGGGGCATGATAAAGAATATATTATTCCGTTCTGTGATATCTGCCAGATCGGGGAAGATATTATTCTGGTAGATGTAAAAAGGAAGGATGTGGAAGAAAAATGCAAGGTTTAGCTTGCGATAATGATTGTCCTAGGGTAAAATGGTATATAATTGTAGAAAAATGATTTATGAAAAGAAGGAGGACCAGGACGTGAAATGCCCGTTTTGCAATGAATCAGATACAAAGGTGATCGATTCCAGACCAGCTGACGACAACAGTTCCATTCGCCGCAGAAGACAGTGTGAATCCTGCGGAAAACGCTTTACGACATATGAAAAGCTGGAAACCATGCCGTTGATGGTAATTAAGAAAGACAATTCCAGAGAGGCCTACGACCGTTCAAAAATTGAAGCGGGGATTATCCATTCATGCCATAAAAGGCCTGTTTCCACACAGCAGATTAATGCGATGATCGACGAGATCGAGAATGAGATTTTCAATATGGAAGAGAAAGAAGTGGAGACGACGATTATTGGTGAACTCGTTATGAGGAAATTAAAAGAACTGGATGAGGTGGCCTATGTCCGCTTCGCTTCCGTTTACCGCGAGTTTAAGGACGTCAATACGTTTATGGAAGAGCTGGGAAAATTATTAAAGAAGCAGGATTAGAGCAGATGTTTAAAAGGTTTTATCCGGGAAGTTATATGGATTCCACATATGATATATCATTTGAGGCATTAAAGAATCAGGGGATATGCGGCGTGTTGTTTGATGTCGACAACACCCTTGTTCCTCATGACGCGCCGGCGGACGAGAGGGCAAAGACCCTGTTTCGTCATCTTAGGGAAATAGGGATGGAGACATGCCTTCTTTCCAATAATAAGGAGCCGAGAGTAAAGCGTTTCGCTGAGGAAGTGGGCACCCGCTACATATATAAAAGCGGGAAGCCTTCGAGAAAAGGATATTGGAAAGCGATGGAACGGATGGGGACAGACTGCCGTTCCACAGTTTTTGTAGGGGATCAGCTGTTTACAGATATTTGGGGGGCAAACAGGACGGGAATGAAAAGCATATTGGTGAAGCCGATCAATCCGAAAGAGGAGATACAGATTGTGCTGAAACGCGTTCCAGAGAAAATCGTTCTGTGGTTTTACAGGCGGAGATATGACCGGACAGGCAGCAGGTAAACCGAATCTGGGAGAAGTGAAATAATAAAAAGAGAAAAACGATAAAATTTCAAGCGGATAAAGACGTATTTGTACAACACAATTTAATGGAAGAAGATGATTTGGCATGATAAAAGGTACGACGAGAATATGTGGGATTATGGCTAATCCGGTAGAGCATTCCATGTCGCCGGTAATGCAGAACTTTTATGGCGAGGCTGCAGGAAAGGATTTTGCCTATGTCCCTCTGAAGGTAGAGGAAGATCAGGTGGAGGCTGCCGTAAGGGGGGCATATGCCATGAACTTTCTTGGTATGAATGTGACCGTCCCCCATAAACAGAACGTGATGAAGTACTTAAAGGAGATTGATCCGGCAGCAGAGGCGATCGGTGCAGTCAATACCCTGGTGAGAATTGACGGCGGCTTTAAAGGATACAATGCAGATGCGGCCGGACTGTATCGTTCCATGAAAGAGCGGGGGATCACGATCGAGGGTACTTCCTGTGTTCTGCTTGGAGCAGGGGGAGCAGCAAAGGCTGCGGCTTACGTACTGATGAAACATGGAGCGGAGCGTGTCTATATTCTGAACAGGAATGCTGCCAGAGCGGAAGAACTGGCTGATTATATGAACGGACTTGCGGGCAAGGCGGTATTCGTACCGATGCAGCTTTCCGAGTATGACAGAATTCCAGAGGGAAGATACCTGGCTATCCAGACTACAAGCGTTGGCATGCATCCTCACGATGAGGATGTACTGATAGATAATCCGGCCTTCTATCAGAAAATTGCTGTTGCCATGGACGTTGTCTATACGCCAATGGAAACGAGATTCATGAAAATGGTGAAGGAAGCGGGCGGACAGGCTTATAATGGCCTGGATATGCTGATTTATCAGGGGGTCATTGCATTTGAGCTTTGGAATCCGGACGCAGTGATCGATGAAAAGACCATAGAAGAGGCAAGGTGTAGAATGATCGCACAGCTGGGAGGAAAGTAGACCATGAACACCACCAGTAAAAACGTGATCTTGATCGGCTTTATGGGAGCAGGAAAGACCAGCATAGGACAGGAACTTGCGGCACGTTCCGGCAGAACGTTTCTGGATACAGATGAATATATTGAAAAAAAATCAGGTATGACTATTTCGCATATTTTTGATGCCATGGGAGAAGAGGCCTTTCGGAAAATGGAAACGGAAGCGCTGCGTGATCTGATCAGCACATCAGGATCCTATGTGATCTCTGTAGGTGGAGGTCTCCCCATGAGAGCGGAAAACAGAACTCTTTAAAAGAGCTTGGGACGGTTGTCTATCTGAAAGTGTCTCCGGAGACGGTAGAGGAACGGCTGAGGGGAGACACAACGAGACCTCTGTTAAGGGGAGATAATCCAAGAAAGAAAATAGAAGAACTGTTGTCCCTCCGCGGGCCTCTTTACGAAGAAGCGGCTCATCTGATCGTAAATGCAGACGGCCGGACACCGGAAGAAATAACTTCGGAAATCGTACGACTGGCCGGCTGAAACAGGCAGAGTCAAGAAAAAAGTGAAAAAATGCATAGAAACAGCAAAATAAAGAAGACTCACAGAATAAGAGTCGGTGACCGCGCAGTCTGTGGGATAGAATAAATGATATTTAAGGGAAATGTACGGAAAAGAGGAAGAAATTCATGAAGATTCTGGTTCTTAACGGTCCGAACATCAATTTTGTCGGGATTCGGGAAAAGGGAATTTACGGTACCAGGGATTATGCCTGGCTGAAGCAGATGATGGAACAGAAGGCAGCAGAGGAAGGCCATGAGATTGAGGTGTTCCAGAGCAACTATGAGGGCGGCCTTATTGACAGAATTCAGGCGGCTTACAGCGACGGAACAGAAGGCATAATTATTAATCCAGGCGCTTTTACCCATTACAGTATAGCGCTCAGAGACGCACTGGCTTCTGTCGAAATGCCAAAAATTGAGGTGCACATTTCAAATGTCCATAAAAGAGAAGAGTTCCGTCACGTATCCGTGACCGCTCCTGTATGCACCGGGCAGGTGGTAGGCCTGGGACTCCGCGGATACGCCCTGGCGATGGATTATCTGACAGGGGCGGACGGCCTGTGACTGGCCTGTGGTTTGCCAGGAAGCTGTTCTATACTCCTAAATGAAAAAAATAGTTGAAAAGACAACCATTTTAGTATAGAATAGAGTAGATTAATCTGAGACAGATAAGATAAAGAAGATAAGATGAACAAGGAGGAATATCATTTATGATATCAGCTGGTGATTTTAGAAATGGCCTTACCATTGAGATTGAAGGAAATGTATTTCAGATCATGGAATTCCAGCATGTAAAACCAGGAAAAGGCGCAGCATTCGTAAGAACCAAGATTAAAAATATTATCAGTGGCGGCGTGGTAGAGAGAACATTCCGTCCTACAGAGAAGTTCCCGGCAGCGAGAATTGACCGTATTGATATGCAGTACCTGTACTCTGACGGCGATTTATTCCACTTTATGAACAATGACACATTTGAGCAGATCGCATTGAATACAGAGGCAATCGGCGATGCCCTGAAATTTGTAAAAGAGAACGAAATATGCAAAATCTGTTCTTACAACGGCAACGTATTTTCTGTAGAGCCTCCGTTATTTGTAGAACTGGAGATTACAGATACAGAGCCTGGATTCAAGGGCGATACGGCTACGGGCGCATCTAAGCCTGCAACTGTAGAAACCGGCGCACAGGTTAACGTCCCGCTGTTCGTAAACCAGGGCGATAAGATCAAGATTGATACGCGTACAGGAGAATATTTATCACGTGTATAATCACTGCTGACAGATTTTAAAACCATCAGGAGCTTCTGCATGGATAGCCGGTGAGCTATGGCAGAAGCTCCTTTTTCGTAATTTTTACTGTTGCAGAAGATGGATTGCTTTTCCAGGAAAAGTGTTTTATAATAATAGCTTAATGATATGAAAGGAATACCAGGAAGATGAAGAAAATTCTTGATTTAATTGCGGCAGAATTAAAGCCTGCCTTTGAGGAGAGCGGTTATGACCCTTCTTATGCGAGGTCGTATTATCCAACCGTCCAGACCTGTGTGAATACCAGTGCAACGGCGCCATGGCTGCGGCCAAGGCTTATCGTAAGAAACCGATTGACATTGCTCAGGATGTGGTGAACAAAGCTTCGGAGAGCGGAATGTTTTCCGAAATTACAGCAGTGATGCCTGGTTTTGTAAATATCAGACTGAAGGAAGAGTGGCTGGCCGGATATATGAACGGGATGGCTTCATCCGAAAAACTTGGAATCGAAAGTCCTGAAAAGGCAGAGACCATAATCGTGGATTACGGCGGAGCCAACGTTGCGAAACCGCTCCATGTGGGCCATCTTCGTGCAGCTATTATCGGAGAAAGTGTTAAGCGTATGGGAAGTTTCCTGGGGCATAACGTGATCGGTGATGTGCATCTTGGTGACTGGGGCCTTCAGATGGGACTTATTATTGAGGAACTTCGTGACAGAAAACCGGAGCTGCCCTATTTTGATGAAAATTTTCAGGGGGAATATCCAAAGGAAGCCCCATTTACCATTAGTGAACTGGAAGAAATCTATCCGGCGGCCAGCGGAAAAGCAAAAGAAGATGAGTCGTTTAAGGAAAGGGCACAGAACGCAACGTTTAAACTGCAGAATGGCTATGCTCCTTACCGCGCTGTCTGGAATCATATTATGAACGTCTCCCTTGCGGACTTAAAGAAAAATTACAGCAATCTGAATGTACATTTTGATCTTTGGAAGGGGGAAAGCGATGCGCAACCATATATTCCAGGGCTGATTCAGGATTTGATTGATAAGGGGCTAGCATATGAAAGCCAGGGCGCCCTGGTGGTAGATATTGCGGAAGAGACGGATGCCAAGGAGCTTCCGCCGTGTATTGTCAGAAAATCAGACGGTGCGGCTCTGTATGCAACATCGGATCTTGCTACGATTGTAGAGAGAGAACAGGATTTCCATCCGGACAGGTATATTTATGTAGTTGACAAGAGACAGGATCTTCATTTTACTCAGGTGTTCCGCGTAGCGAAAAAAGCAGGTATCGTCGACAGTGACAAAAAGATGATTTTCCTAGGCTTTGGAACGATGAACGGCAAGGACGGCAAGCCGTTTAAGACGAGAGAAGGCGGCGTTATGCGCCTGGAACGTCTGATTGCAGAGATTGATGAGGCAGTTTTCGGCCGTATTATGGAAAACCGTACGGTATCAGAGGAAGAAGCAAAAGAGACGGCAAAAATCGTTGGACTTTCCGCTTTAAAGTATGGAGACTTATCCAACCAGGCCTCCAAGGACTATGTGTTTGACGTGGACCGGTTTATTTCTTTTGAGGGAAATACAGGCCCGTACATTCTGTATACAATTGTCAGAATCAAGTCCATTCTTGGTAAATATGGAGAGATTTCGAAAGAATCCAGTATTCTTCCGGCTGTTTCAGAAGCGGAAAAGGCGCTGCAGCTGGAGATATCCAAGTATAATGAAGTGCTAGAGAACAGTTTTGCAGAGACGGCGCCGCACAAGATCTGCCAGTATATTTATGATTTGTCCAATGCATGCAACCGTTTTTATCACGATACGAAGATACTGACGGAAGAAAATAAAGAGCAGAGGGAAAGCTGGCTGTGCCTGATCAGGCTGGCGAAGGAAGTTCTGGAGGTCTGTATCGACCTTTTGGGAATCGAAGCGCCGGAAAGAATGTAGAATTCTGATCATTTTGTCAGCGGACAGACAGGATTTCGGGAGGAGTCCATGGAAATTTCGGAAATGACCTCCAACACGTTCTGGAAGGGCGAGGTTGGAGTGAAAGGCCTGGCAGAAGACCAGGGACAGATATATAAAGCTTCTTTGTACGTGAAAAGCGGTCAGGTATTTGACTATTCCTGTTCGTGCAAGGAGGGAAATTCTTATAAGGGCATGTGCAGGCATTGTACTGCCCTTTTTGAAAAGTGGAAAAAAGAGTCGGAAGAAAAAAACGGCAAGACGGTTTATACGTCACAGGAAGTGCGGATGATGGTCCGGGAGTATACGAATCGTGAAGTAGCCAGGATTATTATGGAGGGAGAGGAAGAAAAGGTACTTCTTCTGCCCAGGCTTCAGTTCGGGCGCGCTGGACTTCAGGTAGAATACCGGGTAGGCAGAGACAAGACATATGTGGTCAGAGACCTGGTTGCCTTTGTAGATGCTTTGGAAAACGGCAGTCTGGTGGAATATGGCAAGAACTTTTCTTTTCATCATAACCCGGAAGTGTTTGCAGATGAATGCAGGCCTATGGTTGAATTTATAATTGAGCTGGTAAACACTTACAGGGAGTATTATCTGAAATTCCAGAAAGGCCCTCAAATCACTTCCCCGGCTCCTGCGCTGAGACAGATTATGATTGGAAGAACAGAAATGGACCGGTTCTTTTCGATTGTAATGGGGCAGGTGCTGGACGCAGAAGACCGAATGGGAATATCGAAAAAAGTGGTGGTTGAGGATGGCAATCCTCATATTGCGGTAAAGGCCGCACGGGCAGGAAAGGATGGGATACGTGTATCCATTGACAGGAATCTGGCCTGTCTGGAAGGAGAAAAGTATCTCTACCTGATGGATCAGGAGCGTATCTACCGCTGCGATGAGGAATGCAGCAGCACGCTGCGCGTCTTTGTACAGGGGATGATAAAGAGTCAGGGTGGAAGGCATGAGATTGAGATCAATGAGAGAGACATTCCGCTGTTTTATGAAAGAGTGCTTCAGAAAGTAGGATGCTATTGGGACATTTCAGCAGAAGATGTAAAACTGGAGGACTACCGTCCGGAAGAATTGAAAGCGCGTTTTGAGTTTGACAGCTCAGGGCGGAATGAAGTGATTATGAAGCCTACGCTTTCCTATGGGGATTACTCGTTTCACCCGATCGAAGATGAAAAGGTCCCACGCACGGTCTGCCGTGATGTACCGGGAGAGTTCAGGATCAGCCAGCTGATATCCAAGTACTTTCGATTTCAGCAGAATGAAAGCCACAATCTGATTATTAAAGAGGATGAGGATGGAATATACCGGCTTCTGACACAGGGAATCCCGGAGTTTATGACGTTGGGAGAGGTATACGTTTCAGAGGGACTGGGTCAGTTGAAGGTAATCCCGCCGCCGAAAATGGCAGTTGGGGTCAAGAGTGTAGGAAACTGGCTGGAACTGACGATTGATGCGCCGGGTATGAGCCGTCAGGATCTCGTTCATCTGCTTTCGGAGTACCAGCAGAAAAAGAAATATTACCGCCTGAAAAATGGAGAATTTCTGCAGCTGGAGGGCGGAAGCCTTCTGACCGTTGCCCGTCTGGTTGAGGGGCTGGCCGTATCGAAAACAGAGCTGCAGAAGGATAAGGTAGCGCTGCCACGTTACCGGGCTGTCTATTTGAACAGCATATTGAAGGAAGAGAGCAGTCTTTCTTTTTACCGTGACCAGGCATTCAAATCCATTGTACGCGGAATGAAATCGGTGGAGGACAGCGATTTTGAGATTCCGGCTTCTATAAAGCCGATTCTGAGGGGATATCAGAAAGTGGGATTTCGATGGCTGAAAACCCTTGATTATTATGGATTCGGCGGGATTCTGGCCGATGATATGGGACTTGGAAAGACGATACAGGTGATCGCCCTTCTCCTGGATGAAGAGGGGAAACACAGAAATAAAGAAGAGGAAAGCGCGTCCGGTCCGGCGGATAAAAAGCCATCTCTAATCGTCTGTCCGGCTTCTCTCGTCTATAACTGGGAAAATGAAATTGCCCGCTTTGCGCCTGAGCTGAAGATTCTCACGGTAGCCGGTACGGCGGAAGAACGAAGAGCGCTTCTGGAGATGACAGGAGACTATGATGTATTGATTACATCCTATGACCTTCTGCGGCGCGATCTCCTCTTATATGAGGATAAAAAATTCTGTTTCCAGGTAATTGACGAGGCACAGTATATCAAAAATGCAGGAACTCAGAGTGCAAAGGCGGTTAAGGCAGTCGATGCCAGGACGAAATATGCCCTGACAGGCACTCCGATCGAAAACCGTCTCAGCGAGCTCTGGAGCATTTTTGACTATCTTATGCCGGGATTCCTTTTCAGCTATCAGAAATTCCGCCGGGAATTTGAACTGCCTGTTGTCCGAGGACAGGACAGAGACGTATTGTCCAGGCTTCATAAGATGATCGGGCCGTTTATTCTGAGAAGGCTGAAGACAGAGGTGCTGAAGGAGCTTCCCGAAAAGCTGGAGACGGTTGTATATTCCCGCTTTGAAAAGGAACAGAGAGAGCTTTATGCGGCAAATGCAAGCCTGCTGAAGAAGCAGTTGGAAGACGGAGGCGGAATGGGAAGAGATAAACTTCAGATTCTGGCAGGTCTGACCCGTCTTCGTCAAATCTGCTGTGATCCCTCTCTGTGCTATCAGAATTTTAAGGGCGAATCAGCTAAGCTGGAAACATGCATTGATCTCGTCAAGGATGGAGTATCAGGAGGGCATAAGATCCTCCTCTTCTCCCAGTTTACCTCCATGCTGGAGATTATAGGGAAACGGCTGAGGAAGGAAGAGATTGAGTACCACGTGTTGACCGGAGACACGCCCAAGGAAGAGCGGCTGAAGCTGGTGGATTCCTTCCATCGGGATGACACGCCTGTTTTCCTCATCTCTTTAAAAGCAGGTGGGACCGGTTTAAATCTGACGGCTGCCGACGTGGTTATTCACTATGATCCGTGGTGGAATGTGGCGGCTCAGAACCAGGCGACAGACCGAGTGTACAGAATCGGGCAGGAGCGGCAGGTGTCCGTATTCAAACTGATTACGAAGAACACGATCGAAGAAAATATCCTGTCTCTTCAGGAGTCGAAAAAGACCCTGGCAGAGCAGATCATATCAGAGGGAACCGTTTCCCTCGCAAGCCTCTCAAAGAGCGACCTGATGGAGCTCCGTTGGGGATTGAATAAGACCGGGGCATGGTACTCTGTGCAGAAGCAGAAGGATACCGTGCCCCGATTTTTATGAGTTTTTCATGAATCTACCGTCTGCTGTTACAACGTGAACACA
>NZ_QSDR01000026.1 GCF_003464085.1 Clostridium sp. AM58-1XD
GGAATATAGTTGCTCATAAAATGTCCTTCTACTGCTGTCAGAAGGAGACATAACCGTATCACTAATATATGAAAGAGTAAATATCAACTGTGCGAAAGTAAATTCCACTGGGGAATATGGGAGCGGAATTTAAAATTTCATTTTAGGAGAAATTCTTTAAGATTAAGTTTTGTTGAATTGTCAGGGAAATTTTGGTATACTGTGGTATAAATCGTTTGTTCCGCATATGCGATAAAGGAGGACTTCTATGAACTACGGAAAATATGCGACAGAACAGAAGATAAAATCGATGAATTCCAGAGGACGGAAATACTTTTCCAAGCTCTGTTTTTCGCTTGTCAAGACGGTGTTCATCCTTTGTCTATTCGCGGGCCTGATCGGTGCCAGCGTCGGATTCGGGATGATCCGGGGAATTATTGACGATGCTCCGGAGATCAATATGGAAAGCATCGTTCCAAGCGGTTATGCCACTACCATTTACGACAGTTCGGGTGCTTTGACCGATACCCTCGTAAAGTCCGGTTCCAACCGCGAGGAAGCCACCTATGAGGAACTCCCCGAAAACCTGATAAATGCATTTATTGCCATTGAAGACTCCCGTTTCTGGAGCCACAACGGCATCGATCTTCGTTCTATCACCCGCGCTGCCGTCGGCGTCCTGACTAATGATTACAAGGGCGGCGGAAGCACGATCACCCAGCAGTTGATTAAAAACAATGTATTAAAAGGCGGTAATGAAAAAAGTTGGGGCGCTAAAATCGAAAGGAAGATACAGGAACAGTACCTCGCCCTTCAGCTTACGAAATCCATGGACAGGAAGCTGATCCTGACCAACTACCTGAATACGATTAACTTGGGCAATAATACTTTGGGCGTCAAAGTCGCCGCAAAGCGGTATTTTAATAAAGAGGTTTCTGATCTCACCCTCTCCGAATGCGCCGTTATTGCAGGGATTACCCAGAGTCCCCAAAAGCTGAATCCAATCAGCGGACGGGAAGAAAATGAAAAGAAGCGAAAAATCATCCTTCAGTACATGGTGGATCAAGGGCTTATCACAAAGCAGGAACAGGAAGAGGCTCTGGCTGATAATGTATACGACAGAATCCAGGACGTCGATCTCGTTTCCAAGGAAAACTCCACCCCTTACAGTTATTTTACGGACGAGCTTACGTATCAGGTTAAGGACGCTCTGATGGAAAAGCTGGGATATTCGGAAACACAGGCCTACAACCTGCTCTACAGCGGCGGACTTCAGATCTATACGACTCAGGATCCCAGAATCCAGTCCATTGTAGATGAAGAGGTGAACAATCCAGAAAATTATACTGTTGCCAAGTATTCTATTGAATACAGACTCTCCATCACCCATGCAGACGGGACGACGGAGCATTTTTCAGAAGAGGATATCAAAAAATATCATAAAAATGTCCTTGGAGAAACACGTTATGACGGCCTTTATCCTACGGAAGAAGCCGCACAGGCGGATATAGACGGCTATAAGGCGTGGCTGCTCAAAGAAGGTGATGAGATTATTGGAGAGCGTGTTCATAAGACGCTTCAGCCTCAGGTATCCTTCGTTATCATGGATCAGGCAACAGGTGAGGTAAAGGCCATCAGTGGCGGACGCGGTGAAAAGACGGACAGCCTTACCCTGAACCGCGCATGCGATACTCCCCGTCAGCCTGGTTCCACCTTTAAAGTAATTACCGCCTTTGCCCCTGCTCTCGATACATGCGGATCAACGCTTGGCACTGTCTATTACGACGCTCCGTTTACTGTGGGAACAAAGACATTTTCCAACTGGTACAGCCAGGGATATCTGGGGTACTCCAGTATCCGTGAGGGGATTATCTATTCCATGAATATCGTCGCCGTACGCTGCCTCATGGAAACGGTCAGTCCTCAGCTTGGAATCGAATATGCAAAGAACTTTGGAATCACTACCCTGACCCCGGAAGACGTCACTGCTGCTTCCGCTCTCGGCGGCCTGACAAAAGGTGTAACTAATCTGGAACTGACGTCCGCATTCGCTTCCATTGCCAACGGCGGCGTCTATACAAAACCAGTATTCTTTACTAAAATTTTGGATCACAACGGCAAGGTTCTGATCAGTAACGAACCAGAGACAAAACGCGTACTGAAAGATTCTACAGCATTTCTTCTAACGGATGCCATGGCGGAATCCATGCAGAGCAACAGGAAATTTTCACGTTCCGGTATCTCTGTCAGCTCTACCAGCACCCGTGCCGCACTGACTAATATGTCGGCGGCAGGCAAGAGCGGAACCACTACGGCCAACAACGATATCTGGTTTGTTGGATACACCCCGTACTATACGGCTGGCGTATGGGGCGGCTGTGACAATAACCAGAAACTGATCGACAAGGCTACCGGCACGAATAACGGCGGAACCTCCTTCCATAAGGATATATGGCGCAAGATTATGACAAGGGTTCATGAAGGCATGAGCGACCCTGGATTCCCTGTGCCTGACAGTATCGAGACTGCTGAAATCTGCCGCAAATCCGGCAAACTGGCCGTATCCGGCGTATGCTCCGCCGATCCGAGAGGCAGCGCCGTTTATACGGAATATTTTGCCAAAGGAAGCGTTCCTACAGAAGTGTGCAGCAATCACGTACGGGCAACCGTCTGTGCGGAATCAGGCAAGCTTCCGACGCCTTACTGCCCGGAAAAGACAACCGGTATTTTTATGAACATTCCTGCCGGCGAAACTGCTGAGACAGACGATTCCGTATTCGCCCTTCCTGGAACGTGCACCATTCATACGGGCACAGGTACTATCATCGACTTCGATGCACCTGGAAGTTCGCCGGATTATTCGCCTTCTTATACGGGACCTGGTTATGTACCGGAGGAATCCACCACAGCACCGACGAAACCATCGGCTGCACCGACAAAGCCCTCCGCCTCTCCAACAAAGCCATCTGCCGCTCCGACGAAGCCGTCATCTGAGGCTGGCAGCTCAGCTCCGCCGAAGCCTACGTCTCCTTCCAAGCAGCCGACATCTGAGACGAGAAAGAATACGGGCTGGCCGTTCTATGACTATTATCAGTAAATAAAAGAGTGTGTGACGAAGTAAATTCTGCATTGCCACCGATACCAGATTCTTTTTCAATTCAGTTGCTAATATCATAAATAACAGAAAAAGCAGAGTATATTAAATGATTACTAAATATACTTTGCTTTTTCTTTTTTGATAAAACACATTTTTTAGTTGGCAGCAAAACTCCCCCGCTACCTCTCTCATTGATCCAGCCTCCTTCTAAAGAATTTAGAAACCAAGAAAAGACCCTACCATGGAAAAACATGCTCAAACATAATCGTTTTTAATCTTATCTAAAATAAGTATATACAAGTGATAATGACTTTTCTGTAGGTCTATGGTATGATAAATGTCATCAGAGTCTTACTGATATATCATATAGAACAGTGATTTCGTATTTGGAATATTTTATGAATACTAAGGAGAATTCTAATGGATAAAAGATTTCAGGTTTTTGTTAGTTCAACTTACGAGGATTTACAAGAAGAACGGCGCGAAGTCATGCAGGCCCTTTTGGAGTTAGATTGCATTCCTGCCGGTATGGAACTATTTCCCGCTTCTGACGAAGACCAGTGGTCGCTGATTAAACGGGTTATTGATGACAGCGACTACTACATAGTTATAATAGGCGGACGTTACGGTTCTACAAATGAGAGCGGTATAAGCTACACCGAAATGGAGTATCGTTATGCGGTCGAAACGGAGAAGCCAATCATAGCATTTCTCCACAAAAGCCCCGATGATATTAAATCAAAATATACAGAACAAACGCCTGAAGGAAAAGAAAAATTAGGAGAATTTCGTACTCTCGCTCAAAGAAAAATGGTAAAATACTGGTCAAGTTCCAGTGAATTAGGCAGTGTTGTTTCTCGTTCCATGGTAAAATTAATGAAACAATTTCCTGCAATCGGGTGGGTCCGGTCTGATAGCATAGTCGATGAAACATCAATGCGTGAGCTCTTAAAAATAAAGCAGGAAAATGAAGATTTGAAAAATCAATTACATCTAAGTAAAATAACCGCTCCAACCGGAAGTGAAAAATTAGCACAAGGTGATGATGCTACTACATTAACATTAAATTATGTAGGTACTACTTCCGACTACGATAGGTATAATATTACATCACCAATCACAACTACATGGAATAATTTGTTTTCTATCGTGTCGCCTTACATGGTTACAGAATGTACTGAAGCACAGATGAAAAGTGCGATTTCGGAATACCTCCATAAATTAATCAAAGAGGAACTAAAAGCCCTGAATAAAAAATATAAAAGCTTCAGTGGATTTGAAGTTTCAAATGAGGAATTTCAAAATATAAAAATTCAGTTCAAGGCACTCGGTCTGATTACCACAAGTACAAAAAATAGAAGCGTAAAGGACACAGCAAATTACTGGTCTTTAACAGAGTATGGAGATTATATCATGACACAACTCATCGCTGTAAAAAAAGAAGAATAAACAATTGCTGTCAGTATCAGAATCTGCAGAAAAAAATCCATGCCGCCGATACCAGAGGCAGTGACCCGGCCGCCGCCTTGAAAACGGACTCTGGTATCGATGACATGGCTGATTTTATTTTTCCGAACTTTTCAAAGTTCGCATATCTATTTCCTATTTCATCTTAGGCTTAAAGATCAGCGCTCCCAGATATCCGAAGATCAAAGCTCCAGATATACCTACTGCGCTTGCCGTAAAACCGCCCTTGAAGATTCCCAAGAAGCCATCCTTCGATATAGCCTCCGATATGCCTTTCCACAGGGTATTGCCAAATCCCAGCAGGGGAACGGTAGCACCGGCTCCGGCCCATTCCGCAAATGGTTCATAAATCCCCAGAAATCCCAGAATGCTTCCTGATACCACAAGCAGCACCATGATTCTGCCAGGCATGAGTTTTGTATTATCCATCAGAATCTGTACGAGAAGACAGATTCCTCCTCCTACAACAAATGCTTTTACGTAATCCATCATAACCCTCCTATTCCGCCGATTCTATAACAACGCCGTGAGCAATTCCCGGAATACTTTGTCCTTCATTAAAGCTTACTGTAGAAAGCAGCGCGCCGGTCGGCACAAACAAAACCCTCTTCCACTCTTTATTCTGGATTTTTTTCAGAATATAAGCACACAGAGTCGTGGCGGAACAGCCGCAGCCGCTTCCTCCCGCATGGGTATCCTGGCTGTTTTTATCATAAATCTCAATACCGCAGTCCATATGGACGTTTTCCAGATTTCGCCCCTGTTCTCTCATAAAGTCCAGCAGTACCGTTCTTCCAACTTCTCCCAGGTCTCCTGTAATAATCTTGTCGTAGTCTGCTTCCGTCCGGTCAAAATCCACAAAATTACGGTTGATCGTGTCATATGCGGCCGGAGCCATTGCCGCTCCCATATTCATGGAATCCGTCGCTCCAAAATCTACTATTTTTCCTGTCGTAATTCCCGTAACCTTCGCAATCGGTTTTCTTCCCATCCCTTCACAGCCGTCATTTTCTTTTCTGTTCTTGACCCAGCCCTCTGAGGCCAGGACAACTGCCCCACAGCCCGTCACGGTCCACGTTGCAGAAAAAGGCCGCTGATTTCCGTAACCCAGCGGAAAACGGAACTGTTTTTCAGCCGTGGCAAAATGGCTGGAAGCTGCTGCGACCGTCTGATCGGCATATCCTGCCGCCACCGTCATGGAAGCCAGCGACAGCGCTTCTCCCATAGTTGAGCAAGCACCATAAAGCCCGAACATCGGAATCTCCAGATCCACGGTGCCGAATGAGGTGGCAATCAGCTGCCCCAGCAGGTCTCCTGCAAACAGGTACCTGACATCTTCTTTCTGCGTTCCGGCCTTTTCCAAAACAAGTTCGCACGCCTGCTTCTGCATGGCGCTTTCCGCTTCTTCCCAGCTGTTTGCTCCAAACATGTCATCCTGTTCCACTACATCAAAATACGTTCCCAGAGGTCCTTCCCCTTCTTTTTTCCCTACAATGGACGCCGCCCCCATAATCAGCGGAGCATGTTCAAACTGAAGGCTTGCACTTCCCTTCTGCATATTCTTTTCTCCCTTCTCTGATGTCAATAAATTCCAAACTGCTTCAGTATGATATATAGAATACCCAAAACCCAGCTGGAAAAGATTCCGTAGAGAATGACAGGACCAGCAATCGTAAATATCTTACAGCCTGTCCCGAAGACATTGCCCTCAATCTTGAATTCCGTTGCCGGAGCTGCTACTGAGTTGGCAAAGCCTGTAATTGGTACAAGCGCTCCTGCTCCTCCGAATTTTACAATCTTCTGATAGATATTAAACCCTGTGAGAATAACGCTTAAAGCGATCAGACTGAGTGTTTCCCAGGCTGCTGCCGTCTCCTTGTCCATACCATAAGCCTTAAATGTGTTGAAGATCAGCTGTCCCAACGTACAGATCAGACCTCCTACCAGAAACGCCCAAAGCAGATTCAGCCATTTGTTGTGTGTCGGCGTCACCTGTTTAATATAGGAATCATATAGTTTCTTATTTATCTCCATGCTGCTTCTCCTTTCTTCATGCAGTATTTCCGGCAGACCGTGGGGTCAGCCATTTCATCCTCCCAGTCCCTTTGCAAAATATATGAGGGCCCCTACCAGCTTTCCTGTTCCGATAGAAAGGATCAGGTACTGCAGCCCAACGGCCAGATGGATTCGTCTGCTGATTACCGGAAGCGCTTTCAGCGTTTCCGCCAGCGACATAACGAGACAGCCGACAAAAATCCCTACAGACAGCCCATATGCGGTTAAAAGAAAATTTCCGCCGAAATTCAGCGGAAATTCGTAAATATCCAGGATATTTCCAACCGTCCCGCCCAGGATAATGACCGTCTCATAAAGCATGATACGGCCCTTTGTCTGCGTGCTCCCGATCAGCCTCGGGAATACTCCAATGATAGCCAGAAATGCAAATACCCCGGCTGCAATCACACCGCCTGCTGAAAGACCGATAAAGGTAAGAAGGATATATTTAAGTAACATCGATATCAGACTCCTTCCTTCCGTCATTGTCTATGAGCGTTTTACAGATATTTTCCTCATAAAGCCGCATTTCCACTTCCAGCGGTGTCGGGTCCGTGTTGATCTTATATTTTGCAAAGTGATTGAAGAAACCGACAATTCCGATGAACAGACCGACGGAGTAGGATACCTCCAGCACAGTGAAACCATTTGACTGTTTTCCTGTTACAATCATATAGATTTCCTTAAACACGTCGGTCACGTTGACATCGTTGTTAAACGTCATGATTGCAAACGCTGCCCCAAAAAAGCTGATGGCACAGACAAAAATGGTTTTTGACCACTCCCACAATAATTTCGGTTTTTTCGGGGCATGATAATCAATGATGTAGTCCACTTCGCCAACATTGTTCACCTGAATATCAGGATAGGTTGTCTGTATCTTATTAATAATATCCAGCACGTTCTCCACATACCGTCTGTCCCTGTCCGAACGGATCGCTTTCACTTTAATGGTGTTGCAGCGGTTTTCGGCATTTTTATCATCGCAAAAAATGGTGGCGATGTCTTTTAAATGAACATCCTTGCTGTGGACTTCCGTAATCTGGCTTACGTTCAGATACAGGGTCTTTCCTGCGCTCACTGGTTCACCGTCTTTCCGGATTCCCATGCTGCAGCAGCGTCAACTGCTACAGCTGCTCCCGGCCATGCCGCCTGTGCCATGCTGCTTTCTCCCTCTTCCATAACCTGGACCAGAGTCCCACTGCGCTCTCTTCCTCTCCCCGGCATTACGAACAGGCAGTACCAAAGCGCCGCTAAAACCATGCCCAGGCAGAGAACCATAACAAGTATTCCTGCTTTTTGTCTCCATGTTTCCATATCTGCTCACATCCTTTTCTATTCGGGTTTTCTATGAGTAGTATACGGAGTCATTTTCAATTTATTCCACATGGTAACCTTTTACAGCTTTTCACGCATCTGTTTTAAAATCTTTTTTTCAAGTCTGGAAACCTGAACCTGTGATATATTCAGATCGGCAGCAATTGTGCTCTGCGTTTGATTATAAAAATATCTTCTAACAATAATTTCACGTTCTTTTTCCCCCAACGATGAAATCAGTTCTTTTAACACCATTCGATTCAGCAGGGCTTCCTCCCTGTCCGTCCCTTCTTCGATCCTGTCCATCAGACAAATTCCGCTCTCATCACCTTTTCCAATCGATTTATACAGGGATTCCACTTCTGCTCCAGCTCCATGGAGGCTGCAACCTCCTCACTGCTCACCTCCAGTTTTCCGGCGATCTCTTCAATCGTCGGTTCCCGTCCCAGGCTGTAGGACAGGCTTTCTCTCGTCATGCTTACCTTCGTTCCCAACTCCTTGATTGAACGGCTGACTTTAATCATTCCGTCATCCCTTAAAAAGCGTTTTATCTCTCCTGTAATCATAGGCACGGCATAGGTGGAAAACTTCACATCAAAAGACATATCGAATTTATCGATTGCCTTCATGAGTCCTATGCTGCCGATCTGAAACAGATCTTCCAGTTCATACCCCCTGCCGGAAAACCTCCTTACGATGCTCCAGATCAGTCCCACGTTATCCATTACCAACCGGTCCCGCGCCTCTTTATCCCCTTCGTGAGCCATTTCAATCCTCTTCATGGTCTCATCCATAGGGGTCAACCTCCTATGCGTTTCTTCATTTTCACTACGGTGCCTTTTTCCGGCTCTGAATCGACTTCCACCTCATCCATAAAGGCTTCCATAAAAGAAAATCCCATTCCGGATCTCTCTCCCGTCGTGTCGGAGGTATACATCGGCTCCATCGCCTTCTTCACATCTCCGATTCCTATTCCGTTATCGCAAACAATGACGGTCAGCATTTTTTCTTCTTTCTCTACTTCTGCTTCCACGATGATTTTTCCCTCTCTATTCTGGTATCCATGAATGACAGCATTTGTCACCGCTTCGGAAACAGCAGTTTTTACATCGTCAATCTCCTCCAGAGTCGGATCCAGCCGGCTCATAAACACGGCCACCACGACTCTGGCAAATTCCTCGTTTTTCGACAGACTCTCTATCTCCAGTCTCATCGTCTCTTTCTTCCCCTTTTCCACAAATATCCTCCTTTCTATCCTGCCAGCGCAGCTTCTTTCGTATCGAATAAACTTACAAATTTGGGGATTCCTCCTATATTCAGAATCCTCTTCACCTGGCTTCCTGCCCCGTAAATCGTCACCTTTCCTCCGCTGCCCGCCATCTGCTTATACCTGTTCAAAAGCACGCCGATTCCGGAGGAATCCATAAATACGGTTTTTGAAAAATCGAATACTACCCGGTTAATATAATTTTCTGCCAGTAAAAGATCTGTTTCATACTTCAGATTTCTGCAGTTATGATGGTCCAGTTCTTTCGGGAGATGAACGACGAGCGTCGTTCCGTGTGCCTCATAAGTAAACGTATTTCTGTCCATTCCTCATACTCCTTCCATAATTAGTTGCAACAGTTTGGACGGCAGCATATGTTCCCGCCGTCCTGAATGATTAAAATATATAAAAAAAAGAAGACACCACAAAAAATCTTATCTTTCGTAGTGTCTTCTTTCTTTTCTCTGACGATTAATAACCGCGTTCTTCCTTAGCCTTTGCGGCCACATCGGAATTGCCGTAATTCATTATAATCTGGCCGAACAGTTCATTGGCCTTATCCGTCTGGTCCATACTCTTATAGACCATGGCTTCGCTGAAAATAACCTGCGGATTATCTGGTTTGATTCTCAGGCTCTTTTCGTAAAAATCGATCGCCTGCTCATGGTTTCCGTTTTCCTGTGCCTGGTCTCCCAGCTCTGCCAGAACCTGATAGCCGTTGGCTGCCATATCTTCATTTACCAGCTGGAGAATCGGCTGCACCGCACCGTCTGTAATCAGAGATCCGTCCATATTGGCATAGATCTGTACAGCCGTTTTAAAGTCATCGTTTCGATAAGCCTGAAGTATCTGTGCCAGCATACTGTACTGGGTGATAATGCCTCCGCTCGTGTCCGCAACCGTCGACAGGGATTCCTCTGCCTGCTCCTTCTCAGCTGTCGTATTCTCCAGCTGTTCCGTCAGCTTGTCGATTTCCATGCTCTTTTCATTCAGCATGCTGCTGTAGTTCAGAATTTCTTTATTGTGAATGTTATTCAGCGACTTCGTTTTTGCCGGCATGACCAGGAAAAAGAATGCCGCCATACCCAGAGCGAGTCCGATCAGTATATTGACGATCATCTGGCCGCCCGTATTTTCTTTATAAGAAGGCGGAATAATTACATCATCGTCCTGCATCTGCTTATGGGAAAACGCGTTGGCCAGCTTCCGCTTTTCGATTTCCGCTCTTCCCGTATGGGACTTGACAATGGACATATACCACTGCCCCTTCGGATTGTTTTTATCAATCTGAAGCACCCGGTAAAGGGATTTTCCCGCTTTCGTATAATCTTCATGAGCCATATATAAGAGGGCCAGAAGGAGATGCGCTTTGACAAAATTAGGATTCTCTTCCACGATGCCAGCCAGCTGAAGCACTGCAAGATCATCACTGCTGTGCTGTGCATACCAAAGAGCCTGGTTGTATTTCTTTATATTCTGGTCAACGGCTTCCAGGCGGCCTGGCTTCCTCTGTATCTCTTCCAGATAATAGTCACATCGGTTGTTGTCCGGCTGCAGGTTGAGACTGATCACCCACTGCACAATTGCATCGGAAACTTCCCCCATTTCATAATAGATAAGACCCAGAAGATTTCTGGCGTCCGTCTGATATTTGTTGAAATGAAGGCTCTTTTTCAGAGCTTCCGCCGCGCCCGTCAGATCCCTGATCTGCGCCCGCTCCAGCCCTAGATTATAAAAACTGTTTGCAATCTGTCCGTTTCTTTTTACATAATCCATAGGTATCCCTATTCCCTTTTTCCCTTCATCATTTCCATCATGATATCTGTCATATCCGTCAAATCGCTTTTAACGATGGCGTCCTCTACTTCTTCCACATCCATACTCGGTTTAAATCTGGCGATTTCTTCATCAAAATTAATCTGGTCCATATTCTTTCAGCGCCTCCTTTACTTCCCCCACAAAATAGAGGGATCCTGCACAATACAAAGTTTCATCTTCTTTCCTGTCTCTTAGACTGTCTTCAAACGCTTCTTTTACCGAACCGCTTACTTTTACAGGACAGGCTGCATATTTTTCAAACACCTTCTGAATCGTATATGTATCCAGTCCGCGGCTGTTTCCTATATGTGCTATGGTGATTTCCTTCCATTCTACGCCGCCGCACAAAATCTCCGCCATTCTGTCATATTCTTTATCCGCAACTACTGAAAACAGCAGCTTTGCCGTTCCACCAATCTGCCTCACGGTTTCTGTAAATTTTAAAATACCATCCGCATTATGAGCTCCATCCAGATAAACTCCCGGCAGTACCTGTTCCATTCTTCCAGGCCATTTAGTACGTTCTATTCCCATAAGAACTGCGTCCCGATCGATCCGACCGTCTCCCAGGACCTCCAGAGCTTTGATCGCCGTGACTGCGTTTTCTGCCTGATAAAGGGCTGGAAACGGTACTGTAACGAGAATCTGATCTTCCCTCTCACCGTGTTTCCATCCTGTTCTTACAAGAACACTGCCGTCTGTAAGCTCCGCCTCATAATCGGAAGGATATACCGGATAATACGGCGCATTGTGCTCTTCAGCCTTTTTTCTGATCACCTGTTCCGCTGCCTCTGATGACGCAGAAAAAACGACGGGGACATTATTTTTTATAATTCCTGCTTTTTCCCCGGCTATCTCTTCTATGGTATTGCCCAGAAATTCCATATGATCCATGCCGATTGAGGTAATGACGCTTATCTTTGGCATACAGATATTCGTAGCGTCCAGACGGCCGCCAAGGCCTGTTTCCAAAATAATGTAGTCCGCCTTTTCCTCGCAAAAATAAATCATAGCTATATAGAACAGGAATTCAAAAAATGCCGGGTGAGAGATTCCATCTTTCATACATGCCCGAATGTCTCCCAAAGCCTGACGGAAACAATGTTCAAAATCTGTTTTTCCAATCATTTCCCCATTCAGGCAGATTCGTTCTCTCATGCTTACCAGATGAGGCGATGTAAAAGTTCCTACGCGGTATCCTGCCTCTTTCAGAACGGAAGAAAGAAACGCACATACAGATCCTTTTCCGTTCGTCCCCGCCACATGGATGATCCTGCCTTCAGGAATTCTTCCAATTCGCTCAAAAACTTTCCTGATAACCGGGATGGAGTGCTTTTCCTTTGTAAACATTGGTATCTGTAGGAGATACTCTTGTGCATCTCCATTAAATCTGATTTCTTCTGGTCTGAATTCTCTGTTTTCCATTTTTTCGACTGTTATCCTCATGATCTTCTGACAGGTATTCCGTCTGCAGTAGCAGACGAAAGCGGCAAAACTGGTATATCTTTCCTGTCCGCACACTATGAATATTATAATATAAAGCGGTGAATATGCAAGGATATTCTTTCGATTAAAATTGCCATAATATGCACCTTATGTCAAGCTCTGTATTTATTTTCTTCTTCATTATACAGAAAGTGTCAAAAAATGACAACTGAAAGGTTTTATTCTGTCGCGGATTAGAATTCAAACGGATTCCCGGGCCGCGGCATTTCTGACAGCATGGAGTTCGCTTTAGCGAACTCCCGCACTGAGCGCGGTACCCGATAAAGCGGGGCACGAGCTGTCCATGGCGGAGCGCTTTTTACTTTCCAAAAATCAAGCACCTTAATACTTTACAAGAACAGGGTCTTTCCTGGAAAGCAAAAAATCCGGCACAGGGAAAAGGGGAACCCTGTGCCGGATCTCTTCATTTTTGATTCGTTTCGTTTTACTGGATTTCTTCAATAGAACGCTTCAACTGCTCCATAGCCTGTTCCAGAATAAATCTTGGACATGCTACATTGAAGCGCAGGAATCCATCACCTCCCGATCCGAACCAGCTTCCCATGTCTACGCCTATGTGGGCTTTATGGGCAATAAAATGTTCAATCTGCTCTGTATTCATACCAGTATCTCTGAAATCCACCCATACCAGATAGGTCGCTTCCGGTTTCTGCATATGCAGCATCGGCAGATTTTCTTCCAGATACTTCTTCATGTAATTCATATTGTCGTCCAGATATTCATTCAGCGCTTCCACATAATTTCCAGACTCATTATATGCCGCTTCCATAGCCACCGGGCCAAACCAGTTCATATTAAATATCCGGTTGGCGTTTAAGCCGGTTACAAATGCTTTCCTCATTTCATCATTAGGAATAATGGTATATGCCGTCTGAAGTCCCGCCAGGTTAAATGTCTTACTGGGCGCATAATTAGTAATCGTATTGTTTTTGATTTTCTCAGAAATGCTGCACACTGCCTGGTGATGAACACCTTTCATCATCAGGTCGGCATGAATTTCATCCGATACCAGCACTACGCCGTTGTCGGCACAGATATTTCCAAGCCGTTCCAGCTCTTCCCTGGTCCAGGCCCGGCCCACCGGATTGTGAGGATTGGAAAGGATCATCAGCTTGTTCCTCGGGTCTTTTGCCTTTTCCTCCAGATCTTCGAAGTCAATTGTATAATATCCGTTTTCTTCTTTCAGGACGTTTTCTACCATTCTGCGTTCATTATTGCGTATGCCGTCCATAAATGGATAATATACTGGCGTTTGAATGATGATTCCGTCTCCGGGCTCCGTAAAGTTCTGTATTGCAATGGTAAATCCCGGAATAACACCCGGTGTAAAAATGATCCATTCTTTTTTGACTTCCCAGTGATATCTGCGGCTCACCCAGCTCATAATCGCTTCGTAGAAGCTGTCAGGTTTTGTGGAGTAGCCGTAAATGCCTTCAGCTGCTTTCTTTTTAACAGCATCAATCACTTCCTTCGGAGCCTGAAAGTCCATATCAGCAATCCACATCGGTATCATTTCTACAGATTCATCCACGCCGAACTTTGCGTTGCAGCCGTCCCACTTTATGCTTCTGGTGCCTTTTCTCTCTACATACCGGTTAAAATAATCTCTCGTGTATTCCATAGTCTCCCTGCCTTCTTATCCCTTAGAAAATATACAGCGTCTCGTTTGGATGTGTAAAGAATTCACAGCCGTCCTCTGTAATCAGGAAGGTGTCTTCAATATTATAGCTGTGGTTTTTGCTGCTGTAATAAGGCATCTCCAGGCAGAATACCATGCCAGGTTCGAAAATCCTCTTTTCATCTCCTGCGATAAACGGCGCTTCTTCCGTAAAACGGTTACAGCCGATGGAATGGCCGTGATGGCCTCTCTTATATCCCCGGATATCAGCTTTGATCGTATTCTGAATTTCCTGGAACACGTCGCACATTCTGACTCCTGGTCCAAGCATCCTTCTGGCACATTCCACGCCTTTCCAGAGGCTTGCATAAATCTCTTCTCTGTGCTTGTCCGTATGGTTTCCAACTGCAAATGTTCTTGCCAAATCGGCGCCGTATCCGCAGTACATCGGGCCGCCGTCCAGCCTTACGATGTCTCCCAGCTGAATCCTGTTGTGGCGCGGAACGACTGCCGGGGCGAAGTCTGCTCCAATCGTGTGGGCCTGAAGGGCGCACATCACATCCGGAGACTGATTCTGGCAGTTATTCTTAAAGAGCATCATGATGTCTGCTTCCGTCATTCCCGGTACGCACTCTTTTGCCGTTTTGTACATGGCTACTTCCGATATCTCTGCCGCTGTGCGGAGCACATCGATCTCCCACGGTGTCTTAATCATTCTGGATTCTACAAGGGTACTGCTGCAGTCTGTCAGCTCTCCGTCTGCAAATACCTCCTTTAAGTAATCCCATTTTGAATGGGAAATCACTTCACTCTCCACGCCTACTTTCGGTGCCTTGTATTGATCGAGCACCACCTCGGCTGCCATGCGGAAGGTACGGAACAGGTCCGGCTGCGCAGGCTTGTCTTCCTCTTCTTCCTTTGCATAATCTTCAATATAAATCCATACAGGATAAGAAATGATCTCGATATCTTTGCAGCTGGAATCAGCGGCCTGCTTCTCGAATTCATTGCAGATCAGAGTAATTTTTCCTTCTTTCGGAACAATTGCCGCCGTCAGACCAATCTGATTAGACAAGTACAAAAACTGGCTTGCAAAACCGGTGCTATAGAAGATCGCCTCCGGAGAAGTAATGATCATCGCGTCCAGACCTGTCTTTGCCATGCATGACTGCAGCCTCTCCTGAACTGCCAACTGGTTTCTTTTTTCTAACATGTTCATCCTCCTTAACAGTATATAATTTTCTTACCCTACCAGATTTGGCAGAGCCATAATCAGAGCAGGACAATAAGTAATAATCAGCAAGCTGGCGAGGTTTACGCCTAAAAACGGCCAGACGCCGGGCAGCATATCCAGCATATCCATCTTTGTAATAGAATTAGTTACGAACAGGTTCATTCCAAACGGCGGTGTGTACATGCCCAGAGCCAGGTTGGAAATCATGATAATACACATATGAACGCCGTCCACTCCCAGATTAATTCCCATATTGAACACGAGCGGAGCGATAATCAGGATCGCTGCAGAACCATCCATGAACATTCCCATAACGAGAAGAATCAGGTTCAGGATTAAAAGGAATACAATTTTAGATGTAACTTTTGAAAGAAGCACGGTTGTGATAACGGTAGAAATCTGGCTGACTGTCAGAATCCATGCAAGTACGGTAGCTGCTGAAATCAGCACGAGTACCTGTGCGCATCCGATTGCAGATTCGATTGCAACTTTCCAAAGACGGTCCAAAGTGAGTTCTTTATATACAAACATTCCTACAAACAGCGCATATACAGCTGAGATTGCCGCAGATTCCGTAGGAGTACAGATTCCGGAATAGATTCCACCAAGGATGATTACTGGAACCATGAGAGCTGCTCCAGCTCTTTTTGTTGCAACGAGAAGTTCCTTTTTCGTTGCCTTTTTATCTCTTGGCAGGTTATGCTTTTTCGCAAAGAAATAGATGTAAATCAAACTGCTCAGTCCCAGGATAATGCCGGCTGTAATACCTGCCATAAAGCATTTTCCTACGGATACACCCGTTGTTACGCAGAAAACGATGATCGTAACGCTTGGAGGAATAACGAGAGCTACAGAACCGGAGGAAGCAAGAAGGCCTGCGATAAAGCGGTTCGGATATTTTCTTTCCTTCAGTTCCGGATACATGAGTTTACCAATGGCGATAATTGTCGCCGGGCTGGAGCCGGAAAGCGCTCCGAAGAACATGCTGGCCAGCTGTGTGGAAGCCGCAATTCCTCCGCATACATGGCCGATCAATGCGCGGGCCCAGTCCAGAAGACGTTTGGAGAGTCCGCCGCTGTCCATAAGATTTGCTGCAAAAATAAAGAATGGAAGTGCCATAAGCGCAAATGAGTCAATTCCACCTACAAGACGCTGAATAATGACCATTGCGTCTACATCTGAACCAAAAATCAGCGACAGAAAGCCAGATAATCCCAGCGCAACCATAATCGGAGTGCTGCTGATAAATAAAACGATCAAGCCAATTAATAAAATAGGTACCATATCGCATCCCTCCCCTTATTCCTGTATTTTATATACGCCGAGCACATTGTCCAGCAGCACTTCCAGAAGATGAATCTCTGTCAGTATGCCGCCAATCGGAACGCTCATATAGATCAGATAAATCGGCCATCCCAATGCCGGCGTCTTCTGCTGGGAAGCAAATGCAAACGCTGTATACTTCCATCCATAGTAACATAAAAGGCCTACAAACAGTGCACATGAGGCCAGCACAAAGACCGTTACAAATTTCTGAAAAGCGTCGCTCTTCACTCGACGGATTACATCGATTCCGAAATGAGCGGAACGCCTGAAGCAGACCGCACTACCGATAAATGTAATCCAGATCATGGAATAACGAACGCCTTCCTCTCCCCATTGTGGTGCGACGCCCAGACGCCTTGCGATAACGTTATATGCTATAATAGCTGTAGCAAGCAATATGAAAAATCCCAAGAGTATTTTTTCTGCCTTTACTACGTATTTCATAAATACTGCCATTGATATTCCCCCTTTTTTTAATGAGGATGTTGCAAAACGTTGAATTAGCCGTGCCACTGATACACGATTCCGTTCCAGGCAGTACCCAAATCACTACATCTGGTATCAGTGGCAATGCTTTTATTCCTTTTTGCAACACCCTCTTTGTGACATTTTCCTTTCGCTCGTTTCCTCGCTTCACAAACGGCCGGGAAACGCGAACTCCGCTCCGCTCCGTTTGCGTAGCAAATATCTTCGCGCTTTCACAGCGCTCAGCCTTTTATTCCGCTTCGCTTCACAAACGGCCGGGAAACGCGAACTCCGCTTCGCTCCGTTTGCGTAGCAAATATCTTCGCGCTTTCACAGCGCTCAGATATTTTTGATTATTTTTTTGCTGCGACGGCTTCGTCGAAGGCTGCCTGAAGTTTTGGAATGTAGCTCTTTCTCCAGTCGGTTGTAAGGAACTCGTCGTATACAACGCTTGTGGCTTCTTTAAATTCTTCGATCTGCTCGTCTGTCAGTGCATGATATGTACAGCCGGATTCTACCATCTTGTCGATGCAGTCCTGGATATATGGATCGATTTCGCTGTCCAGAACCTCGCGTCCTGCAAGCTCTGCCTGTCTGATGATTTCTTTTGTTGCGTCATCCTGGCTGTCCCACCATTTCTTATTAACCATCAGTACGTGTGTCTGTGCATCGTGGTATGTATCCACAAGATATTTCTGTACTTCATGGAAATTCATTGTGTAAATGGACTGTGCCGGATTTTCCTGGCCGTCAACAGTACCGTTCTGAAGTGCATTATATGTTTCTGCATAAGCGATAACGAGCGGCTGCGCTCCCAGTGCCTTATATGTAGATGTCAGAATATTGGACTCCATAATACGCATTTTCATGTTTTTCATATCTGCTACACTGTTGATGTCTTTATTGGAACTCATAAGACGGAAACCGGCAAACCAGAAGCCCATGCCGTGAATTCCTGCAGTATCTAAACGGTCCAGGAATTCTCTTCCCACATCACTGTTTAAAACGCCGCTGATAACTGATGTATCGCGTGGCAGAAGGTAAGGCATATCCATCAGCGCCATGTCTTCGCAATAGGAAGCGATGATTGCACACGGTCCCATAGCGATCTGTGTAACGCCCATCTGTACGCTCTGAATCGACTCCGGAATGCTTCCGATCTGTCCGTTCGGGTATACTTCACATTTGATAGCTCCGTTTGACAGCTCTTCAATTTTCGCTGCCATCGTCTTTAATGCATGATCTTCCGGCGTGCCTTCCGGCTGTGGATGTGTCAGTTTAATTGTCTGCTCCTTAACCGGGCCTATTGCTGTACCTTCTGCAGATCCTTCAGAACTTCCTCCAGCCTCTGTCTGATTGCTCTCAGCTGCTTTTGTTTCGGCCTCCGTCGCCGTTTTACCCGATGATCCGCATGCTGCCAGTGAAACAGTCATTGCCAGGGTAAGTGCCAGTGAAATCAATTTCTTTTTCATAAATAAATACCTCCTGCTTTTAAATTGTTTTTTATTTTCAGCCGTCTTTCTTATGAATCGGCTAAAATATTCTCTACATCTGTGTGGTTCAGCATAATATTCAGGATTTCAACATCTGTCTGCTTCATCCCGACACGCCCGATATAACCAATGCTTTTTATCGTGTTCTCTACGTCTTCCCTTACGATTCCCTCTCCAGGCTGGAATACATGACCCTCCAGACTCATTTCGTATGCCATGAATGCCGCTTCCAACGATACGGCAATCTTGCAGGCGCAGGAAGCTTTCGCTCCGTCACATACGATTCCGCCGGCATTTGCCACCGTATTTGTAATAATCTTGGAAATGGCGTCATAATCGCCTCCGTGCATGTACATAATCGCCGCTCCAGCCCCACATGCCGCGCTCACGGCTCCGCAGTAAGCCGACAGCCTTCCTACATAGCTTTTCTGATGAATCGAAAGCAGATTACTGACGACAAGTGCACGGTAAAGCTTATCCATTCCGACATCCCACGCCTTTGCATACTCGATAACCGGCACGGAAACCGTAATTCCCTGATTGCCGCTTCCAGAGTTGATAACTGCCGGCAGTGAACATCCTCCCATTCTTGCGTCGGAAGCCGCTGCTGCCCTTGCCTTTGCAAGATTGGCAATGCCGCTGTTTCCTTTTTCTTTCAGCATGGCTCCGACTTCTGCTCCATAGTGTTTCTGAAGTCCTTCATCCGCCAGCGCACTGTTCATGGAAATCTGTTTGTCCAGAATCTCCCTGATATCCTCAATCCGGACGATATCGGCAAATTCAAGGATTCCTTTTACAGTCATCAGTGACTTGTCTACCTTATACTCCTTGTCTTCTCCCGGTTCTTTTTCATAAATCACCCTATTGTCCTTAACGAGCTTTGCCACAAAGGTGTGCTGGTTGGCGATCACCGCCTCGGCACTGTGGCCACCTGCCTCTACAATAGCTCTCACATACAGGTTCTCTACATTTTCCTGAAGTCTGCAGGTACAGTAGCCCGCTTTTACCAGTTCTTTCGCACGCTTTCTGTCCTCATCCGTAATTCCTTCCAGCACCTCCAGTCCGTTTTCCGCTTTTCCTCCGATTGCCCCGAGGACAGCCGCGATGTCAATTCCCTTTTCTCCCCCTGAATTCGGCACAACAACGCTTTTCACATTTTTAATAATGTTTCCGCTGCAGAAAACTTCCAAATGTTCCGGAATATCCCCCAGCAGTTCTCTGGCCTTTGCCGCTGCGTATGCGATTGCGATCGGTTCCGTGCATCCAAGAGCAGGTATCAATTCACTTTTCAGTATATTAAGATAATTTTGATACAGCTTCTCTTCCATTCCATCCTCCTACGGTTTCAGTTACTTTTGATATTCTGCAAACGATATTTATAATACAGTTTGTAAACATCTTTCTAATCATATCAGTAATAACTTTATGACAATAATATATTATTCAGCATAATAAGTCAATATTTTTATGCAATTTAAACAGTTTTCCACATTTTGTACAACGTTTTGCCAAAATGTACGCCAATACTGGATAATAAACGGGGCCTTTTTTCGTCTTTTTAGCCAATTCAGTTAATTTTCTGACGTATATGGTTAAATAAATACGGATAAAAATGGTTTTTGATCTTTCCATCATTTCATTTCTCTGGTAAAATAGAATACATCATTCCATTCTTCTACTCTTCGAAAAGGGGACCCGTTATGCAAAATGAACAAAGTTTAAAGGATTATATCTATACATCCATTTTGGAGGATATTATAAATGCAACGTATAAACCGAACCAGATTATTACAGAAAAGGAAATTCTACAGCGTTACGGCTGCAGCCGGTCTCCCGTGCGGGAAGCGCTGATTTCGTTGTGCAGCGATGATGTTCTGCGCAATATTCCACGGTGCGGCTATCAGATCATCCATATCACGCTGGAAGATATCGAAAACATTCAGAGATACCGTCTGGCTCTGGAATGCGGCATGCTACGCTTTTACTATAATAAGACGACCGATGAGCAGAGAGAAAAATTAAACGAACTCGATAAACTCTGCAGCACCGTTGACGGCATATGGAATCACTGGAGCTGCAATACGGATTTTCACCTTTATCTGATCTCACTCTCTCAGAATACATATGCCTATAAGGAGCTGCACCGCGCTATGTCCATTCTCCGCCGCGCCTATGCCCAGTATTATCATGACAAATGGAATTCTACGATTCCCGATATGGACACCAGATATCATATAAAACTGATCCGCGCTCTGGAAGAACACAATCTGGACGATGCGACTACTGCCCTGTCCTATGATTTAAATGATTTTGGAGGAATTCATCTGTTTTGACGAACGTTTTTCAGTGTCAGCGAAACAAGTGCATCAAAAAAGAGCAGATACAAAACGTTTATTGCGTCTTGCATCTGCTCCTTTTCTAACTGTTTTCCGGTTGTTTTCTGTTCTTTTATTTCTGAAGCTGTTCCAGCCTTTCTTTTACCTGCTCCATCATATTAGCATATTTATCCAGCTTTGCACGCTCTTCCGCTACCTTGGCTTCCGGGGCTTTGCTCATAAATTTTTCATTATTCAGCATGCCGTTTACACGGGCCAGCTCGCCTTTCAGGCGCTTTTCTTCACCTTTCAAGCGCTCAATTTCCTTTTCAATATCGACCAGCTCCGCAAATGGAATATAGATATTCGCCTGTGGGATCACTACGGATACGGCGTCTTCTCCGATTCCCGATTTATCCTTCTGAATCATAACTTCGCTGGCATATCCCAGGGTTGCAAAGAATACCTTGCTGTGTTCAAATATCTGCAGAAGGCCTTCATTTTCTGATACAACATACACCTTTGCCTTTTTGCTCGGCGGCACATTCATGTTCGTACGTACATTACGGATTGCGCGGACCGCTTCTTTGATGGTCTCAACGGCTTTTTCCTCCCCAGCAAAATCCCACTCCTCACGATAAGACGGCCATCTGGAAATCATGATGGATTCCTCTTCGTCCTGGAGATTGCAGAAAATTTCTTCCGTAACGAACGGCATGTACGGATGAAGCAGTTTCAAAGACTGGATCAGTACCGTTTTCAGCGTCCAGATTGCAGCCGCCTTTGTGCTGTCTGCATCATCCCATAGCCTTGGTTTCACCATTTCTATATACCAGTCGCAGAATTCTTCCCAGATAAAGTCATAGACTTTCTGAAGGGCAATTCCCAACTCGTATTTATCCATATTGTCCGTAACATCTTTAGCCAGGGAATTTACCTTGGAAAGAATCCAGCGGTCGGCCATAGTCAGATCAGTCAGCGCGACCTCTCCTGCCGGAGCTTTTTCGATATTCATCATGATGAAACGGGAAGCGTTCCATACCTTATTGGCGAAATTACGGCTGGCTTCCACCCTCTCCCAATAAAAACGCATGTCATTTCCGGGGGCGTTTCCTGTCATCAAAGTCATGCGCAGGGCGTCTGCGCCATATTTGTCGATTACTTCCAGAGGATCGATACCGTTTCCAAGGGATTTGCTCATCTTGCGTCCCTGGGAATCCCTTATCAGTCCATGGATCAGAACGGTGTGGAACGGTTCTTTCCCTGTCTGTTCGATGCCTGAGAATACCATACGGATGACCCAGAAGAAAATGATATCGTATCCTGTTACAAGAACGTCTGTCGGATAGAAATAATCCATCTCCGGCGTCTTCTCCGGCCATCCTAATGTTGAGAACGGCCACAGCGCGGAAGAAAACCATGTATCAAGCGTATCTTCATCCTGTGCCATGCGGGCGCTGCCGCACTTCGGGCACTTATCAGGCGCAGTTCCTGAAACGACCATTTCCCCGCACTCCTCGCAGTAGTAAGCGGGAATCCTGTGGCCCCACCACAGCTGACGGGAGATACACCAGTCGCGGATTCCATCCAGCCAGTGAAGGTACGTCTTTCCGAAGCTTTCAGGAACGAATTTAAGGCGGCCGCTCTTTAAGGCTTCAACCGCCGGTTTTGCCATCTCGTCCATCTTTACGAACCACTGTGGCTTCACCATAGGCTCTACGGTCGTACCGCAGCGGTCATGAGTGCCAACGTTATGGGAATGGGGAACCACTTTAACGAGAAGTCCCTGTTCCTTTAGATCTTCTACCATAGCTTTTCTGGCTTCATAGCGGTCCATGCCGAAATATTTGCCGGAAGCGCTTACGGTGGCATCGTCATTTAAAATGCAGATTTCCTCCAGATTGTGGCGGCGTCCCACTTCAAAGTCATTCGGATCATGAGCAGGCGTAATCTTCACGCAGCCCGTTCCAAATTCCTTGTCTACGTATTCATCTGCAACTACAGGAATCTCTCTGTCTGTCAGCGGAAGTTTCAGCATCTTGCCGATCAGGTCCTTATATCTTTCATCTTCCGGGTTCACAGCCACTGCCGTATCTCCCAGAAGCGTTTCCGGCCTCGTAGTAGCGATTTCTACGAAACGGCCCTCTTCACCCACGATTGGATAATTGATATGCCAGAAAAATCCGTCCTGCTCTTCATGCTCTACTTCCGCATCAGAAATCGATGTCTGACAGACCGGACACCAGTTGATGATACGTGATCCCTTATAGATGTATCCTTTTTCATATAATTTGATAAAGACTTCCTGCACAGCCTTGGAACATCCTTCATCCATAGTAAAGCGCTGTCTGTCCCAATCTGCCGAAGAGCCCATTTTGTGGAGCTGGCTCACGATTCTGCCTTCGTATTCTTCCTTCCATTCCCAGGCTTTTTCCAGAAATCCCTCACGTCCCAGGTCATGCTTGTCGATTCCCTCTTCTTTTAATTTGTTGATAACCTTGACTTCCGTGGCAATTGCGGCATGGTCCGTTCCAGGCTGCCACAGAGCCTCATATCCCTGCATCCTCTTATAACGGATTAAGATATCCTGCATGGTATTGTCAAGAGCGTGTCCCATATGAAGCTGGCCCGTTACGTTTGGCGGGGGCATTACAATAGTAAACGGCTTTTTATCTTTGTTTACCTCCGCATGAAAATACTTCTTCTGAAGCCATTTTTCATAAAGTCTGCCTTCAATCTGGGCAGGATTATAGGTCTTTTCCAGTTCTTTCATCTAAGTTTTCCTCTTTTCTTTTATTATGTGCTTATCATTCGCGTATCCTATACGGGAAACGCCAACTGCGCTGCGCTCCGTTTGCGTAGCAAAAGTTCCGCGCTTTTCCAGCGCGTCACTCGGGAAACGCCAACTACGCTGCGCTCCGTTTGCGTAGCAAAAGTTCCGCGCTTTTCCGGCGCGTCACTTTTTTTATATTTGTTTTCTAACTATGCGGTATTCGTCATCCAGCTGGTAATAAGGGCATGCAAACTGCCTGCCGGAAAGGAAATGCGCCATCTCGTCCTCGTCGAGGCTGGCCTCGCAGACGTAATAGCCGTATTCTTCATCATAGACATAATTGCTGCATGTTTCACAACCGGTCTGGAAAGCCGCTTTGCTTTTTGCCTTCTTTTCTGTCATAACCCCTCCTTTTTCGTTGTCCGATAGGAGCACTTTCCTATTTTTCCTATTAAATCAAAAAACCCTCTGCCTGCAATGCAAGCAAAGGGCGAAAATCCGCGGTACCACCTTTATTCTGCTAAAAGCTGACAAGAAAGGAGTCCGCTCGAGGGATTCTCCGCCTTAGTTAGGTCACTTTAGCAATCTCATAAGTCCTGTAACGTGGACCATTCGAGAATACCTACTCACTCATTTCTGGCCTTCGGCATTCCGGCTCCAAAGCTACCTTCCGCATGCACTTCCTTGGAATGTCTTCCAGCCAATGGACCTTCCTCTCTGACAGGGTTGCAGACGTACTCCTCTTTTTCTTCGCCTTTTCTCTATATATGGTGTCGGGGTCATAAGGTTTTTGACCCTGGTATCTATATATCACAATATCATAATGACTTTTTCCTTTTTTGTCAAGACAAACCGGACTCTGCAAAGTAGATTTTCTCTAAAGCCAATATCATACTCCAGGAGAG
The DNA here is from genome assembly GCF_003464085.1 of Clostridium sp. AM58-1XD. Taxonomy (GTDB): domain Bacteria; phylum Bacillota; class Clostridia; order Lachnospirales; family Lachnospiraceae; genus Lachnoclostridium_A. Next base: position 24,636 of record NZ_QSDR01000026.1, read on the forward strand.
TTGAGGTTAATTCTTCCACATCTAATGCAAAACGGTCAAAATCCCCTCCCTCTACTGCCAAATCAATATCGCTGGTCTTTTTAAGTCGCCTCACGCGCGGGAGCCAAATAAAATCACCTTACTAGCATCATATTTCCGCGCCATATCCCGAATTTCTTCAACAACCTTTTGTTTTATACCCGTCTCTTCCAACTACCTCAAGAAAGGCGCTTCCATTCTTTAGATCATATTTCTGTATTCCTGCTTCCACTGGTGGATCAGCCTGGCTGCTCCGCTTGTCCTCTTTAACGGGTCCTTTTCAAAAAGCCTTTCCAGACTCTGCACGCTCTCCGACTGGGAGGCGTGTTCCCTGGCTCCTGCCAGTTCCTCATCCCACGCTTTCTTCTGCTCCGCAGTAGCAGCTGCGCCGAATTTCTCCTTCAGCGACAATTTAGGATTGAGAATGGTCATATAGTACATCTTCTGAATCACTGCAATATCTTTGAGATAGTAATAAGCCTTCTCAAAAGCACGGACTGCCTTTTCCGACTGGAACATCCTGGCATAACAGGAACCCATATTGCACCAGATTTTCCCCAGAAACTCATCATTTACGTATCCGTCCCTCGGAAATTCCAGACACTTCTCATAGATAGGAACCGCCCTGCCATACTGCCTCAAGCCAAACAGATAATCCGCCCTCAGTTTGCTGTATTCCGCCGAATGCTTCTTTCTCAGTCCGACGATATGCTGGCGGAAATCGTTAACCTCGGAAGGCCTGTAATAAAAGCATTCCTGAAGAATAATCAGGAGCAGTTCATCCTGGTTCTCTTCACTTTTCTTCCACTTTTCCAGGCGGCCGGCCAGGTTTGCCATATTCAGTTCTTCGCGGATGAAATCAATCAGATGGTCATCCACAAAATCATCCAATACGAGTAACGGATGATGATAGATTACATAACAAAGCTCCTGGGACGTATAAATATTCACTCCCAATACATCCAGATAAAACGGATGTTCCGCATTCTCCTGCCTGCAAAGCATCAAACTCATATCATAACCTCTTGTTTAACAACTGCGTCCGTGGCGGGAAACAATTCGCCAAATCCCCTGTCTTTAATTCCTACCGACATGGTATGTTCGTCCAAAAATCCCACGCTGACCAGAATTCTAGTGGTTCTATCCGGCCGTTTCGGAAATCCTTCCAGCTCAATTTTTACCGTTTTCTTTTTCTTCGGATCGAGAGGCGTTATTAAAAACTCCACATAATCCTGACCGTCTGTAAGAAGTTCTACGGTCGACTTTGCCTCATACCAGCTTTCACCAGCTGCCGCCATCACCAGCTGGCTTTCTCTTTCTTTCTGCTGTACGCTGACAGAAACCGTCGATTTCAGCCTGCCTTCGCAGATGCAGATATAGGGAAAGGAGGTGGCGTCTTTTAAATAATCAGCCGCTTTATAGGCCGCTCCCTTCACAAAAATATCTGTTTCCAGAAATACACGCCTTTTACTGCATACAAACTGCATGAATTCTCCGGCCCACTCCCGCTTTTCAAAGCCCTGTCCACAAAGAAACACTGCCGAATACAGTTTTCGTCCCATCATCCGTTCTCCGAATGACAGAAGAATTTTATCTGCCAGTCTCGCTCCTGATTCATTTTCCAGGATATCCAGATTAAAACCTTCCTCCAGCTTTTCATATTCGGCCACAACCATGTTTTTGCGAAGACCTCGTTGTACCTTCATTTCATAATAACGCAGGTTCTCCTCGGATAGGTCAAACATTCCCACCTGTGTAGACCATACGTCCCGTTTCTGGCTCAGCACATAATAGACGAAGCTTTCCGTGTGGCTGATTACATGGACGTCTTCTTCCGGATCCCCAGTTCTGCTGCGCTCTTGACAACCGCCTGCATGAGCTTCATGTTAAAGTCCCGGACTGACACAACAAGGCTGAGAATTCTGTCCGTTCCATACTCCCTGACAGGAAGGCTGAGCACCTCTCCCAAAAACTGCTTCAAAAGCTGCTGCGCCTCAAATTTTGTCCCGTCTATCGTCGCCGTTCCTTCCTTCTGCACCTGGCTGATCAGTTTATCCACAAGCGTGCCCGTCCCAGTAAGAGTATGGGCATAAGCTTCTTCGCCGATAAACCACTCCGCTTCATTCTTTTTCTTGCAGATTACGGTCGGAACCGTCCATATTTTTTCCTCTTCTAAACAACTGACCTTCGTATATGTATCACACAAATCCAGGCCCAGCACCAGTCCATCCATTTCAAGTCTCCTTCAAACCGCATTACACTGTCTGAAACAGTTCTTCCAGCGCTCCGGTTTTTACCAAATATTCCTTCATTTTATTTTTAAGGCCTTCCTCGTCATTCTTCGCGAGACACTTGCCCATTTCATTCAGACAGCTGAAGCGGCTGTCATCGTCTCCAAGAGCCGTAACGTCGATTTTGCCCATCTTCATACAGGTCCGTTTTCCATTTTCCATGTCGTAAATCTTATACTCCAGAACTTCCCCGTCAAACAGCAGCATCTGCCTTACGAAAATCCCCTGGTATACACGTCGCAGGTCTTCCCTGTGGAATTCTTCTTCCTCCGGCAGAACCCTCAGGAAAAGTTCGGGCTTTGAACTTTTTCTTCCCTTGTATTCAATCATAACTTTGGACATGATTTCCTCAGGCACGGGAATATGTCTGGATAAATTCTTCATATAAGGAAATACCATGCCGTTTTCCAGAAGCGTTTCCATCATGGAACTGCAGAGTTTTTTCTGATCTGATTCCAGCTTTTTCACGGTGGAATAGTACTTGGTCAGAGCAAGCAGATAGATCACCGGAATTTTGTTCCGCTCCATACTGTTGTTCACCGCACCTTCTAGATAGGCCATTACCTCCCCGCTGGCCTGCTGGTCCTTCAGAAAGAATTCCATACTTTTCATGGTAAAAAATGCCTTGACCAGGCTTTCGCTGACACGCCGCTTCCCTACATACAGTTCGAACACCCTGTCCATGTGGCCGGTCTCGCAGGTGAACATCATCTGTGCAAGAAGCCGCTCTTCCAGATCATACGTTTCCACTCTCAGCTTTACACTGTCTTCCAGAATGTGATACATGCTGTCGGTCGTGCCGTTGAAATGCTCACACAGGTAATCCAGCAGAATACTGTCGGCTTTTCCATCCTGAAATACACGGAAAGAAAGGTGGAGAAGGAGTTCGTCCTGGTCGAACATTCTCTGCAGAACAAGGCGGCAGCACATGCTGTACAGATATTCCGGCTTCACGCCGCTCAATCCATATGCTGCAATCATATCATATGCTTCCTGCATATATCCTTTTATAATAATTGTTTCGCACAACGCGATCCGCTCCGAGCTGTCCAGCTGTCCCTTCGGCAGCTTCAGCAGATAGCTGACATCACATTCTTCATTCCGTTCCGCCTCTTTTCTATAATAGGCGATGATACCCGAAATTATTTTTTTCCGGTAAAGCTGTCCCGGCTCCGAGCCGTCCAGAACATTTTTAAGTTCTGCTATCTCTTCTTCCGTCTCCGGTCCCCGGTCTGCAATCCTGCGGCACGATTCCAGCTGCAGTGTAGAATGCTCCGGATAGACCTCGAAACAGCGTTTCTCCAGTTCCGGCTCCGTCATGACTCTTGTTTTCATACTTCGTACATTGTAATAGCGGTTACCGAAGCTGTCCTGGAAAATCAGGACGTGATGGCCGGAAAACAGCGGAACAAAAGCTACGCCGTCTACGAGCAGAAACGCGTCTTCCCGCTCCAGTTCCTCCTGCCTTACAATGACGTATTTCATGTTTGGATTCCGGCATTCAATTTTATATGACTTCAGGATTGCGGGGAGCACTTTGGCAACCGGAACATCAATCATGTCCCGGTAAATCATATGTTCATAGATTACTGCAAGCCTGTCATCGATCCTGGCTTCAAACAGCTGCTCCATGGCAAACTGTTCTATCTCTCTCTCATATTCCTTGTAAATAGGGCTGTCGGCTTTCAGATACAGGAGTATATTGCAGTAAAGCACGCATCTGGTGTGCATATCCAGCTCTTTTGCATAGGAAAAATACAGGAGCACTTCCTTGGGCAGCAGGTGGTCGTATCCTGACGGCAGGGAATACAGAAAGTATTCATACAGCCTGGTCAGACTGATTCCTTCCGAAAGTCCCCTCTCGTACCACTCAAACGCCTCCAGTGTACGCTTTTCTCCTTTGATCAGCATACAGCAGATGGCAGAAAGAATTTCCTTTTCCTCAAAACTCTCATACAGGATTGTCAGCAGGCGGTAAAAGAGCCTGTGATAATATTTCGCCCCTGATGCCACCATGGCCGTCCGTATCGCAAGTTCCTCGCCGATCAGATTTCTTCTGGCTCCGAAATAAAGCGCATGGAGGAAGAAGTGATCCATATATCTTAAAAATCCCGGTTCTTCATTGAAAAGCCTGCATGCTTCCATATAGAGGAACGGGCTGCAGCAGCCGGCTTCGTAAAGCTTTCTCATCTTCTCCAGAAGCATTCCCGGATTGTCATACATCTGTGCGTCCAGGCGCAGCAAAAGAATAAACAGGTAGGGATGGTCTTCTGATTCATCCACGTACTGATGCAGCAGGGACACAAGGGCCTCTTTCTGACCCGGCCTCTTCTGTACAAGGGCGTTTAAATACAGATAAAAGCAATACAGCTCCGGCTTTTCCTGCCGAAAAGCCACTACGCGGTCGCGGCACCAGGACAAAATCTGCTCTGCCTTGTCCGCTCTGTTTTTCATAAGCCATGCCTCTGCGGTGAAAAGGGAAACCATCTCATGATCCCCATACTGGGCTTTCAGCTTCTCCAGCTCTCCCAGCATCTGATCCGTCAAAGTCCCCTCGTCGTAAACCCCGCTTTCATAGTCGAGACGGAGTTCCATATAATTGCGGAACTCTCTGAGGCGCAGGACGCTGACCTCTTCCGACGTCTCCCCTTCTGCCCTTCCCTCGGCCGAGATGACGATACGCGCTGACGTCCGCACCGTTCTAAGGGAGATACAGCCCAGATTCTTTCCTCTGTGCATGCGTTCCGGGCATATGCGGTATTTCAGCACGCAAGTCCCATTTTCGAAATCTTCATCCGTCAAGCTAGTTACCGGAAGGTCGATAAATCCACCGTCCGTATCTATGGTTATATTCACATATCCCCATCCCTTTTTCCGGATGGTCAGTGAATCTTCAAACATATTTTCACATTTTGTATACGCCCTGGTCTCTTCCCTGATCTCCAGTTCGGCCGGCTTCTTCATATCGAGAGCCACCATAAACTCTTCTACCAGATTTTTCCTGTCCCCGTGGCCCTTCAGACCGTCATATACGGCTCTTACGCGGATATCCTGCATAAACGGCGCACGGACAAAATCCTGGTATTCAAACAGGCGCATAGCCAGATCCATATCCTCCTTTGCCACCTTGGCAAAGTCTCCCGGCTCCTTTAACTGTTCCAGAATCTGCGCAGAAATCCCCTTTTCCACCGTAAAGGCATATGGGATTTTCTTTTCCCCGCTGTTGGTCACAAGATAAAAAGCTCCCTCAATCCTGTCGCCGTTCTCAAGATACCGGGTATCCACTTCATAGGCGATGCGGTTGCGAAGCCCCCCAAATGCGTGATTCAGTACGGTGACCCTCTCGCAGGAGGAATACACCAGACCTTTTATATTTAAATGATTGTCGCTCTGGACATAAAATTCGTCTTTCACTGTCCCGCCGGCGGCGATTGTTTCTTCAATCAGATCCGGGCGGAGACTGCACTGTGGAATCTCCATATCGAGAATTCCCTTGGCAAGCCGGTTGATTCTTTCTCTCATAGTATCACCTGTTCTAATGATCGTTATCTCTGCCATTTTATCATATTTTTTCTTGATTTGAAAGTGGAAACTTGCTATGATAGAAGAAAAATGACAAAAGAGGGACGAAAAATCATGACAAACAGTGATAAAGCTTTACTTCTTCATAAAGAATGGCAGGGAAAACTGGAAACAATTTCCAAAGCAAAGGTAACAACACGGGAAGATCTGGCTCTCGCCTATACACCTGGCGTAGCAGAACCATGCAAGGTCATTGCCGAACATCCGGAAGAGGTATATACTTATACATGGAAATCCAATACCATCGCCGTCGTTTCTGACGGAAGCGCCGTACTCGGCCTCGGCAACATCGGAGCAAAAGCCGCCATGCCGGTTATGGAGGGAAAGGCCGTTTTATTTAAAGAATTCGGAGGCGTGAATGCCGTTCCCATCTGTCTCGATACTCAGGATACGGAGGAAATCATTAAAACCGTGGTTCATCTTGCCCCCGGTTTTGGCGGGATCAATCTGGAGGACATCTCAGCTCCCCGCTGCTTTGAGATCGAAGAGCGGCTGAAAGAACTGCTGGACATCCCGGTCTTCCACGACGACCAGCACGGAACAGCAATCGTCGTTCTGGCTGGCATCATCAACGCCCTTAAAGTGACAGGAAAGAAAAAAGAAGATTGCAGAATCGTTGTCAACGGCGCCGGAAGCGCAGGTGTTGCCATAACAAAACTGCTTCTCACCTATGGCTTTCCCCACATCACCATGTGTGACAGGGCAGGAATCCTCTGCAAGGGTATGGACGGGCTGAACTGGATGCAGGAAAAAATGATGGATGTCACCAATCTGGAACACCATCACGGAAGCCTGGCAGATGCCTTACATGGCGCCGATATCTTTGTGGGCGTCTCTGCTCCCGGAATCGTTACCCAGAAGATGGTCGCTTCCATGAACAAGGATGCCATTCTGTTTGCCATGGCCAACCCCGTTCCGGAAATTATGCCTGATCTGGCAAAGGCCGCAGGTGCAAAGGTCGTTGGCACAGGTCGTTCCGATTTTCCAAACCAGGTCAACAACGTTGTCGTATTCCCCGGAATCTTCAAAGGCGCTCTGGAGGGACGTGCCTCCGCGATCACCGAAGAGATGAAACTGGCTGCCGCTTCAGCAATTGCCGGGCTCGTAGACGACTGTGACTTAAATGAAAACAATATTCTGCCGGAGGCTTTCGATCCGCGTGTAGCCGACGTTGTCAGCCGTGCTGTCAAGGAACACATCTGATCGTTCCTGTCTGCAGATGATCCGGCTGAAGCTCTCTTTTGCCGGAGGCCCCTGCAAGGCGCTTCGTTCTCTGGCGTATGCAATGAATCCTATTATTTCAGATATCTGAAAAACCACATTTCAATCGTTGACGGGGTATGTTATGCTATCAGAACCGATTACACTATACAAATTAATGAATCTTTATATGCTAAAGCAGGTAAATTTCCCGCTGACCAACGGACAGCTCACCAATTTCTTTCTGGAAAAAGAGTACACGACTTACTTTACTCTCCAGCAGGCATTGAACGAGCTTCTGGAGGCCGGTCTGATCCGCATGGAATCTCTTCACAACAGCACCCGCTATGAGATTACAAAGGAAGGCGAGGACACTCTGGGATTTTTCTGCAAAAAGATATCCCCTGCCATTATCGACGACATGGATCAGTATCTGAAGGAGAACCGTTTCCGCCTCCGCAATGAGGCCAGCACAATCGCGGATTTCTATAAATCCACCGGCCAGGATTACATCGTTCACTGTGAGGTGCGGGAAGGCAAGGAAAGCCTGATTGAACTGAATCTGGCCGTACCGGATAAAGAACAGGCTGAAGCCATGTGCAGCCAGTGGAAGGCGAAAAACCAGGAAATCTATTCCTATGTCATGAAGGCTCTCATGAGCCCATCATAAAAAGAAGGTTAAAAGGAGGCTCTTATGCGTTATCGTTCCGGCAATCGTTCTTTTTACAAAAGCAAAAATCACACAATCGATATAAAGAAATCAGGATTTTGGTATATTACGCTACCCCTTTTTCTGTTTATGCTCGCTTACCGTACTGCAGAGTGTGTACTGCACAGGAAACTGGACAGGGAAACTTCTGAAACCATTCCAGAGAAAAGAGGCGGCTGCAGGATCATAGACCGCAGCGCCTGTTCTTCCAGTCAGTTTTTTGAAAAAAAGCCGGTTGAAAAACCGCATACCGTCACTCCTCTCGAGAAAGAACCGGTCAAAACGGAATTCATTCCCCCGGTACAGGTGGGGAAACCCGCAGGACAGCCTGTGGGCGAATGCAGATCGGTACCTTCCGTCACAATCACTGAAGGGCTGTAAACTGCCAATACTTTTAAGCGAAAATAACGCAGTCTCTGCACCCGATTTTGCGGCATGTCTCTGCCATGTCACACAATCAGGTGCAGAGGCTGCGTTTTTTCTGCATTTACAGCACTCTTTTCATAATCGGTTTCGCTTATTCTGCGCCTGCGTTCAGCGCCTCTTTCAATCGCAGAATCATCTCATCCACATCTGCTTTTTCGATAACCAGCGGCGGCACAAACCGTATTACATGGCTGCCTGCACTGATCAGTACCAGCTTCTGCTCTAACAGCGCGTTATTTACCACAGGCGCAGCAGGAACGGTCAGTTCAATCCCCTGCATCAGCCCTTTTCCGCGACATTCTTTTATTACGCTGCATTCTCCTTTTAGCGCCTTGAGCTTTTCATGAAGATACTCTCCCATCGCCGCTGCATGTTCTGGAATATTTCTCTTTTCGAACAGATCCAGTACCTTGGACGCCGCCGCTGTCACAAACGGGTTGCCTCCGTATGTCGTGCCGTGATCACCGGGTACCATGGCTTTTGCAGCCTCCCCGCGTGCGAGGAATGCACCGATTGGAACGCCGTTTCCCAAAGCTTTCGCCACCGTAATCACGTCCGGCTTCACTCCGTACCACTGCCATGCGAACATCTTTCCGCTTCTGCCCATACCACACTGGATTTCATCCAGCATGAGCAGGATTCCGTTGTCATCGCATATCTTTTTCACACCTTTTATAAATTCTTCCGAAGCCGGATATATACCGCCTTCTCCCTGAATCGTTTCCATAAGGACTGCGCACGTCTTTTCATTGACCAAGGCCTTTACGCTCTCCAGATTGTTAAATTCGGCAAATCTGATGCCTGGTATCAGTGGCTTAAACGGCTCCTGGTAGTGGTCATTTCCGGTGACGGACAGGGCTCCCAAACTGCGTCCATGGAACGAATTCTTCATGGCGATGATTTCATGCTCATGGTTTCCTGTTTTATTATACGCATGGCGGATGGCGATCTTCATTGCGCCTTCAATCGCCTCCGTACCGCTGTTTGTAAAGAATACCTTTTCCATACCGGAAGCCTTCAGAAGCTTTTCTCCTGCTTCCACAGACGGCTGGTTATAAAAGAGATTGGACACGTGAAGAAGCTTGTCGATCTGGTCTTTCAGCGCTGTTTTAAACTCCTCATCGTCATAGCCAAGGCCCATGACGGCAATCCCCGCTCCGAAGTCCAGATATTCCTGCCCCTCGCTGTCATACAGATGAACGCCCTTACCGTGGTCGAATACGACCGGGAAACGGTTATATGTCTTATAAAATGTATTCTCTGCCTCATCGATAATCTGCTGTTTATGATTCATGATAGAATTTCTCCTCTCTGGAGTTAATGATTGCCGTGCCGATTCCTTTATTCGTAAAGATTTCCAGCAGCAGGCAGTGCGGAATTCTTCCGTCCAGAATATGCACTCTGGATACGCCGCTCCGAATGGCATCGATGCAGTTCTGCAGCTTCGGTAGCATTCCGCCTCCGATTCCGCCTCCCGATACGAACTCCTGGGCTTCATCAGCCGTGATTTCGGAAATCAGGGAACTCTTGTCTTCAAAGTCCCGGTAAACCCCCTCTACATCCGTCAGGAAAGCCAGTTTTTCAGCCTGTACGGCAGAAGCGATCGCACACGCTGCGTCGTCCGCATTTACATTGTAACTGGTCAGATGGTCATCGCAGCCCACGGGACATATGATCGGCAGGAAATCCTTCTCCAGCAGATCATAGATGATTTTAGGATTTACTTCTTTAATATTTCCCACAAATCCGATGTCCTCGCCGCCTGAATATTTCTTCTCACATTTGAGCATCATGCCGTCTTTACCGCTGATTCCAACCGCCCTTATACCCAGTTCATTGACCATCTGAACAAGACTCTTATTAACCTTGTTCAGAACCATCTCTGCAATCTCCATAGTGGCTTCATCCGTTACTCTGAGTCCGTTCACAAATTTAGGCTCCATGCCCACTTTGTTGATCCAACGGCTGATTTCCTTTCCTCCGCCGTGAACGATGATCGGCTTAAATCCAGTCAGTTTCAGGAGCACCACATCCTGAATCACCCGCTTTTTCAGCTCTTCATCCAGCATGGCGCTTCCGCCGTACTTCACGACGATTATTTTCCTGTTAAACCTCTGTATGTACGGAAGGGCTTCGATCAGCACTTCCGCTTTCTGCATAATGGACGGATCCAGATTCATAATTATTCCTCCTCTTTCTTATGAGCGGTAATCCGCGTTGATTTTGACGTAATCGAATGTCAGATCGCAGCCCCAGGCCGTTGCTTCACCTGTTCCCATTTTCACATCTGCGATTGCCGTAACCTCCGGTTCTGAAAGGATCTTCGTCGCTTCTTCTTCACTGTAGTCAAGAGCTACGCCGTTTTCTATAATCTTCATCTTTCCCGCCCTACTTTCAAAGAACAGGTCTACCTGATCCGGATCGAACATTGCTCCTGAATAACCCATAGCACATAGAATCCGTCCCCAGTTGGCATCGTGGCCGAAGATCGCCGCCTTTGTAAGGCTGGAAGTGATTACCGATTTTGCCAGTTTTACCGCCTGCTCCTTATCGGACGCACCCTTGATCTTCACTTCAAAAAGAGCCGTACAGCCCTCTCCGTCTCCCGCAATTTTCTTTGCCAGCGTTTCGTTTACACAGCGAAGCGCCCTGCAGAATTCCTCATAGTCTTCATTTCTTTCGGTGATTTCTTCATTCCCTGCCATTCCGTTGGCGAGCAGAAGAACGGTGTCATTCGTCGATGTGTCCCCATCTACGGAAATCATATTGTATGTATCCTTGATATCTTCTTTCAGCGCTTCCATGAGAAGTTCCTTGCTGATTGCAGCGTCAGTAGTCAGAAAACTGAGCATGGTGCACATATTGGGATGGATCATTCCGGAACCTTTACACATGCCGCCGATCGTAACCGTCTTTTTTCCGATTGTTATCTGCACGGCGGCTTCCTTCTTTTTTGTATCCGTTGTCATGATAGCCTTTGCCGCCTTCGTTCCGCTCTCAACAGCCTCAGAAAGCTGCGGCGCCATGGCCTTTACGCCGGCTGCGATCCTGTCTATAGGAAGCTGCATACCGATGACTCCCGTAGACGCTACCAGCACACTTTCTTTGGGAATGCCCAGCGCTTCTGCTGCCGCCTCTGCCGTGGCACCGCAATACTCCATACCTTCCTGCCCCGTACACGCATTGGCAATCCCTGCATTCACCACTACGGCATGTGCCGCTGCTTTGCCGTTCACCTGCGCCTGATCCCATTTCACAGGAGCTGCCTTTACAAGATTCGTCGTAAACGTACCGGCTGACCTGCACGGTTCCTTGCTGTATATCAGAGCCATATCCTGCCTGCCTTCATACTTGATTCCTGCCGCCGTCGAAGCCGCTGCGAATCCCTTTGCGGCCGTAACGCCGCCTTCTATCCTCTTCATCCGTTTTCCTCCTTGATCCTCCCGCACATATACGGAATGATATGTCTGTATGATTATGCGATAAATTCCACCCTGTTTCCTTCATTCAGCACTGCGTCATAATAATTCACGTCGGACCGGAAATTCCATCCAATTTCTTTCCAGAAATCATTTCCGACCATGTTGTTCTTAAATGCGATCAGGGTAATTTTATTGATTCCTTCCTGTTTTAAAGCTTCCATGGCATATTTTACCATTCCTGACCCAATCCCGCGTTTCCTGTATTTTTCATGGACACACACATGATAAAAGCTCCCCTGGCGTCCGTCATGGCCGCAGAGTACGTCTCCGATAATCCTGCCTCCACAGACAGCTACAACGCTGGTCAGAGGATTCCGTCTCAGAAACCGTTCCACACCTTCTCTGGAATCATCTACAGACCGGATTCCAAAGCCTTTCGTTTCCTTCCACAATGTATATACCTCATCGTAATCTTCAATTGTCATCTGCCGGATCGTTACGTCTGCCGTCCCTGCCATAAAAGCCACCTCTCTTTTTCTTTTCCCTTACGGGAACATCGGTATCTGCTTCAGACCCGTATTTTCCGGAAGTCCAAACATCAGATTCATATTCTGGACTGCCTGGCCTGCCGCACCTTTCACTAAATTATCAATTGCGCCCATCATCACGATTCTGTCTGTACGCCGGTCCAGTTTAAAATTCACATCTGCAAAATTGCTGCCTTCCACAAACCTCGTCTGAGGAACCATACCGTCCTCCAGAACTCTTACAAAATATTCACTGCCATAATATGCTTCATAGATATCTCTTACATCCTTTTCCGATACATCTTTTTTAAGGGAAGCATAAGCGGTTACCAGAATTCCTCTGTTCATCGGAACGAGATGAGGCGTAAAACTGATCGTTACGTTCTTTCCTGCCACATAGGAAAGCTGTTCTTCGATCTCCGGCGTATGTCTATGGGAGGCCACTCCGTAAGCCTTCATATTTTCATTCACTTCACAGTAAAGGTTGTCGACCTTTGCACCTCTGCCCGCTCCGGATGTGCCGGACTTGGCATCGATAATCAGAGTGTTTTCATCGATAATCCCTTCTTTCACCATAGGATATACGGTCAGGAAGGAACATGTAGGATAACAGCCCGGATTTGCGATCAGTCTGGCCTTCTTTACATCTTCCCTGTTGATTTCCGGAAGCCCGTAAACAGCCTCTTTGATAAACTGAGGCGATGCATGCTTTATTTTATACCACTGTTCATAGATTTCCACATCCTTGATTCTGTAATCTGCGCTCAAATCGATTATTTTAGTCTTTGACAGGATTTCTTCACTGACAAGCGAAGCACACAGTCCCTGTGGCGTTGCCGTAAAAATCACATCTGCTTCTTCAGCCAGCTGTTCCATGTCGTCTTCTCTGCAGAAATCAGGTACGAATTGGAACATATTCGGATAAACTGCGGCATATTTCTGTCCCACATAACTTTTCGATCCATACCATACGATTTTTGTGTCTTCCCTCTGGAGCAGCAGCCTTACAAGCTCCTCTCCTGCATATCCCGTAGCACCGATAATTCCAACTTTCATATTTTTCTCCCCTTTGACTTTACAGACATCTTTCTCAGTCATCAACAAAATAAATTTTCATAATTATACAGCATATCTGAATAAAATGCAATATCTTCCTGTAATTTTATTTTATGCGGGCAATCCGGGCTGCGGAAAGCCTGTGCAGACGCAGGTGTTAAGTCCGTTTATAAAACGATTTTTTCTCCATTTTTTTCATAACAAATCAATATCACAAGCGGACGTTTCTTTTTTTTCGGCATTTTTTGGATTAAGCAGGGGCGCCGGCTTTCCGGCTGCATGGTTCAGCTATTATATGCATATTTATAATACATTTTTGCATTTTATCGTATCGTAAGATCACGTTTCTGCTTAAAAGCGCAGAAAAAAAGGCTGCTGTTCCATGGCATGTCACTGCCATTTCCCAACAACCTCATATAGTCATGAACGAATATCTTCGAGAACAATTCTCGTTCCTGTTTCGCCATCCATAGCGGCTTCCATCTTATCGAGAGAAGTAATGATCGCACATGCAAAGCGCCCTTTGCTATGTTTAATAAAATCACAGGCAGACTCCACCTTTGGCCCCATACTTCCCGGAGGAAACTGCCCTTCCGCCATATACCGGTCCGCTTCTGCAAGGGTCAGCACATCCAGCTCCCTCATATCCGGTTTTCCGTAATTGACGGCCACCTTCTCAACTCCTGTCAAAATCATCAGATAGTCCGCTTCAATTTTTTCCGCCAGAAGGGAAGACGCCCTGTCCTTGTCCACTACGGCTTCGATTCCTTTCAGCTTACCGTTCTCATAGATGACCGGAATTCCGCCGCCGCCTGCGCAGATCACCACATATCCGGCGTCGCTCAATGTCTTGATTACGTCTTTTTCAACGATTTCCAGAGGTTTTGGAGAAGGCACCACTCTGCGGTATCCTCTTCCGCTGTCCTCAATCATTTTATATCCTTTTTCTTTTTCCAGAAATGCGCTTTCTTCTTCCGTAAAAAACGGGCCAATGGGCTTTGTCGGGTGATGAAATGCCTCGTCGTCCTGATCGACTACTGTCTCTGTAATGACTGTAGCCACCTTTCTGTCAATATGCCTCTCTACCAGGCGGTTCTGCAGAGACTGCTCGATAATGTATCCGATGCTTCCTGACGTCTCTGCTCCGCATACATCCAGCGTATGTTCTGGAACGATCAGTTTTCCCGCCTCGTTTTTAATCAGAAGATTCCCCACCTGAGGCCCGTTTCCGTGAGTCAGCACTACTCTGTACCCGCTTTCGATCAGATTGATGATGGAATCGCAGACTTTTGCCACATTGGCAAACTGCTCTTCCAGAGTGCCCTTCTGGTTATTCTGTGTGATGGCATTTCCGCCGATTGCAACAACTACTGTTTTATTCATAGACTCACCTCTACGCTCCAAATACAACAAATACGAGGAACAGGAACACGCCCACACCAACTGCCATTGCTACTGAAATAGGAAGGACCTTCCTTAATACCACGCCTTCACTTCCGGATACGCCTCCCGTCGTCGTACCCAGAACGATATTTCCCGGACACATGGTGGCGCCAATCGATCCCCCCGCTGTCTGTGCTCCCAGTACGGCGGCGACATCAAGTCCCAGAAGCTTTGCCGTCGTATACTGGAAATTGCTGAACAGGATGTTGGATGCCATGTTGCTGCTTGTCATAAATGATCCCAGCATACCGACAATCGGGGACAGGATAATATATCCTCTGCCCAGAACATCTGCAATTCCCTGGGCAAGAACGGATGTCTGCCCCGTTCCTCCCATGATTTTTGACATCACGATAAATCCCGTAACGGCAATCGCAGAAGGCAGCGTCTTTTTATTTGTCCTCTGGAAGGCGGCTTTTCCGCCCCCTTGTTTGATCCATCCGTTCCTACTGAAATAAAAGTAGCCGAACAGCGCTGACAAGAGCAGGAAAAACGCTGCATGTGTCAATGGCGCAAATGGAGAAAAGCTGGCTACCGCCTCATTTGTAAAGCCATATCCTGTAGACGTCTCCGGAAAGGAGAGCCCAATCTGCCACCGTCCCAGGAAATTCTTAACCGGCCCCACCAGAAGCACGAACAGCGTAATGATCGTCAGTGCGTAATATGGAGAAAATGCCTGATGGAACGTCATAGACGGCAGGTCCTTATCTGCTTCCTCAGAACCGTCCGCGCCTCCCTCCGTCTCCCGGTTCATTACCTGGCTGTCTTCAATCTTCCATGGAGAGGAATACATTTTCATCCTGCTTAGGATCAGTACGGCTGCAAAGGAAATACAGCACGGAACGAAACAGGCCAGCGTAGAGTTAAATGCGCTCATAGCTACCTGACCGCCGCCCTGAACGAGAGAAAGTACCGCAACGGCAAAGAATCCCTTTTTCAGTCCTTCCCACTTCCCATACATCCAGCAGATTGCAATTCCCGTCACAAAATTCCACACCCAGATAATGGCTGTTGCCCAGAGACCCGTCCGGATCAGGACAGCAGGATCGGATGCAATTCCAGTCTGAAGCACGAGAGCATCCCACGCAACAGCCAGCGTTCCATACGTATTCCCCCACGCATGGCCCAGAAGGCAGATGCAGATCGCCCATATGGGATTGACCCCAAGGCCGATCAGCAGCGGCGTCCCAACTGCTACAGGCACACCAAAGCCGGTAATTCCCTGAAGAAAGCTGACGAATACTCTTCCGATTATGAGAATCTGGAGCAGCTCGTTCGGAGTTGCTTTCTGAAGTCCCTTTCTGAAAATCTGAAACGCATTCGCCTCATTTACCATCTCATACAGGAGAATTGCAGTCCAGACAACAACCAGCACCACCATGGCGCTCCATGCTCCTTTTATGCTTTCATATATGAGAAGACCGGGACCTGCCTTATAAATGGCAACAGCTGTCACAAGTGAGACCAGCAGACCAAGAGGCGCCGCCTTCATTGCCGGAACCTGAAATTTTACCATCAGAACCAGCAGCAGAATTATCGGCAGAAGCGCCATCATCCATGTAAATATCGTTACCGGTACATTCATCTTATCCTATTCCTTCCTATCCTGTTCTATCAGCCGTATAAGAGCCAGATAAGCTCCAAACAGCGTATCGTGCCCGGACGTATGACCCAGGCCTTTTATCCGCTTTATGACTTCTTCTGCTCTGTTCTCTCCACCTTCAAAAATGCAGAGCAGAAAATCACGAAAATCCTCATTTACAAATCCGTCGTCCAGTGCTCTGAAATAAGCTCTGCTCACTGCAGTTGTTCCAAGGCGCAGCTGAAGGGGCAGATATTCAGAAAGAGAAAATACCTCTTCCTGCCCCGCCGCCTTCATCACGGCTGCATATCCCAGCAGAATATCGTCGCCACCCGGGGTCAGTCCCCGGCCTCTTCCTGCGAAATAAACCGCTGCTTTTTGTTTGTCCGCCGCTCCGCTTCTGCCTGCCAGAACTGCCGCGTATTTACGAAAATCATTATCCCATGAAAGCCCCATTCTGCCCTGCCATCCGCCTCCCTCTATTTCTCTCTTCAGGAGGCCGAATATTCCGTTTTCATATTCCGTTTTCAGGCCAGCAGCTGTTGAAACGCCGGAAATTCCATTTTCTTTGATCCGCAGATTCTTTCTTTTGAAACCTGCCCTGTCCGCCAAATCCATGCGAAACTGTACGCCTCTTCCATAAACCATAAGCTTTCCGCATTTAAACGTCACGGCAGAGCCCTCTTCACAGGAAAGCAGCAGCCGTTCCATCTCCTCTGCAGCTACAGACAGCCCGAAACAGCAGAGCGGTCTGGAAAGACTCCCCACGTGAAGCAAAAAACTCGTTTCACCATTGTTCTGCATCGCAGAAAACTCCACATTGAAGCTGTTCTGAAATTTCCCGCAGATTCTGCCTGTTCTGCGGATTCCCGTTTCCCGAAGCGATTCCGGCTCCATAAGGCAGGATTCAAAACATTGGGGGAGCATATTGCTAAGCTCCCCATGTATGATTTCTATCATCAATAAAATCCTTATTTATCTCCGGACTGCCGGCCGATGATTCCGAGATGCTCTGCGTAAGCGGTCAGCGCTTTTTCAAAGCAGCCTAACGGAGCGCGTACCGTGCCTGCACCAACCTGTCCTACACCTGCATTTCTGTGGGCAATTCCCGTATTGATCAATGGTGTTATGCCTGTAGCTACAACTCTTCTGATATCAATCCCGAGAGGTGATCCCTTGAAATCCCATGTTGGAATCGTAAAGTTAGGGTTGTGACTGATACAGATTTCTTCCATCTCGTTGGATACCCTCAGCGCGTCCTCGAAACCGCCCGCACCTACAAACCGTGTCACACCTGGAGCTGCTACCATAGCCATTCCGCCTACGCCCACAGTCTCCGTAATTGCGCTGTCACCAATATCAGGATTTGCATCCTTCTCTGAAAATCCTGTGAAATACAGGCCGTTCGGCGTGTTGACAGGAGCCGTAAACCACTGGTCTCCCATTCCGCTGATGCGGATACCGAAGTTGCGTCCGTTTCTCGTCATGGCCGTTACGATACATCCCTTTTCGATCTTTCTCGCACTGTCAGCCATGGATTTGCCAGTAGCCATCATAACGTTTAAGAAGAACTGATCCGTCTTCGCCAGGAAGCTGATTACTTCTTCCTTTTCTTTAGCATCCCAGTCCATGCTGACGATCACAGGAGCTACTTCTTTCAGGAACACAAGAGATGCTGCAATATTTCTCTGATGGAACTCATCTCCCATGGTAATTGCCCTGGCAATAATTACGTTCAGGTTCAGACCGCCCTCAATCTGTTTAACGGCAGCACCCAGAACAGGTCCCAGAACGTCCTTCATCCATGTCAGCCTGTCCACAACTTCTTTGGAATATGCGCCGAAGCGGAGCACCTTGCCGATTCCTTCATTCATAATACAGTACGCTCTCGTTCCGTCCAGACGGTTTTCCACTACCATAACCGGCATATTGGCCGATGTAATTCCTCCCATCGGTCCGACCGCATGAACGTGATGGCACGGAATAAACTGAACTTCACCTGCTTCCAGCATCGCTTTTGCAGCTTCTTCGTTTTCCGCCCATCCCTCAAACAATACTGCGCCGACACAAGAGCCCTGCATCGGCCCTGTCATTTCCGGATACGTGATCGCCGGAGGACCTGCGTGGAGGAGAACCTTGCCGTTCAGCTCCGGAATAACCGTCTTAGCCGGTACGACATCGATCAGGAATGGCTGAGCATCCTTCAGACGGTCCACAACCTCGTTGTTGTATTCGTCAATTTCCTTCATTCTGTTCAGGATATTCAGAATTTTTATCATCTCTTTATTGCCGCCGGCTGCCGGCTTCCATGTGAACTGAACAGATTTGCCCTGGTACTTTACGATAGATTCATTAAAGCTTTCTACACCTACATTTATAATTCTCGGCTTCGTATTCAGAAGATCCAGAATGGCCTCGCTAACGGCCGGGACTTCGAACTTCGGTCCGTCATAAGGGATCATTTCCTTATCTTCCTCAACGCAGTCAATTCCTTTTAATTTCAGCGCCAGACGAACTGCCTGGGCATTGCTCTCTTCCACAAATGCTCCGCTTTCTTTCAGTGTCTCTACAGACTGATAATAATCCTGAGGGTCGCTTTCCGTACCGCATACAGAAGCAACGAAATACAGCTCTCTACCATCTGCTTTCGCAAGCTCCATGGATTCTTTCACAATGGGCGCAAGCTCTTTTGCCATATCCGGATGGCAGCCATAGCCGAGTACGCAGTCCAGAAGAATGACACCCGTATCCTTATCCTGGGCGTATTCCCTGATCTTCCTGATACGCACCTCAGGATCGATCATCGGATGAGGCTTGCCCTGTGTATAGATATCGTCTCCAAGGTCAATGACTTCATATCCATTGGCCTTTAAAATATATCCCTCTTCTTTAATCAGGCCGCCAAGTTCCAGTGCTTCGGAAATCATCATTCCTGCCTCTGCCGCCAGAGTTCCTCCGGAATAAAGGCTTTTACCGTCTTATCCTCAGAAAGAGCATGTCCGACCGGGCTTACTGCCGGCGTACTGTAATTTTTCTTTACTTCTCTGCCCATTGCCAGGTCTACAGCCATCTGTGCCGTTTCCTCCAGCGTATGGGCGAGATATACGTTACCCTCATGATGATCCGGTTTTTCGCCCAGGAAAATTGCAACGACAGGTTTGCTCACGTTCTGAAGAAGCTCTACTACCTCATCGCGCACTTCCTTAGCCGGCGGCTTGGAGATCACTACGATGATGTCTGTCGGATCATGCTTATCCAGAGCAGCGATTGCATCCTTAACTGTAATTGCTCCCACTTTTTCATTCAGATCGCGTCCGCCTGTGCCGATCGCATGGACAACGCCGCCGCCGAGACGGTCTATGATCGTAGTCACTTCCTGGATACCCGTTCCGGAAGCTCCTACAATACCGATATTCCCCGGTTTTACCACGTTTGTAAAGGCCACAGGGATACTGGAAATAATTCCTGTACCGCAGTCAGGTCCCATAAAAAGAGGCCTTTCTCATGAGCTTTCCTCTTCAGCCTGATTTCGTCCTCTAAGGAAACGTTATCTGTAAATGAAAACACGTGAAGCCCTCTATCCAGCGCCTCTTCCAGGTCCGGAGCCGCATATTCCCCTGGAATGGAAAACAAAGCCACATTTGCATCCGGCAGCAGTTCCGACGCCTCATCCCAGTTTCTGGCTGTTCTGACGTTGTTTTCTTTCTTCTTTACTGAGAGATCGTTAAGGAACGTCTTTGTCTCTTCCAGCACCTTGTCCACAATCTTTTCATCATCTGCTTCCACTACGACAACCATGTCGCTTGGAGCAGCTTTCCCCACCTCTTCACTATAAAGGCCGGAATTTTTAAAAATATCCTTGTTCGCGTCTGTTCCCATCATAATCTGGCTTCTTACAACGCCGTCAAGTGTATTGATACGGTTTGTCAGAAGCATCAGATTGATGGAATCCTGATAGGAATTCTTCTTTACTACGGTAAAAATCATTTGTCTGCCTCCTGTTAATTGCGCTTCAATTCATGCGCGTCATTAATTTTTATTATACCCCTCATTCCCACTTTTTTCATCCACGCATAAGTATAAGATTTTTGTGTTTTTTTATCCATAAAGGATAATTTTTATCGAATAACTATTGACTTCATTTCTTTCTGGCGATAATATGGTAGGAAAAGAGTACGGTGCTGCTAAAAAAGGAAAAGCTTTTTCAGCACCTTTCGTAAAATACTTACGAATCACCACTACAGGAGGCTGTTATGAATCTAAATGAAGCATTGAAACTCCCTTCCCTTACCGGGTCCCTCGTGATGGCCGGCAGATCCCGCATGAACACCCCCATCACCGGTGTTATGGTCCTGGAAGCTCTGGACGTGGAAAAATGGAGCCGCCCCGGGGAAATTATCCTTACCAGTTATTTTGCCCTGAAGGATCTGCCAGAAGAAGACCTGAAGGAATTCATTAAAAAGCTCAGTGCCTGTGAAATCAGCGCACTGGCCGTCAAACCGGAACGCCTGCTCTTCGACATCCCTCAATGTTTGATTGAAAGCTGCGAAGAATATGGCCTTCCCCTTCTTCAGATTCCAAAAGACACAAAATACGAGACCATCATTTTGGAAATTCTAAGCCCGATCATTAATTCCAACGCAGCAATTCTGGACAAACATTACTCCGTTCACCAGATGCTGATGAAATTCGCGATGAAAGAACCATCCCTGGAAGAAATTCTCAGGGAACTGAAGCGTCTTATTTCCTACGATATTTCACTCATTAATACGTCAAAGGGGTTATTTGTGAGCACAGCCCCTGCGGAGGGTTCCTTCCGTATAATCGGAAAATGGCCGCTTCCGCCGTCAAAGTATATGAATTTCAACTATTTTCACAACAGAATTCTCCTTGGTTCTTCCCCTGATCTGGCTTCTTCGGAGCTCTTCTCCGCAGACTGGATCGGCGTATCCATTCCAAATGTAGATAACGAAGATTTTGAACTGTTAATTCATAATAATGGAATTCTTCTCACAAGCGATGATTTCATGACTGTTGAAAACTTCGTCTTTTTCCTGCAGATGGAATTCCTGAAACGCCATTCCGTGGAACAGAATCTCTTCCTCCACGCAAATGCTCTTGTAAATGAGCTTCTCCAGGAAAACCTTTATTCTGCGGAAAAAGTAGACAGTGCTCTGGATCGTCTTCATTTAAACCACTATCCCCGCTATCAGGCTATGGCTCTCCGGCTGATTCTGGGAGAGGACAGTCCGTCTGAACTGGAATCATGGCGCAGAGATCAGTCTCACAGAATCTTCCATACATTCCTCACCAGGCTGAAAACGGCAGGCTACGATACAGCCTTCGAGGAAAAGGAAGACTCCCTGACACTGATTGTCAATTTCCGTCAGGAAGCAGCCTGCCTCTCTTCAGGCATGATACGCAGTATCTTTTCATCCGTCCGCCAGGAATACCATGAGTTTTCCTTCCAGTATGATATCGCTATCAGCAATGAGACAAACCGCTTCCACCTTCCGGATGCAGGCAGACAGATTCTGGAAATCCAGCGCCTCATGCGGCTTTTTGGAAAACATGGCAATATTCTTTCCTACGACGATCTCGGAATTTATAAAATATTCCTAAGCGGTGATAATTTAAGCCGCCTGGATGATTTTATACCTCAGAAATTCCAGGTCTTTTCCAGAGATTATCCGGAGCTGTCCGAAACACTGTCCACCTATCTGGACGCGGGGCAGAATCTTTCCGAAACGGCAAAGCGGCTGTATCTTCATGCGAAAACCATTCACTACAGGATGAAAAAAATACAGGATATTCTGAATTTTGATTTTGATGATTCCGAACAGGTTCTTCAGGCGCAGATCGCATTCCGCCTGTTAAAACTGCTCCGTCAGGAGGACTGATATCTATGGATACATATACGATTTCATTTTCCGGACTCTCCCTGGAAGCCGACTTCTATCCTGCGTCAGGAATCAGACGAAACAAAACGATCCTGTATTTTCACGGGGGCGGCCTGCTCTGCGGCAGCCGCAAAGATCTGCCCGTCCGGTATCTGAACCTGTTTCTGGCAGACGGATATGATTTTCTGGCGTTCGACTATCCGCTGGCTCCTGAGTCCACCGTGCCTCAGATTATTGAAGCCTGTCAGGCATGCCTGTCCTGGTTTCTTGACGGCTGGCAAAAGCTCCCTGGACTAACGTCTCCGGAATATATCCTTTTCGGCCGCTCCGCCGGAGCTTATCTGGCCCTGATGACCGCCTATGCGTTAAGCCAGGCGGATGTTCATGAAGCGGTTCGGGACAGTGTTCTAGTTGATGTTCAGGCGAATATTCAAAAGAATTTCCGTGCACCTCTGGGCCTGCTCCTTTTCTACGGATATCACGGCCTGAAGGAACCGGAATTTTCCAGGGAGAATGCGTATTATCAGACTTCATTTGCCACTGTGACCAGAAACGACGCCTTTTTGGCGGTCAAAAACTCCCCTGATTTAGACACCTTAAAGTCGCCGCGGCTTCTCCTTTATCTTTACGCCCGCCAGAGCGGCTCGTGGACCAGTCTGCTGGGCAGTCCGGAGGAACTGGCCTCGTGCTCTCTCTCTCCGGAACAGTTGGTCGGTCTGCCTCCCGCTTTTCTGACCGCCAGCTCCACCGATCACGACGTCCCCTTCCGGATTTCCAAAACCATGTCCAGGAAGATTCCCCGTTCCCGTTTTTATCCCGTATATAATTTGGACCACGATTTTGACAGTGATACCACACAGCCGGAGGGCCGGAAGGCTTATGAGGAATGTCTTAAGTGGATGGATGAGACGATATAAATGCGCTTTGGATGATTATCTTTTGAATGGCGGCTTTGCACTTCTTTCCGAATGGCAGCCGTAGCTGTTGTCCATGAACAGCGGTTCAAAGATTGTCAAAACAGAGCCAACAGAATCTTAACTTCCGACTCTGTGATTTCATGCTTTATTCTGTTTCATGCCCTATTTTTATATCATTTCTGGAGCCAGAATTGTGTCGAGTTAATGATGACCTTATATTTTTAAGTAAATTCTACTAGCTGTTTTCCTAAATAGATTCTATTAATACTGCTGTTGACTCTTTCCAGTGGAAAGGGGGTGGCGCAATACATAACATCTCTTCTCATTTCTGTCCTGGCCGGTGTGATTTGCTATTACATCGGTAAATGGCTAGACAGGAAGTAACTATCAACAGCTAGCCTGGGATATTCCCTCCCTAAAAGGAAAAAAGAATCCCCGAAGAGTCGCCACTCTTCGGGGATTCGCTTGTGTTGCAATGCACATAACACCTTTTCTCTGCTGATATCATAATACACCACTGGCCTAATGTATATCAAGACAATATTAAGATTTACATTTCCTTCAGCATGCATTCCATAAACCTTCTTGTTTCATGATTTTTTCTTCTGCAGAAGTGAGATTGAACGTATCATCTCAGGTACGGCCTGACTCACAAGGCAAACTACCAACCTTAACGCTTCCGCACTTGGCCATTTTAATTCAACAGAGCACTGGGTGATCGTCTTGTATCAGCCGGCTGAATTTTCCATCAGACCTTCAATATAATCCCATATTTCGTCTCTTCCCTGTTTTGTTTCAGAGGAAAATGGAATTACCGATCGCCTCTTTCGGAAGACCGAGGCCCGTGCGGACTGTTTTATCTGTTTTGCCACCTGGCTCCGCTTGACCTTGTCCAGTTTTGTTGCAATGATAACCGGTTCATATCCGTTATGGACAATCCAGTCATACATCATTTTATCATTGGCCGACGGCTCATGACGGATATCAATGAGCAGGAATACACAGCGCAGCATAGGAGATTTCTGAAGATACCGTTCAATCATTTTTCCCCACTTTGCCTTCACTTCCACCGACACCTTCGCATAGCCATACCCTGGAAGATCCACGTAGTAAAAGGCATCATTTATGCGGTAGAAGTTGATTGTCTGAGTCTTTCCCGGCTGTGATGAAGTACGGGCAAAGGATTTTCTGTTCATCAGCGCATTAATAAGAGAGGACTTTCCTACATTCGATTTTCCCGCAAATGCAAACTCCGGGAATTCGTTATCCGGAAGCGTGCTCGTAACGCCGCAGACAGTCTCCAGTTCCACATTCTTAATTACCATACTCAAATTCCTTTCTTTTTTCCCTTTCATTTCAAAAGGGGCCGGCGCGGTCTTTAAACAAGAACCTCTTTCAGCACGTCTTCCATTGTCTTTACAAATATGATGGAAAGGCCTCCTGTGATCTCATCAGACAGTTCTTCAATATCCGGCTTGTTTTTCGCAGGCACAAGCACTTTCTGAATATGAGCCATCTTGGCCGCCAGTATTTTTTCCTTCAGTCCTCCAATCGGCAGGACACGGCCTCTCAATGTAATTTCTCCTGTCATCGCCGTCTTTGCCGATACTTTTTTGCCGGCGATCGCTGAAAACATGGCTGTAGCCATTGTAATTCCAGCAGACGGACCGTCTTTAGGAACGGCGCCTTCCGGAATGTGAATATGGATATCGTGTTTTTCAAAAAATTCATCCGATACTCCATATGTACTGCAGATGGAACGAACATAGCTCATAGCTGTCTGAGCTGATTCTTTCATCACATCACCCATCTGTCCCGTCAGCTTCAGTTCGCCTTTTCCAGGCATCACATTAACTTCAATCTGCAGCGTGTCGCCGCCTACGCTTGTCCATGCAAGGCCTCTGACAATTCCCACTTCATCTTCTTCATTGGCATCTTCAAAGGAAACCTTTTCCTTGCCCAGATATTTCTCCAGATCATCCACTTTCACATGGATTACCCGTTTTTTATCCTTGTCTTCTACGATTTCCCTAGCAGCCTTTCTACAGACATCCCCAATCCTTCTCTCCAGGTTTCGGGCTCCTGCCTCCCTCGTATAATTGTGGATAATCTTCTGGAGCGTTTCATCATCGAAAATCACCTGATTTTCCTTCAGCCCGTTGCGTTCCAGCTGTTTGCTTACCAGATATTCCTTCGCAATGTGGAATTTCTCATTTTCCGTATAGCTGTTTACTTCAATGATCTCCATTCTGTCCAGAAGCGGACCTGGAATGGTCGTCGTCGTGTTGGCTGTAGCGATGAAAAGCACATTGGAAAGGTTAATCGGCGTCTCTACGTAGTGATCATGGAACTTTACGTTCTGCTCTCCGTCCAGTACTTCCAGAAGAGCGGAGGCTGTATCTCCCTTATAATCGCTGCTCACTTTATCTATTTCATCCAGAAGCATGAGCGGATTGCTCACTCCTGCCTGCTTTAATCCCTCAACAAGGCGCCCCGGCATAGCTCCCACATAAGTCTTTCTGTGGCCTCTGATTTCTGCCTCATCCCGGATTCCTCCAAGGCTGATGCGCACATACTTTTTATTCAGCGCCCTTGCTACCGAACGGGCAATCGAAGTTTTACCGGTTCCAGGCGGCCCTACAAGACATAGAATCGTACTGCTCTGCTTCTTCGTAAGATTCTTACCGCCAGATATTCCAGAATTCTCTCTTTTACCTTTTCCAGGCCATAGTGATCTTCATTCAGAATTTTCTCCGCATGTTTCAGATTCTGATTATCTCTGGACACCTTGTTCCAGGGCAGTTCCAGCAGTGTTTCAATGTAAGTACGCAGGACGTTGGCTTCCTGGCTTCCGCTGGGCATGGTCTTAAATCGGTTGATCTCTTTCTGGATTTTTTCCTTTGTCTCTTTATCTGCCGACAGCTTGTTCAGCTGTTCCTGATATTCGTCTCCCTCAGTATCCGGATTATCTTCTCCCAGCTCCTCGCGGATAATGCGCATCTGTTCCCTGAGAATATAGTCCTTCTGGTTCTTGTCGATTGCGGCCTTAACTTTGGCCTGAAAATCCCGTTTGATGCGCAGAACTTCAATCTCTTTTGTCAGATTCTGAAGAAGTTTTTCATACCGGTCCATCAGCGCGATATGATCCAGCACCTCTTGGCGGACCGTATAGTCCCATGGAATCTGAATCGCGATCTGATCCATCAGTTCGTCCAGCTCCATAATTATCATCAGATTCGGCAGTATTTCCTTTGCCGCCCTCTGGTTTTCCTGTCCGTATTCTTCCAGTTTATCTTTTAAAACCCTGGCCATTGCCTCACGGGCTATACAATCCAGTTCATCCTCCTGTGCCGTAAGAACGGCAACTTCTCCAGTCAAAGCCGGATCTGTAGATTCCAGGCAGAGAAGTTCTCCTCTGAATAAACCTTCAACCATAACCCGGATAAGTCCTCCCGGAAGTTTCACCAGCTGCTTAACGACAGCTATCGTGCCGATCTGATGAAGCTGCTCCTGGGATGGGTTCTCGTCGTCAGGATTCTTCTGCGTTACCAGAAAAACCTTCTGATCGTCGATCATGGCTCTCTCTACAGCAGCAATGGAGCGGGCCCGGCTGACATCAAAATGTATCATCATTTTGGGAAGAACCGTCAGTCCCCTCAGGGCGATGACTGGCATGGTTTTTCTTTCTTCCATTCCTATTCCTCCTTTTGTAATCAGACATTACAGGGCGGCCAGACACCGTATTTACAGATGATATCTGGTCGCCCCAGGCATTGTCTAAATCAGGCGATCTCGCCTGTCTTATCCTTTTTGAATCTCTGAGCGATGGTCTTTCTCGGCACAGTCGTATCACGGTATACGATATCCGCTTCGCCTTTTTTATCCACCACATCCTTCGTAATTGTACAGATTCCGATATTGCTGTCCGACGGAACTTCATACATCAGATCCATCATTACAGATTCCATAATCGAACGGAGACCTCTGGCACCCGTCTTTCTCTCAACCGCCAGATCCGCAATGGACTCCAGCGCATCCGGTGTGAATTCCAGTTTTACATCATCCAGCTCAAACAGCTTCTGATACTGTTTTGTAAGGGCGTTCTTCGGTTCCTTCAGTATCCGGATCAGAGCATCTCTGGAAAGAAGTTCCAGCGATACGGTTACCGGAACACGGCCGATAAACTCAGGAATCAGGCCGAACTTTGTCAGATCTTCCGGCAGCACCTTTCGGAGCAGTTCGTCAATATCCATCTGGTTCTTATCGTGAATTTCCGAATTAAATCCGATTGCGCTCACATTCATACGCCGCTCAATGATCTTTTCCAGACCATCAAACGCACCGCCGCAGATGAACAGGATATTCGTCGTATCAATCTGCAGAAGTTCCTGATGAGGATGTTTTCTGCCTCCCTGAGGCGGAACGCTTGCAACCGTGCCCTCCAGAATTTTAAGGAGCGCCTGCTGCACGCCTTCGCCTGAAACGTCTCTCGTTATAGAAACATTTTCAGACTTCTTCGTGATTTTATCAATTTCATCTATATAAATAATACCGTACTCTGCTTTTGCGATATCGTAATCTGCCGCCTGAATAAGCTTCAGCAGGATATTCTCTACATCCTCGCCTACATATCCGGCCTCCGTAAGCGCTGTTGCATCTGCAATGGCAAACGGTACATTCAGAATCTTTGCCAGCGTCTGGGCCAGATATGTCTTTCCCGAGCCGGTTGGACCAAGCATCAGAATATTGCTTTTCTGAACGTCCACGTCCATATTTTTCTTAGAAGTAACTCTCTTGTAGTGATTGTAAACGGCAACGGACAGCACTTTCTTCGCGTCCTCCTGTCCGATTACATATTCATCCAGAAAATTTTTGATCTCCTTCGGCTTCATCAGGTTGATTTCGCCAGATCAAACTCTTCTTCTCCATGGCCGTCAAATTCTTCTTCCAGTATCTCTGCACATAAATCAATACATTCATCGCAAATGTAAACATTGTTGGAACCGGCGATTAATTTCTTCACCTGGTCCTGTGTCTTTCCGCAGAAAGAGCACCTGACCTTATCGTCTGGTCTTCCTGGCATTAACGTCGCACCTCGATTCTTTCATACTCCTCGTTTTACGTTACATGCTGCATCCTTATCCGGACGATTCATCCGGAAATGCAGGGCGGGAATTATTATCTGCCTGCAATTACAGCATCGATCAGGCCATAGTCTTTCGCCTCTTCCGCCGTCATATAATGATCTCTCTCCGTATCCCTCGCAATCACTTCGTATGGCTGTCCCGTATTCGCTGCCAGGATTTCGTTCAGCTTTTTCTTTGTCTGCAGAATTTTTTCTGCTACAATCTGAATTTCCGTAGCCTGGCCCTGAGCGCCGCCTGACGGCTGATGAATCATAACTTCCGCATTCGGAAGGGCATAACGCTTTCCCTTTGTGCCTCCTGCGAGAAGGAATGCACCCATGCTGGCTGCCATTCCGATGCAGATCGTGGATACGTCGCATTTAATATAGTGCATCGTATCGTAAATTGCCATACCTGCTGTTACGGAACCGCCCGGACTGTTGATGTACAGGCTGATATCCTTGCTGGGATCTTCCGATTCCAGGAATAAAAGCTGAGCAACAATCAGGCTTGCGGACACGTCTGTCACTTCCTCGCCCAGAAAGATAATTCTGTCTTTCAGCAGACGGGAATAAATGTCATAGGAACGTTCTCCACGGCTGGTGGATTCGATGACATAAGGTACTAAACTCATGTTTTGCCTCCTGTCTAAGGAAAGAGGCTGCTGCATTTACGCAAAAGCTCCCTGCAACGGCCTCCCTTTCATTTTTGGTTAAACTAATTTTGCTTCTGCCACAAGGAAATCTACTGCCTTCTGAACAGCGAGGTCTTCCTTCATATGTGCAATTTCTGCCTCGCCCATGTACTCTTTAAGCTTATCCGCTCCATCTTGTAGGCTGCTGCCATTCCTTCGATTTCTGCGTCCATCGCCTCATCAGAAACCTGGATATTTTCAGCCTTTGCTACTGCCTCCAGAACAAGACGTGTCTCAATTCTCTTGACAGCCTGAGGCTTCATCTGCTCTCCTAATTTTTCGATGGTCATGCCTGTGTACTTCATGTAGTCGTCAAGGGATAATCCCTGGCTCTGCATTCTGCGGGCATAGTCGTTGATCATGTTATTGATCTGAGTATTAATCATTGCTTCCGGAATTTCCATCGTTGCATTCTCAATAACCTTCTCAACAACCCTGTTCTCATTCTCTGTTGCAGCCTGTTTCTGCTTTGCATCCAGAAGCTTCTTCATCATATCTTCCTTGTATTCGTCCAGAGTTTCAAACTCGGAAACCTCTGCTGCGAACTCATCATTTAACTCAGGAAGCTCTTTGTACTTGATTTCATTGATCTTTACTTTGAAAACTGCCGGCTTTCCTGCCAGGTTTTCTGCATGGTATTCTGTCGGGAATGTAACGTTTACTTCGCATTCCTCACCTACATTCTTGCCAACTAACTGCTCTTCAAACGTATCGATGAAAGAATGAGTTCCGATTGTCAGCGGATAATCCTCTGCCTGGCCGCCGTCGAATGGCTGTCCGTCTACAGAACCGTCAAAGTCGATAATTACCTGATCGCCGTCCGCTACAGGTCTGTCTGTTACGGAAATCAGTCTGGAATTCTGATCCTGTACCTTCTTTAACTCTTTTTCAACATCTTCGTCTGTCACTTCTGCAGCTGCCTTCTCTACCTCAACACCTTTGTACTCTCCCAGAGTTACTTCCGGCTTTAACGCTACGGTTGCTTCGTAGATGAACGGTTTTCCCTTTTCCATCTGCTTTAAATCGATGTCCGGTCTGGATACGATATCAAGTCCGCTCTCCTTTGCAGCAGCGTCAAAAGAAACCGGCAGGATTTCATTAGCGGCATCTTCATAAAAAATTTCTGCTCCGTACATCTTCTCAATCATAGCCTGAGGCGCTTTTCCCTTACGGAAACCAGGAATATTAAACTGGTTTTTATTCTTGTTATATGCAGTCTTAATAGCCTCGACAAACTGCTCTGCCGGTACTTCGATTGTCAGCTTTGCCATGTTCTTTTCTAATTTCTCTACTTGTAAACTCATGATATGGGTTCCTCCTTGATCTATATGTGAACCGCCTGCCTACAGGGCGTTACACTTCAAGTTAGCATTATAACATACCGCATCTTGAAATATCAATACTAATTTGCTTATTTTTTCAGTTTCATCCTTGTTTTTGGCAGGTTTCTTCTATTTTTTTGATCTCTTCCCTTATTTCGGGAAGAATTCCTGTAATTTCCAGCTGCGGCCGGGCAATATAATACCCTTGGTACAGGTCGATTCCAAACTCCATTAAGAGTTCTATTTCTTCTCTTGTTTCCACGCCTTCAGCCAGTACCTTGATTTCCGCTTCCCTCGTATAGGACATGATGTTGCGCAGGAGCAGCTGCCTGTTGGCGTCGTCATTGATATCCCGAATCAGGTGCATGTCGATCTTGACAATATGCGGCCGCATTTCCAGGAGATTTGCTTCGCTGTTGTACCCCGTTCCAAAATCATCGATGGCAACCATCGCATTCCATCTGTCGATGTAATCGCGTTTAAATTTGGCAGACTTCGCAGACAGCGGTTCGCTTTCCGTAATCTCCATAACGATTCTAGGAAGTATATCCGGATACGCTGCTTCGATCTCGTTCAGTTCACCAGAAGTCAGGCTGACATTTGCAATGGAATTGATAAACAGTTTTTCATTGCCCTGCAGCTCTCCATTTTTCACTTTCTCTCGAATGACTTTCAGTGATTCCATCCATGTGAGCCGTTCAACCTGGCTATTCTTGGCCTGCTCTTTCGCAAGCCTGAGCATTTCTTCGATTCCCTTCAGTTTATCCGTCTGCGGTCTCATCAGAAGCTCGTAACCGTAAATTTCTCCCTTTCGGTCAATAATCGGCTGGAAAGCGAACTTCACTCTCTTCTCTTCCAGAATTCTGTTTAACTCCTCCCGTCCTTCCAGCATATAGTAGTTGCCTTCATACGTTTTCTTGTCAAATTCCTGAAGCGCTCCTTTTACGCTGTGCTTTACCACGTACATTGCAAAGTCCGCATAATGCACGAGGGTTGAATAATCTTCTGCATCCTCCGGATACCATGCCAGCCCGGCCGATACACGGATCGTCATCTTCTGATCTCCTATGGGGACTGAATTATCCGCCTGCAGCTCTTCCATGAATTTCTTCAGTCTGCTTCGAATCCTGTCTTTTCCGTTTTCATCAAAAATAATGGTTACAAACTCATCTCCGGAATAACGGCTGATAATTCCGCCTTCCCGCTCCAGCTTTCTTAAAGTTCCGGCAAATCTGGCAATATACCTGTCGCCTTCTTCATGGCCGAATGTGTCGTTAATATACTTCAGATTATCCAGGTCCCACATGACGACAGCGAAGCTTTCTATTGCCTTTTCTGCAATAATCCGTTCCACTTCTTCCCGGAATGCACGTCTGTTATAAATGCTGGTCAAAATATCGTAGTTCCGCTCCCATTCCAGCTTCTTTTTCTCCAAAATGCCGGCAGTTTCATCCATAAACGCTCCCAGCGTACCCCTGCCTCCCTTATTTTCCACAGTCAGATGTTTGACCCAGTGAGGCTTTGGCTTATCCAGGTAATAAATCTGCGGGCTGGCTTTCCACAGGTAGCTGTTCAGTTCTTTCATGCGCTCATGGAATTCACCAGGAGGCATATAGATATAGTCCTTATCCGTCTTCCCCCAATTGAGCATGGAAATCAGCGTACGGCTGCAGAATACAGGAGAGTCCTTATCCAGATACTCGTAAACTCCAATCGGCACTTCCGTCAGCTCCAGAATATGCGAAATTTTTGAACTGGATTTCTCCACTTCCGCACTCAATTTTTCGATTGTCTCGCCCATTTCATCGATCTCGCTGATTCCCAGACGTTTGAGTGAAAGTCCCTGGATATTACGCCGCTGCTGCTTTTCCCGTATCTCATCCATCATTTTCTTTATCGGCGCCGTCACACGCTTACCGGCCAGAATCCCGCCCGTCAGGCTCAACAGAAGGCAGACGATGATGAAACCAAAGAGCATGGACTGAATTTCCTGGTAGAAGGAAAGGACCTCCTTTTTGGGCCGCATGCGCACAAGAACCAGTTCGTTGTCTTCAAACGGCGTGTTGTGATTATACACTTCCAGCTTCCCTATGCCGGCATACCATGAATTTTCGTTAAAATCACTTGTCAGACGGATTTCTGAATTGCTTTCCTGCTCAAAGGCGAGAATCGGTTCGTCTTTAAAATACCACTCATATCCCCCTCTGTTCACCGCCGCTACTTCTACCTCGTTCGTACCAGCCTGGTGAAAACCGATGAGGTTGATCGTTTTGCCGTCCAGTTCCGTTTCCATATCGGAAATTATTTTTTCCAGCTGCGGCAGAGTGATATCATAACCGACTACTCCGATCACATCGCCGTCAGGCATAATCAGCGGGACCGAATATGTCACCACATCTACATCTTCCGGAGACAGGGCGAACGGCCGGCTGAAATATCCATAATTTGCCGCTTCTTTCGGACCGGCTCCATGGCTTCTTGCATACTCCACCGGCAGATCATACGGCAGAAACTGATCCAATGAAGAGAATCCGATATTCCAGTAACTGTCCAGAGCGATCCCCAGCTCTTTTGAAATAGACGGAAGCCCTCTCTCCAGAAGAAGATCTGAATTATCCTGTGTATGGCTGCTGGAATCCAGGTCCCTGATATAAATCCCGGCCCGCATCTGATCCGCTTTTTCTGCCGCCGGTCCGTCCAGCACCAGGAACACGCTGTTTCCTATGCTGCTGTGGAGCATATTAATCAGAGTCTCCGACACTTTCCTGGTAATCGCCTGGTTCAGTTCCGGATCTTTACGAATATCCGCAGACTGCTGCCCCCGTTCACTTAATACGCCCTGAATTTCAGCCGTAAGCGTTTCCGTTCCATCCAGCAGATAAACCCACCGGTGGAGCAGTTCTTTTTCCAGGTACAAACGGTTATTTTCCGTGCTTTCAGTCATATTTTCTACAGCATTGTCTTTCAGTCTTTCAGCGAAACCGCCGAATACGATAAATCCGAGGAACAAAACGGTCTGCACCATCGTAATGAACGTGATTAAGAATATTAAGATTGTTTGTATTGACCTGCTTTTTTTCCTCATAACGACCCGTTATCCTTCCAGCTTTTTAAGCTCAGCAAGCGTTGACACATACCACTGTTCAAAATTCTTTTCTGTATTGTAACGGCCGACCGCTTCGTCTGCGCTCATCCCTTCACCGATCATCTGTTCAATCGCAAGCCTGTCCCTCCGCGCCTTTTCATCCATGGAGTTGTTCAGTATCGTTCTTCCTTCTCCTCCATTTTTAACGGCAGATGTCGTATACAGTTCATACTCTTCCGTTACCAGAAGTCCGGTGAGCAGGCTGTCCGGCAATACACCAAGCATGTCTGACTGCTGTTTTACTGCCGTTTCCATCTTCTCCTGCGTGACATACCTCACGGGAAGATAGCTGGATGAAGCACAGTACTGCAGATTGTTGTCTTCTTCCGTAAACCATTTCAAAAATTCAACGGCCGCCCTTTCGCCTGCTTCGTCTGACTGGAACACCATCATTCCTGCGCCCTGCTGAACAGCCCACTTGTCCCTTCCTTCAAAATTAGGCAGTGGGAACATCTTTCCTGTGATCTCATACACGCTGCCGTCTTCTTTTATCACGTTTTGCGGAAAATAGGTCATGCCGCTCGTGGAGCCCACAAACGCTACGAGGTCGCCAGTTTTTACGTCATCCGTTCTGAATTTTCCATATGCTCCGAAGTACCCTTTAATATATGGGACGTAATAGCAGTCCCACAGCTTATGCATGACGTCCCGGTCAAAATCTAGGATCATCTTCCCATCCTGCACCTGAAAAACTTCATGTCCCAGCTGTCTGCTTCCAACCAGCATATAATTGGCGAATGCATCCCTTCCAAAAAATGCCTTTCCATCATCCGGCTCCTCCGTCAGGCTGTCTGTCCATTTATAATATGATTCCGCCAGGCGCCCAATTCCTTCCCATGTTGAAAGTTCCGCTTCATCAGCTCCCGTTTCCGCTTTGAATCTCTCCCAGTCCGTTTCATTAACAGCCAGAATCTCCGTGGATTTCGCGACAGGAAACAGGTTCAGAGGGCCGTCACCGCCGCTCAGATAGCCTTCATTCACATATGCCTCTATGTATTCCTTCTGCTCCTCTTTGCTCCAGTATTTATTAAAATCCACGAGCTGGACCTGGTCTTTTATACTGTAGGCCAGATCTGCATAAGCTGCACAGATGTCAGGAAGCTCTTCCGCTCCCACTTTTCCGTTTACGGAATCATGAACAGAGTCCTCCAGTTCCTGGATACCGCCCTTATTGAAGGAACGTACGAGAATTCCTTCACTGGCCCCAACAGTCTGGTTGAATTCCATCACCAGCCTGTCAAAAGCTTCTTTCTGTGCTCCGTTATAATAATGCCATACCTCTACGTCCACAGGCTGAACTTCCTCCTGCTTTTTCCCCTGGCAGGAAGTCATCAGTACTGCGGCGGCTGTGATAGCCGCTGCTGCGATTATTTTTCTTTTCATTTCCTCTGCCTCCGCTAAAACTGGTCGTATTGAATTGAGGCCTTTATTCTTTTCGCCGTTTCGTCATCTGCCAATATCCCGACCAGTTCCAATCCCAGATCGAGCGCGTATCCAAGGCCCCTCGCTGTCGTCACACAGCCGTCTGTCACCACGCCCGCCTTCTGGTATTCAGCCTCCAGCAGCTGGTCTTCAAATCCCGGATAGCAGGTCGCTTTCTTTCCTCTCAGAAGTCCAAGGCCTCCAAGCACGCTGGGAGCTGCACAAATGGCAGCCAGCCGTTTTCCGGCATGATAGGCTTCCACCAGATGGCTGGTCAGTTCCCGGCACTCCGCCAGATTTTTCGTCCCCGGCATTCCACCCGGAAGAAACAGAACCTGGGCCTCATCCCATTTCACATCTTTTAATTTGCAATCCGCCTTTACAGTAATATTATGGGAACCGGTTACTTCCAGACAGTCTGTAACCGTAACGAGTTCCACTTTTATTCCTGCACGGATTAATACGTCTACTGTTGCCAGGCATTCCACTTCTTCCAAACCCGGCGCTAAAAATGCATATACCTGAGCCATTGATAAATTCTCCTTTTTTATCTATAATGATTATAGTAATGATGTATGTGTCAAAAGGTCTTTTGACGGGACTGTGGGTGCAAAAGCCTGCTTATAAACAAACATGAAGCAGGCTTTTGCACCCACAGTCCCATCGTCCTGAACAGTTACATCATAATTATATATCATACAAAACCTTATCCAAAAACGCAATGTTTTGTACGATAAAAGGAGGTAATTTATGGAAATAGAGCGGAAATATCTGGTAAAATCCCTTCCTGAAGGCCTAAAGAGCTATCCCTGCCGCCGTATAGAGCAGGGATACTTATCTACTGGTCCTGTTGTTCGGGTGCGAAGGGACGACGATTCCTTTTACCTGACTTATAAATCTAAGGGCCTCATGGTAAGAGAAGAATACAATCTTCCCCTTACGGAAGATTCCTACTGCCATCTGCTGTCCAAATCAGATGGAAATATCCTTACGAAAAAGCGGTATCTGATTCCATTGACTGATACTCTGACCATTGAGCTGGATCTCTTTGAAGGCCTGTTTGACGGCCTCCTCCTGGCAGAAGTGGAATTTCCTGATGAAGATTCAGCGAATGCTTTCTGTCCGCCTGAATGGTTTGGCAGAGAAGTGACGTTTTCCGGCGAATACCAGAACAGCCGCCTGAGCTCCATGACGGCGGCGCAGGCGGCGGCTCTAATCAGCGGCCAATAAAAATACCGGGTCTCGCCTTGACCTCTTGGTCAAGGCGCAGCAAAATACCGCGCCCTAAAAGCGCGGTATTTTTTACTTTCCATGAAAGACCTTGTTATTGTAAAGTGATAAAGCGTATGATTTCTTAAAAATCAAAAACGCTCCGCTATGGATGCGTACTCGCGCAAAAGGAATGATGCCGCTAATGCGATTGCATGCCCCGCTTTATCGGGTACCGCGCTCAGCGCGAGAGTTCCGCTTGCGGAATTCTTTGTTCTTTTTACGGAAGGTCAAAATCATAGGTGCTCATTGTTATCTGAACAGTTTTGTCGTTTTTCTTGTACTGATCCAGGAAAGCCTTCTGGTTTGCAAAAATATCTTTGTATCCTTCTTCCTCTTCCATGTATTTTTTCTGGAGTTCATACGTAATATCCAGGAATTCTTTCTGTGTTTCTTCTGATAAAGTAAAGAATTCAACGCCTGCTTCTTCAAATTTCTTCATAGCTTCTGCGTCCTGTTTTGCAAAATAGTACGGACTTTCAAGCGCCATTGCTTTCGTACATTCATACAGAATCGTCTGCAGATCTTCCGGAAGGCTGTTCCATGTATCCTGGTTGATATACATCGCCTCCGTACATACAGGTGAATGGATTCCCGGTACGCCGATATACTTCATGATGTCCTGATATCCCATATTATAGTTGATCGCGGCGTCACAATACTCGAACGCATCGATCAGGCCTTTTTCTGCCGACTGATAAATCTCTCCGCCTGCTACATTGACAACAGAAGCTCCGATTTCTGTCAAAACATCTGCCCACATGCCAAGTGTTCTGAATTTAACTCCCTTAAAATCGCTGACCGATTCCAGTTTTACGTTAGAATGACAAAACAGTTCTGCGCCGGAAGCTGTACAGATTGTCAGGAAATGAACACCCGTAGGATCAATGTACTCTCTCATAATATCCTCTCCGCCGCCTTCATAGACCCATGCAAGAAACTCATCCGGATTAAATCCTCCCGGGCTTCCGCTGCCGCCGAATAAATAGGCTTTTTTCCCAAGCAGGCCGGATTGGGAACCTGTAGATATTGCTGCCATATCAAGCGTTCCATCTTTCACCGCGTTTGCCATCTCTCCATATTCCGAAATCGCGCCAACAGCGTATACATCCAGGATCAAACGGCCGCCAGAAGCCTTTTTCACACTATCCGCCAGCCTTTCTGCCATTTCATAGTTCGGAGTTCCAGCTGCCAGACATGTCTGGAAAGTGAGTTTGTAAGTCTCTGCACTAACAGCTGCTTCGCCTTCAGCAGCCGTTTTTTTCGCAGATGAGGAACCGCCTCCTGCACATGCCGCAAGGCTCATAGCCATTACTGCTGCCATACTAATTGCTAAAATCTTCTTTTTCATCTTCTTTCCTCCTTTTACTTTTGTTATCCTACCGCAATACTTGGAAGCCACGTCAGTATCTGCGGGAAAATACAGCATAAGACAAGTGTAAACGCGATAATAAATATGTAAGGAACAATCCCTCGGATAATATCTCCGGTCGATATCCCCCATTCAGGCCGCGTCACATCCTTCAGGAAAAAGATGGAGTAGGCAAACGGAGGTGTGATGAAGGATAGCTGAAGGTTCGTGATAATCATCATCGCAAACCAAATTTCATCAAATCCCAGCTTCGTGACGAGAGGTGTTATAATCGGGACCATAATCATAATGATTCCAATCCAGTCGATAAACATGCCCAGCACAAATGTAATAAGCATAATGATCAAGAAGGCCGACCAGCGTCCGCCAGGCATATTCCCAATAATATTTGTGATAATATTGCCGCAGCCCATTTTTAAAAACAACGTTGTGAACGCCTTCGCAGCCCATATAATCATCTGAACCATGGCATAGTTTTTAGCTGTGGACTGCAGTGCGCTGGTGAGGTTTTTCATATTAAAGGTACGGTAAGCCATCGATAATAAAATGGAAGCCAGAGCGCCTACTGCTGCCGCTTCCGTAGGAGCTGCAATTCCGAACATGATCGATCCCAGAACAGCCACAATCAGCAGAACAGGAGGCAGAAGGGAAAAGATAAGCATCTTCACTTTTTCCTTCGTTGAAACGTCCAGTTCCTCTCTTGTTGCAGTCGGCGCGTATGACGGGTGCAGATGACACATAATTAAATTGTATGCAATATACATTGCAGCCAAAAGCAGACCTGGCCCCATAGCTCCCATGAAGAGCTTTCCTACTGACAAACCTGCCGTCGGGCCATACATAACGAGAAGGACGGAAGGCGGAATGAGAATTCCCAGTGATCCGCTGGAGCAAATCGCACCGCAGGCCAGCTTTTTGTCATAGCCTCGTTCCATCATCATTGGAAGGCCGATCAGTCCCAGCATGGTAACGGAAGCTGCGATCACCCCGACACATGCTGCCAGGATCGTTCCTATGATGATTGTAACAACTAAAAGGCTACCGCGCATTTTACCAATCCAGACATAAACGGCTTCAAACATCCGCCGGGTAATTCCGGTCGTTTCAATCATGTGTCCCATGAATACGAACAGAGGAACAGCAAGCATGCTGTAGGACGTGGCCTGTGTATACAGGCCTGATTGAAACATGTCAAAACACTTGGGTCCTACTGCAGTGATGCCAACAAAGGCTGCCGCGCCCATCAGCGCAAATGCAATCGGATGGCCCATCAAAATCAGCAGCAGTGCTACAGAAAAGATGATCAACGTCAGTAATTCAGGGCTTGCAAATTCTAACATCTATGATTTTCCCCCCTTCTTCACTTCTTCTAATAATTTTCCAATTTTCTCGATTATGATCAGAACATATGTAATCAAAAACAGGACAAGACCTATACAGAGAACGAGTTTAATCGGCCAAAGTTTGGGATACCATGTAGTGATTACCGACTCTTCTCCGGTGAGATACGCCGTAATGCAGTTTCTGATTACAGCCCATGTCAATGCTGCATAGGAAGGCAGAAACAATACCACCCCAAATAATACGTCTACGAACAGCTTTCCTTTCTTACTGAACTTA
Organism: Clostridium sp. AM58-1XD; assembly: GCF_003464085.1. Lineage (GTDB taxonomy): Bacteria > Bacillota > Clostridia > Lachnospirales > Lachnospiraceae > Lachnoclostridium_A. The sequence continues at coordinate 63,679 of NZ_QSDR01000026.1, forward strand.
GCATAAAACATATCCACCCTGATATTTCCCCCGTCAAGCATCAACTGCGCGATTCCCGTTGCTGCAATAAATGCGCCCAAAATATAGCTCATTTCATACACCCACGCGATCGGGCTGTTAAATGCATACCTGGCTACTACATCGGCACAGATAATCAGGATTAAAGCTAAAACCAGCACACAGGAAATCTGAAACATAAATCTGCTGATTACTTTAACAATTTTTTCAACTGCCTTCATATCATCCCTCCATTTTACTGCCATTCTCTTATAAAGTGATTCTCCTAAGCTTAGGTATAATACTTCATGTATACATGAAGTATTTCTTACTTTCAATTATACATCTTTGGTAATATTTGTCAATATATGCTCCATTTATGGCTATTATTAGTGCATATTTACCATTTATTTTGTACT
>NZ_QSDR01000027.1 GCF_003464085.1 Clostridium sp. AM58-1XD
GAACACGATCGAAGAAAAATATCCTGTCTCTTCAGGAGTCGAAAAAGACCCTGGCAGAGCAGATCATATCAGAGGGAACCGTTTCCCTCGCAAGCCTCTCAAAGAGCGACCTGATGGAGCTCCTTGGGGATTAATAGAACCGGGGCATGGTACTCTGTGCAGAAGCAGAAGGATACCGTGCCCCGATTTTTATGAGTTTTTCATGAATTCTACCGTCTGCTGTTACAACGTGAACACACCTCAGCTGTGGAAAGCCGCCGAATTCCGCTATTGTCTTACCATGACTTGATTATCGGCAACAGCAGACGGATGAGCAGCCGGCATGTCATGTACATTATAAAATATTTAGCTACAAAATATTTTACATTTCGATAAAGATTTCGCGACGGGGAAATGATATAATGTCCGCAAAGCGGCATTATATCGGCGCATTAACGGTTTCTGCGCCTGCCGCAGAAAGCCGTGCGCTAAAATCCGCCGGAGGCACATGACCGCGCAGCGGTTATGATATAATGACCGCAAAGCGGCATTATATCAGCGCATTAACGGTTTCTGCGCCTGCCGCAGAAAGCCGTGCGCTAAAAAGGGGAACGATTGATGAAAAATAGAATCTTAGTGATCGAAGATGATATAGATATATCCGATTTAATCTGCATGAATCTGGAAGCGGCCGGCTACGAGGCTGATCCTGTATATGAAGGTGATCAGGCAGAGTCCCGTTTGCTGGAAGGCGGTCGCTATGACCTGGCACTGTTGGATTTGATGCTGCCTGGAAAAGATGGATTTTCTCTTATTGAACCGTTGAAAAAACAAGACATTCCCGTCATATGCCTGACCGCCAGGGCAGACGTGCTCAGTAAGGTACAGGGGCTTAAAATGGGAGCAGAAGATTATATGGTAAAGCCATTTGAAGTTCTGGAGCTTCTGGTACGCATGGAAAAAGTACTGGAGCGTACGGGAAAAAGAAAAAATGAACTTACCTGCAGGGGCCTGACTGTGGATTTAAAACGCCATACAGTTTATGAGGATGGGAAAGAAGTGCATTTAAAACCGACAGAATATAAGCTTTTGACAGTATTTCTTCAAAACCGCAATATTATGCTGGGACGAGAAACCCTTCTTGACCTCGTGTGGGGAGAAGAATTTTACGGAGAGACGAGAACCGTTGACGTCCATGTAGCAAAACTGAGAAGGAAGCTGAAAACCTGCGGAAATATTGTGACGATTCCAAAAGGCGGATATTTATTTGAGGATGACGGAGTATGAAGATCAGGACAAAAATAATAGGTCTGGTGACAGCAGTACTTTTTCTGTCTTTTCTAATCTGCGGAGCGTTTTCCGTCAGCCAGTTTATGAAAGCGAGTATAGAAGGCATTGTTCAAAATGAAACGGAAAAGCTGGCCATTGCGGAACGTGCATTTCGTCAGGTTGGAACGAGAGAAGATTTTGATGAAATGGGGGAACTGGCTAGGGATGCATATCTGAAATATCAGTTTGAACGATGTTATCAGAGAGGATATGCGCTGTTGAAGGACGACATCTGTATGAAAAACATGACGGATTACGACATTACAAATCCCTCGGCGCTAAAAGAGGCGTATACAATACAGAAGATAAGCGGCAGGTACATACTGATTATGAAAGGAGAGCTGGAATATCCCCAGGGATTTTCCGTGCTGTCGGTAAAGGATATCTCATCTGCCTGGACATCGGCCAGAGACCAGATAAAGATGTACTTCCTGATCTTCTTACTGGTATTCGGAACGGCAGTCTCCGTTCTGATTCTGTTGATCCGCCGTATTCTGAAAGCGCTGGAGGACCTGCGGATTCAGGCGGAAGCCATCAGCCGTGGGGATTATTCCAGAAAAGTAAATATAACCTCAGGTGATGAGCTTGCTGCTCTTTCCGGCAGTCTGAACCGTATGTCCGACCGTATTGAGCAGCAGATTGAAGACCTTGAACTCCTTTTAGGGGCGCTTTCACATGAAATGAAAACTCCGGTAACGAACATTATGGGATATTCAGATTCCCTTCTGCATGTCCGGCTAAACGAGCTGCAGAAGGAAAAGGCGCTGGAGGCGATTTACCGTTCCGCAGGCCGTCTGAATCAGATGTCGGGGAAACTGCTGCAGTTGATCGGACTGTATGAAAATCAGGAGATTGCTATGAAGGATATTGAACTGGGAAAAGTCCTGATACCGGTTCTTGAAGAACATAAAACTTCATTATCAGATAAAAAAATCCGCATCAGCCTGGACAATGAGGCGGTTAGTCATTTTATTGTAAGGGGAGATGAAATTCTGCTGGGCAGTCTGCTGGACAACATTATTTCCAACAGCATAAAAGCTCTGGACCAAGGAGGCAATATCCGGATTACGTGCCTGGACAGGATGGTTATCATACAGGACAGCGGCTGTGGAATACCGGAAAAAGATATTCCCCATGTGAGAAAGGCATTTTATATGGCCGACAAATCCAGAAGCCGGAAGCAGCAGGGGGCAGGACTGGGGCTCGCACTGGCAGACAGGATTGTATCTTTCCACAGGGCTTCAATGGAGATTAAAAGCAAGGAAGGGGAAGGGACAGAGGTAGGCATCACGTTTCCTGAAGTTTGATCAGGATATGATTTACAAAAGGTTTACATGACGGTGAATTCTTCTGCAGGAAATTCTGCTATGATAGTTTCAGCAGACAGAAATGCAAAAATAGAAAAAAGAGCAGAGGAGGATGCGGTGTGAGGAAGAAATGCTGTAGGTACTTGAGGAAAACAATGAAAAGTATGAGAAAGAAGGGATTACGTATTTCGGTCATACTTATGACTGGATTCGTGATATCCTGCTTTACAGGGTGTATCCCACAGACGGAGGTACCGATTATTTCTGAAAAAACAGGAGAAACAGAAGGGAAAAAAATCGTATCCGAAGACGAAACGCCGCCCGATAATGAAACGATATCAGGAAAAAAGCAAGAAGAGGAAGAACAGGAAAAGGGACTTATAAAAGATATAACAGAAGCGCCCGAACGTTACAAGGCAGAAGTATCCGGAGACCAGATCAAGGTAACGGCAGACGCTTATGTGGATATTCCAAAGGTTTCAGAAGCACCTGTAATTGAAATTGAAGCCTCCTGTTATCAAACGGAGGATTATACAAAATACCTGACACTTTTAGAAAATGAAATTGGAACGTTGGAGTGGACCGCTAATACCGGTCTCATAAAAGACACGAAAAAAGATACCAAAAAAGATACGGAAGGATTTGACGTGGATGAGACATCGTCTAATGGACAGTATCATTTTTCGTTCCATACGGGGATTAATCGAAACGGAACACCGATGATATGGCTGACAAATACGAAGTTGAGGGACGGGACCAACGGGGAGTTTGATAACCGGGATCTGTCGGGATTTTCATTAACAGAAGAAGAAAGAGAAAAACGGGAAATTGAGCTGAAAAAGCGGAGCGAGGAACTGATAGCAGATTTTTCAGAAGGAGACTTTCGTCTGGAAAGCGGTCAGTGGAAAAGGCTTTCTTCGAGTGAAAGCGGCCGATGGGTTCCAAGTTCCCAATACGGCTACCGAATGGTCTATGTGCGTTCGGTCGGTGAAATTCCAGTAATTAATCACAGATATAGAAGTGCTTTTTCAGAAATATCCGCCCCCGTACAGTATATGGAGATCCTGTATACAAGCGACGGAACGCTCCTGGAATTTAAAAATATAAATAAAGAGGTTGTAAAGAAGAATGAAACTGGTACGGATAAAAAAGAAAATTTTCTTCTGCCGTTTTCAGCTGTCAGCCAGATTTTTGAGCAGTATATGAAGTCCTATTATTTCGTACACAACATGAAACCGGAGTATTCCTATCCAAATGACGAAAGCCTGTACAGCATAGCAGCTGAGGGGATGGAGTCATGTGTTTATGCGGATGTTACGAAAGTAGAGTTTGGATACCGGCTGGAGTATGACGGGTGGGATTATCAAACGGGAGATAAAGGAAGTGGAACGGGAAGGCTTGTTCCGGTGTGGTCATTCTATGGAACAGCCTCCATTGGATACGTGAATAAAGACGGTACGGACTCAGGAAGTACAAAAGGACAGCTGAGCGCGGAACAGGAGAGCCTTCTGCTGGCTGTGAACGCTGGGGATGGAACTATATATGGAAGGGATGATCTCAGGATAAGCGACGGGGTCAACCAGGAGTACCAGAAGATTAAAAGGGAGTAAATGTACCTAAAAAAGGGACTTTGACAGGCAGTTTATAGCAGCCGGTACAAAGTCCCTTTTTTAATTCCATAGGAAGTTTTTCTGGCAGGATATCGCTTCTGTTATTTTCCTAAAGAATACCTTTGATTTGCGCAGCATAAAACAGAACGGCTCTTCCGCTGATCAGCACCCGGCCGCCCAGGTCCTGGCAGTACAGCGTGCCGCCCCGCTCCGACAGCTGCCTTGCAATCATTTTTTCTCTGCCAAGCCGCCTGCTCCAATACGGAATCAGATTGCAGTGGGCGGAACCGGTTACAGGATCCTCATTAACGCCGCATTTTGGATAAAAACAGCGGGATACGAAGTCAAAATCGTTACCCGGAGCAGTCACGATGACGCCGTCCCCCTGAGCGAGCGCTTCCAGCCTGGAGAAATCAGGCTCCATTTCTTTTATCATATCTTCGTTTTCCACCACAGCGATCAGATCTCTGGAAAGGTAAAATTCCTGAACAGGAATGCCAAGTGCCTGCTCGGCAGCCTCCAGCCGGCCAATCGCCGGGGCAGGGCGGGATGGAAAGTTAAGCGTATACAGACCGTCCCTGCATTCCACATACAGATTACCGCTTTGAGAAGTGAATACGGCGGAGGAAATACCTTTGTCAATAAAGTTGTGAATTACAAAAGCGCTGGCGAGTGTGGCATGGCCGCAGAGGTCAATTTCATATCTTGGAGTAAACCAGCGGATTGCATATGTTTCCCCTTCTTTTACAAGAAACGCTGTCTCAGGCAGGTTGTTTTCTGCTGCAATTTTCTGCATGATTTCGTCGGCAGTCCATTCAGAGGCGTAACAGACGGCGGCAGGATTGCCTGTGAACAGTTGATCAGCAAATGCATCTACAAAATACATGTTCATGTGTGATCCCTCTTCTTTCGTCAATCGATTTATATTACGGGAACCGCCTTGACCAAAAGCAAGGCGTAGCGAATAGTACCGCGCTTTTCCTGCGCGTTACTATTTTTTTATTCCGCTCGAACCGAGCTCCATAAAAACATACGGGAACCGCCTTGACTATAAAGTCAAGGCGTAGCGAATAGTATCGCGCTTTTCCTGCGCGTTACTATTCTTCATTTTACTATAATCTGGAGGTAAGTGAAACAAAAAAATAAATCTTATAATGGCGCATAATAGGAGGAAAAATAGTGAATTTTCTCACGAATGCATGAACAAAGACATGATTGTCTTGAAAATATTGAAAAAGGCTGACAGTATATCTATAATTGCGGTATAGAAACCGGAGATATAAAGGGTGAAGCAGACGGATGAGGCGTAAAGGAAGATAACAGATGCAGAGGATGATCATTGAGAGGCTTTCCGTATTAGAGAAGGATGTATTAAATTCCATCAAAAACGACGTACAGGATGAAAAAATGGACATGACAATCAGCGCCGTAGCCAGGAGAAATTTTGTTTCTCAGGCTCTGTTAGTAAAGCTGGCGAAGAAAATGGGATTTTCCGGTTATCGTGATCTGTTGTTTTATCTGCGTCAGGCGCAGACAGAGGAGGAAAACCAGAGCGGATTTTTGGGATCGGGCACAGAACCGTGCAGGTCAATTATCCGCAATTACAGCGAGACCTTACAGCAACAGTTCACAGAATACTTTGAAATGAGCAAAGGAACCGTCATTTCTGTTTTTGGAATCGATGATTCCGCTTTGGTTGCAGACTTTTTTGTCAGACACATTATGGAAAAAAAGAACGGCTGTATCGCATACAGGGGCAGGCCTTTGGAGGCCCGAAGCAAGGAAGGACAGGCGGGTCTGGCGGTAATCGTATCGGATACGGGAGAGACAGAAACGAGTGTGGAAATGGTAAAACATGCGAAGCGTCTGGGGTATCACACCATTGTCTTTACAAGCAATGAGAGGAGCCGGGCGGCTGCAGAGACCGATCTTCCTGTGATTATATCGGAAAGAAGCGTAGAGTTTCCGGAGTCCAATATGTTTGTGCCATTTGCCATTACCGCGTTTATCCTGCTGTCTGAGAAGTTGTAACAGTTTGGACGAGACGTCTGAATTGTTACGAATGAAGTGTAAATTTGTGAGAAGGAGGAAATATCAGGGATGCTGGAGTATGATATCGTAATTGTAGGCGGGGGAACCGCGGGAGCGGTAGCGGCGCTGGCAGCGGCCAGAAACGGATGTCAGAGGGTACTTTTAGTGGAAGCAGGTTCCCATGTGGGAGGGCTTTCGGCGATCGGAATGACGTGGGGAGGATTTTTTGATAATAATTATAGGCAGGTAATCGGAGGAATTCCTCATGAACTGGTGAAAAAATGTCAGGAAATTGCAGGGAGAGGGTATTTCCAATATCATGGGGACGGTGATAAATGGATCACAGGGCTTGCTTCCGTAGATGGGGAAACAGCCCGCTACGTGATTGAGAAGGAACTGTATGACACAGGCTGCGATATCATGCTGTTTTCCATTCTGGACGGGGTGAAAATGGAAAACGGGCGCATTGAACAGATCGAAGTCGTATCCCGCCTGGGGAAGGAATCTATCCGCGCCAAATATTTTATCGACGCCACGGGGGAACTGGTACTGGCGGATAAGGCAGGCGTCCGGTGGGAACACGGGCGGGAAGGCGAGACCCAGTGTACGTCCAACATGTTCCGGGTTTTAGGCGTGGATATGGACAAGTACGAAAAATTTCTCAATCAGTACATAAACACGGAAGATCTGGATCCGTGGAAAAAGGAGACAGGAGCGATCAGAAGGGGAATTGAGTACTGGTGCCCGTGGAAGCCCAATGGATTCAGCAATATGCCGAAATCTCTGGGAATCTACTATCACGGCAAGAATAACGACGTGATCTTAAACTGTACGAGCATCAGTATCAATCCTCTGGATATTATGGAACTGAGCCGCGCCAGCTATATGCTGAGAAAAGAGGCGTTCCAGGTGCTGGAATATCTGAAGGAACATGTGGACGGATTCCAGGAGGCATATATCGCGGCCGTTTACGACCTGGCGGCCAGGGAGACGAGACGGATGATCGGAGATTATGTGTTGACCATGGACGATATCGTGGTCCACAGAAGATTTGACGACGCAGTAGGGATGGGAGCTTATCCACCGGATATTCACGATGTGGAAGGGTCTGTCCATATTCCGTCAACGAGGGAGTTTAACGAAAAGAGCGACGGCGCTTATGACATACCGCTGAGAAGCATGACTACTTCCATTGCCAACCTTCTGGTGGCGGGAAAATGCATTTCAGCCACTTTTGAGGCACAGTCGGCGGCGAGAGGGATCGGCCCGTGTATGGTAGAGGGACAGGGAGTGGGGACGGCCGCGGCCCTGGCGCTTGATTCAGGCGTTTCGGATATTCATGAGATCAGTATCCGGAAGCTCCGTCAGATGCTGGAAGAGCAGGGAGTTATTTTTTAATCAACAGTCCGGGAGGAAGCAGTTATGCTGGAATATGATGTGGTAGTTGTCGGGGGAGGGACGGCCGGTTCCGTAGCCGCCCTGGCGGCGCTTAGAAATGGCTGCAGAAAGGTACTGATCGTAGAGGCGGGCGCTCACATCGGCGGCCTGTCCGCGATCGGAATGACGTGGGGAGGATTTTTCGACAATAATTATGAGCAGGTAATCGGGGGAATTCCCAATGAACTGGTAAAAAAATGCCAGGAAATAGCGGGACGCGGTTATTTTGAATATCATGGGGACGGTGATAAATGGATCACAGGACTTGCCTCAGTCGACCCGGAAACGGCCAGGTTCGTGATAGAAAAGGAGCTTTACGACGCAGGCTGTGAGATCATGCTGTTTTCCATTCTGGACAGCGTAAAGATGGAAAACGGAAGGATAAAGGGAATTGAAGTGGTGTCGAAGCTGGGAAGAAAAGAGATTCGTTCCAGATACTTTATCGATGCCACAGGCGACCTTATGCTGGCGAATATGGCGGGAATCCGCTGGGAACACGGCAGTCAGGGAACGACCCAGAGCACGTCCAATATGTTCCGGGTGGTTGGGGTGGACATGGACCGGTATGAACGATATCTGGACAAATACATCAACACGGATAACCATGACCCATGGAAAAAGGAAACGGGCGGCATACGGCGGGGGATTGAATACTGGTGTCCCTGGAAGCTGGACGGGTTCGATTATATGCCAGATCCCTGGGGATTTACTATCACGGAAAAAATGACGACGTGATCCTCAACTGCACCAGCGCCAGTATCAATCCGCTGGATATTATGGAGGTCAGCCGGGCCAGCTTCCTTTTGAGAGAGGAAGCGTTCCGGGTGGTGGCATATCTGAAAAAGCATGTGGACGGATTTCAGAACGCGTATATCGCCGAAGTCTATGACCTGGCTGCAAGAGAAGCCAGGAGAATGATCGGGGACTACGTGCTGACTATGAAAGATATCGTCGAGCACAAGACGTTTGAGGACGCCGTCGGCATGGGCGCTTATCCTTTAAATTTCCATGATGCCACAGGCGCCGTACATATCCCGTCCACAAGAGAATTTAATGAGAACAGCGACGGGGCGTACGAGATTCCTCTGCGGTGCCTGACGTCTTCTATGGCGAACCTGATGGTCGTGGGAAAGTGCATATCGGCCACCTTTGAGGCACAGTCGGCGGCTAGGGGAATCGGTCCGTGTATGGTAGGAGGCCAGGGGGCCGGAACGGCCGCCGCTCTTGGAACACTGGAAAATATTGACGATATCCATGAAATCGATATAAAAGAACTGAGATCGAGCTGGAGGAACAGGGCGTTCTGTTCTCTTCCGGAAAGTCGCAGAGAGATGAGGGGGGACCGCAGTGAAAAGAAAGATAACTGAGGCGGAAGCGAGGCGCAGGAGAGAAGGATGGCTGTGGATTGCTCCGGCATTTATCATCGTCAGCCTGGCGACGATTTTTCCTCTTATATTCGCCTTTGATTACAGCCTTTTCGAAAGCAACGTGTTCCAGAAAGTCCGGTTTGTAGGCTTTGGACAGTATTTGAAGCTTTTCCATGATTCCCGGTTTTGGGCAAACGTGTTTAATTCCATGTTTTTTACCGTAGTCGGCATATTGATCGCCTGATCGCAGGCTTTATACTGGCGCTCATGATACGGAAGCCGGGCAGGGCCAATTCCGTATACAGAACGATCATTCTGATCCCATGGGTGACAAACGAGGTGGTTCTGGCTCTTATGTGGACCTGGGTCCTGAATCCGCAGATGAGCATCATTTATTACTGGAGCGACCTGCTGGGAGTCACCCTTCCCAATTTTTTTGAAGGGAAACTCACACCTCTTGTGACGGTAACCGTGCTGAACGCATGGCGTTCCCTCGGATTTTCCCTGGTCATGATCCTGGCCGCCCTGTCGGCCATACCGAAAGAACTGGAAGAAGCGGCTCTTGTAGACGGATGTTCCAGGTTTCAGAGAATCTGGTATATTACTCTGCCTCTGATACGGTCGGTTGTGCTCGTTATGATTATCGTTCTGACCATGAGCTTTTTCAATATCGTTTCCTTCGTACTTTCCATGACAGGCGGGGGACCTATGTATACGACGGAAATTCTGAGTATCAGACTGTATAAGGAGACGTTTACATTTTTCAATATATCGCTGTCGTCGGCGCTCACTACAGTTATGCTCGTACTGAATCTGGTGTTTGTTTTTATCTATAAAAAGCTGATTACAGATGAGGATTATTATTGAGAGGGGGAGTGATATGAAACTAAAGCTTGGAGAAAAAATACTGATACAGGCCCTGCTGGTGCTGTTTATTGTGCTGACGCTGGTGCCGTTTTTATGGACGATCAGTACGTCGTTTAAAGAAACCTCGGAGATTTTATCGTACCCGCCGAAGCTGTTGCCGTCCCACGCCACGATGAAAAACTATATCAAAGTGCTTATGCAGGATCATTTCCTGAAATTTATGCTGAACAGCACGATCGTCACCGTCGCCTCTGTGGCGGTAACGCTGCTGGTTTCCATGTTTGCAGGTTACGGGGCGGCCAGATATAATTTTCCGGGAAAAGGATTTGTGATGTTCGTAATCCTGGCAGGCATGGCGGTGGGACGTTTTGCCAATGCGATGCCCATGTATTTTATGGCAAATAAACTGGGACTTCTGGACACATACGTCATTCTCGTATTCGTCTATTCTGCTTTTATCATACCTCTTGTGACATGGCTTATGCAGTCCTATTACAGGACCATACCAAAGACGCTGGAAGAGGCTGCGAAGCTGGACGGCTGCAATTCATGGACTGCTTTCTGGAGAGTGATTGTGCCCCTGATGAAGCCGTCGATCATAGCGGGAGGGATCATCGCGGCTACAAATGCGTGGAACGAGTTTATACTGGCCCTTAATCTCACAAAATCAGAAGGGATGAGGACGTTGCCGGTAGCCCTTCATCTGTTTCAAACAGATTATGGGGTAGAATGGGGAGCGCTGTCGGCGGCCAGTATCATTTCAATCCTGCCCATCGTCATAATCTTTCTGATTCTTCAGAAATATTTTGTACAGGGAATGACCGCAGGCACGTTGAGCGCCAGCTGATCGGGAACATATGAATTTTGTACACAAGGTGTTGGGGTCGAAAGGTCTTTTGATCCTGTAATATATATACGAATCTAAGAAAAGGAGAGGGAACTTATGAAGAAAAAATGGATGAGTTTACTGGTGGCGGGGATTATGGCAGGTTCACTGGCGGCGTGCGGAGGCGGCCAGGACGGCGCGAAGGAAGAGGTTCCTGGAGAAGCTAAGGCAGAAAGCAGGGAGGAAGCAAAAACGGAAGGGGAAAAGACATTGTCCCTCCTTGGATTTTTAAAGCCGGGAGGAGATTCTCCAAGGGAAAAGGGGGCTGGAGAGCTTTTAAAGACATTTACAGAGAAAACAGGATACGGCCTGACGTCGGAAATCGTCGGATGGGAGCAGGTAGAACCGAAACTTCTCGTGTCTGTGGAATCCGGTAATCCTCCTGATGTTACATTTGTCCGCATGCAGTCTCTGAGCATCGAAGCAAACGCCGATGCGCTGATGCCGCTGGATGAATTCATAGAGAGGGATTTCGACGAGGCTACAAAAGCGGACTTCCTTATGTGGGATGAGATCGGCACTTTTAACGGAAAAAAATATGCGCTTCCCATGTCGATTATTCCTTACGGCCTGTACGTAAGAGACGATATCCTGAAAGATGCTGGAATTACGGAAGATCCTAAAACGTGGGACGAATTCATAGAAGTGGCGAAAAAGGCGAACAGCAATGCGGCCTCCGGCTTTATGCTCTGGGGATCTGCGGCACAGCCGGCTGCCATTGATTACCTTCAGCCCATGGTGGAAAGCTACGGAGGAAAGCTGCTGGATGAGAGCGGAAAGGCGGTATTCGACTCTCCGGAAGCGATGAAAGCATTTAAAATGATTAAATCGATGGTTTTTGACGCTAAAATTGTACCAGGTAATGTAGCCAGTCTCAAATATGACGAAACATCTGACATGTTTACGGCAGGCAGAGCCGTTATGTACTGGGATGGAAGCCACAGATCATCGAAATATATCGAGGGAATCGGTCAGGAAAAACTGCGGTTGATTCCGCTTCCAAGCGAAGATGGAACCGTGCCGGGGCCGTCATACATCAGTTACTGGGCGTTGGGAATACCGAAAAACAGCAAAAATCCGGAGATGGCATGGGAATATATAAAGAATTTTGTAGAAGCAGACAGTCAGGCCACTTATGCAAAAATATCGGGAGAGGTTCCGATCCGCAAGTCGGCCATGGAGGATGAGTTTTTTAAAACCGACCCTAACGGACAGAGAATCAAATGGTTTGTAGACTATGTTTCAGAGAGCGGAACGATCGGAGTCGCTCCGGTAGACTTCAGCAATCTGAGTGAAATTCTGTCTCTGGCGGTGCAGCAGATCATTACAGACCCGGACAGCGATGTGGAGGCGATCGTAAAACAGGCATGTGAAGACTACAATGCGGATAAGTAACTGAGAAAAGACGAGAAGGAGATGAGGATTATGGCAAGTGTCTCTCTAAAAAATATCTGCAAGGTCTATCCGAACGGCGTAAACGCGGTGAAAGACTTTGATCTGGAGGTAAAGGACAGGGAATTCGTTATCTTTGTGGGCCCGTCAGGCTGTGGAAAATCTACGACGCTGAGAATGATTGCAGGTCTCGAAACGATTACCTCAGGGGACCTCAGATCGATGGGAAAACGGTCAATGATATGGAACCGAAGGACCGCGATATTGCCATGGTATTCCAGAATTACGCGTTGTATCCTCATATGACGGTTTACGGAAATATGGCTTTTTCCCTGAAGATGAGGAAGATGAAGAAAAAGGATATTGATACTGCCGTACGGGAAGCTGCGAAAATTCTGGATCTGGAAGAGCTTCTTTCAAGAAAACCGAAAGCTCTCTCCGGAGGACAGAAACAGAGAGTCGCCATGGGGCGGGCAATTGTGCGTAATCCGAAAGTGTTTCTCATGGATGAACCGTTGTCCAATCTGGATGCGAAGCTCAGAGTGCAAATGAGAACGGAAATCGCGAAGCTCCATCAGCGACTTGGAGCGACGATTATTTACGTAACTCATGACCAGACGGAGGCCATGACGCTGGGAACCAGAATTGTAGTTATGAAGGACGGAATCGTACAGCAGATCGATTCGCCGCAGAATCTGTATAACAGACCGGTGAACCAATTTGTCGCTGGTTTTATCGGATCGCCTCAGATGAATTTTTTGAATACGGTTTGTGAACGCAGAGGAAATGTGGCTGTTCTTTTATCAGCAGGTAATGAATTTGCACTTTCAGAAGGAAAGTCGGAAAAGCTGCTGAAGGGCGGCTATGAAGGCAAGGGTGTTGTCATGGGGATCAGACCGGAAGATATAACAGAAGGCAGAGACTGCGCAAAATCAGGCAGCGGGGCAATTCCTGCGGCTGTAGACGTTTACGAACTGCTGGGAGCGGAAGTATTCCTGTACTTTGAGGTTAATCAGACACAGATCGTTGCAAGAGTCAGTCCAAATACGAAACTCAGGCGGGAGACCGGGCCGTGTTTCAAATGGACATAGAGAAAATACATGTTTTTGATCAGGATACAGGAAAGACAATTACAAATTAAAATACAGTTCCATATGACAAAATACAGGCCGTGTGAAACTGCTGTATGGAAATCAAGAAAGAGAGCGACGAAACGCTCTCTTTCTTGATTTTACATTGGATAAGATGAAAGTAAGATCAGATATCTCCGTCTCGGCCTTCCGGAAGGATGTATCTGACCGCATATATTCGGCTGCCGAATTGTGACAGGGGTACAGGCTGCTTTTCTGAATTCAGAGGATCCATACACCAGAACTGCCGGCCATCACTTTTTGTAATCAGCACATAATGAAAACTTCCAAGGCCTTTTACCCGGACGCGCACGATTGGACATATATTTTGGGAAAGAAGCATTTCCAGTCCGCCGGCCGTAACTTCTGAAGCCGACTTTGTAACTACCGTTCTGCCGATTGCGGCTTCCAGCTGTTTCCACTGAATATTTCCGGCACCGTCGTATACGTGATGTGTAGCGAAGAATCGGTTCAGGCTGCCGGGATTTACCGCTTCCAGTTCAGGAATTATGATGCCTGTCAGTTTTATGACGCCTGTAAGGCAGGAAGTAAGGCAACCGGAAGAAGCCATTGTAAATTCAGAATCGCCAAGGCGGTCACCGGCCCATAAGGGGTCCTTCTGGAGATAATAAACGCTTTCGGAAAAACCGGCGCTTTGGAGTGGTTTTACGGAAATGCTGCCCCGCAGCCGGAAAAACAGGGCGCAGAAGGCGGCAGCCGCCAATATGAAAAACAGTCCAATGCAGAATCGGATGACCGGTTTCTTTTTTCCAGCTTTCATAATCGTATTCATATAAGTACCTCACTGCTTTCATCGGAAGAATCTCTGAAGATTTATATTATCACATACAAAAGAGAAAGTCACTTATTTTTCCTGTTGCATTTTCCCATGTGTAGGAATATAATATAATAATTAGCTAGCTAATAATAAGAAGGCTAATTGTTAATAGGCTAATTATTGCGGCGGTTTCGGCTGGCTGATCAAGCGGATGTGAAGAGTGGAGAAAGAAGGAGTGAATATGAGATACAGAGAGAATAGAGGGGAATCGGCTGCAGAATTCAGCGTGCATAAAACAGTGGAAAAGGCGGTCTATGTCGTACGCCTCCACCGCCTGCTGCTGGAGCGGCTGCTGAATAAGACGGGAGTCTACAGAAGCCAGCATCAGATCCTTATGGATATCGCCCGTTTTCCGGAAGCTTCCCAAAAGGATATCGCCATGCGCCACCACGTCTCAACGGCCACAATTGCAGTTCCTTAAAGAAACTGGAAAAAGGCGGGTATATTATAAGAGAGGCGGATAAAGCAGACAACCGTTTCAACAATATCTACATGACAGAAAAGGGACGCGCAGTGATTGAGAAGAGCAACATTGTGTTCCAGAAGGTGGAAGAGGCTATTTTCGCCGGCTTTTCACAGGAAGAGGTTGAGCTGTTTGCAGCCTGCCTGGAACGGATGCAGAACAATCTGCTGAATGCCGTCTCTCAGACAGAAAGAGAGGAGTGATATTATGAAACGATATGGAAAATACGTAAGGCCTTATATGAGTGCATTCATTCTTGGGCCGATTCTCATGCTTACGGAAGTATTCGGCGAGATCATGCTTCCTAAGCTGATGTCGATGATCATCAATAACGGAGTCACGGAAAAGGATGTCGGATACATCATACGGATCGGAATTGTCATGGCCCTTGTCGCCGTCGTTATGGCTGCAGGAGGAATTGGCGGAGCCTATTTTTCGGCAAAGGCATCGATCTGCTTTACAAGCGACCTGAGAAATGACCTCTTTGCCAAAGTGCAGAACTTTTCATTTAAAAATATTGATGACTTCAGTACAGGTTCCTTGATCACCAGGCTGACGAACGACATTCAGCAGGTGCAAAACGTCATCATGCTGGCGCTGCGCCTGATGATGAGGGCGCCGGGAATGCTGGTGGGAGCGCTGATTATGGCATTTTTAATGAATGCGAAACTGGCTATGGTAATCCTGGTGGTAATCCCTGTGCTGAGTCTTGTGATCGGCCTGATTTTAAAGACCGCGTTTCCAAGATTCCAGGTTATGCAGAAAAAACTGGATAAACTGAATTCCGGTATTCAGGAGGCGTTTACCAACGTCCGTGTAATCAAATCATTCGTAAGGGAAGATTACGAGGAAGAGAAGTTTAAGGAGAATAATACAGATTTAAAGGAAACGAGCCTGAAAGCCATGAAAATCGTTATCGTCACGATGCCGGTCATGATGGTGGCCATGAACGTAACCACACTGGCTGTCGTCTGGTACGGAGGAAATATTATCATAGCAGGAGATATGCAGGTGGGGGATCTTACAGCATTTACCACATACATCGTGCAGATTCTCATGTCCCTGATGATGCTTTCCATGGTATTCCTTCAGAGTTCCCGTGCCATGGCATCGGAAAAGCGTATCCGCGAAGTGATGGAAACGGAAATCGATCTGACGGACGATACGGCGGAACAAAAGGATGCAGTTGTATCAGAGGGAAGAGTGGAATTTTGTGATGTGAGCTTCTCTTATGAAAAGGAAGACAATGAGAAAGTTCTGGAACATATTACTTTTACGGCGGAGCCGGGAGAGACGATCGGAATTATCGGAGCCACAGGCAGCGGAAAAACGAGTATGGTACAGCTGATTCCAAGGCTTTACGACGCTGCAGAGGGACAGGTGCTGGTCGACGGCATCGATGTGAAGGATTATTCCCTGGACAATTTAAGAAGCGGAGTTGGAATGGTGCTTCAGAAAAATGTCCTGTTCTCCGGTACGATTGAAGAGAATCTCAAGTGGGGGGATGAAGGCGCTTCTATGGAGGAAGTAAGAAAAATGGCGGACAGCGCTCAGGCAGACGGCTTTGTTTCCTCTTTTCCGGACGGGTATGAAACGGAAATGGGTCAAGGCGGTGTCAACGTATCCGGCGGCCAGAAGCAGAGGCTCTGTATTGCCAGAGCTCTCTTGAAAAAGCCAAAAATTCTCATTCTGGACGACAGCACCAGCGCTGTGGACACGGCTACAGAGGCGAAAATCCGCGAGTGTTTCCAGACAGGGCTGAAAGATACGACAAAATTTATCATTGCCCAGAGAATCGGTTCTGTAGAAGGGGCCGACAAAATTATTCTGCTGGACGACGGTAGGATTCTGGCGATGGGAACTCATAAAGAATTGATGGAAACGTGTGAAGCCTACCAGGAGATTTATTATTCACAGAGAGACAGAGAGAAACAGGAGGTGGGCGCATGAGTATGAAAAATCAGAATCAGCTTACCTTGCAGCCGGGCACTTCAGAACGTGCTGCGAGCCTGAGAAAACGATACGGCGGCCGTGCAGCGGAGGCGCCCAAACGCCGCGGACCGGGGCACGGGCCGGGAGCCAGAATGGCGGCCGGAGGCGGAAAGCCCAAGGATATGGGGAAAACCATAAAAAGACTTCTTTCCTATATGGAGGAATACCATTTGAAAATGGTCATGGCATTTCTGTTTGTCATTGTCAACACCGTTGCTATGCTGGCAGGTTCCTATATGCTTCGTCCGATTATAAACAGATATATCGCTCCGACGGACGGGAGTCGGGGAAATGCGGCAGGACTGGCGGGAGCACTGGCTGTGCTGGCAGTAATCTATGCGGCAGGCGTTGCGGCAAACTACCTGCAGGCCAGGATTATGCTGACAATCGCTCAGGAAGCTCTTCAGAAAATCCGCGAAGACCTGTTTACAAAGATGCAGAGCCTGCCGGTCCGATTCTATGATACGAACAGCAACGGCGATCTGATGAGCCGGTTTACGAACGACGTGGATACGATCGGACAAATGCTGAGCAATACGCTGATCCAGCTGTTTTCTGGGGCTCTGAGTATCGTGGGAACATTGTTTCTTATGGTGTATACGAATATCTGGCTGGCGGTCATTACAGTTGTCATGATCCCTCTTATGATGAAAGCCGGGGGATATGTGGCAGGAAGAAGCCAGAAGTATTTCAGTGCCCAGCAGGCATCGCTGGGGGCTGTGAACGGATACATTGAAGAAATGGTGGCAGGACAGAAGGTCGTCAAGGTGTTCTGCCATGAGAAGACGGCGGAAGAAGATTTCGGTATTTTAAACGAGGACTAAAACAAAATCAGATAAGGGCACAGTTCTTCGGCGGAATTATGGGGCCGGTCATGGGAAATTTAAGCCAGGTAAACTATGCGCTTACTGCATGTATCGGAGGCGTACTGTGCGTATTAAAGGGATTTGACGTGGGCGGACTGACGGTATTTCTGAATTTTTCCAGGCAGTTTTCAAGGCCGATCAACGAGATTTCTATGCAGGTAGGCAATGTATTTTCCGCGCTGGCAGGCGCAGAACGCGTTTTTGCAGTCATGGATGAAGAGCCGGAGCCTGTGGACGGGCCGGAATCGGTGGAACTCCATCCGATGATAGGCCATGTAGTGCTGGACGACGTTACGTTTGGATATGTTCCGGAGAAGACGATTCTGAAGCATGTGAGCCTCTATGCAAAGCCTGGTCAGAAGATCGCGTTTGTCGGTTCTACAGGAGCAGGAAAGACGACGATCACTAATCTGATCAACCGTTTTTATGATATTCAGTCGGGAAGTATCCGTATTGACGGCGTGGATATCCGCAGCATTAAGAGGAATAACCTGAGAGAGAACATCGCTATGGTCCTTCAGGACACCCACCTGTTTACAGGGACGGTAATGGAAAATATCCGGTACGGAAGGCTGGACGCTACGGATGAAGAGGTGATAGAGGCGGCGAAAACAGCATCGGCCCATTCCTTTATTAAACGTCTGCCTCACGGCTATGACACGATGCTGGAGGGCGACGGGGCCAACCTGAGCCAGGGTCAGAGACAGCTATTAAATATAGCGAGAGCAGCCATATCGAAGGCGCCTGTGCTGATTCTGGATGAAGCTACCAGCTCCGTGGATACGAGAACAGAAAAGCATATCGAGCGGGGAATGGATCGCCTGATGGCCGACAGGACCACCTTTGTCATCGCCCACAGGCTGTCTACAGTGCGCAACGCCAATGCGATTATGGTCCTGGAAAACGGAGAAATCATCGAACGAGGAAGCCACGATGATCTGATTGCAGCGAAAGGTAGATATTATGAGCTTTATACCGGATTAAGCGAACTGGACTAAGCGGACTGGATTCGGCGAAAGAAATCGGATTACGGACAGAAAAGGAGCGGATAGTAGATGAGTTATGATTTAATGGTATTTGACAGGTCAAAAGCGCCTGAGACAAAGGAAGAATTTATGAAATGGTTTGAAAAACAGACGGAATGGGCGGAGGATCACGGATATGACGATATCCGCACAGCTTCTCCGGACCTCCGGGACTGGTTCATGGAAATGATTAAGAATTTCCCTCCGATGAACGGGGAATTCGCACCGGAAGATGAGGCGCTGGAAGACAATCCGGAGCTGGAAATGCATCTGACCGATTACACCATCGGCCGCAGCGTGATCTATGCCGCTTTTGCGTGGAGCGTGGAAAAACAGGCGCGCGACGTAGCAAAAAAACTGGCAATGGTATATGACGTGGGATTTTATGACGTCAGCGGCGGAGGAAAAATTGACTGATCAGAAGTCGGATTATGACATTCTTTGCGGGAAATCCTTGCGGCAGCCCTTTTTCTATGATATGATATGCGCGAAAACGGATATCATATCATGCGCATACCGGTTTCTGCGTTCACCGCAGAAAGCCGGGCGCTAAGTTCCGCCGGAGGCTCATAAGCGCGGCAAGGAGAAAGGTCTGTGTGTCAGCACGGCCTTTTTGCCGTGAACAGAAATGTCTGCTGACGCAGACTCATGGCTGCCATCCGGGACTTTCATCAAAATGTGCGAGGATTCCCCCACCTCTACAAGTGGATGGATGAATCGCCAAAGGCAAGTTTAACGGCAGTGGTGGGCATATATCCCCCACTGACATGAGGTCAAAACATATCCGGCACCGGATAAAAGGCAGCAAAACTGCCGTGTCATCTTGAGCGATATATGGGCTCAAAATGTGGACTGAAATAAAGTAAAATACAGATAAGGATAAATGTCATGGAACAGTATTTGATTGTATGCCCGCTAATCTTTCTGGCCGGCCTTGTAGATTCGATTGCAGGAGGCGGAGGACTGATTTCTCTTCCAGCCTATTTGATTGCAGGAGTTCCGCCTCATTCCGCGCTGGCCACGAATAAGATGGGATCGACGATGGGAACGGTTGTTTCCACAACGCGGTTTATCAGAAACGGATATGTGGATTTTAAAGTGGCCATCCCCGCTGCCGTCGCTTCCGTGATCGGGGCATTTCTGGGAGTTAAGATCACGCTCCGCATGGACGAATCGGTCGTCCGCCACATGATGCTGATTATTCTTCCGATCGTGGCCATCTATGTTTTGAGAAATAAAAATATGGGTGACAATGAAAGAACAGGAACGCTGACGCAGGGAAAGAAGACTGCCGTAACGATCGCCGTAGCATTGGCTCTCGGAATTTACGACGGATTTTACGGCCCTGGAACGGGAACGTTTCTTATTCTCCTGTTGACGGGAGCAGCCAGAATGGATATCAAGAGCGCTTCCGGCGTTACGAAAGTTCTGAACCTGTCGTCAAACGTGTCGGCATTGATCACGTTCATTTTCAGCGGAAAAGTCTATTTTTCTCTTGGCCTTGCAGCGGGATTATTCTGTATTGCCGGCCATTATATCGGATCAGGAATGGTTATGGCAGGTGGAAAGAAGGTCGTAAGGCCAATTATCCTGCTTGTCCTTATCATCTTATTTATAAAAGTAATCAGCGAACTGATAGCGAAATAGCCGCTACATGGATTCGATAAAAGAAAAAATATTAAAGAGAAATCATAGAGGAATAATGAAGAAAGGCAGGAAAGCCATATGAAATGGAAGAAATTCACACTGAATACAACCACGGCAGCCGTGGATTTTATCAGCAGCATGTTCGATGAAATCGGCATTGAGGGAATTGAAATTGAGGATAATGTACCTCTGACCGAATCGGAAACGAAGGGGATGTTTATTGATATCCTCCCGGAGCTGCCGCCGGACGACGGAAGGGCCAGGGTCAGTTTTTATCTGGAGGATTTAACTGATCTGGAACGGATTTTAGGCGCAATTGAAGACGGTCTGGATGAGATCAGCCAGTTTGTAGACGTGGGAGAACGGACGATTACTACATCTGAGACAGAGGATAAAGACTGGATCAATAACTGGAAACAGTATTTTAAACCGTTTACAGTGGACGACATCCTGATTAAGCCGACATGGGAAGAAATTCCGGAAACGGATAAAGATAAGCTTTTGATACAGATTGATCCGGGAACGGCATTCGGTACGGGTCAGCATGAAACGACGCAGCTGTGCATCCGCCAGCTGAAAAAATACGTGACTCCAGGCTGCAGCGTGCTGGACGTGGGCACCGGAAGCGGAATTCTCGGAATTACGGCGTTAAAACTGGGAGCAGGAAGCGTATTCGGCACGGATCTGGATGAAAATGCGATTACGGCCGTAGGAGAAAATATGGAAGCCAATGATATCGACGAGGAACATTTTACCGTTGTACAGGGCAATATCATCGATGACAGAACGATACAGGACGCAGCAGGCTATGAACGATATGATATTGCAGTTGCAAACATACTTGCTGATGTGATCATCATGCTCCAGAAGGAGATCCCGGTTCATATAAAAAAAGACGGGATATTTATCACTTCCGGCATTATCAATATGAAGGAAGAAGCTGTCAGAGAGGCGTTTGCAGCCAATGATGGGTTTGAGATCGTGGAAGTGACATACCAGGGAGAATGGGTGTCTGTTACGGCCAGAAAGAAGTAAGAGCTTTCCGTGCAGATTTGCAGGGATGGGTAAGGAGGAAGACGTGTTCCATTTTTTTGTGACTCCGGACAAGATCGGAGATAATGAAATCACGATTACCGGGCCGGATGTCAACCATATGAAAAATGTACTCCGCATGAAAGCGGGAGAAAAGATTCGGGTCAGCGACAGTGAAGACATGGATTATCTCTGCGAGGTAAAAGAGCTCGGTGACGATTATGTCTCTGCTGCCATACTCTCCGCAGAACGGGGCAAAACGGAGCTGAAGACGAAGCTGTATTTATTTCAGGGCCTGCCCAAAGGCGACAAAATGGAGCTGATTATTCAGAAAGCCGTGGAGCTTGGAGTATGGGAGGTGATTCCCGTATTCACGAAAAGAACGGTCGTAAAGCTGGATAAAAAGAAGGAAGAAGCGAAAGTGAAACGGTGGAATACCATTGCAGAAAGCGCTGCGAAACAGTCTGGCCGCGTTGTGGTCCCGAGGGTGACGCATGTTATGAGCCTGAAAGAGGCTTTCTCATACGCCGAAGAGTTTGACAGAAATCTGATCCCATATGAACATGCGGAAAATATGGCTGAGACGAGAGAATTAATCGGCGGGATCCGCACAGGCATGAAGGCGGGGATTTTTATCGGCCCGGAAGGTGGTTTTGAAGACTCGGAAATTGAGGCTGCCTTGAAGAAAGGGATTTGCCCTATTACGCTTGGAAAGAGGATACTGAGGACGGAGACGGCAGGTATGGCGGTGCTGTCCATACTGATGTTTTCACTGGAGGATTAAGGGATTGATACAGGATGGAGGAAATCATGGAAGTATATTTTGACAACTCGGCGACGACCAGAGCTCTCGATGAAGTAGCGGAGCTGGTGGTGAAGATGATGACGGAAGAGTATGGAAATCCTTCAGCCAGACATCTGATGGGCATGCGGGCGGAACAGGCCGTAAAACAGGCAGCAGAGGATATAGCTGGTACACTGAAGGTTAAAGATAAAGAAATTCTCTTTACGTCAGGAGGCTCTGAGTCCAACAACATGGCGCTGATCGGTACGGCTTTGGCCAACCGGAGGGCCGGAAACCACATTATCGCTTCCTGCATTGAACATCCTTCCATATATAATACACTCAGTTATCTGGAAGAGCTGGGATTCGATGTGACATATCTGAAAGTAGACGGCAGGGGCCATGTAGACATGGATATGCTGAAAAATGCCGTCCGTCCCGACACGATACTGGTGTCTGTCATGTATGTCAACAATGAGATCGGGGCTGTGGAGCCGGTTGAGGAAATCAGCCGTATGATTCACGCCGTCAACCCGGGGATTATATTCCACGTAGACGGAATCCAGGCCTACGGAAAATTTGTAATCCATCCGAAAAAACAGGGGATTCAGCTGATGTCGGCCAGCAGCCATAAGTTCCATGGACCAAAGGGAGTGGGATTTTTATACATTGATGAAAAAGTAAAGATCAAACCGCTGATCTACGGTGGAGGCCAGCAGAAAAACCTGCGCTCAGGTACCGAAAATGTGCCGGGAATCGCTGGGATGGCTCTGGCTGCGAAAGAAGCGTACAGAGATTTCAGAGAAAAAGAAGATTACTTATATGGGCTCAAGGATTACATGCTGACCAGGATGGAAGAGATTCCGGGCACATATCCCAACAGCTACAGAGGAAGAGATAGCGCTCCTCAGATCGTCAGCATGAGCTTTGAAGGAGTCAGAAGTGAAGTGCTCCTTCACGCGCTGGAAGACAGGGGAATCTATGTATCGTCCGGCTCCGCCTGTTCATCGAATCATCCGGATGTGAGCGGAACCCTGAAGGGAATCGGCGTGCGCCGCGAACTTCTGGACGCCACGCTGCGGTTCAGCTTCGGCAGATTCAGCACGAAGGAAGAAATAGATTATTGTATCGACGCACTGAAGGAACTCCTTCCTGTGCTGCGCCGTTATCAGAGAGGATAAAGAATATGGTATACAAATCATTTTTAATAAAATATGCGGAAATCGGAACAAAGGGAAAAAACAGATATCTGTTTGAAGATGCACTCGTTAAGCAGATCCGCCATGCCCTGAAAGAGGTGGACGGGGTGTTTAAGGTGACAAAGGAATCAGGCCGTATCTATGCAGAGGCAGAAAGCGAATACGATTACGACGATGTGATTTCAGCCTTAAAGCGGGTATTTGGAATCGTCTGGATCTGTCCTATGGTGCAGATTGAAAATAAGGATTATGAGAACCTGAAAAAAGAAGTGGTATCCTATATGGATGAAGTCTACCCGGATAAGAATCTCACATTTAAGGTATATGCGAGAAGAGGAGACAAGCAGTATCCTCATACATCGGAGCAGATCAACCGTGATATGGGGGAAGTGATCTTAAATGCATTTCCGGAAATCCGCGTGGACGTCCATCACCCGGATGTGCTGCTGAGCGTAGAAGTCCGTTCCAAGATTAATATCTATTCTCTGATGATTCCCGGTGCAGGCGGAATGCCGATCGGAACAAACGGCAAGGCGATGCTCCTGCTTTCCGGCGGAATCGACAGCCCGGTAGCAGGATATATGATCGCAAAGAGGGGCGTTAAAATCGAGGCGACTTATTTCCATGCTCCGCCCTATACGAGTGAACGGGCAAAGCAGAAAGTGGTAGACCTGGCTAAACTGGTCGCAAGATATGCGGGACCGATCGCCCTCCACATTGTAAATTTTACCGATATCCAGCTTTACATCTATGACAAATGCCCTCATGAAGAACTGACGATCATCATGCGCCGCTATATGATGAAGATCGCTGAACGGATTGCGAAAGAAAACGGCTGTATCGGGCTGATCACAGGCGAGAGCATTGGCAGGTGGCATCTCAGACGCTCCAGTCTCTTGAAGTGACGAACGAAGTCTGCACACTGCCGGTTTACCGTCCTCTGATCGGATTTGACAAACAGGAAATTATCGACGTATCGGAAAAAATCGAGACGTATGAGACATCCGTACTCCCATATGAGGACTGCTGTACGATATTCGTCGCAAAGCACCCTGTCACAAAGCCGAATATCAACGTGATCAAGAAGTCGGAGATGAAGCTGGAAGAGAAGATCGACGAACTGATGGAAACAGCAGTTCAGACAGCAGAGTCCGTTATTTGCAGCTGATTCATATCGTAAGAGGCCGCAGATCCGAGAACCGCCCTGCCGTGGATACCAGATTCCGTTCCGAGGCAGTGGCCAAGTCACTCCATCTGGTATCCACGGCAGGGCTTTTGGCCTCTCCGCTTAGTAAATGACTGCGGGGGATAACGTGATGTGGGATACGATAAAGAGGACGTGCAGCTGTATTCGTATTGGTACAGGTGCAGCTTTTTTGAAGAGAGAGCGCCCCGCCTTGTGCGTAATCCTGCGCAACAGCTTCCCCCTGTGCGTCCATAGCGTTGCTTTTTGTTGTGGGTGATGTTAAAGGAGAAGAGAGCATTGCAGTGATACCAGATGGAGTGACTTGGCCACCGCCTGGAACGGAATCTGGTATCACTGCAATGCGGACTAAGCCTTTACAGTTCTTTCAACAAAAAAAGAAGCGCTTCCAAGCGCTTCTTCTGTCCCGCATTTAATACTTATTTAATGATGTATGGGGATAAAATGCTGATGATTTCATCAACATTACTTTCTGCATGGATATTCAGGTCGATTGGCTTGGACAGGTCAAGGCTGAAGATGCCCATGATAGATTTTGCATCGATTACGTATCTTCCTGACACTAAGTCGAAATCAACATCAAATTTGGTCAAATCGTTTACAAAGGATTTAACTTTATCAATGGAATTTAAAGAAATGCGAACTGTTTTCATGTGAAATAACCTCCTTATGTACGGTTTTATTATTGAACCGTTTTCATAAGTCAATACTATAAAAAGATGAGACAAAAGTCAATAGAAATTGGAAAGAAAAGAGGACAGGAGAGGAAAAATGAGAAAAGCTGCCCTTCATAATCTGGGATGCAAAGTAAATTCTTACGAGACAGAAGCCATGCAGCAGATGCTGGAAGCTGCCGGCTATGAAATCGTTCCCTTTGCTCCTGGCGCAGATGTTTATATCATAAATACGTGTTCTGTAACGAATATCGCCGACAGGAAATCGCGCCAGATGCTGCATAAGGCGAAAAAAATGAATCCTTCTGCCGTTGTCGTTGCAGCCGGCTGCTATGTGCAGGCCGCAGGAGAGAAAATAGCAAAAGATGAAGCGGTCGATATCGTGATCGGCAACAACAAAAAGACAGATCTGATCGAAATTCTGGAAAATCATTTCAGGGAAAACGAAATCTGTCAGGAAACGCCTGAAATGGAAGAATCATATATCATTGATATTGCACAGACTCATGATTATGAGGACATGCATATCGAAAAGACTGCCGGCCATACGAGAGCATTTATTAAAGTGCAGGACGGTTGCAACCAGTTCTGCAGCTACTGCATCATCCCCTACACGAGGGGGCGGGTCAGAAGCCGGAGTATGCAATCGGTTGAAAAAGAAGTAAGAGCACTTGCAGAGCGTGGATATAAGGAAATCGTATTGACGGGGATTCACCTCAGCTCTTACGGCGTGGACTTTCCAGAAGAAGAGCGTACAACACTTCTGGAACTGATTGTACGGCTTCATGAGATCGAAGGTCTGGAACGAATCCGTCTGGGGTCTCTGGAGCCCAGAATTGTAACAAGGGAATTTGCAGGCGCTCTGGCCGGAATGAATAAGATTTGTCCACATTTTCACTTGTCCCTGCAGAGCGGCTGTGACGAGACGTTGAAACGGATGAACCGCCGGTATACGACGGAGGAATATCTGGAAGGCTGCCGCATACTGAGAGAGGCTTTCGACAGACCGGCCATTACCACGGATGTGATCGTAGGATTTCCGGGAGAGACCGAAGAAGAATTCAGAACGACAGAAGCGTTTTTAAGAAAAGCCGGTTTCTATGAGATGCATGTGTTTAAGTACAGCAGGCGGAAGGGGACGAAGGCCGACCGTATGGAAGGCCAGCTGACGGAAGCTGTCAAGGCGGAGAGAAGTGACAGGCTGCTCAAACTGGAAAAAGAAATGTCAAAATCCTATCGTGAGAGTTTTCTTGATAAAAATGTGGAAATACTATTGGAAGAGAAAGCGGAAATTGATGGAAAGCCGTATCTGACAGGCTATACAAAGGAGTATGTCAAGGGCGCCGTACCATATGAAGAAGGCAGGAAAGGCGGGTTTGCCAATGGAAAAGGAGCCGCCATGCTGAATGATGAAATCATGCTTCTTTCTGAAGAATCAGAATTTTAAAAATATTCCTCTTTACGAATGAATGTTTTTGGTTTAGAATGATATAGAACAGTTAAAGGACGTGAATAAGATGGGCGAAATTCGAAATACACAATATTTTCAGGCAGTACAGGAAAACAAAATGGATGTAAGTCAGATTCTGGAACAGGTTTACGTGGCGCTGACGGAAAAGGGATACAATCCGATCAACCAGATCGTAGGCTATATTATGTCCGGCGATCCGACTTATATTACAAGCCATAAGAATGCGAGAAGCCTGATTATGAAGGCAGAGCGTGATGAGATATTAGAAGAGCTGATGGCTGTATACATTGATGCAAAATTAAAGAAATAACTGTACGCATACGTGAGGGCTGCCATTTTCCGTCAGTGGAGGTGGGAGTCCCTAATTAAATTGTGCAGATTTTCATTCCTGCATGAAAAATGAAGAAGGTTTGGTAAATAATAGTATGAGAATAATGGGACTGGACTACGGCTCAAGAACGGTGGGAGTCGCTGTAAGCGATGCGCTTGGAATTACTGCACAGGGAGTTGAGACAATCACCAGGGAAGAAGAGAATAAGCTTCGCAAGACTCTGCGCAGAATTGAAGAACTGGCCGTTCAGTATGAAGTGGACCGCATCGTGCTGGGTCTTCCTAAGAATATGAACAATTCCATGGGAGAGCGTGTAGAGCGATGCCAAGAGTTTAAAGAGATGATTGAAAGAAGGACGAGTCTGCCCGTCATATTCTGGGATGAACGCCTGACAACTGTTGCGGCAGAACGGATTCTTATAGAGAGCGGAGTTCGCCGGGAAAATAGAAAAGAAGTGATCGACAAGGTAGCCGCAGTGCTGATTTTGCAGGGATACCTGGATTCATTACAGGAGAACGGAACATGTTAGAAGAGAAAAAGATTACGATGACAACCGACGATGGAGAAAATGTGGATTTCTATATTCTGGAAGAGACCAGAATCAATGGAATGAATTATATACTCGTTACAGACAGCGGAGAAGATGACGGAGACTGTTACATTCTCAAGGACCTTTCTGAGGCTGAGGATGCGCAGGCAGTGTTTGAATTCGTGGAAAATGATGATGAATTAGACTATTTATATCGGATATTCACAGAACTTCTGGGGGATTCCGATGTGGAAATAGAAAAGCAGTAAGACCTGGAGGGAAGGTATGAACGAGGAGTACGTAAAAAATCTGTTGAGAAACAAAGGGCTGAAGGTGACATCCCAGCGTCTGCTTGTGCTGGAAGTAATGGCAGGACACCCTGGAGAACATCTGACGACAGAGGAGATTTACGATTTAGTCCGCATTTCCTGCCCTGAGATAGGCCTTGCTACGATTTACAGGACCGTTCAGATCCTGTCAGACCTGCATTTGATTGATAAAGTAAGCTTTGATGACGGAATTGCTAGATATGAGCTGGGAGATGAGGGCTCTGATATGAGACACCACCACCACCATGTCATCTGCCTGAAATGCAAAAGTGTGAGTTCCTTTGAGGACGATTTACTGGAACAGCTGGAAGATGCGTTAAAAGACAGAATGGGCTTTGAGGTTGTGGATCATGAAGTAAAATTATACGGTTATTGCAGCAAATGCAGGAATAAAACGGAAATAGACAAAGAATAACTATGGAGGTATCAGATTGAAGAAACAGAAACAGGACAACAGTGATGCAAAAGTAAAAATCATTCCATTAGGAGGTCTGGAACAGATTGGAATGAACATCACGGCATTTGAGTACGAGGACAGCATTATTGTCGTAGACTGCGGTCTGGCATTCCCGACCGACGATATGCTGGGAATCGATTTAGTAATTCCGGACGTAACCTACTTAAAACAGAATTTGAGCAAGGTCAAGGGATTCGTAATTACTCATGGACATGAGGACCATATCGGCGCGCTTCCTTACATCCTGCAGCAGGTAAACGTGCCTGTTTACGGAACGAAGCTGACGATTGGATTAATCAATAATAAATTAAAAGAGCACAATCTGCTGAAGAATACGAAGAGAAAGGTAGTTAAGCACGGACAGTCCATTAATCTGGGATGCTTCCGGATCGAATTTGTAAAGACAAACCACAGTATCGCAGATGCTTCCGCCCTTGCGATCTTTACACCGGCGGGGATCATTCTCCATACAGGTGACTTTAAGATCGATTATACACCTGTATTCGGTGAGCCTGCAGACCTTCAGAGATTTGCGGAGCTGGGCAAGAAGGGCGTACTCGCGCTTATGTGCGACAGCACCAACGCGATCCGTCCTGGATTTACCATGTCGGAGAGAACCGTTGGTAAGACATTCGATACGATATTTAACGATCATAAGGACAGGCGTATTCTGGTGGCAACCTTCGCCTCCAACGTGGACCGTGTCCAGCAGATCATCAATTCGGCATATAAATACGGCAGAAAGGTAGTCGTAGAAGGACGAAGCATGGTCAATGTTATCGGCACGGCCAGCGAACTCGGATATATCAATATTCCGGACAAGACCCTGATTGAAATCGAACAGCTTAAGAATTATAAGGACGAGCAGACCGTTCTGATCACGACGGGAAGCCAGGGAGAAGCTATGGCGGCTCTGTCCCGTATGGCAGCAGGCCTTCACAAGAAGGTGACGATTAAGCCAGGCGACGTGGTGGTTTTAAGCTCGACACCGATTCCTGGAAATGAAAAGGCCGTTTCCAAGGTAATCAACGAGCTTTCCATGAAGGGGGCGGAAGTTATTTTCCAGGATACTCATGTATCCGGCCATGCCTGCCAGGAAGAGATTAAGCTGTTATATTCCCTGATTCATCCAAAGTACGCGATTCCTGTCCACGGAGAATACCGCCATCTGATGGCTCAGAAGGGCCTGGCGGAATCTATGGGAATTCCAAAGGAAAACATCATTATCATGTCTTCCGGAGACGTGGTGGAAATCGGTCAGGACTCCTGTGAGACCGTAGGCCGAGTGCCGGCCGGCGGAATTCTGGTAGACGGACTCGGAGTCGGAGATGTTGGAAATATTGTGCTGAGAGACAGACAGAATCTGGCCCAGAACGGTATTATCATTATTGTGCTTACGCTGGAAAAATACAGCGGTCAGCTGCTTGCAGGTCCGGATATCGTATCAAGAGGATTCGTATATGTACGCGAATCAGAAGATCTCATGGACGAGGCACGACACGTCGTAATCAATGCAGTAGAAGACTGTCTCCAGCATCATGTCAATGACTGGGGCAAGATCAAGAACATTGTCCGCGACAGTTTAAGCGATTATCTGTGGAAGAAGATGAAGAGAAATCCGATGATCCTTCCGATTATCATGGAAGTTTGAGAAAAAGCGCAATAAAAAATCCTCATGGAGATCTGGCAGCCGCCGGAGCACCATGAGGATTTTTACGGTTTTACGATGATAAGTCTTCTGAATATAAAACTCCCGATATACGGAGAAAGCCCGGCTGGTGCGGCCGGGCAACGAATATGATGAAATACTGTTTGGCTTGTGGATCAGCAGTTTGATATAAAGAAATAGACGAGTTTTAGATAATCATCGTAATTAGGAGTATCGAGGGTAAGCCTCAGATAATTTTTGTTTTCTTTATGCTGCTTTCTCAAATCCTGCTGAATATCATATTGCTTATTGATATTTTTTTTAGTACCGTCCCGGCACACCAGATATACCGCATCTGTACAACTGTCTGCCGCACGCAGGAAGGCATTCATGTGAAAGATACTGAGTTTAATCATAGCACACCTCCGGTTTTTCAAACTGCAGCAGACTCTGGCAGCTGCAGTCCGCGTGATATAAGCGGTTGACATCTTCTTTATATATATCATTATAGTGCATTGTTTTTGAAGAATATATATAATTTCTGCCCATTTATATCACAATCCTGCCAGACATAGGGCGGAGCGGCTGGCCGAAAGCGGATGGAGCAGCTGGACTGGACGTGAATTAACTGGGGAAAAATGGTTCCATATTTTGAAATAAGTTGATTAAATGGAAGAAAATCGTTATAATCTATACAGCGTACCTGAATTTCCCAGAATTAATCAGGGAAAGATAGAAAGATAGATAGAGACTACGAATCAGAAGGAATTACTATGAGCCATAGAAGAGAAGAAAGCAGGGCGGCAGGTCTCCTGGGATTTGCCGGAAAAATCATTGTTTATGCGGTTATCGGATTCATGCTGTTTGAAGGCGTAACAAAGGGATATGCCTTCGGCCATGAAATATTCTGTCCTACGGCTGTTGCCGCGGAACCAGGAACGGAGAGGAATGTGACGGTGGGCGAGGGGACGACAGAATCCCAGGCTGCCAAAATCCTGAAGGATAACGGCCTGATCAGAAATGAGGCAGTATTTATTATTCAGGCAAAATTATACGAATATACCATACATCCGGGAACGTATGTCCTTAATACGTCCATGACTTCCAGGGAGATGCTGGAGATTTTAAATGAAGTGCCGGATGAGGACGGGGAGAAAAAGGAAACAGGTTCATGATAGTAAATGACAGAATTACTGAATATATTCATTCTCTTGACAGAGGTAACGGGGAGCTGTGCGATTCCATAGAAAAAGAGGCTTTGAAAGGGCGCGTGCCGATCATCAGGAAGGAGACGGCAGCCCTTTTAAAGACGTTGATTGCTGCGAAAAGACCCCACGAGATCCTGGAGGTAGGAACAGCCGTGGGATATTCGGCGCTTTTAATGAGCCGTGTTATGCCTGCAAAATGCCATATTACTACGATTGAAAAATATGAACCGCGGATTCCCGTAGCGAAAGAAAATTTCCGAAAGGCGGGAATGGAAGACAGGATTACCCTGCTGGAGGGAGATGCAGAAGGACATTTAAAGCAGCTTTCCGACGAAAAGCGGGTCTACGACTTTATTTTTATGGATGCAGCCAAGGGACAGTATCTGCACTGGTTGCCCATGATTCTTTCCATGCTTCCGGAAGGCGGAATGCTATTTTCCGATAATGTGTTTCAGGATGGGGATATTGTGGAATCGCGGTATGCAGTGGAGCGAAGGGACAGGACCATACACAGGAGAATGAGGGAATACCTGTATGTGCTGACCCATCATGAACAGCTGGAGACGTCATTGATTCCCATAGGAGACGGGACGGCAGTCAGCGTCAAGGTACAGAAAAATTTATAAAACATAACTGTTCAGGGCGAAGGAACCCCTGATGTCTCTTGAAACGGCCGCAGGTTATGCCAAGAAGATACGCGGGACGGAACAGTTATAAGAGAATGAGAGGAATATACATGAGAGATACAGAATTACTGATTCCGGCAGGAAGCCTGGAGGTGCTGAAGGTAGCCGTTCTTTACGGAGCGGACGCTGTATACCTGGGCGGAGAGGCATTCGGCCTGAGAGCGAAGGCGAGGAATTTTACGAATGAAGAGATAGTGGAAGGCATAGCCTTTGCCCATGAACACGGAGTAAAGGTTTATATTACAGCGAATATACTGGCCCACAACGATGATCTTCCGGGAGTGGAATCGTATTTTAAAGAACTGAAGGAAATTAAGCCGGACGGTCTTATTATTTCAGATCCGGGCGTGTTTGCCATTGCCAGAAAAGTGGTGCCCGAAATTGAAATCCATATCAGCACCCAGGCTAATAACACGAATTACGGAACGTACCTCTTCTGGGAGCAGCAGGGGGCGAAGAGAGTCGTATCTGCCCGTGAGCTGTCACTGGCGGAGATTAAGGAAATACGTGAACGGATTCCGGATGACCTTCAGATCGAGAGCTTCATTCACGGAGCCATGTGCATTTCCTATTCCGGACGCTGCCTGCTGAGCAACTTCTTTACGGGCCGCGACGCCAACCAGGGGGCATGCACCCATCCGTGCCGCTGGAAATATGCGGTTGTGGAAGAGACGAGGCCGGGAGAATATATGCCTGTATATGAAAATGAAAGAGGAACGTATATTTTCAACTCCAAAGACCTCTGTATGATCGAACACATCCCGGAGATGATTGAAACGGGAATTGACAGCTTTAAGATTGAAGGGCGTATGAAGACGGCGCTTTACGTAGCTACGGTGGCGAGAGCATACAGAATGGCGATTGATGCCTATAAACGCAGCCCGGAAGAATACAGGTCAAACCTGGAGTGGTATAAAGAAGAGATTGGCAAATGTACCAACAGGGAATTTACCACAGGTTTTTATTTTGGAAAGCCGCTGGAAGATTCCCAGATCTATGACAACAATACGTATGTTACAAACTATACGTATCTCGGAACGGCAGGAAGAATAAATGATCAGGGCCTCTGCAGGTTGGAACAGAAAAACAAGTTTTCCGTCGGGGAAACAGTGGAAATCATGAAGCCGTCGGGAGAGAATATTCAGGCGGCCGTAGAAGCTATTTTCGATGAAGAGGGAAATCCTCAGCAAAGCGCGCCTCATGCGCGCCAGATCATCGATGTGAAACTGAGCACAGTTCCGGAACCATTTGATATTCTCAGGAGAAAAGAACTTTTATAAGTATTCAGGAATGAACAAAAGAAACGGAGAGCGGACGGTATGGGAATGATATTAGTCATTGGTGCAGCTGTTTGCCTGCTGTATTTTATAGCGATCATAATATATTCGGGAATCGGTACATCATTTGCATTTATATGGCTGTTCATGTCCGCCGTCCTGTTTGCAGGGGCGGGATGCCGCAGATACGGACGCATAGCGCCTGGAAAAATACCGCTTTGGATGACGGTGTCGGCCCTTACTTTAGGCGGCGTTTCCGTTCTGATTTTTGTAATAGTGGAAATCCTTATTTTTACGGGAGTAACCTCATCGGCGGAACCGGACCTGGATTATGTGATCGTGCTGGGAGCAAAAGTCAAGCGGGACGGAATCAGCAAATCCCTCAGAATGCGTCTGGACCGCGCCATCGAGTACGTGGAATTCAACCCGGATACCGTGCTTGTAGTATCCGGAGGAAAGGGGCCTAACGAGCCGGTGTCAGAGGCGGAGGCCATGAGAGACTATCTGATTTACAATGGAATCAGAAAGGAACAGATTATACTGGAAGACCGGTCCATGAGTACGGTGGAGAATATCGCATACAGCCGCGTGGCCATTGAAGAAGATATGGCACGAAAAGAAAAAGAAATGGAAAAAGATACAGAGGAAGATATAGAGGAAAGCAGGCCGGTAAAAATCGGCGTTGTTACCAGTGATTTCCATGTATTCCGCGCCAAGCAGATTGCTAAAAAATGGGGAATTCCCCATATTCACGGGATTGCAGCCCGTTCGGATATCTGGCTGCTGCCTCATTTCTGCGTCAGAGAATGTGCGGCGATATTAAAAGATAAATTAATGGGCAATATGTAAGAAAAGCGAGAAAGGTGAGAACAGTTAATGAGAGATTTGGAAAAGTTAAAAAGCCTGAAGGCTTATGAAGTGAAGGAAGAGCGAAAGGTAAAGGAGCTGGATTCCGACGGAGTGATTCTGGAGCACAAGAAGACGGGAGCCAGAATATTCCTGCTGTCCAATGACGATGACAATAAGGTGTTCTGCATCGGATTCAGAACCCCGCCTGCTGATTCCACTGGTGTGCCCCACATTTTGGAGCACAGCGTTCTCTGCGGATCACGTAAGTTCCCTGTGAAGGATCCTTTTGTAGAACTGGTAAAAGGTTCTTTGAACACATTTTTAAATGCCATGACATATCCGGACAAGACCGTTTATCCCGTTGCCAGCTGCAATGAAAAGGACTTTCAGAATCTGATGGATGTCTATATGGATGCCGTGCTCAATCCCAATATCTATAATGAGGAAAAGATATTCATGCAGGAAGGCTGGCATTATGAACTGGAAGCAGAAGATCAGCCTCTGAATCTTAACGGTGTCGTATATAACGAGATGAAGGGCGTGTTCTCGTCTCCGGAAAGCGTTCTGGACCGTTACATCCAGAAGCTTTTGTACCCGGACAGCTGTTATACTCATGAATCAGGTGGAGATCCCCAGTATATTCCGGACCTGACATACGAAGATTTTCTGAATTTCCACAGCACCTATTACCATCCGTCCAACAGCTATATCTACCTCTATGGAAATATGGATATGGCGGAAAAGTTGGAATGGCTGGACAGGGAATATTTAAGCAGCTATGAGAAAAAAGAAGTGAATTCCAAGATTGTTATGCAGAAAGCATTCGACGAGCCGGTGGAAGAGGAAATTTTCTATTCCATTACAGAGGAAGAACCGGAGGATCATGCCACATATCTCTCAGTGAATACGGTGGTTGGCACCGATCTGGAACCTAAGCTCTACCTTGCTTTTCAGATACTGGAATATACCCTGATCGATGCCCCTGGAGCACCCTTAAAACAGGCGCTTTTGGATGCAGGCATTGGACAGGATATCATGGGAGGATATGAGAGCGGCATTCTGCAGCCTTATTTTTCCGTGATTGCAAAGAATGCGGAAAAGGATCAGAAGGGAGAGTTCCTGGCAGTACTCAAGGGTACATTGAGGAAGCTGGCGGACCAGGGGCTTAACAGAAAGAGTATCCTGGCAGGAATCAACTACTATGAGTTCCGGTACAGGGAAGCAGACTACGGCTCTGCGCCAAAAGGTCTGATGTACGGCCTGCAGTCTCTGGACAGCTGGCTTTACGACGGAGACCCGATGATGCATCTGGAATATCAGGAGACCTTTGACTTCCTGAAAAAAGCGGTGGAGGAAGGATATTTTGAAAGCCTGATTACAGAGTACCTTCTGGATAATCCTTTTGAAGCGGTGATTATTGTAAGCCCTGAGAAAAACATGACGGCAAAAAAGGAAGAAGCTCTGGCGAAGAAACTGGCAGATTACAAGGCATCTCTGAGCGGGGAAGAACTACAGCGTCTCATCCGGGAAACGAGGGAGCTGAAGGAGTATCAGGATATGCCGTCTTCAAAAGAAGAGCTGGAAAAAATTCCGATGTTGAAACGTTCCGATATCCGGAAAGAAGCGGAAAAACTGGTGTGGGAAGAGACGTCGGCAGACGGAATCAAGATAATCCGCCACAAGATGTTTACGTCGGGAATCGGATACCTGAAAGTTCTGTTCGGAACAGACAGAGTGCCGACAGAGGATCTGCCGTATGTTGGACTTCTGAAATCGGTTTTGGGATATGTGGATACGGAAAATTACAGCTACAGCGAACTGACAAGTGAGATTCACTTAAACAGCGGCGGTGTAAACCTGAGTGTCACATCCTACCCGAATCTGGTGAAACCGGATGATTTTACAGGAGTTTTTGCAGCGGATATCCGCGTATTATATGAGAAACTCGATTTCGGATTTTCCATCCTGTCTGAAATCTTTATGAAATCCATCCTGGACAATGAGAAGCGCCTTGGGGAAATCCTCAATGAAACCCGCTCCAGAGGCAGGATGAAAATTGAAAGCGCAGGCCATTCCGCAGCCGTTTCCAGGGCGACGTCCTATTTCTCCCCGACGTCTGCATTCAATGAGATGACAGGCGGAATCACCTATTATCATTTCCTGGAAGATGCGGCCAAAAATTTCGATGAGAAAAAAGGAGAGATCATCAGCAAGCTGAAAGACGTGTGCAGGAGCTGTTTACCAGGGATAACCTGCTGATCAGTTATACCGCTGACGACGAAGGACTCAAAGATCTGAACGATAAGGCGGCGGCATTTATTAACGGACTTTATGAAGGCGGCTGTGAACGATATCCATTTACATGGGTAAAGGGAAACAGAAACGAAGGCTTTAAGACGTCTTCCCAGGTCAATTACGTAGCACGCTGCGGCAATTTCCTCAGTGAGGGCTTCCGATATACAGGTGCGCTTAAAATTCTGAAGGTCATGATGAGCTACGATTATCTTTGGACCAATATCCGTGTAAAGGGTGGAGCTTACGGCTGTATGAGCGGTTTCGGGCGCTCCGGCGAGGGGTATTTCGTATCCTACCGCGACCCGAATTTAAAAGAAACGAACGAAGTATATGAGGGCGTCGTAACATATCTGAAGAACTTCCAGACGGACGAAAGGGACATGACAAAGTTTGTGATCGGAACAATCAGTGATCTGGATATGCCTCTGACACCTTCTATCCGGGGGGCCAGGGGACTGTCAGCCTATCTTTCCGGAGTGACACAGGAAATGATGCAGCAGGAAAGAGACCAGGTACTGGAGGCAGAGCCGGAAGATATACGGGCGCTGGCAGGACTTGTCAAGGCAGTGCTGGATACGGGAAGTTTCTGTGTCGTTGGAAATGAAGAGAAAATACTGGCAAATAAAGAGATGTTCAGGGAAATTAAAAACCTGTACCATGCATAAGAGGAGAATTAAATGGAAAAACAGCTGAAAACTGGCTTTGTTACGCTGATCGGCAGGCCGAACGTAGGAAAATCTACACTGATGAACAGCCTGATCGGACAGAAAATCGCGATTACGTCGGATAAGCCTCAGACGACGAGAAACAGGATACAGACGGTTTACACCGACGAGAGAGGACAGATCATATTCCTTGATACGCCTGGAATCCACAAGGCAAAAAATAAGCTCGGCGAATATATGGTCAATATTGCAGAGCATACTTTGAAAGAAGTCGACGTCATTCTGTGGCTCGTGGAACCGACCACATTTATCGGGGCGGGAGAACGTCACATCGCGGAGCAGCTGAACAAAGTCAGCACTCCCGTGATTCTGCTGATCAACAAGATCGACACGATAAAAAACCAGGATGAAATTCTGACCTTTATCGCAGCGTACAAAGACATCTGCAAATTTGCGGAGATCGTTCCGGTTTCAGCATTAAAAAAGAAGAATACCGATCTTCTGACAGAATTGATTTTCAAGTACCTTCCTTACGGGCCGCAGTATTATGATGAGGATACGGTTACGGATCAGCCCATGCGCCAGATTGCCGCAGAACTGATACGTGAGAAGGCGCTGAGGCTTTTAAATGATGAGATTCCTCACGGAATCGCCGTCACCATTGAGCTGATGAAAGAAAGAGACAACGGTATTATGGATATTGAAGCAAGTATCGTCTGCGAGCGGGATTCCCACAAGGGAATTATCATCGGCAAGGGCGGAAGCATGCTGAAGAAGATTGGAAGCGCGGCCAGGAGGGAAATTGAAGATCTGGTGGAGACACAGGTCAACTAAAACTCTGGGTCAAGGTTCGCAAGGAATGGCGCGACAGTGAAATGTATATGAAAAATTACGGTTACGATGTAAAAGACATGTAGAGGAAAGAGGCCAAAAGGCCGGAACAGGTGGCAGCGGTGAGGGAGAGTGTGACGGTGAGCGGCGTGGTGCTGAAGCTGCGCCTTCCGGGGAGACAGACAGGCGGCTGGTTGTCCTGACAAGAGAACGGGGAAAGATAACCGTTTTCGCCAGGGGAGCCAGAAGGCCCCAGAGCGCGTTTATGGCAGCCTGCCGCCCGTTCGTGTTTGCAAAATTCGCCCTTTATGAAGGAAGGGACGCGTACAATATGAAGAGCGCAGAGGTGGCGGAATACTTTGAAGAACTGGCCATGGATGTGGAAAGCACATGTTACGCTTCCTACTTTCTTGAAATAGCCGATTACTATACGAGGGAAAATATCAGGGAAAGCCAGATGATGACCCTGATTTATCACGCGCTGAAAGCGCTTTTAAAGCCTGTGTTCCCCAAGGAGCTGGTTCGCCGTGTGTTTGAACTCAAGGCCATGGTGATCAGCGGTGAATATACGGAGATTCCCCCAAAGACGGTGAGCCAGTCGGCTGCATATGCATGGGAATTTGTAGTCCTGTCACCGTCAGAAAAACTATATACGTTTACGCTGACTCAGGAAGTCCTGAAGGAGTTTTCCGCATGTGTGGAGATGAACAGAAAACGTTTTATTGACAGGGAATTCAAATCACTGGAAATCCTGGAAACTATGACAGGCCCTTATGGACAGGCGGGATGGTAATTTTTTGACAGTCCGGGTATTGAAAATATCAGTGAAACCCGGTATAATGTCACCTATATGTAAAAAGAATCCGCCGAAGCGGACCATTTTCGGTATTTTATGGAGGATGTCGGATATACCGGGCATGGCGTGAGGCAGATCGGGAGGAGTAGAATGAAGAAAGCGGCAGCAGTGCTTCTGCTTGCTCTAACAGGTTCCATGTTATTCGGCTGCGGAGGCAAGAATACGGGCAGCAGCGGATTTCATCCGGAGAGCAGCAGTATTTATGTGACGGGAGACGGAAGAGTATCCAGCGCTCTCGTAGAGGCATATGAAAAAGATAATTACGATGAGAACAGTCTGAAAACTTACCTGGACAGCGAGATTTCCCGATATGGGGAAGCAAATGAGGGACAGGGAGACAGCGCGCCTGTTTCGTTAAAGGAATGCACCGTAAAGAATGGAAAGATGACGGCAGTATTTGAATATGCTTCGCCGGAAGATATGATAAAATTTGCCGAGGCGCAGCAGGATGACAGCATGAGCCTCACTTCTCTGGAAGTTAAGAATGCAGTAGATGCCCTTTCAGGAGGCGACGTATCTGACGGGACATTTTTTAATGCCAAGAAGGAAGCGGTGAAGCTTGACGATGTTAGAAAAGAGAATGAAGCGAAAGCGGTCATTGCAAGCGGAGAAGGACTGATACGGACAGAAGGAAAAATCCTTTTTGTCTCCGAGGGCGTAGAGCTGGATTCTGCAAAGAATACGGCAAAGGTCACTGGAGAAACATCTTATATTATTTTTAAATAAAGGCAAACGATAATCTGCGCGCTCCGCGCACAGGTCACGGCCTCAATAAAAGGAAAGAGGTTAAGTCAAATGGAAAAGACAATGGAAAAAATCGTAGCTCTTGCTAAAAACCGCGGATTTGTATATCCCGGCTCCGAGATTTACGGCGGTCTTGCCAATACATGGGACTACGGCAACCTGGGCGTAGAGCTCAAGAATAACGTAAAAAGGGCATGGTGGCAGAAATTTATTATGGAAAGTCCATATAATGTAGGTGTGGACTGTGCGATTCTCATGAATTCCCAGACATGGATTGCATCCGGCCATTTGGGCGGATTCTCCGATCCGCTTATGGACTGTAAGAACTGTAAGGAGCGCTTCCGCGCTGATAAGCTGATCGAGGATTATCTTGCTGAGAACAACATTACGATTGAAGGATCTGTAGACGGCTGGTCCCAGGAAGAGATGATGAAGTTCATTGACGAGAAAAATATCTGCTGTCCAAGCTGCGGCAAGCATGACTTTACCGATATCCGCCAGTTCAACCTGATGTTCAAGACTTTCCAGGGCGTTACGGAGGATGCGAAGAATACGGTTTACCTGAGACCGGAGACGGCTCAGGGGATCTTTGTTAACTTTAAGAACGTACAGAGAACATCACGTAAGAAAGTGCCTTTCGGAATTGGTCAGATCGGTAAATCTTTCCGTAACGAGATTACGCCAGGTAATTTTACCTTCCGTACACGTGAATTTGAGCAGATGGAGCTGGAATTTTTCTGCAAGCCGGATACGGATCTGGAGTGGTTCGCTTACTGGAAAGAATTCTGCATTAACTGGCTGAAGACTCTTGGAATCAAGGACGAAGAGATGCGCGCTCGTGACCATTCGGCAGAAGAACTTTCCTTCTACAGCAAAGCGACGACAGATCTGGAATTCCTGTTCCCGTTCGGATGGGGTGAACTTTGGGGAATTGCCGACAGAACGGATTATGACCTTACCCAGCATCAGAATGTATCCGGCCAGGATATGACGTATTTTGATGATGAGTCAAAAGAAAAATACATCCCATACGTAATCGAGCCGTCCCTTGGTGCAGACCGTGTTACGCTTGCATTCCTCTGCGCTGCATATGATGAGGAAGAGATTGGGGAAGGTGATGTTCGTACCGTTCTTCACTTCCATCCGGCCCTTGCTCCTGTGAAAGTCGGCGTGCTGCCTCTTTCCAAGAGCTGAACGAAGGCGCTGAGAAAGTGTTTACGGAGCTGTCCAAGTACTATAACTGCGAATTCGATGACAGAGGAAACATCGGAAAACGTTACAGGAGACAGGATGAGATCGGAACTCCATTCTGCATTACTTATGATTTCGATTCAGAGGAAGATCACGCAGTGACTGTCCGCGACCGTGATACCATGGAACAGGTTCGAATCCCGATTGCAGAGCTGAAAGCTTACTTCGAGGATAAATTCCGTTTTTAATGGAATCCCGGCGTAGTGTATCCATAGTTCTGCTCCGCACAGAGATTCTTTCTGCATGATCTGTCTGACGAACAGCTGCGAATCAATATCAATAAAGAGGGTGCTGCAAAAAGGAGAGCCAGTCCTTTTCCTTTTTTTGCAATACCCTCTTAATTTTATAGTATTGCATCAATATTTATAGCATTGCATCAATCATTGAATTCCCGTGTCCAATGACATGGATGAAGAGGTAAGGAGTATGAAAAAACAGCCGGATTTATTAACAGGAGACGTTAAAAAACTATTTTTCCACTATCTTATTCCGTCGATCAGCGCCACACTTGTGACATCGATCTATATTCTTGCGGATACGGTAATGATTGGACGAGGCGTAGGTGCGATCGGCATTGCCGCACTGAATATCCTGCTTCCTCTGTTCAGCGTCTTTTTTGGCACAGGAATGATGTTCGGCGTGGGGGGAAGTGTCTATTTCTCTGTTGAAAAGGGAAAGGGAAACAGCCGGGAGGCCAGGAATTACTTTACGGCAGCTCTGGCCGGGGCTGCGGCCGCAATGGTGTTTTACCTGGTTGTCTGCAACGTGTTTTTCGATGAGATTACCGGTTTTTTGGGACGGAATGAAACGATGGACAGCCTTGTACGGGAGTATGGAAAAATTCTCATAGCGGGTATCCCGGTATTTGTATTCTCGTCGTTTCTGCAGGCATTTGTGAGAAATGACAAGTCTCCAAGGACGGCGATGCTGGCCGTTATTACCGGCGGCGTACTGAACGTGGTGCTGGATTACATTTTTATTTTTCCCATGGGAATGGGGATGGCCGGAGCGGCGATCGCCACGGTGATCGGATCAGCCGTGACCGTTCTGATTCTGCTCAGCCACTTCTTCAGCCCTCACAATACGCTGAAAATGTCGGCGCATCTGTCCTTGGGAAAAATGTCGGAATCCCTGGTGAGCGGTTTGTCCAGCTTTATGATCGAGCTGTCGGGCGGAATCGTCATTTTCCTGTTCAACCGGCAGCTGCTCCGATATGTGGGAGATATTGGAGTCGTTGTCTACGGCATCATTTCCAACAGCGCCTGATCGTAAATTCCATCAGCAATGGTATTTCCCAGGCGGCGCAGCCGCTGATGGCGGTCAATTACGGCGCAGGAGCGGCAGAGCGCACCGTGCGTACCAGGAAAATGGGGGAGAAGGCGGCGATCTGTACGGGAATCGTATTTGCAGCGGCCGGTATTGCGAGACCTGACATCATTATCGAATCATTTGTAAAGCCGACGGAGGAAATTGTCACGATGGCTGTTCCGGCGGTGAGGATGTATTTTATATCGTTTCTGGCAACAGGAATGAATCTGCTGAGCAGCACATATTTTCAGTCCATACTCAAGCCAGGCCGCGCGCTGCTGATCTGCCTGATGAGAGGAATCGTGCTGAACGGATTTTTCGTAATGGTGCTGCCTGTATTTTTCAATGTGAACGGAATCTGGGTGACAATGGCACTGACAGAGTTTGCAACACTGGCGGCAGGAAGATTTATGATAGTAGAGAACAAATGATTAAGGGGGAAGAAATATGGAGGGAATTGACGAAAAGACAATCCAGAAAATGAACGAGGAACGCCGGCAGATTGAAGCCGCAGAAAAGCTGCTGAAGGTGCTTCTGGGCATATGGGTGGCATCTCACTTTATCAACAGCCTGGCGGCCCTTTTGGGATCGATTCACTATGGCGACGGGGAATTAACGTACAACATGACCCAGATAACCCTTCCGGTTGTTATGTCCTTTCTCTTTGCAACATGGATCATGAAGAACAAGGGAATTGCTGCGCTTCCAGCGATCGGAGGACTGGCTACGTTTTTAAATGCCTTCAGGCAGTGTGAATATTCTTTCGACTGGCTGGCTTTTCCTGACCCTGCGGTTAAGGCGCTCATAGCGGCTCCCTTTATTCAGGGCATTCTTCAGACGTCCATCATGATGTATATTCTTTTTGGAAGCCGTCTGAAAACGTATTTCCACCATATGGAAAAGAAAAACGAGCTGATGGGTAATTCTATACAGCCGGAAGTGAGGAAAAAACAGAAGACGATTCTGATTATAATAGGAATTTTGATAGTGATAATCATTGCATTTGCCTTGTCTTTAAATTTTCTTTTATAGAAGATAAACATAAAATGACGTCCGACAGGAGGGAATCAGGCGCCATTTGTTTATGTTTTTTCTAGGAAACAAGGCGTTTTCAGCCAAAAATTATGGCAAATAAACGCAAAAAACCCTTTACTAGAAATTAGTTTATGTTATAATAAATTCAGACCGTCTTAATGTCAAACGGCATAGGAGATGGAATAGAAAATGAATTGTAGACCATTTATCTACAAAAACATTAGGAGGAAACTACTTATGGCAAAATGGGTTTATTTGTTCAAAGAAGGCAATGCCGGCATGAGAAACCTGTTAGGCGGAAAGGGCGCTAACTTAGCAGAAATGACTAACTTAGGACTGCCGATTCCACAGGGCTTCACTGTAACTACAGAAGCTTGTACAGATTACTACAACAGCGGAAAGAAAATCACTGAAGAAATTCAGGGACAGATTTTTGAAGCGATCGCTTGGTTAGAGAAAGAAAATGGAAGAAGTTTCGGCGATACTGAGAATCCATTACTCGTATCTGTTCGTTCTGGTGCAAGAGCATCCATGCCAGGTATGATGGATACCATCTTAAACTTAGGCTTGAATGATGTTTCTGTAGAAGGCTTTGCTAAGAAAACAGGCAATGCCAGATTTGCATATGACTCTTACAGAAGATTTATTCAGATGTTCTCAGACGTAGTTATGGAAGTTCCGAAGTCCTTCTTCGAGAAGATCATCGATGAACTCAAGGAAGCAAAAGGCGCTAAATACGATACGGATTTAACTGCTGATGACTTAAAAGAATTAATCGCAAGATTTAAACAGGTTTACAAGGATGCAATGAACGGTGAAGAATTCCCTCAGGATCCAAAGGTTCAGCTGATGGAGCTGTAAAAGCTGTTTTCCGTTCTTGGGACAACCCACGTGCAATCGTTTACCGTCGTATGAATGATATTCCAGGCGATTGGGGTACTGCAGTTAACGTACAGACTATGGTATTCGGCAACATGGGTGAGACATCTGGTACAGGCGTTGCTTTCACACGTAACCCATCTACTGGTGAAAAGGGAATCTACGGCGAGTACCTGATTAATGCACAGGGCGAAGACGTAGTTGCCGGTGTTCGTACACCACAGCCGATCAGCAAATTACACGATGACCTTCCAGAGTGCTATGACGAGTTTATGGAACTGGCTATGAAGCTGGAGAACCATTACCGCGATATGCAGGATATGGAATTCACAATCCAGGAAGGTAAATTATACTTCTTACAGACACGTAACGGAAAGAGAACTGCTCAGGCAGCTATCCAGATCGCTTGCGATTTAGTAGATGAAGGCAAGATCACTCCAGAAGAGGCTGTTTGCAGAATCGAAGCTAAATCCTTAGATCAGTTACTT
Organism: Clostridium sp. AM58-1XD; assembly: GCF_003464085.1. Taxonomy (GTDB): domain Bacteria; phylum Bacillota; class Clostridia; order Lachnospirales; family Lachnospiraceae; genus Lachnoclostridium_A. The sequence goes on from NZ_QSDR01000027.1 coordinate 44,197, forward strand.
CATCCAACCTTCAATGCAAAGGCATTAAAGGCAGGCGAAGTAATCGGTTCCGCTCTTCCGGCTTCCCCAGGCGCTGCTGCTGGTAAGGTTTACTTCACAGCTGAAGACGCTAAGGCAGCTCATGAGAACAAGGGCGAAAGAGTTATCCTGGTTCGTCTTGAGACATCCCCAGAAGATATCGAAGGCATGCATGCTGCACAGGGTATCCTGACAGTACGCGGCGGTATGACATCTCACGCAGCCGTTGTTGCACGTGGTATGGGTACATGCTGTGTATCCGGATGCGGCGAAATCAAGATCGATGAAGAAGCTAAGAAGTTCGAACTTGGCGGACATACATTCGTTGAAGGCGATTACATCTCCTTAGACGGTTCTACAGGTAAGATCTACAAGGGCGACATCGAGACAGAAGAAGCAGCTGTAGGCGGCAACTTCGGACGTATTATGTCCTGGGCTGACAAGTTCCGTAAGTTACAGGTTCGTACAAATGCAGATACACCTGCAGATACAGAGAACGCTGTTAAGCTGGGCGCTGAAGGTATCGGCCTCTGCCGTACAGAGCATATGTTCTTTGATCCGGAAAGAATTCCGAAGATCCGTAAGATGATCCTTTCTGATACAGTAGAAGCAAGAGAAGAAGCTCTGAATGAGTTAATCCCATTCCAGAAGGGTGACTTCAAGGCTATGTATAAGGCTCTTAAGGGCAGACCTATGACAGTTCGCTACTTAGATCCGCCGTTACATGAGTTCGTACCAACAGATCCGGAAGATATTGCTGAATTAGCAAAAGATATGGGTCTTACAATTGAAGAAGTTCAGTCCAAGTGTGACGAATTACACGAGTTCAACCCGATGATGGGCCATCGTGGATGCCGTCTGGCTGTAACTTATCCGGAGATCGCCAAGATGCAGACAAGAGCCGTAATCGAAGCTGCTATCGAAGTGAAGGAAGAAGACGGATACGATATCGTTCCGGAAATCATGATTCCATTAGTTGGCGAGAAGAAGGAATTAAAGTATGTTAAGGATGTTGTAGTTGCTACAGCAGAAGCAGTAATGAAGGAAAAAGGACTTTATATCAACTATCATGTTGGTACAATGATCGAGATTCCTCGTGCAGCTCTGACAGCTGATCAGATTGCAGAAGAAGCTGAATTCTTCTCCTTCGGTACAAACGACTTAACTCAGATGACATTCGGTTTCTCCCGTGATGACGCTGGCAAGTTCTTAAATTCTTACTATGCTGCAAAGATTTATGAGTCTGATCCATTCGCAAAACTTGACCAGACAGGTGTTGGTCAGTTAGTTCAGATGGCAGCTGAAAAAGGAAGAAAGACAAGACCAAACATCAAGTTAGGTATCTGCGGCGAGCACGGCGGAGATCCATCTTCCGTAGAGTTCTGCCACAAGGTAGGATTAAACTACGTATCCTGTTCACCATTCCGTGTTCCGATCGCAAGATTGGCAGCAGCTCAGGCAGCATTAAACGATAAATAATATATAAATAAATCAGTACCCATTCATCAGAGCGGGGCGTGTCCAAGCGAGATAAATCGGGCCATTCGACAGGGAAACCTGCCGGATGGCCCGTTTTTGTTACTTTCCAGGAAAAAACTTGTTCTTGTATAGTGTTAAATTGATTGACTTCTGGAAAGTAACAAGGGTACTGATAATGAAGAACAAACAAAATGCAGACATATAGGCAGGTTGAATTAAAAACTATTAGTAGAATTAAATTTCATTTGATTGAAAACGCAAACCCTTTGGTATATAATGGGGAAGAGAATAGTCACAAAATAAAAAAAATTTGTAAATTATAAAACTGTGTGGATCTGAAATGGTACTAACTTATATAAAAGAGAAAAGAGGAAGGGCAATATGGGAAAGGAGCAGACAATTTAAATTTAATCGTTATAGTACCCATAAAAATACAAAATGATTTATAATAGTATATATTATTAGATACTTGGCGGGTAAAGAACGAACTTTTACTGGGAGAAGAAGAGTATGAGTATGAACGAAGATATGCAATTACAGGTTGCTGTGAAATTAGCAAAGCAAGGATACGCAAAAGCATTTGAGGATTTATATAACCTCACTTATAAGTACGCTTTTTTTCATGCGAAATCAATATTAAAAGATGAGAATGAGGCATGGGATTTAGTACAGGATACTTATATAGTTGTTTATCAGTATATCGGAACGTTAAAGGAAGATAGGTATATTAAATCATGGATAGGAGGAATCGTATTTAATTTAGGGCATAAAAAATTGAGAAAGAAAACAGAAGTATTAGTAGGAGAAGATGATGAATTCTTATTTGAAAACATTGAAGACAGGAATAAGGATTTATCACCAGAAGATGCACTCGATTCGAAAGAAACAATTTCTATAGTAAGAGAGGTAATCGATAGTTTACCAGCGCTTCAAAAGGCAGCGGTTATAGCATACTATTTTGATGAAAAGAGTATAGCAGATATTGCAGATGAAGCCATGTGCAGTACTGGAACAATAAAGAGCAGATTAAATTATGCCAGAAAAGCAATGAAAGACTCTATCGAGCGAAAAGAAAGAGAGATGGGAGTTGCCCTTCATACAGTTACAGGACCGGTTATTATACTGGTATTAAAGAGCATGTTTACCCAGCTCAAAGTGTCCGAACAGAAAGCGAATGGCGTTTTGGCACTCGTAGAAAAACATGTAGGTTTATTAGGCGCGGCAGGAGTAAGAACAGGAACTACGGCGACAGAAGGTGCAGCGCAAAGCGGAAGCATCGGAACAGCAGCAATAACAGGGACAGCAAAAGCCAATGCTGGAATATTCTCTTTACTATTTGGAACAGCTAAGATGAGGATAGTAACAATTATATTATCAATAGCAATCATTGGCGGAGGAATTTGGGGAGTATCTTCAGTAGCGAACAATAATAAAAAAGCGGATGCACCTGTAGAGACATCAGTGCAGACAGAGCCGGAAACAGAACCAAGGCCAACAGTGCAGAAACAACAGAGCCAACGGAAGCGGAACCTGAACCTGAGCCAGGTTGGATAGAGGCAGAAGATGGCTGGAAATTCATGGAAGAAGACAGAACCTATGTAAGCCATACATGGAAAGAAATTGATGGAGAATTATATTATTTCATGAAGAATGAGATGATGGCCGTAGGAGATGTTTATTTAGGCAGACAGGTATTTTCATTTAATAGTTCAGGAATATTGGAAAGAATAGCACCAGCTGATGGAGATACCATCAATACCGTCTATTATGACGAGAATGTAAAATATTACGTGGATGGAAACAGTATACATTTTCTAGGAGAAGATGGACAGGACAAAATAGTATATGGCGTACCACAGAAGATATTTAGTTTAAGTGTGGATGGAGATACGATCTATTTCATGATGGAAGAAAAGCTATGTTCAATAAAGACGGATGGAACAGGATTTAAAGAAGAAGCGGGAGCAGGAGGATGGTTGACGTCTGTAAGTATTGCATCAGAAAAGGGAAAGGTAAGTTTTTGTTATACAGATGAAGCGGAAGATGATGCAGACCTCATGTTCGGATTTATAAACAGGTTAGAGAATGGAGAGATACTATGGAGTCAAGAAATAGAAGGATATCCGCGTAAGTATGAAAAGCTGCAGCAGAGTGGAGATTGGACATATTGTATACATAGCAATGCGGATTGGTATGGAATGGGAGAACCATATAGTAATGTTGTTTACAGGGTGGCTGGAGATACAACAGAACGAGTGACCGGAGAAGGCATAGAGGAATATTTTGTTTATGGAGATACGATTTATTACATGCAGAATGGAGTGTTTAAAACGGATTCCATAACAAAAGCAACCAAGGCAGAGCGCGAGCAGAAAGATTTAGTAAATAACAATCCGGTAGAAGCCTATAACAAATATGTGAATGATGTGCTGATCAATGAGTATGGGAAGTTTAACAGTTTCCATGTGGAATATGGGTATGGTATGGGAGAATATGGATTTAGGAGAATACCAGCAGTTTTAGATACAGGAATTATCAGCACACACATCGAGGATATGGATTTAGATGGTATGCCAGAGCTTATGGTATTTACAATGAAGCCTTCACAAGATGAGGGGATGGACATAGACTTGCATATGTATCATATAGAAGATGGGAAAATTAAATTTCTAGGTGAAAAAAGATTGTGTACAAGATTATTATGGGCTGAGGAACATAAATTTCGGATATATATCAAAAATTTTGGTGATAGGAAAGTTATTGGGGCATCATCAAAGGGGTATGTATATGTAAGCGGTGATGGAACAGGTTTCGAATTTAATTTGTATCAGATAGATAAAGTGAGTGGTTTGAAGGAATTGTTATTAAAAGAAGAAAGCGCATCAGATTGGTCTGATGAAAGTAAAGCTTCTTGGGTAGATGATATTATGCAGCAGGGATTTGAGGTAACAGCGAGTGAATGGATACAGCAAGGGAATGAAGATTTTTTTATCTCGGATAATGAACCAAACTGCAAATTATTAATTGCAGGACAAGTTGCAATGAATGTGAGTAAAGAAGAGTTTTTTGCGTCTGAATGGAGTAGTAATGGTTTTGAAAGTGGAGGCAATGTTGAATGCCCATATAAAGTAGTCGGAGACATAGTAATTAACGACTAAATAATGAAGGGTGCTTGACAATAGTATATATCAAGCACCCAAAAGTAAGAATAAAAAAGTATGAACAAAAAATGTGTATTTTTATAAGCAACATATCAACTAAATGAAATTTAAAACGATTATAAGTTTGATGGAGGCGTGAGTAGACATGGAACAGAGAATATAGCGTATGGCCAGGAGAAAATAAATCCAGACAAATTGGTAAAAGGTAAGTCCAGTGAAGAAAAGATAAAAAGCGATGTATTAGTAGATAGCAATGGAGAGATAAAGGCAATATTAGGAGATACTTATTTAAAAAATTATTTCAAAACAGGAATGTTAAAAAAGTCATTTTCAATATTAACAGATAGAAGAGTATACATGAGAGGCAGGTGTTATGAGAAGAAAGGTTTATTTGGCTTAATAGATAAGAGTGTATATATGTCTAATAAAAAAGGATATAACTATTATGCGTAAATAAAAATTGAGTTACCTAAAATATGTTCAAATTAGGTAGAAAAAATGAGAAAATAAAAAATATAGAAATAAAGGAGAAGAATAGTATGAAAAAGATAATGAAAGGTTTTGCAGCATTAGCTACAGCTTTATGTTTAACATTATCCACCTCTATCGTTTCGCTGGCAGGTGAATGGAAGAAAGATAATGATTATATGGAAATATGGTGGTATCAGAGGGATGATGGTAGTTACCCGTCTGACTGTTGGGAAACGATAGATGGGAAGACCTATCATTTTGATATTTTAGGATATTTAGAAAGAGATATGGCAACTCAGGATGGTTATGTTGTTGACGAAAATGGTGTCTGGGTAGAGAGCATTCCGCAAATGACCAAGGAAGAAGTATACGATTATAATGATCAAAAAGGACTGGTAGGATATTATAAACAGGTGAAAATAAACACATTTATTAGATGTTATACCACAGGCTTCTATTACGATCAGGCAGAGTTTGAAGAGGATGTCCACGCATACTTTCCTGATAATGTCTCAGAAGCAGAACGGATCATAGGAATGATTCGTATTAAGTACACCTTTGTTTCTCTGCTGGAAACATACTTACGGATGTATCAGCGAGATGATGGTACATACGCAGAAGACTGTTGACTATGAATATGATATCTATGGTTTAAATGACTAACCGCTAATAATAGGGGGCGTTGCAAAAGTCGAATCCGCATTGCTACCAATACCAGATTTCGTTCCAGGCAGTGGCCAAGTCACTGCATCTGGTTTCGGCGGCAATGCTCTATTCCTTTTTGCAACATCCTCGTTTATAAGGAGGACAACATGAGAAAATTATACAAAAGGGTAATGGCTTTAGCAATGACATTATGTTTATCAGTCGCATTACCAATTACATCATTTGCAGATTATGACAGTAAAAGTGGTTTAAAAGATGAGGATTATCCCAGCAGGTATGTAAACAGTGATGGAGAAGTTATATTACAATCGGAAGATTGGGAAGGAACACAGCCCTTTTTCGCAGGATATGCAATAGTGCGTACTTCAAAGCAAGCTGTACAGGAAGGTGAGTCTTGGATATTCAATTATTCTATTATTAATGAAAGTGGAGCAACAATATCAACATTTAGCTTTGAAGGTTCTTATCTGTTAATACATGTTAAGTTTAACAGGTTTGTTGAAAATCCAGATGGTTATATATACTGGATTAGTTCATCAAACAGTGATGGGTTATATTATGTTATTGGTAAATTGGATGGTACTCGAGAATTGCATATTATACCAGAATTATGTGCGTCATTTTCAGAAAAAGTTGATACAGTCTATACGATTGGAACATTTAGGGATGGGTCAGCAAATGTATATAAGGTAAGAACCGAAAAAAATAATATGTTTGACTATAGAGAAAGCCATATAGTAGTAGGAAGTATTACTACAAATGGGGAGTTTTCAACCCAAATCAATCAGAAATCACAATATAAAACCGAAATTATTCCTAAGTATGGCACTAAACAGTTTGCAGAAAACAAGGTCACTGGAGGCTGGAGAGAGGATGAAACAGGAAGGTGGTATGACAATGGGGATGGTACATATCCGGTTAATCAATGGAAAGAGATAGGAGGAAAGCATTACTATTTTGGCGAAGATGGATACATGTTAAAGGATTGCTATACACCAGACGGGTATAGTTTAGATTTTGATGGCGCATGGAAAGAGGAAATCCCACAGATGACAGATGATAAGTTTAATGAGCTATATAAAAATGAACTCATTAATTTATATACCACAGGAATATTTGCTAATCAAGAAATATTCAGAGAAGCGGCAAGAGAATTTTTTGAAGATCCTGCATATGCAGAGCAAGTCATACAAGAGATAGAATCCAATTATACTTTTGTGCCAGCACAATAAGGTGGGTGGCAGCAAAGACAAATATAAAGAGGGGCAGAAGATGAGGCGATTAATAACAGTAATACTGGTAACAGCAGTATATTTATCTGGTTGTAAAGAGAGCAATGTGAAAAACGCGAGTGTAGCTGGGACATCCACAGAAGAAACAACCATCAAAACAACAGAGGAATCGGTTGAGGAAACAACAGAAGAGGTAAAGAGCGAAACAGAAGAAGCTATTGAAGAACAGGAAACAGAGGAAATAATTAAAGGACCAGAAACAGAGGAAAGCAGTATAAGCAGCAGCCAGGAAACTATTGCTGCAGAAACAGTATTAGGAGGGAAAAAGGAGGATAAAAAAGAAGAGCAACAGTGGAAACAGGCGTATATCAAATATATAACAGAAGAGTGGGAAGCGCTGGAATTAGAGCGTGGGAACACAGACGCTATTTATTCATATAGTTTAATATACTTAAATAATGATGACATACCAGAGCTATTTGTTAAATATGATTCAGGTGGTGCTTTTTGCTATTATAATGGTGAACAACTGGAGCATGTAGTGTTAACTGGATGGGGAGAGGTTCCTTTATATATAGAGCGCCAGAACCTTTTTTTCGCATCAGGAGGTAAGATGGGGGTATATGATGATGTTATTTATTCTATAAGAGATAATCACATAATAGAACTATATCGTGGAGATTTTTGGACTCTTATGGGAGATGACTTCAAATTGGACGAACAGGGCAACCCATGCTGGCAATATTTTTGGAATGGTGAAGAAGTGGCTTCGGAAGAAGAATATAAGCAGAAGATATCTTCAGTATTTGATGAGAGTAAAGCCATAAGCGTTGTTGGTAATAGCTATGACAAATATGAAATCATAGAAGCAATTAATAGTTTTTAATCACAAGAGTTATGTTGTAAAGGGTGGATTACCCCACCAAATACAACATGACTGGCGGCTCATTTGTGGCGAATGGAAAGGCAGTTATGGGAAAGGAGCAGAACCTTAGCGAAAGCTGTCACATCTGAACTTTTATTACCACAAAGGAAGGAGCCAGATATGGAACTGACTTATACAAAGTGCGGGGACTATTATATCCCGGACATCGCCCTGTCGGACACGGCGGACTATCAGATCGGCAGATATGGCCGGATGCGGCTTCGCTGCTTAAAGGAACACCACCCCGGCGTCTACTCCCACATGCTCTTGTCGGAAACGCTCTGGCGGCATCTGGCGGAGATCGACGCGGCCTGCAACGAGCGGCTGGACAGGCTCATCCCGGCTATGGCGGCGCGTGAGGGCGTGACGGAGGCCCTGAAAGCGTCCAATCAGATGGAATGGGTGGGCCGTATGAACAGCATCCGGCACCGTGCCGAGGAAATGGTTCTGGACGAGCTGGTCTATGCACGGTGATAAATCCACAAAAACAGGCGCAGTCAAGATGCTGCGCCTGTTTTTATGTCTTGGACCCCTTGGCCCGGCTCTTGTAGACGTTGTACCGGTTTTTGCACTGGGGGCCGCAAAAGACGGCGCTGGGCCGGGTGGCGACAAACGCCTTTTGACATTGCCTGCATACGCGCAGGCTGTTTTGCTCGTCCGTCAGCGCGAAGCTGAACATCATCTGGACGCCCAGCAGCAGGGAATGGAAATCCCACACGAGGGTCGGCCTGTCCAGCAGGGCGATGTGGTAGGAGGGCGCTATACCGTCAAAGGCGGTCATGGCCTGCCGCATCAGGCCGCGCGTCTCCTCATTCAGCGTATCTTCATCCTCATAATAGAACCTCGCCGTCCAGAACAGAAAGGCCCAGTCCTTGAACTGCTTGAGAAGCCAGTCATACGGCTCGGCGTACTCCCTCTGAAAGCTCATGTTCATGGCCATAGGCTTGTCACTGAAGGTCATGGCCAGCGCCAGCATGGTCCGGTCGCCTGTAATATTCCACATGGATTCAATCCCCTGCTTCTTGAAATCCGGCTTCCCAAAGGGATAAAAATGTGAGATGTAATCGTCCGTCCCCAGAGATTCCTCCTTGATAAAGTTGTTCTTCGGCAGATAGACTGCCTCGTAGTCCATAAAATTGGGCGTGGTGGGCAGCGCGGTCATGAAACCCAGCAGCCCGTAACGGGACACAAAATCCAGTGCGGCCTTTTGAATCTCCAAATCCTCCGAGCGCCTCATCAGCAGAAGCCCCACGTTCAAGGCGTCCAGCACCAGCGCCTCCGCCACTTTCAGGGGGTCGTATACCTCCGGCTTCGCGTCCTTGGCCGGGGTCACATACCGGCTCTCGTCCGCCGCCGACCTCAACTCATATCGGTCATAGCGCACCCAGTGGGCGCTTGTCTTTTGAAACAGATTGTTCATTGTCTCCCCTTCCGTCCTTCTATGTAATCTAAACGACAAAATATGATATTACTATTGTATCAGCCGTCCCCGCCGCCGTCAAGGGCGGCGTTTATCCCGCCCTCCAGAAACGCGCGCTGGCGGATAGAAAGGCCGCGCCCCGCTTTCGCTCTGGCAGCGAGCACCCGGAGCAGCTCTTTTTGCAGCTTCCTGACGATCACCGCCCGCGTCTTTCGGATGTTCCGGTCACACTGGCCCCGTATCCGCCCCACCTCGGCGCAGGAGAGCTGGCGGATAAAATGCCAGTAGAAAATTTCCTTGTGATCGTCCCGCAGGCGGCGCAGCATCCCGGAGAGCGCCGCGTCCGCCGTCAGCTCGTGCAGCTCAAAGGGGCAGTCGTGAATGAGGTCTATAAAATTGCCGCTCATCAACTGCCTCTGGCGCGGCTCCATGAAGGAGGCTGGAAAAACGGCCCCGTCCATCGCCCTCCCATACTCCAGCGGAACGTCGCCCCGGCTTATTTCGTGATCCCGAAGCCTGCGGGCCTCGTTGCTTGCCAGCTTGTCCCATTCGGCAATCACTTTCTTGAATTCTTCCGGCGTTCTGGCGGCGTTCTCCAGACGGTCCAGCGCGGCCCGTTTCAGCTCGCGCTTGAGCATCGCCCTTTCCGGTTCCGGTTCGTCCTCCGGCTCCGGTTCGGGAGGACGTTCCTCCCGCTCCAGCTCCGCTTCAAGGGCCTGCTCCCGCTCCAGCGCCAGCTCCGCCTCGATTCGTTCTGGCAGTCCGGGGGCTGAACCCTCGTCCTCCCACTCCACCGTGCCGTCAACCGTCATGATCTCACCCCCTGAAAAATAATTTCACAATTTCGTGTAAACAGTTCCGCTTTGCCCCCTGTTTTTCTCCTATCAGTATAGGGAGGTAATCTGCTGCTGCATTTAACAGGTTACTTGCTCTATGGAGAGAGGCCGTAAGGATCATTTGTAGGCCCGCCGCTGGGGAGAGCGCGGCATGGGCCTGCACGACCGGCGCGGCATACAGTCCCGGACGCATTGACATCAGGTGTCCGGGACTGTTTTTTCTCCCTCCCCAAAAACGGCATACATCGCACGGAACGCTTTTACCAACATTATACAGGGGTTGCGGCCATAACGCAAGAAAGAGAGGTACGATTGACAGAGAAGGGCTTTGCATATCTGACACGCCGTATTGGTTCCACCACCTACAAGGTCAAGGTGCATTTCAGCGACGCCGGCACGGAGACGATGGCGGATAAAATCATGCGGATGATTCAAAATGAGGCGCTGACAAACAGCCCGGATTGTGGTACAATGAAAGCGCCACAAATGAGCCGTCAGTCTGGAAGGAGCGCCTAATGGCAACCAGACAGACGGAAACAGAGCTTATCACCGCGCTATACGAGCGCCTGTCCCGCGACGACGAGCTTTCAGGGGACAGTAATTCCATAATGAATCAGAAAAAACGGCTGGAGGACTACGCAAGGCAGAACGCCTTCCCCAATCCCCGCCACTATACGGACGACGGATTTTCAGGCGGAAACTTTGAACGGCCCGACTGGAAGCGGCTGATCGCGGACATCGAGGCGGGCAGGGTAAACTGCGTCATCGCCTGTGACATGAGCCGGGTGGGACGCGATTACTTACAGACCGGCTTCTATACGGAGGTTTTGTTCCGCCAGCGGGGTGTGCGCTTTATCGCCATCGGCAACGGCGTGGACAGCGCCGACCAGAACAGCGGCGAGTTCGCCCCGTTCCTCAATATCATGAACGAGTGGTATCTGCGCGATTGCAGCCGGAAACAGAAAGCGGCCTATCAGGTGCGTGGCAAATCCGGCAAGCCGACCACCAACAGCGTAATCTATGGCTACCGGAAGGACCCGGAGGACAAGCACCACTGGCTGATCGACGGGGAGGCCGCCGCCGTGGTGCGGCGCATCTTCCGGCTGAGCATCGAGGGGCACGGCGGTTATGAGATCGCAAGAATTCTGCGTGATGAACGGGTCGAGTGCCCGTCCTATTACATGGCCGCGAAGGGCTATGGGCGCTGGAAGAAAGCGTTAGAGAAAGCGGAACCATATAACTGGTACGGCAATACTGTGTGCACGATTCTTTCCAAACCGGAATACATGGGCCACACGGTCAACTTCCGTTCCCACAAGGAATCGTATAAGGACAAACGGGCGGTGCGCCACCCGCCGGAGGAGTGGCTGGTGTTTGAGAACACCCACGAGGCCATCGTGGACGCGGAAACGTGGCGGCTTGCCCAGCAGGTGAAAAGGACGGTGCGGCGCACGGACACCACCGGCGAGGCCAATCCCCTGACGGGGCTGGTGTACTGCGCGGACTGCGGCGCGAAGATGTACAACCACCGTGGCGGGCGCAAAAAGTACCCGGACAAGGGACAAGACCCCGCCACCGGCCTTTACCCCGCCGACAGCTATGACTGCTCCACCTATACCCTGACGTTCCAGAACATGACGAACAAGTGCTGTTCCCATCACATCAGCACAAAGGCGCTGCGGGCGCTGATTCTGGAAACCATCCAAATGGTGAGCCGCTACGCGATTTCCAATGAGACGGAATTTACCCAGCGGGTGCGGGAGGCGTCACAGCTCCGGCAGGCGGAGGCCGCGAAGGACCGGAAACGGAAGCTGAACCGCGACCGCAAGCGGAGCGCCGAGCTGGACGGCTTGATTAAGAAGCTCTATGAAGCCTTTGCCACGGGCAAGCTCACGGAGAGGCGGTTCGAGCTGCTGTCCGGCGAGTATGAGCGGGAGCAGGCGGAGCTGGACGAGGCCATCGGTAAGGCGCAGGTGGAGCTGGACGCTTTCAATGAGGACACGGCGAAAGCCGGACAGTTCCTCGCGCTGGCGAAGAAGTACACAGACTTTACCGAACTTACAACGCCGATGCTCCATGAGTTTATCGAGAAAATCCTCGTTCACGCGCCGGACCGCTCCAGCGGGGAGCGTGTGCAGGAGGTGGAGATTCACTTGAAATTCATCGGCAAATTTGACGTGCCGCTGCCGGAGCCGACGCCGGAGGAACTGGCGGAGGAAGAACGGCGGCGCAAACGCCACGCTGCCAACCACAGGAAATACCTGCGCAAGAAAGAGCGGGAGCGGCAAAAGAAGCTGGCCACCGGACAGGAACCTGAAACAATTTAATAACCAACCTTACGCCAAGTGGCCCGTGATTTTTCACGGGCCACTTTTGCGTGCAAAAAAAATGGAGGTAGTGGAATGAAAATCATCAGAAGGAATGAATATATCGCCGTGCCGGTTCGCCCCCTTCGGAGCGGCGCGCTGTCCGTCCGGGCCAAAGGGATGCTTATGGTGCTGTTCAGTCTGCCGGAGGACCGGGCGCTGACGGACTACGAACTTGTCTCCGCCTGCCGGATGACGCTGGAGGACGTGTCCGAGGTGGCGCGGGAGCTGGAGCAGGCCGGGTATCTCGTCCGCGAGGGCGGCGCGCTCCGTGTATTTGACGCCCCTCTGGACGACGGCGAACTTTAACGCTTGTGGGAACAGCGAACGAAAGCGGCCTTTTGTGCCGGTTCTTCACGGGACAGCGCCACGCCGGTCAGCGAAGCCGGTTCCCTGTTCCGCTGGTAAATTCACGGTTCCGCACGGCTTCACGCGAAACGGCGAAACCCAATATGCGCCCCCATGAACTGGACTACGCCGGAGGCGCTTTTATTTGATGGAGACAACTCACCAGACCGCGCCGGACGGCGAACGCGGCTCGCCGCAGAGAAAAACCGTTTCGCCGTCCGGCGCACCAAAAAAGGAGGCAGCTTGATGAACACGAGGAACGAAATCAAGGCTTACATCGTCCGCGAGGGCATGACCATGAGCGAGGTGGTGGAGAAGCTGGCGGAGGAACATGGCTGGAGCGCCAGCGTCCCCAACCTGTCCGGCAAGCTCCGGCGCGGCTCCCTGCGCTACCGGGAGGCCGTGGAGCTGGCCGACGTGCTGGGCTATGAAATCGTGTGGAGGAAACGAAAGTAACAACATCATCGGGGCGGTCTGCGTCAAGCGGGCCGCCCTTTTTCTGTTTATGGAGGATTCATGGGAAAAGAAAAAACAGGCGGCATTTATTTCAAGGTGTCGGACAGGGACCGGGCGCTGATTGAGCAGAAGATGGAGCTGGCGAATGTCCATAACATGAGTGCCTATATCCGTAAGATGTGCATCGACGGCTACATCATCCGGCTCGACCTGCCGGAGCTGGACAAGTGCGCGAAGTACCTGCGGGCGGCGTCCAACAACTTAAACCAGATTGCGCGGCGGGTCAACTCTGGCGGTGGGTACTACCCGGACAAAATTGACGAGATTCAGACCGCGCTGGCCGAGAACCGGGCGCTGTTTGGCAGCATTTTGGAACAGCTTTCTAAAATCAACTGACGTGGGCAGATCAGAGGAACCAAAAATCAGAACGACAAAATGTCGTTTTGATTTTGCAGTCTGGTGGGCGACAAAAATTCGGCCACCAGAAAATCAAACGGGCAAAATGTCCGCTTGATTTTTCAGGTGTCATTTTGCCATCCAAAGAATCAAGAACATGGGGAGCATTTTGCGCTTCACGTCAAAGCATTTGAAAGAGGGTGAAAAACATCGCAACGACAAGATTGATGCCCCTGCATACCGGCAGGGGCCGGAGCGTGGCGGAGGCGCTGGGGCGCACGACGGATTATGTGGAGAACCCGGACAAGACGGACGGCGGCGAATGGATCACCGCCTACGAGTGCGACCCCGCCATAGCCGATCAGGAGTTCCTATTCTCCAAACGACAGTACGCCGCGCTGACCGGGCGGGAGAAAAAGGACAGCGACGTGATCGCCTACCATCTCCGCCAGTCCTTCAAACCCGGCGAGATTGACCCGGCGACGGCGAACAAAATCGGCTACGACCTCGCCCTGTCGCTGACAAAGGGCAGCCACGCCTTTATCGTCTGCACCCATGTGGACAAGGCGCACATCCACTCGCACATCATTTTCAACTCCACCAGCCTCGACTGCTCCCGGAAGTTCCGAAACTTCTGGCGCTCGTCCTTCGCCGTCCGCAGGCTCTCCGATCTGCTGTGTCTGGAAAACGGCCTGTCGGTGATTGAGAACCCGAAGCCCAGCCGGGGCAGCTATGGAACATGGCTGGGCGATACAAAACCGCCCACCGTCCGGGCGCGGCTGGAGCAGCTCATCGACGGCGTTCTGGACACAGGCCCGAAGGATTTTGACAGCTTCCTCGCCACCATGAAAGGGTTGGGCGCGCGGGTCAAGCGAGGCAAGCATCTGGCGTTTCAGATACCGGGCGGCAAGCGGTTTATGCGCTGTGATTCTCTCGGCGCGGACTACTCGGAGGCGGCGATCTGTGAACGGCTCTCCGGCGCCCGTTTGGCTCCGACGAAACGGAAGGCGGCGGCACCTGACGCACCCCCAAAGCCAAACCTGCTGATTGACATTCAGGCAAAATTACAGCAGGCCCACTCCCCCGGCTTCGAGCGGTGGGCGAAGTTATATAACCTCAAGGAGATGGCAAAAACGCTGGTCTACTTGCAGGAGAACGGGCTGGAAAATTATGACGCGCTGGCACAGGCCAGCGACGCGGCGGGCGCGCGGTTCGACGCGCTGACGGACAAGACAAAAGCGAATGAAAGACGGATGAAGGAGATCGCGGAGCTGCAAAAGCACATCGGCGCTTACGGCAAGACCCGCGAGATTTACGCGCAGTACCGGAAGCTGCCGCCGAAGAAAGCGGCACGTTTTTATGAGGAACACACCGGCGACATCCTCTCCTGTCAGGCGGCGAAGCGGTATTTTGATTCCATCGGCATGAAGAAGCTCCCCTCTATCCAGTCGCTGAAACAGGAATACGCCGCGCTGTTGGCGGAGAACAAAAAAATCTACCCGGAGCTGAAACAGGCGCGGGCAAAGATGATAGAACTGATGACGGCAAAGAACAACGCCGAGCGCATCCTTGGCATGTCCGAACAGGACAAACGCCGTGACCGCCAGCGGGAGGAAGGACGGTAAAAAATCCTGTTCTTTGTCCGAGGCCGGGGTGCGGGGCAGCGCCCCGCGTATCGCCGGTTTTGCCGTACAATGGGCGGGCTGACGGCGGGGCAGGATGGAATCCTGTTCCCCGTCGTCGGCGCGGCCCATGCACGGCAAAAATCCAGACGGTCAAGGGGCTTGAGGGTGGAGATTTTCGGAGCGCAGCGGAGAAAATACGACCCGTCCCCTTGACGGTCTGGATAGGCAAGCAGACGCCGGAGGCGGCTTAAAAGGAACGGGCGCGCCAGCGTCCGTTCCTGCGGGGGCTTGGGGGCGGCAGCCCTCCAACAAGCAGTCCCGGTATATACCGGGGCATTGCTTGCCCCTACCTCTGCCCCAGGCTATCCGCTTCCATCAGGACAAAACCAAAGCCGGAGAAAAACTGCCGTCCTGCCCCGCTTTATCCGCGTGTCACTCGATTGGCAGCATGAGCCGGACGGAGGCGTAAAACACGCCGTCTTTCTGCTCAAACCGCGCCACCCCGTTGTACCGGGCTGCAATCTCCCGGACGGAGGCCACGCCAATTCCCACGCCTTCCCGCTTGGAGGACAGGGGTGTTCCGTCCTCAAATATGACGGCTGACACGCAGCTATTGTCCACCATGACCAGCAGCGTGGACTGGCCCTTCTGCTTCACGCGCAGCTTGATAAACTTTGTGTCCGCCGAATCCCGTTTGCAGGCTTCCACGGCGTTCTCCAGCAGGTTTCCGATCAGCACGATGATGTCCGTATCCGACACCTGGTAATTCTTTGGATAAGTGACCTTTGCCGCAAACGAAGTCCCGGCGTCCCGCGCCTGGGCCGCGTAGTAGCTGATGACGGCGTTCACCACGCCGTTGGCACAGAAATATTCCATCGTATCGGCTGGCAGCCTGTCCTTGTAAACAGCGACATATTCCGCGAGGCCCTTTTTGTCGTCGTGGTCGATATAGGACTGCACCGCCGCCAGATGCTGGCGCAGATCGTGGCGCGCCCTGCGCGTTTCGTCCATGTGGGCAGCGAGGGTGTCAAACTGTTTCTTTTGCGCCGTCAGGCTCCGGCCCGCATACTTTACCGTTTCCTCCAGCTGCGTCCGGCTGCGCGAGATTTCCAGTACCTTTAACGCCACATAGGACACATAGCAGGCTCCGAACAGCATGAGGTAACGGGACACCATAAACGGCCATGTGGCATAGGCGTACACGTCGCCGTTGAAGCAGTACAGCAGGCCAAACGCCGCTGAAAAAAGCGGGATTTTCCATAGATACCGCCACATGGTTTTGTCCTCAATTTTCAGCGCGTCCGCCACCGTATGATAGAAAAACCGGAGCAGGAACGGGCAGGTAATCAGGTAAAACCCGACGCGGGCGATGTTGTAGACCAGATACGGGTGCAGGTCTGAGAAGTCCCAGAAGAACCGGCTCTCAATAAAGTTGGCGTTGCCCATCACAAAGAACGTCCACGCCACCAGCAGCAGATAGGTAAACATCAGCTTTGGGAAGCTCTCCTTAATCAGCAAAAAGGAAAAGGCCAGATTCACCAGCATGAAGCCGTAGCGCATGAGCGTTGTCCACTGCGCCGCCGCCTCATAACCGCCCAGGTTGATGTAGTAAAAGGCCGCGCTGTTCGCCGCCGCCACGGTACACATCAGCAGCACGATATACCGGAAGGGAATCCGCAGCCTGTCACGAAACAGCCAGTACCGGGGGAGGCCGAAGGGGATAAAATCCAGGAACGGGAACAAAAGCACCATCAGCGTGTCAACCGTCTTCATCATTCCAGGCCGTCCTCTCTTTCCCGCTGAAACGTGTACTCGTCAAACAGCGTTTCTATTTTCTTCCGGTCACGCGCGGAGAATGGCACCCGTTCCCCGGTATCCATCACAAAGTCCAGCTCGTCAATCCGCTCCGCCCGTTCCAGATTGACGATGCAGCCTTTATAGCAGGTGATAAACTGCGGGTAGGGCGCGAGCTGTCCGGTAAATTCGCCAAAGGGGACGCGGAACCGGAAGACGCCGCGCTTTGCCGTGTGGATTTCTACATAGTGGTCGTCCTGTCCGCACCAGAGAATTTCCCGCAGAAGCACCTTGTTTTTCTCCACCCGGATAAACCGGGCGCTGCGGATTTTTGCGAGCCGTGCCAGCTCCATTGTTTTCTCGAATTTTTCATAGGTGAGCGGCTTTACCAGATAGCCGCAGGCCCGCACGGTGAAGCTCTCAACCGCATGGTCGAGGCTGGTGGTGACGAACACCACGGCCACAAGCCCGTCCTTTTCCCGGATTTTTTCGGCGGTGTCCATACCGGAAAGCCCGTCCATGTACTGGTCGATGAAAATCATATCATAGGCTTCCGGGGCGAAGCGGGACAGGAATGTTTCCCCGCTTTCAAAATCTTCAATTACGGGTGTTTCCCCCGCGTAGTTTTCGTCCAGATAACGGTTTAAGCACACCCGGATTTCATTCCTGCAAGCGGCAAGGTCATCTATAATGGCAGCTTTCATCGTCAAAGCGCCCCCTTTCTGTCGGAGCCTTTGCAGGCTCTTAGCACAGAATTTTTTCTATGTCAATCCCATTTTACAAAATAAATTGGGTTTGTGCAATGGAGTTTGACGCCAAAACTTGCAGTTTGACGCCAACCCATTGAAATCCGCTTCTTTTTCCGCTATGTTGGAGATAAGAAAGCGGCCAAATTGGAGAGGAGGAAACGTATGTGGAGCGTGGTTGTCTGTGACGGCGATGAAACGGAGCGGGAGCAGCTTTTAGAATATATCCGGCGCTTTGGCGGTGAAAAAAAACGGGAGGTGACGATGACAGGCTGCACCGACTGGCCGGAGCTTTATGAAAGGCTGAAACAGGCGGAGCCGGATGTGATTATCATCGCCCAGGACGGTGTGGAGGGGCTGAACACCCTCACGAATATCCATCTGCCGCCCCGGAAATTTATCTGGTTTTCCGATCTGGATTTTAGTTTGCAGGCGTACCGGCTGTGCGTACCCTGGTTTGGGAGCAAGCCGGTGACCTATCAGAAAATGACCCAGGCGCTGACACGGTGCATAGAGTTGGGGGCGGGGACCGGGGGCGCATAGAGCAATGAGAAAGTAATCAGACGGATTGGAAGGGTATACCCCTTCCAGCAGCTCTTACAGAGCTGCTGGAACTTTCCTCTTTTGTCCGTCCTTATAAAGAATAACAGGAGGGATTATGATGATACGAAAAAGAAAAAGACTATGGGCGATGTTTTTATCCGCTGCGTTGATTGTAACGCAGCTTCCGGCGGTGGCGCTGGCGGAGAACCATGCGCCGGAGGACGGGAGTATCGCGTCCTTTGAGCCACTGGACAGCGATGTGGCAAAGCAGACCGTCCCGGTGGGGACGGCGTATGAGGATTTGAACCTGCCGGACACGGTGACGGCAACGGTCTATCGTGTGACAGAGGATACAGTCATTCCAGACAAGGTGAATGGCGGCGAAGCCGACAGAGAGGGCGGCTCGGAGGACGACAGCGGCGATTCTTCCACCGCCACCCCCAGTGACGCAAAGGAAAGCGTTTCGGAGAACAGTTCCAAAGATTCTTCCATAAAGGGCAGTGGGAAAACGGTCACGACCGTCACCACGTCCAGGTCAGAAATCCCGGTGACCTGGGACAGCGAACCGGCCTATGACGGCGACACCGAGGGCAAGTATGTATTCACGGCGGATGCAGGCGGCTATGCCCTGTCAGACAACGCGAAGCTGCCGCAGATCACCGTGACGATTTCTGCGGACACGGCGGAAAATCCGGCGAACCCATCAACGGAACCGCTCCCCTGCACAAAGACCGAGGGCTGTACCCTTGTGGACGGGCATGAGGGCGAGTGCGTCACGGCTCCCCCGGAAAACGACGCGCTTGTAAAAACCATCACCGGCTGGACGTTTGTGGGAGATGAAAACTTGAACGAGGGCGAGTTGCCCTTAACCAGCGTGAGCATGGACAATCAGGCGGATTTTGACACGGTGGTTTCCATGCTGCCCGCGCAGATTTCCACCACAATCGAGGGAACGGAGGGCGCGGAAACACTGGACATCACCGGCTGGAGCTGCCCGGAATACATACAGGACGGCGATGATAACTGGCCGCTGACTGGGGACTACACTTTCACGGCGGCGCTCCCGGAGGCTACGCCTGCGACCCGCTCCCAATAGTGAAGGTGCTGCTGGGCGGAGCCAGGGTATATACCATCAACGACCGTTTTACGGTAGACCACTTTACCTACAAGGAGCTGGGGCCGGACACGGTCCAGCTCATCGAGTATGACAGGAGAAACACCACCGGGACGCTCACTATCCCGTCAAGTGTAACCAAGCCGTCAAACGGCAGGGCCTATATGGTGGTTTCCATTGGGGACTCTGCGTTTTCCGGCTGCAGCGGTTTCACGGGCGGATTAATTCTGCCGGATACCATCACCCAGATCGGGGACTTTGCGTTTTCCGGCTGCAGCGGCTTCACGG
>NZ_QSDR01000028.1 GCF_003464085.1 Clostridium sp. AM58-1XD
CCTTGGCACGTCTCAGCCAGCTCCACCACCGCCCCTTCAAAGGCGGAATCCCTGTTCTCCATTTTTACGATTCTGTAGTAAAGTTCCTTTTTTTCTCTTCTCACTGTTCCTGATTCTTCCGCCGGCCTGCGCTTGGCAAAATCCTTTAAGTCCAGTTCAGGAAACAGCCTGGAAAAATCCATGTTTTTTAATTCATCCGCCTCATTTTCAAACAGATCTGACGCCCTTTTATTATAATCGATTACATGGAACTCCCTGTCCAGCAAAAGGAATCCGTTGATACCCGATTCAAACATGGCCTGAAAATACTGGTTTTTACGCCTTTCCTTCCGCAGCTCCATGGCTACGGATTTTGCAGCTTTCAGAGAATCAATGATGCTCGTATACCCTGGATAAATCAGAACCGTCTGCTTGTCCATCCTGGCTCCCATCTCAACAGCATGGGCTGCCCGATGATCACATCGCATGGACTGTTACGTATCTTTTCACAGAGCTCCTCTGTATCCTCATATACAATATTTTCTATCTGCTTATTCTGTGTTTCATAAAACTGCATAATATGGTCGGCAAGCTTTTCCTGATATGTGACGATCGCCGGGCGGCGGCCGGCCCGGAACCCTTTCTCCACAGCCGTCATGTAGTCCCATTCCGTTATTTTAAATTCCAGCACCGGCTGGCTGAAGGTATCCCTTGCGATCACCGCATTGGCTCCTCCGGCCAGGATCACTTCCGCTTCCTGGATCAGTTCCCTGTTTTTCCCTTCCAGGATTTCATTGCGAAGCCCCTCTGCGACAGTTACGTTCAGCTCTTCATCCTGAAACCTCTTTAGTGCCTCTTCAACCAGTTTCGTTAATGTCTTATACGTAATACAGCATATTTTTACCATCTGGTGTCTGTTCCTTTCTGTCCTTATACCCAGTCTTCCAGCCGGTCGTTCTTTTCTTTTTTCTCTTCTATTTCTACTCTCATCTCCGGCTTTTAATTGCAGGTACCATATAGTTGCGGCCACCCGTATAACGGGTGGCCGCAATCCAATTGAACTGACTGTTGCTTACGTTTAACCTTCTATCTCATCTCCACCGCTTTTCCTTATTTTCGGATAAAAAAGCACTCCTATGGCGGAAAGCACAAATAGTATAAGCCACGCTTCCTTGTGGTTTGAATCCCCGGTTTTAGGCAGCTTCTGTGAGAGTGTGGAAGGAGACAGTGGTGGAACTTGACCTGGAATTCCTTCTATCTCACCGGACGGAGACACTTGGCCTGAAATGCCTTCTGTCTCACCAGCCGATGCATTTGTATTTAAGGTATTTGTAATAAACCAGTCGTTTTCGGTATTCGTAACGCTCTTACGATATTGATCCGGAACCGTTATCTCGTCTACCGTCCAACTCGAATCCTTGTCGAGTCTGCGCCAGGAATGCTGCCAGGCATTGGCTGCGGATAATGAGACCGGCTGTCCGTAAGCCTCGCCGTTTTGAAACAGCTGAACTGCCACAGAAGAAGGGCGGCTTAAACTGTCATGATCGTCCCAAATCTTGCTTACATTCACCGTAATCGTATCGACAGACGGTGAATGGTCTGAACCGGAAGAACCGCCGCCAGAATGACCGGCGCTTCTAGTCGTATTGGCAAATATAGGCGTGCCGTCGTAATCAGAACCGTTTTTACTCCAGGCAACGCTCTCTACCGAAAGGTCTGTACTGCCGGAAATGACTATCTTGGCGGTATAGGAGGCCGTATCATAGTTGATTCTGGAATCATTGCCGGCATTTTCCGAAATAAAATAAGTGTAAGTGCCGCCTGCGTCAAAGCTGATTTCGTCAAAATCAACGTCACCTCCATTGTTGCTTACGGTTTGAATGACGGCTCCATTACCATCCTTCAAAGAAAAGCTGAAATTACTTCCGCTCGGAACATTCCCATCCAGTGTTTTTTGAGCGGTCGGAGTCCAGTATGCCGGAGTCGGTGCATCGTCGTTGTTATCGTCGTTATTGCCACCGTTATCGTCTCCATCTTTCACGTTGGTGACAGTGATTATAATGTTTCCATCCGTGTCGGCCTTTATTTCATAGGACATAGAATAACCGGATACCGGATCCTCTGTAACGGTAAACTCAGTAAGATCAGCAGGGATGTTTGTTAAGGTCTTTGTCCAGCCATCGGCGGCTGTCAGGGTGACCGTATCAATTTCGTAGACGTCCGAAAACAGGTGAAGCGTAATGGATTCCGGAAGCACTTCGGCGTTTTGGGGCCACACTTTATGAATGGTAATTGTTTTCAGAGTCGTATCATCTTCACCGATCGCTATGCCACCGTTCGAACCGATGCCGCCGCCGCGGCTGGCTTTATTTCCTGTAATATACAGCGTCACTTTTTTCTTTGCAAGTTCGACCGCAGTTTGTTTAACCACGGACTTCAGCGAGATCTGCTGCGCATAATCTTGAATCGTCAGCGCGGAGGAATCCGCCCCCTCCTGTCCATATCGGGGAATGCCTGTGTTGACGCTTGTATGTGCCCCTGATCCTATACTGTAAATACCTCCGTCTCTGTACCAGAGAATGCTGCCGCCGCCAACCATTCGGTTTGCAAGAGACAGCGTATGATTTGCATTGGTAGCGGCTGCAATGTCATCGCCGGCGCCGGTTGCCAGATTGTTGTAGATCGCAGAACCGTCGGCGATATAAATTGCACCTTCACCGGTCGGACAGAACCACATTCCACCGCCCTGCTCGGCAGTATTATCAGTAATGATGGCACGATTTAGCTGCAAGGTACTGTAGTAATCCGCGTTGCCTTCACTGTAAATGCCGCCGCCCTGATCCGCAGTATTTCCACTGATTTCACCGGCATTCAGCTCAACATGGTTGGTATATGAATAGATACCGCCTCCGGAGCCGCCTGCGGTATTATTTGAGATGATTCCTCCGTTCATGACAAATGCGGTCTGACATTCGCCATTGCCATTCTGCAGTTTGGGATCGATCACACAAACTCCGGCGCCACTTCTACCGCGATTTCTGGTGATTAAGCCGTCTCCGGTCAGTATAAACGAAGAGTTTCCTTCGATGTGAACGGCGCCGGATGAAGGAAATCCTGACCCATCGGCAATACTGGAATTCTCGGAAATCGTTCCTCCGTTCATAATAAATGTGTTTTCCGTGCTGTAATTATCGGTATATAAATACACCGCACTTCCGCGGCATCCACGGTTGTTGGAAATAGAACCATCATTCATTATGAACGAACTATTGTCCAGAAGGTAAACACCGGGTGAAGAAAGATAAGCATTCGCCGTATTAGCGACATTGTTTTTAATTTCTCCTCCATTCATGGTAAGGCTTGCCCCATCGGTAACCCGAATCGAACCACAATAGGACTCAGCAATCGTATTTCCTTCGATAGAACCACCGTTCATAACAAATTCAGCATTTTCACCGCTGACATTTATAACGCCCTGACTGATGTTTTCAAGCTTCATGCGGGAGATCACGACAGGATTTTCTAATGTCATCTGTCCCCTGCATTCAATCAGGCTGCCTTGTGAACTTATAGCATTTCCAATCAGACGCAAATCTCCGGTAAGTGTAAGCGCTGCTCCCTCTTCAACCGTAATGAGGTTGGAGAGATTTTTCGTTTTATCGGCAGTAATAGTATAGGAGCTGCTCCCGCCCATGGCTGACGGCTTCGAAGATAGTACAACTATTTTACCGGCTGGAATCGTAACCGGACTTGTGATTTTAATGTCTTTACTGATTTGAATGATATCTTCCGTGCCGTCTTCCGCCGCATCGATGGCCTCCTGTAATGTGGGCGCATTTACTCCGTCTCGGATTGTATCCCCCACATCGCCGATGGATGGAAGCAGATAGACCGGCTCGACGGAATCGGGAAATGCGCTGCCTGCAACGGTCACATTGTCACCACTGTTATTGATCGTTACGCTTGTCAAAGATTCACAACTGGCAAATGCACTTTCGGGTATACTTGTCAGGCCGCTGCCGATGGTAAGGCTGGTAATGGCAGTCTCTTCAAACGCTCCTGTTTCCAACGTGGTCAGGGAATCCGGAAGTATGAGATTTCCACCCAAATAGTAACAGTAGCAAAAAGCGTATGCACCGATGGATTCTAATGTGTCAGGGAAAGAGAGCTTCGTAATATAGCTGTCCAAGAACGCCCAGTCTCCAATCGAATGCAGTTGACTGCTAAATGTAACGGAGGTTATGGAGGTATAGCTGAAAGCGTAGCCCGGAATTGAACTTAAATTTGACAAATCGACTGCTGTATTTAAGTAGCTACATTCATAAAAAGCATACTCTCCCATAGTGGTGACGCTGCCAAGGTCAGGAATCACCTCCAACTTAGCCGCTCCCTTAAATGCCGAACTCCCTATCTCGGTAATCGTACCCTCGGCAATCACAGTCTTTAAAGAGGTACAGTCGTTGAACATATTCGAGGGAATCTTCGAAATTGACGCAGGTAATGTGATGGATTTTAATGAAGTACAACCTTTGAAGGCAGAGCCTTCCGTAAATATTACACCTTCCGGCAAAGTGATTTCCTCCAAAGCGGTGGCACCTGCAAATGCGGCCGGAGCGGAGATCACAGTAAGCGTACTTGGAAGGTTAATTGTTGTTAAAGCAGAACAATTCGTTACTAAACTATTTCCGGAGATTTCCTGCACGCCCTCTTCAAATGTGATCGTCTTCAAATTTTTGCAATTTTGAAAGTTCCCTTCAAACGTACTGACCGAACCTGGAATGGTGATAGAATGCAGATTGTTACACCCGCTAAAGCTCGCCTCCACCACTTCAACTGTATCGGGAATGGAAAATTCAGTCAGGTTCGGAATACCTGAGAATCTTCCGGTAATCGTTGTCAAAGTGTCCGGTAATATCAAAAATGTGATGTCAGGACATTTGGTGCTTGAACTTAAGCTAAGTGTATTCACCTCATATTCCTCGCCGTCATACTCGATGAATGACGGGATTTCGTATGAAGAATCGGTACTATCCTGGATGATTTTCCAAATGGTTGCCGTACCGTCATTATAAAGGTCAGTCATCAGGCTAAAATCGCCGTCGGGATATTCATAATTTTCCATTATCATATCAGGATCAGAAAATATGGGGAGGATTTCTTTCATGTACAATGCGTCGGAATCGGTAGCGACCGGCAAATCGTTAAGTATCTCCTCTTCCTCAAGTTCTTCCTCCTCCGTTTCTTCAGAGGTATCCTCCTCGCCCCGGGATTCAGAACCGCTCGTACTATTCTGTGATCTGCCTTCCTCTGCGTCGCCTTTGGCTTCGGAGCCAGACGTAGTTTCCTGCGGCCCGCTGTCCTCCGCTCCATCCTTGGAACCGGAATCAATTGTCGGATCCTGTGATCCGCCTTCCTCTGCGTCTCCTCTGGTTTCGGAGCCTTCCGCTGATTCCACAGTATCTTTTTTATCCTTGTCATACGTTTCTCCAGAGCCATCCGTTTCGGTGTCTGTACAGATGGTTTGATCTACGGTTGAAGCTGCATATACGAAAGCCGGCACTGAGCCAAACGTCAAGTTTAATGCAAGCATTACAGATAGTACTTTTAATAAGTTCTTTTTCATCTCAATTTCTCCCCATACGTTGCAAAATTTAAAGAAGTTAAATCTAATTGTGTTGTTTGACGCCAATTTATCATTTGACCCCACTTATTCTGCTTACAAAATGTAACAAAACAAAAAATTCAGATATATTATACTTCAAATTCACAATTCTGTATACTATTTTTAACAAAAAAGGAAGAATCATTATCATTTTTCCCACTATCATACAGTTCCTGCTAATCCTGCGCTCCTACCATCTCCAGTTCTCCAGCCAGTCCTTCTTTTCCTTTTTTTCTTTCCCGGCTCTCCTTTTATATTCATAGATCGATGCCGTTCCGATCAGGAGCAATCCTGCCGCCAGCAGATATACCCACCACTGGATAGTGAGCCAGAAATTCCTCGACTGGTACAGAACGAGCCCTGTCAGAGTTACAAAAGACAGCAGAAGCCAGCGTTTTCGTTTCAGATAATATGAAATCATCATAATTCCCGTCATGGCTGACCCCAGGACGATGACGTCCCACAGTTCTTCCAGCCACAGGCATTCCATTCCCTGTAAAGCAGCTGCGATGACTGTAATTACAAAAAATACCCACTTCATGCTTTCCTTCATTTCACCGGTCCATATATATCTGAGAGAAAATCCGGCTGCCAGCACGGCTGCAATCAGATATTCCGTCTGCCATTGTTTCGGAATATTCCAATAGGGAATCCAGGCCCAGGCCCACACGGCAAGTACTGCCGATGCCGTCAGGATAACACGGCTGCCGTTTATTCCTGATCTCCCGTAACCGTTCAATAAAAAGAGAATAAGCACAGGAATTCCCCAGAAGCTCCAGTATATGCTGTCTTCACCAATCATTATGACCGGAACGATCACAGCCATCATACTCAGCCAGTCCATATCACATTCCGGCTCTTCCTCATCATCCCGATATACGAGAAAACGCGGATATGTCAGGCGCCCTGCCGCGGCCATTACGATTCCTGCCGCAAGGAGGACCCACATTTGCCTGTCGTCTCTCCATCCCGCCCGGAAAACCATTTCGTTGACCGCCGGCAGAATCCCAAGTACAGAAATCCCGGAAAGTCCCGAAAGTTTCTCCAGTCTTGTCACATAGACGGAAAGGACTGCCAAACCTGCAATAACCGCTCCCCACCAGAAAGCCAGGTCCGCGTCTCTCACGAAAACGAAACTCATAAGGCCTGTTCCGAGACAAATTCCTCCGATTCCCATATAACGGCAGCAGATATGGCCGCCCCGTTTCCACAGCCCCCAGCAGACAGCAGAAGAAGCGACCGTGACAAGCCATACACAGATCATGGCCGGCCACCTCTGCCAGTAACCGATAGCTGCTCCCGTAAGCGGAGGCAGCAGCCACACAGCGACATTCAGCAGCTTTCTGTAGGGTTCTTTATACCGCATGAACCAGATTCCGGCAAAAAGGAACCAGAAAAACGCAACCCACAGGACTGATTCCCATCCGCTGTTTTCCACATAGTTGTGGCCGTACCATGTTACACCGATCAGAGAACATACGCCCCAGCTCAGGACAGCCGGCAGCTCCATCGGCTTTAAAAACGAAAAGCAGGAACGTTTTACCACAAAGATAATTCCAGCCAGCGTTAAAGCTCCATAATAGATCAGAAAGCCTCTGCTCTCTCCCCATAGACCTAGCTCGGTCAGCCAGCAAGACAGCGGGTAATAGTAAAACCAGACCAGCAGTACAGCAGCTGTTCCCGTGCCCGTCTGCCACTCTTTCTTTCTGCATGTCCACGATTGGACAGCCAGGCAGGCTGCTCCGCCGTCGACTGCAAGACATGCCGTCCCATATCTGCCCAGAGACGCTTCCCATACGGCCCACAGAATCAGAACCGCCGGAAACAGAATATCTGAGCTGACACTTCTTAGACTTTTTCCTTTTATTTTTGCATGTCCCGACCAATAGAGAAAAAATGAAAGAACCGTTCCCAGTATCACAGGGGCATTTCTCCATGCTCCATCTGCGAGTTTCCTTAAAAGTTCCGCCTCAAGCAGCAGGCGGTGTCCTCTGCTCAGCGCAAAATACCACATCAGAGGCTGAATCAGCAGCAGCCATTGCGATTGTTTTACCGACCACTTCCATGTGATAATCCCCAGGCAGTAAATCGAGAGTAAAAAGCAGGATATCGTATAGTCGTCAAACAAAAACTGTCCCAGGCAGAATACGGCCGGAAGGGAAAACAGCCAGCCGCCCAATTGAAAGAGTATACGATGGTACATGAAATATCCGGCAGCCAGCAAAAGTGTAAGCGATCCGGCTTCTGCAACATAAAGCGCATACTGCCCTCCTCCTTCTGCCGAAAACCATTCTCCCCACAGCTGAAAGAAACTGACCGCAGAAAAAGTCACCGGCACGGAAAGACACCCCAGTACATAAAATGCGATGCTCGTATTGGACAGCTTTAAAACCTTTCCAGCCAGAAAAGAGGCCAGGAAAAAGACGCCTCCTACCGCCATAAGCGCCATGGCTTTTACCCAGCCAGGCATTACATGCCACGTAGTCGTAACAAATATGAGAGAGGCAATCAGGATTAACAGCACTCCTGCAATCAATGCCGCCCGTTCCAGCCCGTTCTCCCGCTGTTGTGTATTATGTACATTGCCACAGCCGGTATAAGCAGGCCGTTCCGTTCTTGACACCGGTACCACACTCTTTATACCCGCCATTTTGCAGGCAGCCGTTTTGTCCTGTCTTTTTGTCGATGTTTCATCTTCAGGCAGGGCCGCAGATTCAGCCTTATTTAGTTCCTGTACCGGCGCTCTGTCCAAAACGGGAGCCGGTGCCAAAACCTGTGCAGTCTGACTATGGCCGACTGCTGAAACAGGGACCGGTTCTTTTGGATGTTCCTTTTCTCTCAGCCGTTTTTTCAGACTGCTGTTCTGGACCGCTAGGATGACGACCGCAGGAATCAGCCCAATTGGAGCCAGCAGCCACAAAATTATAAACCATACCGCCATTATTCCACCTCACTTGCCATATAAATTGCATAAACGGTTACCAGACCTGCCGGATACATCTCCTGAATCTCTCCGCTGTAGACGATCCTGATCCTATCACCAGCCTTCAGGTTCTCCGGAATACCCTCTTTGGAAACAGCATCCGTCGGCACTTCAATCCGGTCCGATGATTTCAGCTCTTCTTCTCCCTCCGCTGGTTCCACAAGCAGATAACGATCTTTGATCTCCAAAATCTCAGCATTAAAATATGCCTGTTTCTTTTCTGCCGAGCAAGATGTGAAAACCGGTACCGACAGACACATGAGAATCAGATACAAAAGAAAACGCCTATTATTCATCCGAAACACCACCCTTCTTTTTATATATTCCATCTGCTAATATACCGGATCCACAGAGCGGATACGGCGCCTCCGGCTGATCTAAGCGCACGGATTTCTGCGGTATACGCAGAAACCGGTATGCGCAGATATAATGTCCCCTTTGTGGACATTATACCGTATCCGCTTTGCGGATACGACGCCTCTGGCTGATTTCAACGCCCGGATTTCTGCGGTATACGCAGAAACCGGTATGCGCAGATATAATGTCCCCTTTGTGGACATTATATCATATATAAGACAGCCGCCGCAATCAAACAAGGATCATAATCATGTAAGACGACGGTGGTTGCAAAAAGGAATAAAGCATTGCCACTGATACCAGATGTAGTGACTTGGCCACTGCCCGGAACGGAATCTGGTATCAGTGACACAGCTGATTCGACTTTTTGCAACCACCCTCTTCTTCACACGAAAAAGGGAAGTTCTAAGGCCTTTCAGCGCTCAGTACTTCCCTTTTCAAGCAGGAACGGACCCGGAATTAATTCCGGTATTCCTGCCACCCTATTCTATCTTTTTTCATATTCTTTCATATTCAGCTTTTATGAATTCCGTAAAATTCTTCTCCAGCTGTTTTTTTACCGTTTCCACATCCACGTGTTTTATCATGGCGATCAATGATGTGGACTGAAGCAGAATATCACTCATGGATTCCATAGGAACCTCTCCCAGCGCCCAGCATACGGCCGGCCAGCCGTCCGTTTCGATTAGAAGTTTGGACAGCGGCACATCCCTGATCACCCGTTTCACAGCTTCACATTTTTCACCATCCGGACCCACGGTAAAATAACATCCGAGAGCCAGAAACGTTTCAAATCCCTCTCCTTTTTCGTCGGAATACCAGTGAACGAGATATCGTCCGGGATACTCTTTAATTATATCTGCGGTCCTCTGCTCCTGGCCCTTTGTATGAAGAATCACAGGCTTATTTTCACGGCAGGCCAGTTCCAGCTGGCGGCGGAATACCTCTTCCTGAATCGTCAGGGAATTTTCACACCAGACGCTGTCCATTCCAATTTCCCCGATAATATCTGCATGATCCAGATACGGCTTCATGTCCTCAAATCTGATTTTTCCGGCATTCCACGGATGAAGTCCGAAGGAGCCATACGCCTGTTGTTTCCCGTCTTCCGCCATAACCGTTTTCAGCAGCTTTGCTTCTTTTGGGTCTGACGCACAGTATATCGTACGGATTCCCTGCTCTTTTCTGATCCGTCTCTCTTCTTCCGTCCCAAGATGGGCATGGGCATCAAAGATTCGTTCCATCGCCTTCCCTTTCCGAGGATGTCCTCATGATTTCATCATAGATCGTCTGTCTCAGCTCCCCCTGGCTGTAGAGCCATCTCCTGTCTCTCCTGCCTTCCGGAACATTCAGCTCGGCGCATACTCCTGCAGGATTTCCTCCCAGAATGAGGATTCGGTCAGACAAATAAATCGCTTCGTCCATATCATGAGTGACGAGAAGCACCGTTTTATTCATCTTTTCCCTCATAGACAGAAGCCAGTCCTGCATTTCCCCTCTCGTAATGACATCCAGGGCTCCGAATGGTTCGTCCAGCAGCAGAATATCTGCCTTGCAGAGAGCCGTCCTTAAAAATGCCGCTCTCTGGCGCATCCCTCCCGAGAGCGCGGACGGATAAGAATGCTCATAGCCGGAAAGGCCGAAGGTATCCATAGCCTTTAAGGCCTCTTTTCTCATCTCGCCCGTCGTGTTATGAATTCTTCCATAAAGACATACATTATCCAGAATGTTCTTCCACGGAAACAGCAGATCATTCTGAGGCATGTAGGCAAAACGGCCGGAGACCCCCTGGATTTTTTTGCCATCCACACAGATATCCCCCCTGTCCGGTTTTAAAACACCGGTCAGAAGTTTCAGGACCGTCGATTTACCGCCGCCTGAAGTTCCCAGAATACTGACAAATTCTCCTTCTTTGATGCTGAAATCCAGATGATCCAGCACGTTCTTATCTTCATAGGAAAAACTCAGGTCTGATACGCTCAGTTTCATATCAATCCTCTCCTTCTGATCACTGCGGCAGAAATTCGTTCGTGTAACACTCATAAGCCGGTATTTTCCGGTCAATTACACCGTACTCTTTCAGAAAATCCGTATAGCTGTCCCAAACGCTGTCCTTCATGGTCCCCCATGTTTCACTGTCCTCCATATATTTTCCAGCCAGATATTCCTGGGACATCTGAAGCATTTCTATGGAGTAATCAGGCGCGTATTTTTGGAGAATTTCCGCACTTTCATCTGGATTTTCAACTGCGTAACGATATCCGGCTTCCGTAGCCTTCAAAAATTTTCTGACCATGTCCGGCTTTTCATCCAGCACCCTGCTGCCTGCTATAATCACCGGCGTATAATAATCCAGGCGGTCGTCCAGCTGGCGCAGTTCCATATAGCGGATAGGAAAGCCTTTCATTTTACATTTGATATTGTCCCATCCCTCATAGAACCACATAATATCAGCCTTATCCTTCAGAGCGGCAAACCCGGAACCGTCAGAAATCACCATGCTAAGCTTGGAAAAATCGGCGCCTTCTTTTGCCATCACTGCTTTCAGAACCGCCTCTTCTCCCGGGCCGCCCCAGCCGGCATACGTCTTTCCTTCAAAATCCGCAGGAGAATGGATATCGCTCTCCTCATAAACTGCAAAGCCGGATGTATTATGCTGTATTACGGCAGCGACCGCCTTGATCGGAAGCGGGTCCTTTGAAGCCAGTGCTACGGTCACATCTTCCTGATAGCTGATCCCGAAATCGCCCTTACCTACGGACACAAGTGTTGCCGTAGCTCCTTCTGTCGGTTCCACAATACTCACATCCAGGCCGGCTTCTTCATAATATCCTTTATCCTTAGCCACATACAGCCCTGTGTGGTTTGTATTAGCTACGTAGTCCAGGATAACCGTTACCTGTTCCAGCTTTGCAGACGCCTCTTCTTTTTTATCCGCCCTCTGGTTCTCTTCCGTTTTTTCTGAAATCCCTGCGTCATTTCCATTTCCTTTGCAGCCTGTCACCGATAGCGCTGCTGCTGCTAACAAAATCGCCGCCATTGTCCTTTTTTTCATAAATTCTCCTCCTTAAACTCCCGTTTTTCTGTCGCCCCCGTCCTGGAATATGGCATAGCCAGAATCTGTACAAGACGGATCAGTCCATTCATAAAAAGGCTTAAACATATGATTACGAGCACGCAGGCAAACACTTTATCCAGCATATACCCGTTTTTCACTCTCAAAAGATAATATCCCAATCCGCTCTGCGAACCGATCCACTCCCCGACAACCGCTCCGCTTATGCTGTAAGTAGCCGATACCTTCAGTCCTGATATCATGGACGGAAGGGCCGCCGGAATTTTTACCAGGCTGTATACGCTCCACTTACCTGCTCCGTAAGACCGGACCAGATTCACGTAATCCTCATCCAGCTGCTCCATTCCATCCACAAAGCTCACTACGATCGGGAAAAAACACATGAGCACCACGGTGAGAATCTTAGGCGCCATACCAAATCCAAGGTAAATAATCAGAATCGGCGCCAGCACGATCATCGGAACTGTCTGTGTCACTACAAGAAGTGGGTAGATTCCTCTTTTTACAGATGGAAAACTGTCCATTGCGATTCCCAGAAACGCCGCCATTACAAATGCAATCCCCATTCCGGCCAGAGCTTCCATAACCGTTACAAAAGCATGACCGGCCAGATTCTTTCCGTCTGCAAAAAGAGCCGCTGCCACCTCTGTTGGAGAAGGCAGTACGTAAAGAGGTATTCCGGCAATCCTGACAGCCGCCTCCCAAATCAGAACAATTCCTGCCAGAATCAGAACAGGAAGTGTCTGTCTTCCGTATTTTCCCATTATTTATCCTCCTCTGTCACATGAACATTTTTCCAATCGTAGAATAATCAATCCGCAGGCCGGACCTGCGCTCCTGAGTGCGGACGCATCCACGGCCGGAGCGCTGCTGCTTTCCCGATCAGTAAAAAAGACCATCCGGATACCCGAAAAGGCAGGGACAGTCTGATTCATTCCGTATCTTCCCTTCGTTGGCATTATCCAAATCAGGTTAAGGGTCGAAAATTCCTTTCCTCTCAGCCGTTAAAGCTCCCCTAGTCTCATTTTTCACTTTAAGTTTTGATTTTATCACAAGCATCACGATTTGTAAAGGAGGCAGTTTATTTTTGCCTTCTCCACCTCTATTTTCAAAAATATGGAAGTATAATCCTGCCATTTTCCGTAAATCATTTTCTTAAACACTCATGTTAACAATTTGAGATGCGGAGGTAAGAATCATGTCGGGATACAAAGTAGAAATCTGCGGTGTCAACACTTCGAAACTGCCGCTTTTAAGCAATGAGGAAAAAGAAGAGCTGTTCAAGAAGATACTGGCAGGCGATAAAGAGGCCAGAGAGCAGTATATTAAAGGGAACCTGCGTCTTGTCCTGAGCGTCATCCAGCGATTTTCCAGCAGCAATGAAAATGTGGATGATCTTTTTCAAATCGGCTGTATCGGCTTAATCAAAGCCATCGATAACTTTGACATCAGTCAGAATGTACGTTTTTCCACATATGCGGTGCCCATGATACTCGGCGAAGTACGGCGTTATCTGCGGGACAACAATTCCATCCGCGTCAGCCGCTCTCTCCGGGATACGGCCTATAAGGCGATCTATGCCAGAGAAGGACTGATGAGAAAAAATCTGAAAGAACCTACAATTATGGAGATAGCCGACGAAGTAGGTATCAGCAAGGAAGAAATCACCTATGCGCTGGATGCCATCCAGAGTCCTGTCAGCCTTTATGAACCCGTCTATACCGACGGAGGCGACCCTCTGTATGTGATGGATCAGATCAGCGACAAGAAAAACCTGGAAGAAAACTGGGTCGAAGACATATCGCTGAACGAAGCCATGAAACGCCTTCCGGAAAGGGAGCGCCATATCATCGATATGCGTTTTTTTGAAGGCAAAACACAGACAGAAGTCGCGGAGGAAATCCATATCAGCCAGGCGCAGGTAAGCCGGCTGGAGAAGAATGCCTTAAAGACCATGAAAAATTATCTCAGTTAATGCCTTACAGCCCCGTTCCTGCATATCTGTTACAGATGATATGCAGAACGGGGCCGTAATATTTGTCGGTTTATTTATTCATTTATTTGACATCTGCTCATACAGATACTAGAATTTAACATATAGATACGAAACTTCAGCAAAGGAGGTATATTACATAATGAACAGAACGGTAACCGCCATGTATTTCAGTGGAACGGGGACTACGAAAAAAATGGTTTCCCATATCGCCGCCCATCTGGCCCATAGCCTGGGATACGAATGTGAATGCTTCGATTTTACCCTTCCCGAGTCCAGAAAAATTTTTCCCATATTCCAGGAGGGAGACATTACAGTGATGGGCACTCCTGTGATCGCAGGACGCGTGCCTAACCTGCTTTTAAAATATTTGAACACCATCGAAGGAAACGGCGCTTACGGAATTCCGGTCGTCATGTACGGCAGCAGAAATTATGACGACGGTCTGATCGAGCTCCGCAATATTATGGAAACGGACGGCTTTCATACAATTGCAGGAGGTGCTTTTGTAGGTGAGCATTCTTTTTCCAGCGTCCTTGGAAAAGGGCGCCCCGACGCAGACGATCTGACCGCTGCCGCCGTTTTTGCAGAAAAAGCTGCAGAAAAGGTTAAAAAACAGAATATACAGAAAGGCCCTGTTCCCGTAAAAGGGGAAACACCTCTCCGCCCTTACTATACACCGAGAGACCGGCACGGAAATGCCATTGATATCAGAAAAGTAAAGCCAAAGACGAATGAACGATGCATTCGCTGTGGTTTTTGTGCCTCCGGCTGTCCCCTAGGTTCCATCGACCCGAAAGACGTATCTATGGTGACAGGTATTTGTATGAAATGCTGTAAATGTGTCAAAGGCTGTCCGAAAGGCGCAAAATATTTCGACGATCCCGGCTACCTCTACCATAAAGAAGAGCTGGAGGCCATGTACGCCTCTGCGCGGGCTGCAAATGATATGTTCTTATAGCCGTCTGCCTTACCCAATTCCCCCAAAGGCAATTCCCAGTACATAAACGACGAATGTAAGTCCTACAAACAAATATTTCGTCACAGGTTCAA
Organism: Clostridium sp. AM58-1XD; assembly: GCF_003464085.1. Taxonomy (GTDB): domain Bacteria; phylum Bacillota; class Clostridia; order Lachnospirales; family Lachnospiraceae; genus Lachnoclostridium_A. The sequence continues at coordinate 15,104 of NZ_QSDR01000028.1, forward strand.
ACCATTTTCCAAGCGCCTTTTTCCTACCTCTCTCCACTTCACTCCTGGCAAATCCCGGCGGGCATACCCAGAAGAACATGATACCCGCCAACAGCGCTCCAAGGGGGATCATATAAATGGATACAACGTCCATCCAGACGCCTACGGAGTCCGCGCTTTCAATAAATATTCCTACGGCGGCCGCAGCAAAGGCTACGAGTCCTACGGCGGCCTTTCTGGACAGCTTAAGCTGGCTCTCCAGCGCTTCGATCGGCGTCTCAAACAGGTTCATAAGGGACGTCACAGCTGCAAACAGAACCGCTACAAAGAAAAGGATGGAAAAGAATCGGCCAAACGGCATTTGCCGGAATACGGCCGGGAGCGTAATGAACATTAAGGGCGGCCCTGCCGTCACATCGACCTGAAATGCAAATACGGCCGGTATGACCACAAGGCCGGCCAGCATAGCTGCACACGTGTCAAAAAAAGCCACATTTCTGGCACAGCCGACCACATCGGCGTCGTCTTTCAGATAACTTCCATATACGATGGTACCGGAGCCGGCTAGGGAGAGAGAGAAAAATGCCTGCCCCAGAGCGTACACCCACGTTTTCACATCAGCGAGCTGTTCCCATCTCGGGACAAGAAGATACCGATATCCATCCATGGCCCCCGGAAGCAGGGCTACTCTTCCTAATAGAATCAGGAAAAACACGAAGAATACCGGCATCATTACCTTATTCATCTTTTCAATACCGCCTGAAATCCCAAACACCATAATTGCAAATGTAACAGCCAGGCCCAGCATATGCCATCCAACGCTGCCAAAGTTTCCGGCTACCGCTCCGAAATACTCATTCATATCGCCGGCGGCCATCAGTTCTCCCGTAACGGAGGCAGAAAGGTATTTTAGAAACCAGCCTACGACGACAGAATACCCGATGGCAATTCCTAGAGAGCCGATCACCGGGATCATACCGATCACTGTCCCGCCTCTTTTTCCTCTCATACCGACCGCTTTGCCAAACGCACCTGCCGGTCCTGTCTTCACTGCCCGCCCATATGCCATTTCTCCGATCACTCCTGAAAATCCCAGCAGCACTACGAAGATGAAATATGGAATGAGAAATGCCGCTCCTCCCATCTTTCCCGTCCGGTACGGAAACATCCATATATTTCCCATTCCTACGGCCGAACCGATACATGCTACGATAAAACCAAACCTGGTACGGAACTGATCCCTGTTTTTCTCTGAAGTCTTTTTCATCTGCTGCAATTGTCCTTCCCGCTTACTCTCTCGTTTATTCTCTCGTTTATTCTGCACAGGCCGCATCCTGCTCCCGTGCGTTTCATCATCGTTTCATTCTATCATGGCTATTCAAATCGAACAATCTCTTTTTTCAGCCTCTTCATGATCTTCTTCTCAAGTCTGGAAATATATGACTGGGAGATTCCCAGCAGGTCTGCGACCTCTTTCTGAGTCATCTCGTTCCCATCCTCATTAGTCAGCCCGAACCTAAGCTCTACAATTTTTCTCTCTCGGGGAGAAAGACGGCTGATCGCGCAGTTCAGCAGATTTTTCTCAATTTCATTTTCCAGGTCCTTATAAATTACATCCTCGTCCGTTCCCAGGATATCAGACAGCAGCAGTTCATTTCCATCCCAGTCCACATTCAGCGGCTCGTCGATGGATACTTCCATTTTCGTCTTGTTATTCCGCCTTAAGTACATAAGTATTTCATTTTCAATGCAGCGGGAAGCATAAGTAGCCAGCTTTATATTCTTTTCCGGATTAAAGGTATTGATCGCTTTGATCAGACCGATCGTTCCGATGGAAATCAGATCCTCCACGCCAACGCTCGTATTGTCAAATTTTTTAGCTATGTAAACGACGAGGCGGAGGTTATGTTCGATCAGGGTAGATTTCGCTTCCTTGTCATCTTCCGTTCCCAGCATCTGTATCATTTTGGCTTCATTTTCCCCGTCCAGGGGCGGCGGCAGGATATCTGCTCCCCCGATATAATGAACTTCCCCCTGCCTTTTCAAAAGCAGGGTTCGGAAACTGGGCGCGGCCTTAAATTTAAAATGGTTCGGCATAGAAACTTTGATCAGCATGTGTTATATCCTCCTCGTCTTTTCATTCATCTTTTCATTCAGCAGCATTTGATAGGTGCCGTCGGGAGACAGAGGCTGCTTTACGATCGCCACCAGCGGCTTTTCAATTGTTACAGTCTCCCCGTCCTTTTCCACCGTCATGGAATCCATAAAAATTCCAGGCAGCATTCCCATCTTCGTTCCGATCGACGAAAATGGAATATAGATAAAAGAAGGGATTTTTCCGCATATTTTTATCCCTTCTTCATATGTAAGAATATGAACCGGCGTTTTTGTGACCGGCTCTCTCAGACGGTTCCCTGTATCCAGATATGCCGTTACCGTCTCTTCTTTTCCTCTGTAGCATAGTGTGACCTGATAAAAGTTGTTTTTTTCCCTCCTGATCTTCCACGTGGACATCATCATATACCTCACGCCGAAATATCCTCCTGCAATGAGAAATGTCCATAAAAATAACGGCATCGCCTCTGCGCTTTCGCCGGCAAGAAGCCGTCTGATATAGAACACCGCGTTCGTGTGAATATCGAGGGCATACAAAACGCCTCCCAGAGCCGTTGCAGTCAAATACAGAGCCGCTACCATTTTCAGGAGTTCCCTTGTATTCCTGATCGGAAACGCAATTTTCACCATCAGGCAGCCAATCACCGCCCATGTCAGAAAACGCTCCGCCCACCAGGGTATGTAGGGCCATATGCTCAGAACGCATACCCATACAGCTCCAAACACTCCGGCTGCTGCCAGCTTCCAGTAGGATGTTCTCAAATTCATTACACTTTTCAATATGTTCAACAGAAGAAAATCCATCAAAAAGTTAATTAAAAACAGCACGTCTATGTATAAATCGTACGTCACCGCCCCTTTTTCTTCCCCCTTTCTCTGATCGTAAGAACGAATCCCATAAACAGGATTCCCGTCCCAGGCGTTTTAAGTTCCCGGGATTTTCCTATGTATAAAATGGCTCTCTCTCAGCACAGTACGATTATACTCACCTTCCTCTTCAGATTTTGTCAAACGGACGCCGGATATTCCTGTTTTTCATCGTGGAAATCCGTAGTATTAAGACGGGAATGGATGAATTAAGACTTAGATTTGCAAAAAAGAACGCTATAAGACATGAATTTTGACCTGAAATGATCTCTATATGTGAAAAAACGTCAAGAAAATAGGATACATAGAGAGAATTTTTTCTTAGACGATGATACATATTATCACAGTAATGACTACCTGCGCGTTCCGAGCACAGGTCACCGTCTTCAATAACAAAGAGTTCCCCAAGCGGGATTCTCCGCCTGCGGCGGGTCGCTTCAGCGACATCATTCCTTACCGCCGCAGGGAGACCCTGCCCAGAGAACTTTCCAATGTAACAAAAAAGCGGCAAGCAGTGTTTTGCGGGTACCACGCAACACTGCTTGCCGCCATTAAGAACGGCTAAAGAGGAAGAAATATTGTAAAAGGGAATTATCATTCTGTAAAAAGACTGATCTCCGAAAACATCTTGTGAAGTCTATATTCATCGAACGGAAGATACTCTGCAATCGTAAATCCCACGACATCGGAGTTTTCAGTTATACACTTCAGCACTTTAGTAAGCTTTTCGACCGTCATCTTGCCGCCTCCCACTCCATCCCCAACAAGTTCGCTGTTTGCAAAATACGTGGAGTGGAAAAAGCGCTCATCCAATACGTCAATATCGAAATGAACCAATATATGATCAAATCGCTGCATAAATCTTTTCACGTCATCATCAGATACGAATTCGTCAGTCTGCACCTGAAAGGCCACGCCCATATCTTTCAAAAACTTCTCTTGATAATTATGGAGCTTTTGCAGGCCGACATATAAAATCTGGTCAGCCTGCAGATTCCTCCATAAAATAATTACTTGTTGGTTGACGTTTCAAAATTCCGTCAGTCCTCTATCTCTAGAAGAGCAAATATCCAACCTTGCTGAGAGCGCAGGCCCGCCCAACCGTTTCCTGACAAAATCTTTTCCCAGCCGGAAAGCCCTGCTCAGAAATCTGCCAGGGCATATGCATTTTTGCAATCATATGCAAAATCTGCTATCTCCTTCATCATCACAATTCTTCTAACCAGCTTTCTTCATTTTAATATGAGCCCATGGAAATGTTAAACAGCTCATTTCGTTACATTATGTTCTTATAATCCTGTTTGTCCGCTCGAGTACGAAACAGGCGCTATTTTTTCCCTTTAATAGCAACAAAAAGGTTCTGCGCCGGAAAAGCGCAGAACCTTTTTTATTCAATATCCGTAAATCCGTCCACTGCCCACTCATATGCTTTTAAAGCCTCATAGAACGCGATGTTGGCAGAATCTCTGGCTGCTTTTTTTTGCAGGTATGTAAGCTCTGCCTCCAGATAATCCGACCGTGAAAGCATATTCAGCCGATATTTCTGATCTGCCACATTCTTTGCGATCGCCGCGCTCTGATATCCCGCCATCGCCGCATCATATGCATTTTTCTTATCAACTGCCGTCTGATAAAGGGACTGCATCTTGATCGTCAGCTGCTGCTCCCCCTGCTCCACAACCCGCAGGTGATTTGTACTTCCCGCTGTGGACTTACTATAGCTTTCCGTCCTCTGCCCGATCAATGTCTGGTTGTTTCCGATTGCCTTTGCCGTGTCGGCGGAAACGTCCCAGGAATTCATTACAGCCGCATCCGCTTCCGGTATGCTTCCTATTTCCGGATCAGCCCCCGCAGACCAGCCTGTCATCACACAAAGGCTGCTCTTTACCTTGGCCAGGCTGCTGTCCAGTGAAATTAATGCAGATTCTGCCGAAAGTAGCTGATTCTTAGCCGACTGCGCATCAAGTGCCGTCTTAGTCCCCGCCTGAACCTCAGCCTGAGCCAGGTCGTATTTAGCCTGATAGACATCCCTCAGCTTTTCCTGGTTCTCTCTCTGAAGGCGCATGCTGTTGTAAGAAAACATCAGCGTCTCCGCGCCTTTCACCAGCTGCCGTTCCTGCTGCCTCAGAGATTTCGTTGCCTTTGGTTTATCGTAATCCTCCATCGTATCCGTATAGCGTTTTGCCATGGACTTATAGGACTGCTCCTGCTGTGCATAATATGCAGCGTCTTCCGCGTCCCCTTCGTCCTCCGCGCTTTCCTTCAGTTCCTTCATAAGCCTGGCCTGGCTTAAAAGCTCCGTCTGGATCTTCGCCGTATCTGTCATATCCTTATTAAAATCATCCCAATTCTGCTGGATACTGGAATTGTATTTGTGAATCAGGTCGGGAATCTCGTCATACTCCAGCACATTGTCTTCCAGCCTGGCAAGGGTAGCTTCATCGTATTCCGGCTCCTTCTCTTCCTCCGCAGGACCGGGGCCTTCTGCTTCCGCTCCATATGCTGCCGGAGGGTAAAGACACGGTCCTGAGACAAAGGCCGCTGCCAGAATCAGAGGCAGAACCTTCCTGCGCAGGCATATTTTCTGTCTTCTAGTCTTCATAATTACCGCCCCTCTGCCGACTAGGCCTCAGCCAGGCCCTTTACGGCCCACTCATACGTTTCAATCGCTTCAAACAGCTCCATTTTAGCTGTTTTTTCGGCGGCCTGACTGGATAATGTCTTGTATTCCTGTTCCTGATAGTCAATCGGTCTGATCGTTCCCGCCTGAATTTTGACGGAGGCCAGAGCCAGGTTCTTTTCCTCCAGATCCTTAGTGGACACAGCCTGATCGTAGGCGATCTTTGCGGCCTGAACATTCTTTGCGGCCGTTGCAAGGGAGACTCCGATCTGCTCTTCATTCTCCCTGATCGTCTGCTTCAGGGTAGTTTTCGTATTATCAGCCGTCGCGTTCTCCAGTTTGCGCTTGTTGATTTTCAGCGTATAGTTATTTTCCAACGCCGCCTGTCTGTCAGCTTCCGGATTTATGGTATCCACTCTGTCCCAGTCCGGTTCCGGGATTTCTCCTATAACCGGTTCTGCATTGTAGCTCCATCCCGTCATCACGCAAAGCTTCTGTTTTGTTTCACGGATTGACGCTTCCAGAGTGGTCACTGCTGCCTGAGCATTCAGCATACTCTCCTTTGCGTTCAGCACTTCCATGTCCGTCACAGTCTGAGCACCCCGTTTGGCCTGGGCCAGATTGTATTCGGCCTCCAGAAGCTCCGCATTTTTCCTCTTTACTTCCAGATCGAGCAAACTTTTCTGATAACTGATCATGTTGGACTGGGCCACGACTACCAGGTTATCCCTGGCTTCTTCATAGCCCCACCATATGACGGCGCTGTCTTCCAGATTGTCGTCAGCCGTCTCTCTCAGGTTTTGAACGCGGGTATCCATACCCAGATCACTGATAAGGGAACCTGCATCATCCTCTCCCGACAGATTGTTCTCCAGCTCGTCGGCCAGATCCCGGTATGCCTCAGATACGTCGTCTTTTGTAAGACCATAGTCCTTCTTAAAATCGCTGAATTTCTGCTTGTTGTTGAGCACCGTGGCATTATATTTGTCAATCAGCCAGGCCAGCTCATCATAATCCATGTTATTGTCCTGCATTCGTGCAAGCTGTTCGTCTGTATATGTAAAATCTGTGCTTTCGGAAGCAAATGCCTGACAGGGCACCGCCGCCATGGATAAGGCAAGCATCGCTGTCAGGGGCCTCTTCCATCCTTTCATACACGTTCTCCTTCCTATTTTAGCAGTCAACTTCTAGCAGTCAACCATCTCTGCTTCTTTTTTCGGTTTGCGGTTCATGATACTATAATATACTGGCAGCATGAGAAGTGCAAGTACTGTTGAAGCGATGAGGCCTCCAATATTTACCACCGCAAGGCCCTGAGTCATGCTTCCGCTGCTTCCGATTGCAAGGGCCATGGGAATCATCGCCACGATCGTGGTAAGCGTGGTCATCAGAATCGGGCGCAGACGCGTCGCTCCTGCTTCGATCAATGCCGTTTCCATATCCATTTCCGCACGATACTGGTTCACGGTATCCACATACAGAATACCGTTATTAACAACCGTACCAATCAGCATCAGGAAACCGATCAGCGAAGTCATACTGATTTTACAGTTCGTAAGCCACAGAAGGAATACGGAACCGATCAGACTGAACGGGATCGTCGTCATAACCATGATGGAGAATTTCGGCGATTCGAACTGCGCCGCCATAACGACGAAGATCAGGAAAACCGCAAGGGCAATCGCCTTAAACAGAGCCGAGAATTCCTCTGCCTGAGACTGGTCACGGGGAGTTTCTTGCAACCGAAACATTATAAGGCAGATTCGGCTGATGACTTCGCTGGTCAGCTGCTGTTTTGTACTGGATGTTGCCTGTTCCGTATACTCTGCTTCAATCGTAACACGGTATTCTTTGTCGTTTCTTCTGAGTGTAGACGGGCTGTCTTCAAAGTTAATATCCGCTACGTCTGTCAGAGCCACTGCGCCTCCCTCCGGAGTCGTGAGAATAATGTTTCTTATCTGATCGATGGAGGTATATTTTCCATCTGCATACTCTACGCGCACATCTACATCGTCTCCGTCAATTTCCAGCGTCGTGGCCTCTTTTCCGCTCAGCATCTGGTTAACGGTGGATCCGATTCCGGAAGCTGTAAGGCCGGCTGCCTTCGCCTTTATGGCATCGACCTGAATCTTGACGATCGGAGCGCCGTTTTCCAGGCTGGAGTGAACCTTCGTCAGTTCCGGACGCTCGGAAAGCATTTTCACGATATTGCTGGATGTCTCCTTAAGCGTATCATAATCGGCACTCTGAAGCAGCACTTCGTAAGACTGGAACCTGCTGGACATCATGCTCATGGAGGCGCCTGCCTCGACGCTGATATCACAGTTTTCAATAGACGCCAGTTCCTTTCTCCACTGATCCGCTACATCGTCTGTAGACATTTTTCTGTCATCCTTCAAATATGCATTGATCGTAGCGGAAGAACTGCCTCTTGAACCGCCTCCTCCTGCACGTGACATATAGGAATCCAGGTCCTCATGTGTGGCTACAATTGCTTCTGCCTGCTTTAACAGTTCATCTACCTTCGCCGTCTTTAAACCTGGTCTCGTTTCGATTGTAATATTGATCTGTCCCTGGTCATCCGAAGCCATCAGCTCTGTACCCACATGTTTGGAAAGCATGTATGCTCCGACAAGCAGGATCAGAGATGTAAACATGACCGTCTTTTTCTTCGGGAGGAGCACCTTCATGATCCTGCGGTATCCGTCCTGCATTCTTTTTACAGGGTGAAACATCGGCGCCTTTTCATTTTCTCTCGGCCGGTAAAGCATATAACAGAGCGGAACGACTGCGACTGCCGAAAGCAGGGATGCCGCCATGCAGAATACGATTGTAAAACCAAGAGGTTTGAACAGCTGCCCCGTCATACCCTGCAGAAATGCCAGTGGCAGGAATACGACGCACGTCGTAAGGGTGGAGCCCAAAACAGAAGCTCCTACAATTCCGGTTCCTTCCAGAGCTGCTTTCGCATAATTCAGCATTCCCACTTTATCCGTCGCGCGGAAACAGCTTTCCAGCACAACGATGGAGTTATCCACCATCATGCCGACGCCCAGGGTCAGTGCGCTCATAGTAATAACATTCAGCGAAAATCCCATCCGGTTCATCAGAATCAGCGCCACCAGAATGGATACGGGAATCGAACTTCCTACGATCAGGGACGCCTTCAGATCTCCAAAGAACAGCCACAGAATAACCATGGAAATGATGATGGCCATAATCAGCGTTTCGATTACGTCCTTTAGGGAATCCATGATATCTTCACTCGTATCACTTGCCACGACAATGTCCAGTCCCTTGTTGGCTGCCATCATACTCTGTATGTTTTTATTGACTGCCTTGGAAACTTCCATGGCAGATGCACTCTGCTGCTTGCTGATGGAAACGGACATCGTCTCCTCCCCGTTATACCGGGAAATACTGCTGGCCTCTTCTTTGGCCGTATAAATATTGGCAACGTCCTGAAGATAGACGATATTTTTCGATGATTTGGTTGTCGTAAGAGGAATCGTCTTCAGGCTCTCCTGTGTGGATGCTTTCAGGCTCGTCGTTACGGAAAGCTCCTGGCTGCCTACATCTGTATCGCCTGCCGGATAAGCAACGTCGGAAGCAGCGATATCACTGGCGATCGATGCCATAGTCACGCCGTACTGGCTCATCTTTTCCGGCATCATTTCAACTTTTATGTACTCTTTGCTGCCGCCCCTGGAACTAACCTCTGCAATCGATGAAATTTTCTCCAGTTCCGGAACAATCGTATTCTCTACATAATCATAGATGTTCTCTTCTTCCGGATTCGTAATGGAAAGGGTCATCACTTCAGAAGCATTCATATCCATTTCCATAACCGTAGGCGTATCCACATCGTCCGGAAGGCTCCGTTCCAGACTGTCCACTTTCTTTTTCAGATCATCGTAAGCCTCATCCATATCCGTTCCGTATTCATATTCCAGCATAACCATGGAGGAACCGTCGCTGGAAGTGGAAGACATGGATTTCAGGCCGCTTAATGTACTTACGGAATCCTCAATTTCCTTTGTTACGAGTTCACAGACGTCTTCCGGATTGGCTCCGTCATACCGGGCGATGACAACCATCATGGGCATGCTCATCTCCGGCGTCAGCTCCAGCGTGGAAGATGAAATAGCCGTGTATCCAAAAACGATCAGGCACAGAATGCTGAGTACTGCCGTAACGGGGCGTTTGAGGACAAATCTAGTAATACCTATCATGCTTTTCCCTCCTGTGGTTTACCGCCCTTTTCATTTCCTCCGTCTGCCGGTTTTCCTTCCGGCGCCTCTTTGTCTTCCGCCGGGCCACCCTGTATCTGGCCGTCTGCGCCCCTAAGCTGTGCTTTCGCTCCTTCATACAGTTCAGAGCTCCATGTATTTACAACAAGGTCATCCATAGTAATTCCGGAAAGGACTTCCATTTTTTCCGAATCGTAGATTCCCGTCTCCACCTGAACCTTATGCACGGTTCCTGCCTCCGTATCATATGTATACAGGTAGGAATTTCCTCCTTCGAAGTAAATGGCATCGACCGGTACAAGCATTGCATTTTCCGCCTTTTCCGATATGACGGAAAGCTTCAGGGAAGAGCCCGTAGGCAGATTTCCGTCATCCGGCACGGCTGCTTTGATTTTGAACAGCCCTGTCGCCGTATCCGCCATTGTACTCACTTCCTGAATCGTTCCGGAATAGTTTTTCCCATCCTTTTCTACGGACATGGAATCTCCTACGTTCACATATCCTCTGACACGGTCCGTAACGGAGAAGGATACCACCTTTCCTCCTTCACCTGCAATGACACAGATCAGGTTGCTCTGAGAAACCGTATCATGCACCTCCATATCGGCCAGCTCAATCTTTCCGCTGATCGGAGCGGTAATCGTACTGTACTCCACCTGCGTCTCATAATTCTGCTTGGCTGATTTGTAAGAAATTTCGGCCAGCTCATAGCTGCTCTTATACTGTTCATATTCCTGTGACGAAATGCCTCCGCTGGAATAGAGAATGGACATTCTGTCCAGGTCAGCTCTGGCCTTATCCATGGACACCCGGGCCGTATCCATATTGTTCTTGGCCGAATCCACCTGTTTCGTATCAATTGTACACAGCACCTGTCCCTGCTGTACGCTGTCACCGGCCTGCACATGGACCGCCGTCACATCCCCGGAAGCTTTTGGATAGATATATACCACATCTGACGGTTCCACCGTTCCAATTAAATCAGTAGTCAGCTGGAGATTCCCCTGTTCCGGTACGGACGCCGATAAAATCGGTATGGATGCCGCCTGACCAAATTGTTCCTTTTTAAAAAACCGAGGTGTAATGATGGCTGCCAGCGCCGCTACGGTCACAACACCAATGATGATTCCTTTCTTTTTCATCTTGTCTGCTCCTTTTACTATTGTTTTCTAAGATGAGGTTGCAAAAATTATATCAGCACTGCCGCCAATATAAGATGGAGTGACCTGGCCACTGCATGGAACGGAATCTTATATTGGCGGCAATGCTTTATTCTCTTGCAGCATCCTCTATTACTCAATCATTTTCTTCTTCCATGATAAAATACAGTACGAAGATGAACTGAAAATAAACAAACCGCTTTTTAGCCCGTCCAAAACATGAACATTTTGTGAAAAAACAAGGTGTTCACAAAAAAATCATAAATTTCATGTCCGAACACATAAAAACCTGATATACTGTTTGTGGACAAAAACAATGTCTTTCCTGGAAAGAAACAAAGAGTTCGCTGAAGCGGACTCGCGCGCCGAGCGCGGTGCCCGATCATGCAGGGCACGCTGTCCATAGCGAAACGTTTTTTATATCATCAAACGGAGGATGTTATGTTTCATATATTAGTTGTAGAAGATGACAAGAATACAAGAGAGCTTATGAAAGCAATTTTAAAGGCGAATGGTTATCTGCCATTCCTGGCCGCTAACGGAATGGAAGCCCTGTCTGTAATCGACAGCAATCACATTGACCTGATCTTGACCGATATCATGATGCCGGTCATGGACGGATATGAATTGACAAAGCGGCTGAGGGAAAATAATTTTGAAGTCCCTATCCTCATGATTACTGCCAGGCAGCTGCCGGAAGATAAACACCGCGGTTTCATAGTCGGCACCGACGACTATATCACAAAGCCAATCGATGAAGAGGAAATGCTGCTGCGGATCAAGGCTCTGTTGCGCCGTGCAAAAATCGTTTGCGACCATCAGATTTCCATCGGTTCCGTCGTGCTGGACTATGATTCCCTTACAGTCAGGCGGGACGACAGCTTCGTTACTCTCCCGCCGCGGGAATTTTACCTGATGTACAAGCTGCTGTCATGTCCCGGAAAGATTTTCACGCGCGTTCAGCTGATGGATGAAATCTGGGGAATGGATTCCGAATCTACGGACAATACGGTGGACGTCCATATTCACCGTCTGCGCAAAAAATTCGGTGACTATCCGGATTTTTCCATAGAAACAGTCCGCGGGCTCGGCTACAGGGCGGTGAAAAACGTATGAATTTAAATGTCATTCTGCCAATTGTTATTTTTATCATCCTGTTTCTCGTTCAGGTAATTATGTCTTTTATCATGTTTCTCATTTTCAGTTTTGCCACAGGAACTCCGGTCAATTTTCACTTTATGATCCCGCCGATTCCGCTTCTGCTGGCCGTCAGCCTTTTAGCCGGCCTGCTCCTGACCGCCCTGTTGAATCAGATTATATTAAAACCTATGACCACCCTTGTATCAGCCATCAACGAACTGGCCAAGGGTAATTTCCATGTGAGAATTCATATGGATACGGTAGAAGAGCTGACCAAAATATCAGAAAGCTTTAACCGGATGTCCGAAGAGCTGGAGAATACGGAAATTCTGCGCACAGACTTTATCAATAACTTTTCCCATGAATTCAAAACGCCCCTGGCCTCTTTGAAAGGCTTTGCCAAACTGCTGAAAAATCCTGATCTGACTCTTGAAGAACGCAACGAATATCTCGATATTATCATTCAGGAAACGGGACGCCTTTCGACTCTGTCGAAAAACATACTGGATCTTTCCAAGGTGGAAAAAATGTGTATTATCACAGAAAAGCTGCCCTATAACCTGGCGGAACAGATTCGGCGCTGCATACTGCTTCTGGAACCAAAGTGGTCTGCCAAATCCCTGAATCTGGATATCGACTTAGAGGAAATAACATTCAACGGCAATCAGGGGCTTTTAAATCAGGTATGGATGAATCTGATCGACAATGCCATAAAATTCTCTCCAAACGGCTCTGATATCCGAATTTCCCTTTCCCATCAGGAACGGAACCTGATCTTTGAGATTGAAGATCACGGATGCGGTATCTCTGAAGAAGCCATTCCCCATATCTTCGATAAATTTTATCAGGGTGATACCTCACACACTACGGAGGGAAACGGGATCGGTCTTGCAGTAGTCAGCCGGATTATAACGCTCTGCGGCGGAGATATCCGTGTAATAAGCAATTCAGGAGCGGGAACTCTGATGTCCGTATCCCTTCCATGGCGGGATTCCAGATAAGCGCCCAAGCCCATAGACCAGACTCCGTTCCAGGCAGTGGCCAAGTCACTCCATCTGGTCCATGGGGCGTCTCGGGTTTTGTTTTTCAGGACTTTCCGAACACAAAAAACAGAGGAGCTTCCTCCTTGATCCGCTCTATGGCGGATTTAAGGGAAGCTCCTCTGCTTTTCGTATTGACTGATCTTTCATTCTTGTAAATCCATATAAAAATTATGCGTTTTTGTATACTTCCAATGCTGCTGCCACACCGTCTCCTGCCGGAACCTTTACGCCGTTCTGACGCAGAACTGCTTCTAAAGCTCCCAGTGTAAACAGGATGTTTCTCTTCTGGCTGGAATAGCCCATATTGCCGATTCTCCAGATTCTTCCGTCCAGCGGACCGAATGAAGTTGCAATTTCAATTCCGAAATATTCCAGAAGCTCTGAACGGATTTTCGTCCCGTTTACCCCCTGCGGAATCTCAATCGCCGTTACGACAGGCATCTTATGAGCGACATCTCCGAAAATTGTCAGTCCCATGGCATTCAGACCTGCCGTCAGCGCCTTGTCATTTAAGGTATGGCGGGCGAAACGGTTCTCCAGCCCTTCTGCCATAATGCACCTGAGCGCCTCGTGAACTGCATACTGCATGCTGGTCGCCTCCGTGTGATGGTTTAAGTGGCGAGGGCCCCAGTAGTCCTGAAGCTGTGCGAGATCCAGATAGTTGCTGGGGATGTGAGGCATCGTCGTATCTACGTCTTCCGCCGTACGAATCCCGCTCTCTACTTTCTTTCTGGACAGGATAATCTTTTCTATTTCTTCATTATAAGTAATAAGTGCAGAACCGGATGGAGCGGAAATACATTTCTGTGTACCGGAAATACATGCATCGATTCCCCATTCGTCAACTTTTACCTGTGCGCCTCCAAGAGTAGCAACGGCATCTACAAGCAGCAGTGCTCCGTATTGCCTGCACAGCTTTCCAATCTCTTCCAGCGGCTGCATCATAGAAGTGGAAGTTTCACCATGAATGACGGCAACAGCCTTATAACTCTTCTTCTTTAATTCCGCTTCAATCTCCTCCGGGTCAAAAACATAGCCCCATTCTTTCTCCAGAAGGGTAATTTCTGCGCCGCAGCGCTCCAGAATCTCTTTCAGAAGATAACCAAAACGTCCAAATGCAGGAATTAACACCTTGTCGCCAGGACAAATTGCACCGGTCAGTACAGTTTCAAGTCCTCCGCGGGAGGTTGTATCTACGGTGTATGTCTGATCATTTTTTGTCTGAAATACCTGGCGGGCCATTTCCATCGTCTCTGACATCAGGCCTAAGAATTCAGGATCAAACTGTCCGAGAATCGGTGCGCTCATGGCACGAAGGACACGTGGATCTGCATCTACAGGACCGGGACACATCAATGTACGAGGAGATGGGTTAATTTCTTTAAAGTTCATAGTTTCCTTCCTTTCCTTGCTACACAAACTACTTCTCCATTACTTCTTTTTAACAGTTCAGGGCTGCGGGAACCTCCGTATTTTTGTATTCTACTGGGTCATCCAAGAAGATACTCCGGCCTGAACAATTATTATTCTTTTAAGATTCTTACCTATTATACTTACTTCATCCCCATTCTTCAACAACTTTTTTCATAAAGAGTGAAAAATTTCCCGCCTCTTCCATAAGTCATCAGGAATCTCCTCTGTTTGTCCGAATATAATTGACAGTCAATTATGCCAATGTTATGATAATTTTAGGTAAATATTAAGGGAGGTTTTACGATGAAATTACTGAAAAAAGCGGCTGCTCTTCTTTTGACCGCTGCACTGCTTCTTGGCACCGGTTGTATTTCAGCACTTGCCAAAACGGAAACACGGGGAAAAATCACGTCCGTAACCCTCCATATCGCTGCCGAACTTGGTGATGAAAGCGACTTCAGCGATATGCGTCTCAATCTTACTGCTGGTTCAGGGAACTATTCCATTGACGGATATGAGGTGCTGAATGAAACGAGCAGCTCTTCCTACCCTCTTGTACAGGTTACCCTGGAGGCGGAGAACGGGTGGTATTTTGACGTCTCTACCCGCGACATCCATCTGGAAGGAGAAGAAGCAGACTGCACTTCCAAAAGTACGAAAAATGACGCTGAAACCCTGATTATCAAAATAAAACTGACGGACATGACATCGGATCTGCCCCCCGTCTCTTTTGCAGATCTCGATTCCGACGGAGAAGGCAGCTGGACTTCCGTGCCTGGCGCCAGAAAATATGAGCTGCGCCTCTACCGTGGAAACACCCTCATCGGCTCCACCAAAACTACATCGGATACTCATTACGATTTCAGCGGCATGATTACCCGTAAAGGAGACTATTTTTTTAAAGTCCGCGCCGTGGGTGCCAAATCCAGCGATAAGAGCGACTGGACAGAATCCGACGGTTATTACTACGACGAATCGCTGAGTGATAATTATCATGACAGCGACTGGTGGTATGACGATGATTACTATTACGGAAACGGACCTGGAAGCGGTCCATCCGGTCCCGGCAATTCCTATTATTATAATAATAATACGAACAGCGGTCCCGGCGCAGGACCATCCGGAACCTCTTCCGGCAGCCAGGGCGCATGGTGCCAGAACCGATACGGCTGGTGGTACCGCTATACTAACGGTTCTTACCCGGCCAATGCATGGCTATATGTGGACAACAACTGGTTCCATTTTGACGGCAACGGCTATATGCAGACAGGATGGCTGAATGATGGCGGCCGCTGGTATTATCTGAATCCCAACAGTGACGGTACGAAGGGAAAAATGATAACAGGATGGTATGGAATTAACGGCAAATCCTATTACTTCAATCCAACTTCCGACGGAACGAGGGGCGCGCTCATTACAAACACGGTAATCGACGGCAAGTACAGAGTTGGCTCCGACGGAGCATGGATTCCCTGATTCTTACTTTTTTTATAAATTCAAACAGAAAACCGTAAGATTTTGTTATATTCTTTTAATTGATTGTCTTCTTAATTAATGATACGATATAGACAGGAAATTCAATTGGTTAACGTATAAAATTTTAAATTTCAAACAAATAACAGGAGGGTTGATTATGAAATTATTAAAAAAGGGATTTGCTATGGCAATAGCTGCAGCTATGCTTCTGTCGTCAACGATGACTGCATTTGCTGCCGAAGAACGAACGAAGATCACATCCGTCAAACTGACGATTACCGCTGATCTGGAGGATTCTTCCGATTTCGACGATATGACGCTGGATGTCACATCGGATGGCGGCAATTATTATGTAGACGACTACAAAGTAACAAGTACTTCCTCATCCACTTATCCTACCATCCAGGTAACGCTCAATGCCGATGACGGCTATTATTTCGACGTTTCCTCCAGCGATATCAAGTTAAGCGGTGACAAGGCCAGCTTATCTTCCAAGAGCACGAAGAGCAAGTCTGAGATTCTTACTCTGAAAATCAAGCTTACCGATATTACGGCTGATTTGGACGAAGTAGCTACGCAGAACTCAGTTCCGACGGAATCGCCACATGGGAAGGCGTCGGCGGCGCACAGAAATACGAACTGCGCCTCTACAGAGGCAGCGGCAGCGTTGGTTCCCTCGTATCGACCACAGATACGGAATATAACTTCCGCTCACTGATTTCCCGTTCCGGCGACTACTATTTCAAGGTTCGCGCTGTGGGAATCAAATCAAAAGACAAAACGGACTGGACGGAATCCGATGAACAGTATTTTGAATATGCTCTGGGCAATGGAAGCAGCAACAGCAATTCCAATTCCGGCACTCCCGGAACCGCAGGATGGAAAAGCAACAGCACCGGATGGTGGTATCAGAATGCAGATGGCTCCTATCCAGCTAACGCATGGCTTTTCGTAGACAACAACTGGTTCCACTTCGACGGCAACGGCTACATGCAGACAGGATGGATTACAGACGGCGGCAACCGCTTCTATCTGAATCCAAACAGCGACGGCACAAAGGGCAGAATGGTAACAGGCTGGTGGATCATCAATGGTAAGTATTATTACTTTAATCCTGTTTCCAACGGATCGAGAGGCGCTCTCGTCACCAATACCATTATTGACGGCGTATACCGCGTAGGCGCTGACGGAGCATGGATTCAGTAAATCAGAATTCCTTTTTCATGATTTCGATAAAGGTTTTCAAAGCAGGATGTGTCTTAATTTTCTTATAATAAAGGCCAAAAGAAAGGACTGGAAGCCCTTTCACATGGATATAACATAGTCCCGGTTCCCGGACCGGGAGAATATCAGGCAGGATGGCGAAGCCCAATCCTGCCTTTATTAATGTAACTGCACATGTCGGAGTGTCGCAGAAATACATGTCCGACACAGGTCTTGTACCGATAATTGCTGCATTTGCGGATGAAAGTTCCGGAAAATTGCGATGCGGGTCACAAATAATCATCTTTCCTTTATTCAAATCCTCCTGGCAGAGTATATCTTTTTGGGCCAATGAATGTTCCGGAGTCATCACACATACAGCAGGCGCTTTCATGAGAGGCAGGAAAGTTCCTGCTTTTTTTCTGGTGCTCTCTTCATAAAATCCGAACATCACATGCAGGGATTCTTCCAGCAGCTGGCTTTGTAGAACCTGAGAGGGGAGCATCCGGATGACCGGATGAATCTGTGGCATGTCTTCCGTCAGTTTCTTCAGGGGGCCCGGCAGTATGGAATAAATAAACGAACCGGGGCAGCCGATATGAAAAGGAATCACCTGATCTTCCGGTTGATTTGACAAACGATTTTTGGCTGCGTGAGCCATCCCTACAATATTTTTTGCATCGTCTAAAAACAGGAAACCTGCTTCCGTAAGTTCTACAGACCGCGTTGTACGGCGGAACAATTTGGTATTCAGTTCACTTTCCAACGTCTGAATCTGATGAGACACCGCCGGCTGCGTCATGTGCAGCTGTTCCGCAGCACGGGCAAAATTCAGGTTCTCAGCGACCGTCAAAAAGCACTCCAGCTGCGCTATATTCATATATTTTCACCTCAAATCACAATATTATTAATAAAAGTTATTTATTAATAATATCATTTTTTAAATTCACTTTCAAGGCATTATCGGTTAAAACAGTTCTAGTGACAATCATTCACACGATAACAATTAATCAATTAACAATTCCACAAGGAGGTTTTCAAATGCCGGTGCTTAAAGATGACAACGTTCTCAGACTGCTTAAACAGCTGAATCTGGTTCTGGAAGGAACCATAAACCATATGTTCTCCAGCAGCGGGCTGACTGCCGCACAGTGCGATGTTCTGAGCTATCTGACCGCACACGAAAGCCCAAATCTAGTTGCTACGGCCGTACACAGGGACCTGCACATCTCAAGAGCCTCTGTTTCCACGCTGCTGAAACGACTGAAGGGAAAAGGATATCTGAATTTCCAGGCCTCGCCTGATGACGACAGGCAGAAACGGATTGTGCTCACGGAAAAAGCCCGGAGAATGAAATTGGAAATGGAGAGAAAGGCATTGATAATTGACGAAAAAATTTATGAAGGGTTCTCACAAGAGGAGCGGACGGCGCTGGAACACATGATCAGGCACATGATTTCAAATCTGGCATCCGATTACAGCAGCTGATCCACTATTACGGAGAAAATCCGGACAAAAAACTGTAAAAAAGAACGGAGGTTTGTATGGTATCAATCTTATTAAAACAGATCAGACAGTATAAAAAAGTTTCATTACTGACTCCGCTTTTCACTGCTTTGGAAGTGTTAATGGAAGTGCTGATTCCATTTGTAACAGCAAAAATTATAGACCAGGGTATTGAAGCGGGCAGTATTACCAACGTATACCAGTATGGAATTCTCATGCTGGTGCTAGCAGGGCTCAGTCTCCTCTCCGGCATTCTGGCAGGCATATTTGCAGCCCGGGCTTCTGCCGGCTTTGCCTGTAATCTGAGAGACGGAATGTATGAAAACATTCAGCGCTTCTCTTTTTCCAACATTGACAAGTACAGTACGGCCGGGCTTGTAACCCGTATGACGACCGATGTGACGAATGTACAGAATGCCTTTCAGATGACTCTCAGGATCGCTGTCAGGGCTCCTCTCATGCTGGTCTGCAGCATGTGTATGTGCGTCGTCATCAATGCCCGCCTGAGCCTGATCTTCTTCGCAGCGATCCTGCTGCTGGCTGCCATCCTTGGGCTCGTCATCCACCGGGCCACAAGGATCTTTGACGTCGTATTTCGAAAATATGACGATCTGAATGCCAGCGTTCAGGAAAACGTATCCGCGGTGCGCGTCGTAAAAGCGTTTGTCAGAGAATCATATGAAAATGAAAAATTTGAAAAAGCCGCTCAGAACCTATATCGCCTGTTCGTAAAGGCAGAACGTATTCTGGCATTCAACAATCCTGCAATGATGCTGGTTGTCTATGGATGCATCCTGGGCCTCTCCTGGTTCGGCGCCCGCTTCATCGTAGCAGGCAGTCTGACCACAGGGCAGCTGACCTCCATGTTCAGTTACGTGATGGGAATTATGATGTCCCTTATGATGCTGTCCATGATCTTTGTCATGCTGTCCATGAGCACTGCCAGCGGGCGCAGAATTGCCCAGGTTCTCTCCGAACAGCCGGATATGGAAAATCCGGGCCTTCCTGTAAAGGAGATTGCGGACGGAAGCATCGATTTTAACCACGTGTCTTTTCGTTATAAAAAGACACAGACGGAGGAAGAATCCGGAGAAAATACACTGTCCGGCATCGATCTTCACATCTCCTCTGGAGAAACCATAGGAATCATCGGCGGCACCGGCTGCGGGAAATCGAGTCTGGTCAATCTGATCAGCCGCCTGTATGACGTTACAGAAGGTTCTGTCTGCGTGGGCGGTCGGGATGTGAGGGAATACGATATGGATACGCTGAGAGACCAGGTAGCCGTTGTCCTGCAGAAAAATGTGCTGTTTTCCGGAACTATCCTGGACAATTTAAGATGGGGAAATGAACACGCTACCGAAGAAGAGTGCATGAATGCCTGTATTCAGGCGTGTGCGGATGAATTTATCAGCCGTTTTCCAAAAGGATATCACACGTACATCGAGCAGGGAGGCACGAATGTGTCCGGCGGACAGAAACAGCGCCTCTGCATCGCCCGCGCATTGCTGAAGCATCCGAAAATACTGATTCTGGACGATTCCACCAGCGCTGTAGATACGGCGACAGACGCAAAGATCAGAAAAGCCTTTACCGCCGCCATCCCGGGCACCACAAAACTGATTATTGCCCAGCGCATTTCGTCCGTACAGGATGCAGACCGCATTATCGTAATGGATGACGGTAAAATCAACGGTATCGGGACTCCGGAAGAACTGATGGAAAGCAACAGGATTTTCAAAGAGATTTACGATACTCAAATGAACGGCAGCGGTGATTTTGACCAGCCTGTCACTTCAGGAAAGGAAGGTGTTTAACATGCCTGTTCAGGAAATCATGAAAAAGGGTGAATCAGAGGGAACTAAACGGCACAACGTCCAAAAGATGCCGGTTCGTACACTCCTTCGTCTGTTTGGCTATATGATGAAATATTACAGAATCCGCTTCTGTCTCGTAGTTGCCTGTATTCTGGGTTCAGCTGCCTGTACGCTTCGCGGGGTCCTGTTTATGCAGACTCTGATCGATAATTACATCATGCCTTTGACAAAGTCGCAGGTCCCTGATTTTGGTCCCTTAAAGAAGACTTTGATGAGCATGGCCCTGATTTACGTCATCGGCATCCTCTGTGCTTATGCATATAACAGGCTAATGGTCAATATCAGCCAGGGAACCATGCGGAATTTAAGAATCGAACTGTTTACCCATATGGAATCGCTTCCGGTCAAATATTTCGATACCCATGCGCACGGCGACATCATGTCCGTGTATACAAATGATGTAGATACACTGCGCCAGCTGATGAGCCAGAGTGTTCCTCAGATGATCAGTTCGGCAGTAACGATCGTCATGACATTTTTCAGCATGGTCTTTCTGAATATCCCCCTCACGATAGTGACGATCATTCTGGTATGTGTAATGATTTTCGTATCCAAGCGGCTGAGCGGTCTGTCCGGACGATATTTTTCCAGACAGCAGCAGGACCTTGGCCGCGTCAACGGTTATATTGAAGAAATGATGGAAGGTCAGAAAGTGGTAAAAGTCTTCTGCCACGAAGCAAAAAGCCTGGAACAGTTCCACGTGATCAACGACTCCCTGCGTGAAAGCGCCGATCTGGCAAACCGTTTTGCCAATATCGTCATGCCTGTCAATTCCAATCTTGGAAATATCAGCTACGTTCTCTGTGCCGTCATCGGTGCTCTGCTGGCCTTAAACGGCTATGCAGGCCTGACGCTTGGAGTACTTGTTTCCTTTATGACGCTGAACAAGAACTTCACTCAGCCGATCACTCAGATCAGCCAGCAGTTAAACAGCATCGTCATGGCTGCGGCAGGAGCAGACCGGGTATTCCAGATGATGGACGAAGAATCGGAAACAGACGACGGATATGTAGAACTCGTCAACGCCTCGGAGGCTTCTGACGGAACAGTGACGGAAACGGATGCGCGGACGGGGATATGGGCATGGCGCCATCCCCATCAGGCGGAAAAAACCGTAACCTATACAAAGCTCAGGGGAGATGTGATTTTCGACGATGTGGACTTCGGCTATGACGACGGTAAAATCGTACTGCACAACATTGACATCTACGCGACCCCGGGACAGAAAATAGCATTTGTCGGAAGCACCGGAGCCGGAAAGACGACCATAACCAATCTGATCAACCGTTTTTATGATATACAGGATGGTAAAATCCGGTATGACGGCATCAATATCAATAAGATTAAAAAGGCGGATCTCCGGCGGTCTCTGGGAATCGTTCTGCAGGATACTCATCTCTTTACCGGTACGGTCATGGACAATATCCGCTATGGAAGGCTGGACGCCTCAGATGAAGAATGTATGGAAGCCGCCAGGCTGGCCAATGCCGACGGATTCATACGCCACCTTCCGGAAGGTTATCAGACCGTACTGACTGGAGACGGAAGCAATTTAAGTCAGGGACAAAGGCAGCTTTTAGCCATTGCCAGAGCCGCAGCCGCTGATCCCCCCGTATTGATTCTGGACGAAGCAACTTCTTCGATCGATACCAGAACAGAACGGCTGGTACAGAAGGGAATGGATCAGCTGATGAAAGGACGAACCACCTTTGTGATCGCCCACCGCCTCTCAACGATACAGAATTCAGACTGTATTATGGTATTGGAACAGGGACGAATTATTGAAAGAGGAAACCACGAACAGCTGCTGGATGAAAAAGGAGCGTATTACAGGCTCTACACCGGAAAATTCGAAACCGCTTGAGAAACGTGCATTCCCAGCTTATAATAGATATCGTATAAAAGTAACGCTTTCCCCGCCTCTTCCCGGAAAGCATGAATTGATCCAGGTAGAGGCGGTGTCAAAACAGAGACTGGCAATTAGAAACATATCGTTTGATATCAGTTGAAAGGAGGTACTGCCGCATATGAAATATATTCATACCGATAATCAGATCGCCGCATATGACGATAATCACAGACTTCTGGCCGAGGTCACCTTTCCCGATCTGGATGAAAATTCGGTCAATATCAATCACACGTTTGTGGATGACTCCCTGAGAGGTCAGGGAATCGCAGGACAGCTTATGAGGGAAACGGCTTCACAGCTCAGGAAACAGGGAAAAAAAGCAGTTCCCACCTGCTCCTACGCCGTCAAATGGTTTGGAAAATACCGCGACGAATATTCCGATATTCTCAAATGACCTCATCTTCTATTTTCAAGTAATCGTACATCCTCTTATATATCGATTTTTTTCATAAGACGGCAGCCATCTGCCGTCTTTTCCGCTTTCAGAACGAAGGAAAACCTGTCTGCGGCAGTACACAGGTCAAAATCCTGGATCGGGAACGCCTCCCGATATTCCGGATTAAAAAATTTAAGGCCCGGCACGTGGCGCAGCTGTTCCATTCCGCCTGCCAGGTCAAACATCTCTCCAAGAAGCAGACTCCTGATGTATTCCGCGCAGAGCGTATCCTCCGGCGACTGTCTCTTTCCCTCCAGCCCCATAGCCACAAGAGACACCTGATCTGGATTTCTCCTTCTGATATATTCGGCAATGGCTTTTGCGTTCACCAGGCTTCCTGCAACGACCTCTTCTGCATGTTCTGCACCTGCAATTCCCTGCGTTCCCGCACTCGTTCTGTGTACGACCGTCTTACCGGACAAGTCCGCCTGTGTAATATGATATGGGGAATTTCCGAAATCAAAGCCCTTGCAGCGGAATCCATGTTCCTCTCCTGCCAGTATCCACTCCGGATTCACTTCCTTCAGCTTCAGCGCCGTATCAATGGAAGACACCGTCATAATTCGCTCTGCCCCCCTGTCCACCATATAGCACTCCGTGGAAAATGCACGAAATACATCAATAATTACCGCAATTCCTTCTGCCCGTCTCGCTCCGTCTATCATCTGTAAAATCTCAATCTTCATATGAAACCTCCATACCAAATCTGTTTTTAAGTGTATTCAGTATACCATAATATCTAACAGTTCAGTACAGTCAGTTTGCAAAAAACAGAAGACAGCCGCATGTGCCCTGCCTTCTGTTTCCTATGGTACGATAATTACTTTCATCGCCCCGTCTTTTCTGTTTACAAATGTATCATATGCCAGATCAAATTTTTCCATCGGGAACACGTGGGTCATAATGGGCTTTGCCGTAATTTTCCCCTGAGCTAAAAGAGACAGTGCTCTTCTGCAGTTATTTCCGCCTTCCCCTCTCACTGTGTGGAACTGAATCCCGTTTCTAATAGCAAAGTTAAAATCTGCCGGGACAGCCTTTTTATAGAAAGAAACCATGGTCATGTTCTTCCCATGCATGGTCGCCCTCATACAGACATCAAAAGAATCCTCTGTTCCGGCGCAGTCGAATGTCCTCTCAAATCCCTTGCCATCCGTTATGTTCAGCAGGTCCTCCAGCAGATTCTCTGTCTCATGAATATTCAGGGTATGGGTGGCCCCCACCTGTTTTCCGATATCCAGCCTCTCTTTTCTCGTACCGGCGAGTACGATCTTTTCGGCCCCAAGAGCCCGGCATGCCTGAACGACCGACAGGCCAATCGGCCCCGGACCCATGATCAGGCAGGAATCGCCTGCGATATATCCGCCGCTGGTATCGACAGCCCAAAGGGCGCATCCCATGGTGGTGGCATATGTGGCTTCCTTCAAATCCACATTGTCAGGGAGCTTATACACTGCGTTTATGTGATGAACGGCATACTCTGCAAATCCGCCGTCACATGTCATCCCTGTGGTCCTGTGCCCTTTTTTCATATTTCCATAGTTTAAACAGGCCGTATAATTTCCTTCCAGACAGCTGGAACAGCGTCCGCAGCCTTTATGGGCCTGTACGGCAACTCTGTCGCCAACAGAAAATTCATCAACGCCTTCTCCCAGCGCTGCGATCGTACCGGTCCATTCATGGCCGGGAGTGAATTCTCCGAACGGCGGCATGCCGGGCATAGCAGCCTCTCCCTTTGTTATCATTTTCACATCCGTACCGCACAGACCGCATGCTGCAACCTTTACCAGCACTTCTCCATACCCAGGCTGCGGGACAGGCTTGTCATATGTAAGTCTGATGTCGTTCACCCCGTACAAAACCATCGCCTTCATTTTCTTAGGAAGCTCATCATTCATCCTGTTTTTCCTCCTGCATAAAGTCAGCCAGCAGCCCGGCGGCCTGAACTGCAAATTTCTCCTCATTGATATTGGCATCGGCCTTTATGACCGTGATTTCCTGTTTTAAATGTGTCTCCAATACAGATATCCACCGCCTGTCCGCTTCCGGATCATTGAGTATACCACCCGTACTGCCGATTGCGGAAAATCCATTCATCGGTATCATGACGGCCGTCTTTCCTCTTGACTTGTTCAGTTTTTCCGCTGTCACCTGTGCCGTCTTTTCCATTTCTGCGGCAGTCGCCCTGACGTTTGTATTATAAGGATTGTGATAGTGCGTCTTCCTCCCCCGGTATTTCTCCGGAATGGAATCCGGAGCACCGAAACAGAAATAATCTACTGCTCCCGGGCATATTACCTGGGGAATTCCTTTTTTTCCGGCCTCTACAAGGCGGGGTCTGAGAGGCGTGTAGATGTCATCTCCCCAAGTTTCTCCAATGAGTTCGTGAATTGTCATGTCCAGTACGCCTTTTATATATCCCTGTTCAATCAGATATTCCATAGCCGATCCGCCTGCTCCCGACGCGTGAAATGCCACGACTTCGTATCCCTTTGTCTCCAGATATCTCCTGGCTGCCGCAACCCCGGACTCCGTATTTCCAAAGGCTGTGACAGCGACCACTGACTTGCCGTGCATATCAAAGGGAATCCCTTCCTTTGCCATTCCTGCAACAGCTGCAGCTCCGTTGGACAGCAGCGTTCTGCCTATGGAATTCATTCCTCCGACAAAATCAAATACGGAGAACATCATCATAATGTCTTTGTATCCCACATAAGGCCGTATATTTCCGGAAGCGACAGTGGAAATAATCAGCTTCGGCAGTCCGATCGGCAGGGCCTCCATGGCAAATGCGGCAATGGAACTCCCCTGATTGCCGCCGATCGAGATCACTCCCGCCAGGCTTCCGGCTTCCAGCATCTTAAGAAGGATTCTGGAAGCGCCTTTTCCCATGGTCCTCATAATATCATCTCTGCGCATGGAGGCCAGTTCCTCCATGCCGACTCCCGCATATCTGCAAACGATGTGATTTGGATACCGTGCACAGGCCAGTTTGGAATTTCTCGTACCGACGTCGATCACAGGAGCTTCAAACCCATATTTCACGATTAAGCTGTTCAAAAAAACGGCTTCCGGGCCTTTGGTATCCATTGTAACTACAATAGGAATTGATTTTCTCATTTTAAACTCCTCTTCTCATGACAATCAGAAAATGAACCAAGCAATTTCAGCCTCCCCGGATCATCGCCCTTTGACCGCCTAAGCGCTTCCAGGAAATGCTCGCGCCCTTTCGTCGCCTTTTTCCTTAAATAAAAACAGCCTCCGCTACATGCCCATAGTATCCATATAGTACAATGTTCTGGCATTATCCTCCAACACATCTCCCATGTAAAACGCAGCAGCTGTATTTTTTCCTGTCGTAATAAATCCGTGCTGTTTCAGAATGCATGCATTCATCTCTGGATCGTCTGCAAATGTACGGATTACCATCTGTGCCAGTTCCTGTGAACCTGCCGGTGCAAAATCTACGATCCCAACCCGTTTGATCAGGGCCTGGGCGGCGGCCGTCACGGCCGGCAGTTTTTCTTTTTTCGTTCCATAAGCAGTTGCATAAGCAGAGTGCCCATGAAGGACGGACTGCACCTCCTGCCTGATTCTGTAGATACCACAGTGAAAATGTACTTCTTTCGAGGGCTTTTTATCCATTTCCAGAAGATTTCCATCCAGATCCACGAGGACGAAATCCTCTGCCTCAGCCATTCCGAAACACACTCCGGAAGCCTTTATCAGCACCATGTTTGGACACCCAGGCACCCTTGCGCTGAAATTGCCGCTTACTCCTGAGCTCAACCCTCTGGAATATGCCAGGCGGCTCATCTTCGCCAGCTGTTCCCTGGCCTGTTGAATCTGTACTGCATTTGTTGTCATCCTCTCACCTCCGAGTTCAGACAATCAGATTTATGATTATTCCGTTGTTTTAATGCGTCCTTCCGGCCTGCTAATGATCGTTGGTGTATAAATGGCTGTTTACTCATTGTGGCCGGAAGGACTATGATTAGAATCAGGGATTAGGCTCTTTCAGGGAATGTACGGTCTTCGTTTTTTACCTTGAACGGGAATTTCTTTACTTCTTCAATAAAAGCTGCCAGATGCTCGGCCTCCCTCTCAAAGAGTGCCTGCCCCTTTTCCGGCGTTCCGCGGAACGGATTTCCGATAGTCGCATGATCGCTGTACTCATGATGTTCCATCGGAACGTAAATATTCTCTGAACCGTGAAACTTCACAGTTGTCGTTCCATCGATCTTGGAGAATTCCGGTCCCATCCATGCCGGTGCATGTGCCGTATCTTTTACCGCCAGACTCATGTCTACCATATCCATGTCATGAGCCATTACCTGTGCCGTCTCCATCTCTCCAGCGTGCCAGCCCGGCGTCTCCTCCGGCGGCCCCTCCAGGATTCCCTTCACCACTTCACATTCTCTTTCCGTAGGCGTCTTGTAAAAACAGACGAACGCTCCGTATTTGTAGCGGATCTGACGCATGAATTCGTCGATCGGCTTGGTGTTGGAGCCATGATGGGTAACAAATACGATTTTGTTCGCTCCATGGTAAATCAGGCTCAGAGCGATGTCCTTAAGGACGGCTCTGTATGTATTCGCAGAAAGGGTGATCGTTCCGCAGCCCTCGTTGCATTTTCCCATGTGATGTGGAGAATATCCAAACGGTTCCAGTGGAGTATACGGCACATCGGCCAGCTTGGAAGCCCGCTCGGTTACATTGATTGTCGTGTAGCTGTCCGTTCCCAATACCAGATGAGCACCGTGCTTTTCGCAGCTTCCGATCGGTACGATTACCGTATCTGTCTTTTTGAACCACTCAATCGCATCCACATAACTGCATTCCAGTAAATTGTACCTTTTTGATCTTGCCATGTTTTTACCTCCATGATTGAATTGTGATGGTCTACGCTGTTCTCCATAGTTCTACCTATAGAAAACATTTTCTGAAAACGTTTTCTAAATTTAAAATATCATACTCGTATTCCTTTGTCAATATCCTTTTAAAAATAATTGCAAGCGCTTTAACACTTTCCAAAAACAAATTCTTTCCCGGAAAGGAAAAAAGTGTTCTGCAGACATGCCCGTCAAGCGCGGTATTTCTGCAGAACACTTTTAAATATTTTTTATTTTCATTTTTTCCTATTCTGTTGCAGGTTTTTCAATCTTTTTTGGAGGAGCCAGCGACTCTCTCATTTCAATATGAGCAGATAATTTCTGAGTTCTTGGAACCTTCTCCCCGCTCAGAAGTTTCTCCAGAGCTTCCATCGCAACTTCTCCCAGTCGCTCCATCGGAACTGAAACGGTTGAAAGGGCCGGTGTTACGAAAGACGCCGCATCGATATCATCGAAACCCACAACAGAAACATCCTGCGGAATCCGGTATCCTTTCCGCTCCAAAGCCTTCATTACTCCGATGGCCATAAGATCATTCTGCGCAAATATTGCTGTCACTCCATCGCTTCCTCCGATTTTCGGCAGGCGGTCCACTGCCATGATCCCTCCTTCAAAGGTAAAATCTCCTCTGACAATATATTCCGGAACAACAGGAATCCCTGCTTCCTCCAGAGCCTGGCGGAACGCCTTCTCCCTGTCTGATACGGTTGCAGACGATTTGCTTCCTGTGATCATGGAAATCCGCCTGTGCCCCATCTCTATTATGCTGCGGCACATTTCTCTGACTGCGCTGCCATTATCGACCTGTACGGAGTGAAGCGCCTTGTCAAATGGTTTTCCAATGACAACTGTCTTCATCTCCTTCTCCTGGAAAAGCTGGCTCTTCTTTGCTCCTTTTATAATACTGCTTCCCACCACAATCAGTCCGTCCACTCTCCGCTCCCACATGACTTCCAGGTAATGGGCGATTTTCTCTTCCGAACGGCCGGAATTCGCCAGGATCACGCTGTAATCGGAAAGCTGGGCGCGGCTTTCTATACTCTGAACGATCTTTGGATAATATGGATTGGATATATCCTGAATTATCAGCCCGATCGTCTTGGTGCTGGATGACTGAAGCCCTCTGGCAAGGGCATTGGGACGGTATTTTAATTCTTCCATCACCTCCAGCACGTGTTTCTTCGTCTTCTCGCTAACAAAATAATCATTGTTATTCAAGACTCTGGAAACCGTAGTGATGGACACATTAGCCATTTTTGCTACATCCTTGATTGTGACAGCCCGTGAAGTTTGCTCCTTTTTCATTATTATTTTCCCCTCTTTCCACGTTTTCTCAAATATCCACTGCTGCCTAATCCCTATGTACTACATTCTATATCATTTCACGTAAAAACTCTAGTACTTCTTGTTTTGTTGAAGGCTCTGCTGTAATCCAGGATCTGTTTACAGCTGGAAGTTTGTAACCGGCAGGTGGATCAGTCGATGAAAGACATGGAAAAGAGGGTGTTGCAAAAGTCGAATCCGCATTGCCTCCGATACCAGATTCCGTTCCAGGCAGTGGCCCAATGTCACTACATCTGGTATCGGAGGCGATGCTCTATTCCTTTTTACAACATCCTCTGAATTAATAATGTGTTCATTGATCACAGTCAGCCCTTGCAGTCCCTGTGCTCCCGCCGACCCTGTTCCTTCCTGCGGAATTACAAAGTCAAGCTTATACTGTACATATATGAGTCAGAGAGATCATTGGTAAGCACTCCGTTTATCAACACGTTAGTTTCGTCATAGTGGTTCCTCCTTCTGCAAGGCCCCTCTTGTCCCATCCGATTCCGGATTAAAATAATACTGTTTCCTGTCAATTTCCTTCCAGCCAACCGCCATCGCTCCGTCAGCACCCAGATAAAACCAACTCTGATATGCCGGGTCATAGTGCCATCCCGTCGCCATTGCTCCTTCTTTTAAGCCGGCCTTTGTCTTCGTATCCTCCTCCGTGCACAGATAATACCACTGGTTATTGATAAACTGCCAGCCGGTCAACATCCGGCCCTCTCCGTCGAAATAGTACCACAGATTGTCAACGATCCCCCAGCGGCCCGCCGCGTAAACGCCGTTTGTCTGGCGGAATTTCCAGATACCGGTTTCCGTCCGTTCCCAGGCGCCCCGAAGAATGTCGGTATTTTCCGCCGCACCGCCTTCGGAGGAACTCCGATTCCATAAATATACAATGCGGAAGCCGGCGAGATTGCCCACTACCTTGCCATACCTCCCAACCAGTATGACGCCCGAGCCGGAGATATGGCCGTTGATTATCAGTGTGCCTTCCACAACTATCGTACCATCCACAACAAGATTTCCGTCCACGGTCAGCACAATCCCGTCTGGAACCGTGATCTCCGCCTCCTCGCCAATCCATTTATCACCGGTGACAGACGTATCCTGCTTTACAGAAGCGAGGGCCCCGTCCGGGACATCCTCTTTCCCATCCCAGGAGGCATCGGCGATGGCATCCTGGTTCAGATAGGTGTTGAGCAGCAGCTGAACCCTGGGAGAATCGGTGGAAAGCGGCAGCGATTCCGGAAACGCCTGAAAGCCCAGTTTTTGAAGATTCGGGCCAATGTGAACCGAGTCAATGCCATCGCAGCCATCAAACGCCAACGTACCAATTTCAGTAACCGATTCCGGAAGGCTAAGAACTCCGGTAAAGTTAACACAATCCTTAAATGAAATTTGATCAATGGTTTCTAATCCGGCCGGGAGTTCCAAATTTCCTGTAAACCCACATCCGTTAAACGCGCTTATCTCAATGGAGGTTAACGTATCAGGAAGAGACAAGGCTCCGGTAAAGCCCGCACGCTGAAACGTACTTTCTAAAATATTGCTCAATCTCCCTTTGATAATTAAATTACCGGTAAAGCCCGTATTCCGAAAAGCAGCTCTTCCTATATAGGACACGTTTTCAGGAATCGTTAAATCGCCGGTAAAGCCAGAATGACTAAACGTGTCGAGGCCAATATAGGTCAATGTCTCCGGAAGGCGGAGCTGCCCTGAAAACTCATTATAGATAAAAGCAGATTTTTCGATGCAGGTAAGCGTCTCCGGAAGGCGGAGCGAACCAGTAATATGTTGGTTGAAGAAAGCCTTTTCACCAATATGGGTCACAGAATACATGTTTCCGTCCGGAGCCTTGACTGTATCCGGAATGAACACATCCTTATCAGGGTCTCCGCTGTATTTGATTAGCTTTACCGCATCACTTCCGATCCTTATATATCTCATATTCCCATCTTGAAACCCTGTATCCGCTGACGGCTGAAATGGCTGGCCTTCCACCCTAATCTTCTCCTTAAGGATGCCGGAATCAAAAAGCAAGTCGCCCACCTCCTGTTTCCCGGTATCATAACCCTCAATATCGGTTCCATTAAACGCCCGTTCTCCGATTCTAGTCACTCCGTCCGGGATTCGTAGCCGGCCTGTCAATTTGCTGCAGTTAAAAAACGCCCCCATTTCAATCGAGGTTATTCCATCCGGCAAAACCAGTTTGCCTGTGAAATCGCAATTTTCAAAAGCCATATCACCAATATCGGTAATTGAATCCGGAAGTTTCAACTCGCCTGTAAATTTACACATAGAAAACGTCTCACGCTCTATTACCTTCAGTTCTTTAGGCAGAGTAAGTCTCCCTTCAAATCCAATGTTACAGAACGCCCACTGGCCAATGTACGTCACTGAATCCGGAATGAACAGATCTCCGGTAAATGTACAGTCTCTGAACGCTGAATTTCCAATAAAGGTCAACTCCTCCGGTAAAATCAGCCGGCCGGTAAATCCGGTTGACTGAAACGCGCCTCCCCCTATGTAAGTCAGCGTATCCGGCAAGTGAAGCTCGCCTGTAAAGCCGCTTTCGTAAAATACGGAGTCTTCGATTCGTACCAGTGAATCCGAAAGGATCAGTTCACCCATAAAGTTACATCTCTCAAATGCCGCCTTCCCGATTTCAGTCACCGTATCGGGAATAACCAGATCTCCCGTCAGTCCGGTACAGTCCCTGAACGCTCCATTCACAATACGGACCACCTTGTACTCCTGGCCGTTTGCAGGCTTTACCACCTTATCCGGGATAATGAGCGACCCCTTCGGCTTTTCACCGTCATACCCCATAAGCTGCACCGTGTCAGGCCCCAGCTCCTTATAACTCAATCCGTCCGCGGCAAAATGGTCGTTGATGGTATATACCTCGGCTCCTCCCAATATCACACTCACTGATATGGCTGGGTCGCATACATATCCCTCTGGCAGCTTGGCAGTAAACTCAAATTCGCCGGTATACGGCCACCGCCCCTCCTCGTCCTGCTCATATTCCGGACAGCTCCAATCGGCGATGGAAAGCTCCACAGCCTCTGTTTCATCCGCGATGAACGCATCAACCTGCGTGGGCAGCATGGAAACCACCGTTTCAAAATCTGCCTGATTTTCCTGATTAACGCCAATCAGGGACAGTTGGCCCCCGTTCAGATTATCACCATCCACGAACTCCCATCGAAAGACTGTCTTTTCCGAGCTCTCTTCCACCAGCTTTTCGTCCTGTGAAGGGATCTCGCCTTCCTCCAGCTCCTCGTCCTGTGAAGGGGTCTCGCCTTCCTCCAGTTCTTCGCCCTGTGAAGGGGTCTTACCTTCCTCCAACTCCTCGCCCTGCCCAGTTAGCGTGTCGTCCAGCCTGGAAGTGTCCTCTACTTTCGAGTCCACATCAGCGGACGTGTCATATCCCATTTCCTCCTTATTATCCTCCACGCCCAAAATGTGATCCGCCTGCACCATATTCTTTGCCCACGCCTCTGTTGAAAACTGGGTGTTTAAAAGCAAAGCAATCAGCAGCACGGAAATCCTTCGTTTCTGCTTTCCTCTCATCTGCCTTTTCCTCCTGTTCCTCCTCCTTCTGATCTCGTCAAGTATGGTCCTGCGAAGATGAACAAATTCGTTCATCTTCCCATAAACGACGAAATGCGAACACGCTTTTCCATGTCCGCATTTCTTATTATCAGTTATATTTATATTCTACCAGAAAGGGAACGATAATTCAACAAGAAAACTGTTATTTTAAGCAGAGGTTCTTCCAGGGTAGAGAAAGCCGGTATAGCCCGAAGATA
Organism: Clostridium sp. AM58-1XD; assembly: GCF_003464085.1. Lineage (GTDB taxonomy): Bacteria > Bacillota > Clostridia > Lachnospirales > Lachnospiraceae > Lachnoclostridium_A. Next base: position 48,131 of record NZ_QSDR01000028.1, read on the forward strand.
TGGACTATACCGGCTTTTAAGATATTATAAAGAGATATCAAAAATTCATTCGGGTATTATTTAAAATACTTCACACCTGACTCGAATATCTTCATATCCTGTTCGCCGTAGATATTCATGGCTACCGCTTCTCCCCGTCTTTCGGAATGAGCCATCTTGCCCAAAATTCTTCCGTCAGGACTGATAATACCTTCAATCGCCATATAGGAACCGTTCGGATTCCAGAATTCATCCATTGTCGCATTGCCCTGATCATCCACATACTGTGTTGCCACCTGGCCGTTTGCAAACAGCTTCTTCAGCCATTCGTCGTTCGCCACGAAGCGGCCCTCGCCATGGGAAGCCGGATTGCAGTATACGCCGCCCAGCTCTGCTCCTGCGAGCCATGGGGACTTGTCTGAAATTACTTTTGTGTAGACCATCTTGGAAATATGACGGCCGATGGTGTTCATGGTCAGAGTCGGAGAATCCGGCCTCTGTTCACAAATCGCTCCCTCCGGTACGAGTCCCAGCTTAATCAGCGCCTGGAAGCCGTTGCAGATGCCCAGCATAAGGCCGTCGCGCTCGTTTAAGAGCTTCATGATCTCTTCCTTGATTACGGCGTTACGGAATACTGCTGCAAAAAACTTGGCAGAACCTTCCGGTTCGTCACCAGCGGAGAAACCGCCGGGGAACATGACGATCTGTGCTTTTGCAATTTCTTTTCTGTACACTTCTACAGATTCTCTGATATCTTCCGCAGAGAAGTTCTTGAATACCTTTGTCGCAACCTTTGCGCCTGCACGCTCAAAGGCCTTCGTGCTGTCGTATTCGCAGTTCGTTCCCGGAAATACAGGAATAAACACGTTCGGCTGTGCGATTTTATGACTGCATACATAGACGGAATCTGCCTTGAATGCGTCATGGGAGACGTCTTCCAGCTTCACGCCTGATACGGTAGGGAATACCTTTTCCAGCGTATCAGTCCATGCATTCAGAGCCTCATCCATTGTAATCACAGTGTTGGAATATTCGAATCTTCCCGTATCCGTCACCTCACCAATCACCGTATATGATATGGATAGCTCTCCTACCTTGCCGTCGGGAACTTCACAGACGATGTTGCCCCAGCCTGGTGCAAAGAAATCTCTCGGATCTACATTGTGTTCAATCTTCACGCCCAGCTTGTTACCGAATGCCATCTTACTGACAGCCTCGGCCATACCGTTTCTCTCTACTTCGTAAGCGGAAATGATTCTGCCCGCTTTGATGTCCTCGCGAATTTTTTTGTATCCATCCATGATCTGTCCGTATACAGGCAGGTCATATTCGTCTTTCTCGATCTTAAATACGACGATCTTGCTGCCCGGTTTCTTGAACTCAGGAGTAATAATATCCTTATGACTCGCCACATCCACGGCAAAGGAAACGAGCGTCGGAGGCACATTGATCTCTCCGTGTTCGTCGTTGAACGTGCCGGACATACTGTCCTTTCCGCCAATGGAAGGGAGACCGAATCCAAGTTGTGCCGCATATGCGCCCAGAAGCGCTGCGAAAGGCTGGCTCCATCTTTCCGGATTCTCGCTCATCCTGCGGAAATATTCCTGGAACGTAAAGCGGATCTTGCTGTAATCCCCGCCTGCGGCAACAATTTTAGCAACGGAAGAGACAACGGCATAAATTGCTCCGTGATATGGGCTCCAGCTGGAAAGGTATGGATCAAAGCCATAACTCATCATGGTAACCGTATCCGTATGACCCTCCAGCACAGGAAGTTTTGCAACCATGGACTGCGTTTCTGTCAGCTGGTACTTACCGCCGTAAGGCATGAATACGCTGCCTGCGCCGATGGAACCGTCGAACATCTCCACAAGGCCTTTCTGTGAGCACACATTTAAGGATGCCAGCATATTCATCCATGTCTTCTTCACATCGTCAATTTCTTTTCTGTCAAAGAGATTTCCTTCTTTATTCGGCACTTCCAGAGTCACATCCGCTTCCTGATGCGCTCCGTTTGTATCCAGAAATGCCCGGCTGACATCTACGATGGTTTTTCCTCTCCAGTTCATCACCAGCCTTGGACTCTCCGTAACAGTCGCTACGGTAACAGCCTCCAGATTCTCTTCTGCCGCATATTTTAAGAAGGTATCTACATCTTTCGGGTCTACGACAACGGCCATACGCTCCTGTGATTCAGAAATAGCGATTTCCGTTCCGTCCAGACCTGCATATTTTTTCGGAACTTTGTCCAGATCGATAATCAGTCCTGCTGCCAGCTCGCCGATGGCAACGGAAACGCCGCCTGCGCCGAAGTCATTACATTTCTTAATAATACTGCTCACTTCCGGCCTGCGGAACATTCTCTGGATCTTTCTCTCTGTCGGCGCATTTCCCTTCTGTACTTCCGCACCACATACTTCGATAGAGGCTTCCGTATGAACCTTGGAAGAGCCTGTCGCTCCGCCGATTCCGTCACGCCCCGTACGGCCGCCCAGCAGAATAATGATATCTCCAGGATCAGATGTTTCGCGGATCACGTTCTTTCTTGGAGCCGCACCCATAACGGCGCCGATTTCCATTCTCTTCGCAACGTAGCCCGGATGATAGATTTCTTTTACATAACCTGTTGCCAGGCCGATCTGGTTGCCGTAAGAGCTGTATCCATGCGCTGCTCCTGTCACCAGCTTCTTCTGGGGAAGCTTGCCTTTCAGCGTCTCGTTCAACGGCTTTGTCGGATCTGCAGCGCCGGTTACGCGCATAGCCTGATATACATACGTCCGTCCGGAAAGAGGATCGCGGATCGCGCCGCCTAAGCATGTTGCAGCGCCGCCGAAAGGTTCGATCTCTGTCGGATGGTTGTGTGTTTCATTTTTAAAGTTAACAAGCCATTCTTCCGTAACTCCGTCAATTTCAACCGGCACTACGATACTGCAGGCGTTAATCTCATCAGATACTTCCAGGTCCTCCAGTTTCCCCTCTGCGCGAAGCTTTTTCATGGCCATCAGCGCCAGATCCATCAGGCATACGAACTTGTCCTTACGGTCCTTGTAAATCTCCTCTCTGTCGCTCAAATACCGGCTGTATGTCTCCTCGATCGGCTTCTTGTAGTCGCCATCTGTGAACGTCACATTTTTAAGCTCTGTGGAGAATGTGGTATGGCGGCAGTGATCCGACCAGTACGTATCGAGAACGCGGATTTCCGTAACGGACGGATTGCGTTTTTCTTCATTAATATAATAATTCTGAATATGCTGGAAATCTTTAAATGTCATGGCCAGATTCAGAGAATCATACAGCTCCTTCAGGGTGCTTTCACCAGCAGTACAGAAATCTCCGAAAATTTTCACATCTTCCGGAACCTCGAATTCCGTCACAAGGGTGGCCGGCTTTTTCTCATCCGTCTCCCTGGAATCCACCGGATTGATGCAAAAAGATTTCACCGCTTTCTTCTGTTCTTCACTCAGCATGCCGGAAATGACATATGTGGTAGCCGTGCGGATGACCGGCTCCTCATTTTCATTCAGCAGTTTCACACACTGTTCTGCAGAATCGGCTCTCTGGTCGAACTGCCCCGGCAGAAACTCTACTGAGAATATGGTATCGCCTTCTTCATGGGAAAATGTCTCTTCATATAAATCGTCTACCGGCGGCTCGGAAAAAATGGTGCCCAAAGCAGTTTTATATGTTGTTTCCGACAGGTTCTCAATATCATAACGGATCAGGACTCTTACTCCCGCAACAGTCTGAATTCCCAGATAGCTTTCAATTTCTTCCCGGAGTTCCTTTGCTTTTACTGCATAATCCGGTTTCTTTTCCACATAGATACGTCTAACGCTCATGCTTTTCCTCCTGTTTGTATCTGCTTAAAAAGGCAGATAGTAATCAAGTTGACACTGAGTTACATAATCATCTGCCTTTATCATATCACAAGGAATATAAATTAGTAAAATTAATATATCTTATATTTTTTATAAGCTGTTATCATTACCTCTTTTTCTTTTTCAAGATTTTCATAATGTAATACCAGGCGATTCCCAGGGCAAAGAAAATGATCAGATTGCGCGCCATATACTTAGGCGCGAACTGGTCCAGCCACGAGCTGCGGCTCTGATTGATCATCAGAGGGCCGGCTTCCTGAAGGCTGTCAAAGTGAATGCTGTCCACCATGGAACGAAGCAGCGCCTTATTCTCTTTTGACAGCTCTCCGCCAAATGAAAACATCTGGAAGCAGAGGCGGCTGCCGTTCACAATCGTGTAATACTGCTCCCCGTTTGCAGCTCCGTTCAGGTCAGCCTCTCCAGCGATAAACTTGGCCTGTGGATGATCGTAGATCACGTAATCGTGAATATTTATACCATTACTGCCGCCTTCCTTCGGGGTTACCAGATCGTCGGCGAAAGTCTTGATATCCGCTTCGGAAAACTGGGTGAGGTGTACAATCTCCTGATCCTGTCCGGATAGGGTAATATTGAACTCCACTTTTTCATCTTTATTAATACTGTCGAGGAGAATTCCGTGTTCCCTGTATTTCTTTAATATCTTCTCCCCGTCCATCTCATTTTCCGCAAAAGCAGAATCGTCCTCAGCCATTTCCGATGATATGGTAATCCATCCCTTTGGAACGTGGATCTCCATTCCCAGAGACTCAATTCTAACAGGCGTTTCGGAAAGCTCTGCCTCTTCTGCCCACGCAGTCACGGCCGGAGCTGCCGCAGTAAGACCGACCGCCAGTCCGACTGCCGTTATGGCCGCCGCCAGTCCGGTTCTGAATTGTTGAATCCTGCTTCTCCTGTTCCCGCAGCTTCTGTTCCACATCTCTTTTCTGCTCATTTTGCTTTCAACCTCTTTTCTTTCCGCCTCCTTAACATGTCAGAACCTGACTTTTCCTTCTCCCTCGGAAAATCCCTGCAAGTGGCTTACGTCATTCGCGTCCAGCATGGTATATTTCCCTGTTTTTTCATCATAAGCCACCGTGCTGATGCTCACATTCTTCACTATGATCTCATCGTGGTCACCCAGCTCTTTCTCCAGCATGCTCGATACAATATAAGCCAGGGACGCCCCGTGGGATATGACTGCAACATCGCCCTGGGCGAGGCTGACGACCTCTTTTAAAGCTCTTTTCACCCGATCATAAATCTGCGGCCTGGACTCTCCTCCCGGAGGCGTAATTTTCGCCGGTTCACTGCACCAGATTTCAAATTCCTTTGGATATTTCCTGCTGATTTCATCCCAGGTCATGCCTTCCCACTCCCCGAACTCCACTTCCTCCAGGCCGTCGATCACGGTTACGCCCACATTCTGGCTTTTGCCGATGGCTTTTGCCGTTTCATATGCTCTTTTCTGCCTGCTGGAAAATATCTGCACAACCGGCCGTTTTTTCATTCCTTCTGCCAGAAGCTCTGCCTGCCTTCTGCCTGTTTCATTCAGTGAAATGTCGTGGCGCCCCTGAATTTTCCCTTCCAGGTTCCAGTCCGTCTGTCCATGACGTATTAAATAAATCTTCATCTCTGTCTTCCTGCCTTATTCCTCATCGTCCATTTTCAAATGCTCTGCCTGGCTCACATTGACTGCATCCAGGGCAATTTTCATAATGCCTTTGATCTCATCCGGCGTCATCTTCATCTTTTCAGCCAGCTCGTCGACCGTCGCTTCTCTCCCCAGTTCCTTTGCCATCATGGAAGAAACCTGCTGAAGCACGTTCACCCTTGCGAGCATCTCTTCTTCAATCTCAGCCTCCTGCTTCTGTTCGGCAACGACAGACTCCAGCGCTTTTCTCACTTCATCTTCAAGATAAGTCTGGAAATCACCGCCGTCAAATCCACCCACCGCAAAAGTCAGAGCCATGTTGGCTTCCTGAACCAGGTCATTCATGACTACCCCCTGGTTTTCGTATTCTTTTGCATATTCCAGAACGGTCTTCAGATTGCCTTCAATCAGCCTGTCCCTGACAGACATATCTCCCTGCGAAAGCCGGAAAAGGAGCTTCTCCTCTTCTTCTCTTTCCAGGTTTCTGATCTGCTCCAGCTCTTCCAGATACATCTGATAAAAATCATCATGCATTTTTTTTCGCTCCTGTCCTGCCCCATCACTTCGCGGGCAAATTGCTTATTCAATAACAAGTATATCTTTCGCCAACATTTCCGTCAAGTAGATGCCCCAGGTGGATTCCTGTCGAAAATATGCCTTTACATTGTCCGTCCTTCTATGATAATATGATAAGAGTTATAAGGGGGCCTAATAATGGACATCAACTATGAATTATACAAGGTTTTTTATCACGTAGCAGTTACCCTCAGTTTCTCTGAAGCGTCCAAACAGCTGTTCATATCCCAGTCTGCTGTCAGCCAATCCATCAAAGTTTTGGAAAAGAAACTGAATCAGACACTTTTTATCCGCAGTACGAAGAAGGTTCAGCTGACACCGGAAGGAGAAATCCTTTTAAAGCATATCGAACCGGCTATGAACCTGATCAAAAGGGGTGAAAATCAGCTGCTGGAAGCGAATACACTGAACGGAGGCCAGCTGCGTATCGGCGCCAGCGATACGATCTGCCGCTATTATCTGATTCCTTTCCTGAATCAGTTTCACAAAGATTACCCGAATGTACATATAAAGGTCAACAATCAGACCTCTATTGAATGTGCCCACCTTCTGGAAAACGGTCAGGTAGACTTTATTATTACCAATTTCCCCAATTCCGGTCTGTCCAATACCCAGAATATACGCAGCCTGCAGGAATTTTCCGATGTGTTCGTGGCAAACCAGCATTATTTTCCGCTGAAGGATCAGGTAATGAGCCTGAGAGGTCTTCAGTCCTATCCGATTCTCATGCTGGACAGAAAGAGCACCACCAGCGAATTCCTTCACAGCATGTTCCAAAAGTACCAGCTGGATCTCGTTCCCGAAATTGAGTTGAGCAGCAACGACCTGCTGATCGATCTGGCCCGCATCGGCCTGGGAATCGCTTTTGTCCCTGATTTCTGTATACCGGACAACGACAAGGACCTGTTTATTCTGAACCTGGAAGAAAAGCTTCCGCCAAGGCAGATCGTCGTGGCATATAATGAAAATCTGCCGATTTCACAGGCAGCAAAACAGTTTATGGAAATGATGTGAACTCGCAAAAAATAATCCCGGTCTGTTTCGAGGCAGCTAGCCAAGTCGCAGACCGGGATTATTTTTGTTCTGCCGTGTTACAGACCGGGGGCAGGGCTGAAAGAGCTTAGTTTGAGATATAAAGTCCATAAAATTTGTCATTTTTCATCACATATATTGACTCCAGAAGCCCTCCAGCGCCCCTTTCACTGTTCTTCTGTTTACTATCTTATAATCGTCCCACTCTATGGGAAACATCGCCTGGTAATCCCGTTCCAGAAACCGCTCATCGAGAAGCGCTATGATCCCTTTGTCATCTATGGTACGGATTACACGGCCAGCCGCCTGCATAACCTTGTTCATTCCAGGATACTGGTAGGCAAAATGGAATCCATTCTGCTTATTTTTATCAAAATATTCCTTTAATATTTCCTGTTCCGTACATACCATAGGAAGTCCTGTTCCCACCAGAATCGCTCCGATCAGCCGTTCTTCCTTCAAATCAATCCCTTCCGAAAACAGTCCGCCCATGACGCAGAAGGCGGCAAAGGCTTTGTCTCCCTCCACCTCAAACTGCCTTAAAAATTCTTCTCTTTCCTCTTCCCGCATGCCGCTTTTCTGCACGGTCCAGAGAAATTCAGGATTCCGTTCTTCCAGAATGGCCGCCGCCTCTCTCATATACTGATAAGACGGGAAAAAGACCATATAATTGCCCTTTTTCGCACCGACAATCGTCTCAACATAATCCACTATTTTCCCGTATTCAGACCTGCTTCTGCGGCTGTATCGGCTGCTCACATCGCCGGCTACCAGCAGTAGACGGTTTTCCTGTTTAAATGGAGACCTGGCATAAACAGCGTAATCTTCTTTATTTCCGCTCAAAAGCTCTTTATAGTAATTGACAGGTAGAAGTGTTGCGGAAAAAAACACAGCCGCATTCCCCTGTTTTAAACAGTTTACAAGATTTCCGGATGGATTCACACAGAACAGTCTCACTGCAAACTGGCCTTCTCTGTCCATTTCCGTGTAAATCTGATAATTTTCATCCACCAGTTCATAGATGTAGAGAAAATTTCTTATTCGGAAGTAAAAGTCCAGGACCAGGTCCCTGTCCTGAAATTCCAGATTCTCATCCATGAATTTCTGCAGCGCTGTGAACATGGCTGTGACTGCCAGGATCAGATGATTGATTTCCGGCAGAATCTGGACGCCTTCGCATTCTCTCTTCATTTCCAGCAAAATTTTATTGCACCGGTCCAGAAGGCGGCACAGACTGGGCGACCGGTCCTTCAGTATCCGTTTTACAAGGAGCACTTCTTCCTTAATCAGCACTTCACTGTACATTTCCCTTGCCCTGCTCACCAGATTGTGGGCTTCGTCGATCAGGAACAAATAATCTCCGGAAACATTATCTGAAAAATACCGTTTCAGCCTGACATTCGGGTCAAATACGTAATTGTAATCGCAGATAATTCCATCCATCCAGTTGCTGATATCCAGGCAGAATTCAAAGGGACATATCTTGTACTGTTCTGCGTATGACAGGATCGTTTCCCGGTCAATCCCGGATTCCCTGTGGATGATTTCGTAGACCGCGTCATTCACGCGGTCAAAATGACCTTTGGCATAGGGGCAGCTTTCCGGATTGCAGTCAGGCTTCTCCAGAAAACACAGTTTATCCTTTGCCGTTATAGTTACTGTGGAGAAATACAGCCTCTGTCTCTCAGAATTCGATAAGTATCTTCTGCTACGCTTCTCGTTATGGTCTTCGCCGTCAGATAGAATATTTTGTCCCCATATCCTTCTCCTACGGCCTTTAATGCCGGATAAACTGCAGAGAGCGTTTTCCCGATTCCTGTCGGAGCCTGTATAAACAGATTCTTCCCCCGGCTGATACTCCTGTACACAGCTACGGCCAGGTCTCTCTGGCCCTCCCGGTAGGGAAAGGGAAATTCCAGATTCTTTATGGATTCGTCTCTCCGTATTCCGTGATGGTACAGATATCTGGCCCACTTCACATATTCATGAATCAGTCCCAAAAACCATTCTTCCAGTTCTTCAAATGACCGTTCTTCCCGAAACCGCCTGATTTCCTCTGTTTCTATGTTGCAGTATGTGATCTGGACGCCGATGGCGTCCAGATTATTCTTTAAGGAATAAAAATACCCGTAGCATCTAGCCTGTGCCAGATGGATTTCATCGGCAGCCTCTTTTTTTCCAAGGTCCTGGTAAATCCCCTTGATTTCGTCAATTGTGATTCCCGATGATTCCGTAATAATCCCGTCTGCACGGCCCTCAATTTCGATTCGGAACTGTTCTTCTTCGACCACATGTTTTAAGACGACTTCCGCCTGATATCCGGCCCCCATACGGCGCTGAATCTTTCTGTGAATCCTGCTGCCTTCCTGCATGGCCTCCTTTTCAGCGCCTGCAGTTCTCCTGTTGTCCAGATCGCCGGAGCGAAGCACAAATTCGACCAGATTTCTCACCGATATTTTAATTTTTCTGTCCTCTCCTGTTTTCATCGCTTCCTCCATACTGGGATATCATAGGCTTTCTGCGGCTCGCGCAGAAACCGTTTTATGCGCAGGTATAATGTCTGCTTCGCATACATTATACCATATCCGTTACACGGCTATGGGGCCTCCGGCGGATTTGAGCGCACGGCTTTTGGCGGTATACGCCAAAACCGATAATGCGCAGGTATAATGTCTGCTTCGCATACATTATACCATGTTATTGTTATTTTGTCTGGATGGGGGTTTTTATTGTCTTGTTTGGTAAATATTAGAAAACTATGCGGCAGAAGCAAAATAATTTTTCGATAACTTTCCTTTTTCATTCAAATATTGTATAATATTATAAGGATGAGTGATTTTTTGTCCAAACTATTTTCATTTTTTCACAAATATCTTTTACAATTTAATATCTTTATATTATAAAAGGAGGCATCTTTATGAGCATCATGTATTTCGTTGCATTTGGTTCTGTTCTTGCACTGGCATTCGCTGCTTCCAAGTTTTATCAGGTAAAACGAGAACCACCGGGAACGGAGGAAATGGTCAAAATCTCCAATGCCGTCAGCAATGGCGCTTCCGCTTATTTAAGACGGCAGTACAAAGGTGTAGCTGTCTTTTTTGTCGTTATATTCGCCATCCTGATCGCAATGGCATTTATGGCTTTTTAAGCTTTTTTACGCCATTTGCATTTATAACGGGCGGCTTCTTCTCCGGCATGTCTGGTTTTATCGGGATGCGGACAGCCACCATGGCCAACTGCCGTACTGCCAGCGGTGCAGCTAACAGCCTGAACCGCGGACTTAAAATCGCATTTTCCGCCGGTTCCGTCATGGGCTTTACCGTCGTAGGGCTCGGCCTGCTCGACCTCTCTATCTGGTACTTCTTTCTGAACTACTGGTATACTGCCGTCGCCCCTGCCGCTTCAGAGGCCGAATTAATTCAGAACATTACCGCCAATATGCTCACCTTCGGAATGGGCGCTTCCAGTATGGCCCTTTTCGCCCGTGTAGGCGGGGGAATTTTTACAAAGGCTGCCGATGTAGGCGCCGACCTGGTAGGCAAAGTTGAAGCCGGAATTCCAGAGGATGATCCCCGCAATCCGGCTGTCATTGCCGACAACGTAGGTGATAATGTGGGGGATGTTGCCGGAATGGGTGCTGATCTCTATGAATCCTATGTCGGTTCCATCGTCTCAACAGCCGCGCTGGCCGTTGCCGCAGGTTTCGGCATAAAGGGCGTAGGAATCCCCATGCTGCTGGCGGCTGCCGGCGTGCTGGCTTCCATTACAGGCACATTTCTCATTAAAACAAAGGAGGGGGCAACACAAAAGAATCTCCTTCATGCACTGAGAGTGGGTACGAATTTCAGCGCTGTACTGATCGCTGTCATCGCATTTTTTATCGTACGGATCCTGCTTCCCGGCCATATGGGCGTTTTTACCGCAGTTATCTCCGGGCTGGTCGCAGGCGTTCTCATCGGAGCAATTACAGAATATTTTACTTCCGACTCCTATTCTCCTACTCGCCGTCTGTCGGCTTCCAGTGAAACAGGTTCTGCCACTGTTATTATCAGCGGGCTTTCTCTTGGAATGATGTCGACAGTAGCACCTGTTATTATTGTAGGCATATCTGTTCTGACCAGCTACTATGCCTCCGGCGGAGCGGCCGACTTTAATATGGGACTTTATGGAATCGGTGTATCGGCAGTCGGCATGCTTTCCACTCTGGGAATTACGCTGGCTACAGACGCTTACGGCCCTATTGCAGACAATGCGGGTGGAATCGCCGAAATGACCCATATGCCGGCCCAAGTGCGGGAACGGACGGATGCCCTGGACTCCCTCGGTAACACAACCGCTGCCACCGGGAAAGGCTTTGCCATCGGCTCTGCCGCCCTGACTGCTCTGGCATTGATCGCATCTTATATCGACAAAGTTCATCAGCTGGATCCGGATATCGCGCTGAATCTCACGATCACCAATCCAACCGTACTCATCGGTCTCTTCATCGGCGGTATGCTGCCATTCCTCTTTGCCGCCCTGACGATGGAAGCCGTAGGCAAAGCTGCACAATCCATTGTAGTCGAAGTACGCCGCCAGTTCCGTGAAACAAAAGGGCTGATGGAAGGGACTGCCGAACCCGATTATGCAGCATGTGTCGATATGTGTACGCGTTCCGCGCAGAAGCTTATGCTGGCTCCTGCACTCATTGCCGTTATCGTACCCATCATTACGGGACTGATTCTCGGCGTAAACGGTGTAGCAGGACTTCTGGCAGGCAACACAGTCACCGGCTTTGTACTGGCCGTCATGATGGCAAATTCAGGCGGTGCCTGGGACAATGCGAAGAAATACATTGAAAGCGGCGCTCACGGAGGCAAAGGTTCCGATTGTCATAAAGCAGCTGTTGTCGGGGATACGGTCGGTGATCCGTTCAAGGATACTTCCGGCCCTTCCATCAATATCCTGATAAAGCTGACCTCCATGGTATCAATCGTTTTCGCAGGCCTGATTGTTGCGGTGCATCTCCTTTGACGTAATGCAAATACGAGGTGCCACGCCCTCTCAGCACTGCAGCGGAGTCATATCCGCCGCAGTGAACTCTCTGCATGCGGGGCATGCAATCGCCTCAGCGACATAAATCCTTTCTCGCGAGTGCGCCTACCCGATCATGCAGGGCGACCCTGCCCGGAAGGATCTTTTGTTAGATAGTAATGTTCTCCGAACTATCCTATGTAACAAAAAACAGGGCTGCCGCTTCCCAGCTGTCAACTCAGCTGATGGGCGGCACCCCTGTTTTTTACACTTTTAACGATGCTTTATGCTGCATTATATTTACTTGCTGCCTTCTCATTCAGGAAAGCTTCTAAATCTTCATTTTCTCCGTCATACTCAACAGTCAAAACTCTTCTTAAATCCAGACTTAAAACGCCAAGAATGGATTTCGCATCAATTATAACACGATTATAAAATACGTTAATGTCAAAATCACACTTCATTGCAACAGCTACGAAAGCCTTTGCCTCAGCAATTGTCGGTAACATAATTTTTCTTTGTTTCATCATAGTGAACAACTCCTTTATTTAACTAACATATGCATTTCTAAAAGTGTTGACATAGTTATAACATTAAATTCATATCTTGTCAAATTCAGGGAAATAAGTCAGAAAGCCCTCATTCCTTGTGCATTTTGATGTTTTTTTACATGTTTATACATGTCCTTCTGGATATTATCATTAACATATTTTGGATAATTTGG
>NZ_QSDR01000029.1 GCF_003464085.1 Clostridium sp. AM58-1XD
ATTGTATGCGCAGAGAAAAGAGACCATCGAAAGACTCTTTGGAACAGCTAAGGAGAATCATGGTTTTCGATATACACAGATGTATGGGAAAGCACGGATGGAAATGAGGCCGGGTTGACTTTTGCGTGCATGAATCTGAAGAAGCTGGCCAGAATGCAGCAAAGATATAAGCTGTGTGAGGCATAAGAACCCGGTAACGCTTGTTTGTGTGCAAAAAATGATATGAATTATGTAGAAAACAGTGCCAGGACGAATGTCCTGACACCGCTTTGTCTACAGTCTGAGTGCTGCATTATGCAGCACTCTCTTTTTTGTGGGTGACAGCCTGCTGAACACGGAGAAGCTTTTAGAATCCTGAAGAAATGGGATTATACAGAATACAGATGCGGATCATATCCACATGCTGATAATGACAACTTGGAAAAAATTGGTATAGAATGTTATTGCCAGTATATGACTGTGGCAGTTGAGCAGAAAGCAGACCTGAAATGATCCTGAAACGACGTAAAACGCCTTTGGATGGACATGATTTGGGAGAAACAGGAGAGAAAAGACATGGCACTTACATTATTTACAAATGAACAGGTAGAAGATTTCAGACAGTATTTAATTAATGAGGAGAGGGCGGAATTAACGGTTGAAAAGTACTTACGGGATATCCGGGAGTTCCATATGCATTTGTCCTGCAATACAGAAGTGACAAAAGAGAAGGTGGTTGCTTATAAAAAGAGTTTATACGAAAAGTATAAAGCAACAAGTGCCAACAGTATGCTTGTAGCATTAAATCAATACTTTGCCTTTTTAAATCGTGCTGATTTAAAGGTTAAGCTCTTTAAAGTCCAGTCAAACTTATTTCGTGAAAGAAATAAAGAGTTGACGGTAAAGGAATATAAAAAATTAGTACAGACGGCAGAAAAACGCAAAAATAAGCGCCTGAGCTATTGATTCAGACGATTTGCAGCACGGGAATCCGAGTGAGTGAACATAAGTATGTTACGGTGGATTCAATCAGAACCGGAAAAATTCGAATTATAAATAAAGGAAAAGAGAGGGTGGTGCTTCTGACGAAAGATTTGATAAAAGGATTGAAGCTCTATTGTAAAAGCATGGGCATTACTTCCGGTCCGATATTTATAACCAGAAATGGAAGCCCGGTCAACCGCTCCAATATATGGGCAGAAATGAAGTCGCTCTGCGAAGCTGCAGGCGTGGAACCGAATAAGGTATTTCCACATAATCTGCGCCATTTATTTGCGTTGACCTATTACCGGGTTGAAAAAGATATTGTACGACTGGCAGATATTCTGGGACATGCCAGTATTGAAACAACAAGAATATATACGTTAACCACGCTGAGGACTGTATTCACACACTCTCACGCCTAAATCTGCTTTTGATCTGACACAACATAATCTGTATTATGTGATGTGCTGATCATAAAGATACAGCATTTTATAGTTACTGTTTATCATAGATCAGTATTTAAAATTTTTTTTAATTACCTTGATTATCATATTTTTTAATAGTCCGCTCTTTAAATACCATATCTTTTCGTATATTTACGGATCAAATCATACGAGTTATTGTTGAAATTCCCACTTAAATCATTATTACGACATAATACAGATTATGTTGTAAACAACGGAATAAATTTGGCAAATCTATTAAAAGATAGAGACGCAAAGCTACAGGGGCTTCTCCTCCAAATGGAGGAATGCCAGCCAGCCGCATTTTTTTGCTGGCATTGAGGTTGTGAACGCAGATGCCAGTTTTGTTTGCCCTGTACGCGACATGGGAGACGGCTGAGGAAAAATTCCGTAATCAGTGAAAGACACTGAGATATGAAGCTGGTGATGTGCTTCTCCTTACTATTATGAGAAAGCGTGGTACGAATATGGAACAGAGTGCATTGCTGAAACAGATTGCAAAACAGTCTGGATATGAGATCGATATTGTGGAAAGGGTATATTGTGCGTTGATATCAGTTATGAGTGATGCCATGGGAAAAGGAGAAAAGGTTGTGTGTATGCCTGAATGGGGCCGCTTTATCCTAAGCTTAGGGATAATACAGGACGAAATGAAAATTCTCCCCGGAGTATGAAGAAGCCCCACTATTATATTCAGTTTAAGCCGAGCAGCAGCTTGAAGAGGCAATGTTTTCGGCAGAGGATGCGACGAAATTACAAGATTTCGAAACGCATGCTATTTTGCAGTATCAGGAGGACAGGAACGATGAATCATAAAAGAAAACGAACGTATCCGTCTGTTGCCGGTATTGTGATGTGCATCCTCTTTATTCCTATTATCGTAGTAAATACCATATTGATTGTCAGTACATATACAAGGCCGGATGAAATGCCCGGAGTATTTGGAATAAAACCTGCCATCGTGCTTTCAGGATCTATGGAACCTGTAATTAAGACAGGGGATTTGATCTTTATTCATAAAACAGATACGGAGAATCTGAAGGAGGGTGACGTGATTTGCTATCTCACGTCAGGAAAGGCGGTTACTCACCGCATATCCGGTATTACGGCAGGCGAAGATGGGACGCCGCGGTTTATTACAAAGGGCGACGCGAATAATACGGAAGACCGCCTGCCTGTTACTGCAGGTCAGATTGAAGGAATCTGGAAAGAAGGAAGAATCGCTGGACTCGGCAATATCATTTTGTTTATGCAGTCCTCAAAAGGGATGATTATTTTCATTATATGTCCGCTGCTGCTCTTTATTTTGGGGGATATCGTAAGGCGATGGAAGCTGGATCGGGCAGAAAACTCCAGGGTGGCGGAGCTGGAGGCGGAACTTGCGGAACTGAAAGCGGCCGGCCATGATGAAAAGGCCGAATACTCGCAGGAAGCGAACAACATATGAAGCTACAGCTTGTTTCCGGGGGGCACAGAGCGGAAGAAGCTGACGCAATAAACAGGGAGTAAACCTGGGTAAAGAATTTGAGATTATTAAGAAAGTGAGGGAAATTACATATGAAAGGAAAATCTTATGCAGCCCGTCTTGGGGGCCTGGCGCTGGCGCTGACATTCATAACGACCTGTCTGATGGGCGGAACGCTGGCCAGATACACCACGGAGGTTACGGGAACAGGATCTGCTACGGTGGCGAAATGGAGCTTTAAAGCGAACGAACAGACAGCGACTTTTACGGATATTGATCTTGCCAGTACGGCGTATACGAATATAGATAAGGCTGGAGGTAATAAAATAGCTCCCGGTACAGATGGAAGTTTTTATATTGAGATTGATGGCTCAGGAAGCGAAGTGGCTATTGATTATACAATCGCTTTTTCTGAATTATCTAACAAACCGGCGAATTTAAAGTTCTATTCAGATTCTGGATACAGTACTGAAATAGCAGATTTGACAGCATATCAAGACCTGAAGGGCGAAATTGCCGTAGATGATCTTGCAACACCAGTTAAAAAGATGATTTACTGGAAATGGGATTATGGAACTGCTGTTAAAGACGTCGGACCTGAATCAGGCAAGGAAAAAATGACATTCACGATTACAGTAACAGGTACACAGAAGGAACCGGCAAGACCGGCAACGTAACATTATAACTTTCCGCTCCCTGTGCCAGAGCGGCCTGTAGGTTTTCAGCCTACAGGAAAGGGAACCGCAAGAAGAAAAGGTTCTTTTTCCTGCAGGCTGAAAATTCTGTGCGTTATAAAGCAAAAGGAGGATATCATCCATGCCACAGAAACGCAGATACATACCTTTCCATAGATCAAAAGAAGACAGAGAAGAAAGACGGAGGAGATTCCGCCTTTTCCTCTTGCTGCTGTTTGTGCTTGTATTTATTACATCCTGCGTGGCAGGGCTTGTTCTGAACAAACATGCAGAGCGGCAGGTTCCAGAGCAGATCGTCGATTCTATTTTGCTAACGCCTGAAAAAGCAGAGAAGGCTGCCAGAACCAGAGTGCATTTTACCGGCCGTGTCATTTATTCCAATGGTTTGCCTGCGGCAGGGAGGATGATAGAACTGCACAGCAATCCGATGATCACGGTCACAGACTCAGACGGCCGTTTCCTGTTTCCGAACGTCCCCATTGGAGAACATGAAATTTTGATTCTTGAAGAGGATGGTTCGACAGCCGCGCAGCGTAAAATTGCAATATCGCAAAAAGATGTGGAGGATGGTATTACAATTTCCCATCAGGATACGGGAGATTACGATATTACGGTTGCAGTTGATATCAGGGTGCTGGAAATCGTGGTTGAATTAAGCGACAATCAGCTGACAATTGTAGAGGGAAATCAAACATACGCAAGTGAAGAAGGGTGGATTTCGACTCCTTTTGGCCGCGTTTCTGTATCAGAAGGAGTGGTAGTAACGCCTGAAGGTAATATCCATCTGCAGGATGGCACCATCGTAATTCCAGGAAGCGGAAAAGACGGAACCGCAGCAGTAATATTGCCAGATGATACAGTCATTTATCCGGAAAAAGAAATGGTTGCAAAAGATTATACGATTCAGCCGGACGGAACGGTAACGTTACCAGACGGTACAAAAATTCAGCCGGACGGAGCTGTTGCAGCCCCGGACGGAAATCTGCATATACCAGGTGAGAGCGGTATCGTCGCTGACGGAAAAGATATTTATCCAATAGGAGGGACAAAAGAAGAAAGTAACAGGCCGGGTTCGCCGGAAGAGGATGAATCACAGTCTTCTGTAAGCGATACCCCTGCGGGTAATAGGGAAGCCGGCGGTACAGCGGCACAGCCTGGCCACAGCGCTTCTGAAGACCATAATAGTTCTGTGCCGCCTGAAGTTACGGATGATACACAATCCCCAAGCTATGGAAATGGGCCGTCGCAGCCGGACGGCAGTATAAAAAACGAGAGTGGAAGCAGCCATGATGGCGGCGGCGCTCACGGAGGCGGCAGCAGCGGAGGCAATAACAGGCCCGGAACAGAAACGGAGACAGAAACGGAAACGGAGACAGAAACGGAGACAGAAACGGAAACGGAGACAGAAACAGAGACGGAAACAGAAACGGAGTCGGAGACAGAAACAGAGACAGAAACGGAAAGTGATACAGATAACGGTAACTAAACGTTAGCGGACAGATCGGAGACAGCGATGAATTTATGTCCTGGACGCAGCATAGCGATATTGATTTGTTTTACAATCGTACGGACGGATTGGGAGATAACATATTGCCTGGAGCCAGTGGTTTTTACTGTTTTGAACTGACAAACAGCCGTAAAAAGGACTTGGATGTCACAGTGACTCTTTCGGAAGGAGATATTCACATACCGCTTGTTGTTACGCTGACGCCGATATCCTCCGGCGGTAAGAAAATTACGAAAAAGGCAGTAACAAGTACGATGTCGGAAGGAAAGCTTACGGTTCAAAGTAAAATTGGCGCAAACAGTTCTGCCTTTTATCAGCTGGACTGGAACTGGCCTTTTGAGGGAACGGATGCGCAGTCTACTGCAGCAGGAGAGAAGGGCGGCACATATACGGTCCATGTTCAGATTTATGCTGAGGAGAACTGACCTGACTATGAAAATGTTAAAAAGTTTATTGAAATATGTGTTATATGCTGTTGTTTTAGCCGTTTTATTTATTGATATATGGCGGATGGTATCGCGGTTTTTATTCAATAATGAGCTTCCGTTCCTTTTTGGATACTCCCATGTTACCGTACTTTCGGGAAGTATGGAACCGGCTTTTTCGACAGGAGACCTGTTGATTATTCACCGTGAAAATGAATACCGGACAGGAGATGTCATCACCTTTTGGGAAAGCGGGAATCTGGTCACTCATCGTATAATAGAAAAGAAGCCGGACGGAGATGAAGTCATCACAAAAGGCGATTTTAATAACGTACCGGATAACAGTCCGGTGGGGATCACTCAGATAGCCGGCCGCGTGGTATGGGTTATTTCCGGACTTGGGAAATTTATCCTTTTTATACGAACGCCTTTTGGCCTCCTGCTGGTTATGGCAGCCGGGGCTATGGCACTATTTTTACCGGATTGGATCAGTAATTTAAAAGACCAGGAAGGGCGGTAACGGCTCGAAAGCGGAATATTTTGTTGTCATATGCTATTTTATTGGAAGGAGGAGACGGTCAAAATGAAAAAACATCTGACAAAAACCAGAATGGCATGTTATATTTTACTGCTCGGCACGTTCTGTCTGCTGCTTCCTGTTACATATGCCCGGTACGCAGCTCAGGTTAAGGGAGAGGCTGCCGCAAGTATAGCCGCATGGGGATCCGACAGCAGCGATTTTACGATTGACGTTAGCGGACTATATCCCGGTAAAACACAGGACTATCAGTTCGCCGTAACAAATAAAAAGGGAGACAGGGTCAGCGAGGTTAGCCAGAAGTATTCGATTACGGTAGACACGACAGGTAACCTACCCCTGAAATTCCAGATAGATGCAGGTTCCGGACTGCCGTCGGGCAGCCTGGTCAATACGGGGGAGCTGGCGGTTACGGCAGGAAAGGCCCGGACAGAGGGAGGATTTCTGCCCCATTCATCAGAAACTGTCCACAATTACGTATTAAAAGTCTCATGGCCGGAAGGAAATGATAATAACAGTTCAGATTATGCGGATGAGATCGATTTGGTCACTGTGACTGTGAATGCGGAACAGGCAGAGCCGGAAGAGCCGGCAAAGCCGGCCGGATAAAATATGGAGGCAGATAACATGGGAGCAAATAGAAACAGACGTAAAAAGACTGTTATTGCAGTCAGTCTTTCAATAATCATTCTGCTTTCTTTCGCAGGTGTGACCGCGGCTCGCTATATGATGGAAAAATATCAAAGCGGAATTATGGCGGCACAGGAATTTTACTTTACAAGTGATCTTTTAAAGGAAGAAAATGAAAAAGCAGAGTATTATATAGATCCACAGAAAGGAACTTTTACGGTTAATTTATATAATTATGCCGATTCAATCAGAACAACGCCGGAAAATATAAAGTATCAAATCACTGTGAGCGGCGGAACCGCGGCCACAGACAGTGGCGCGGGTACGCTGGCAGGAAATGTGCAGAGCAAAGCGAAGATTACAGTTTCGTCTACAGGGGATACCGTAACGGTTACGGCAATATCGGAGGCACCTTATAACAAAACGCTGACTGCAACTTTTATAAAGGGGCGGGGCAATCAGTATGAGATTAAGGATGAGAAAGACAGTTTGGCGGCCGTGCTGGTTCTGACCTGTGCTGATTCGGAAAAAGATATAAAAATCACATTGCCGGATGGAGTGATTCCGGATGCGGCAAATGACCAGGCTAAGGCATATAAAGGCAATATATGTACCTATCATTCTCAGGGACAGGGCGTATATTCCCTTGTTCTTTTGAAAACAGACTCTTCGATCACGCTTTCAGGAAGCGGTTCATTTGCAGACAGTCTTGAAATCAGCAGGAATTAGAACGATGAAAACGGCGGACCCGCCGTACAGGAAGTCGGGGGAATTGTTATGAATATAAGTGAACGAAAAAAGGCTAACAGGCATAAGAACGACAGACGGCGGTGGGCGGCGGCTCTCCTGATTCTTTGCTTAATGATGAGCAGTCTGAATTTCGAATTTATGCTCGCTTATGCGACCGAAGACAGTGTCCGGACGTTTTATGTGGGAGATGATGTAAAGGCTATAATTGTGGACGGAGTCCTGAAAATTAAGGGCAGCGGCGATACATATGACTTTACGGAAGAGACGGCTCCGTTCTTGGAGTATGGCGATGAGATCGATTCTCTGGTCATTGAAAACGGAGTTACATATGTCGGTTCCTATCTTTTCTATGGACTTGGAAACCTGAGGGGAGAACTGAGGCTTCCGGAAAGTATCGTCGGATTTGGCGATTATGCGTTTTCCGGTAGAGATAAGTACAGTGCGCCCCGATTCTCCATGATTATCAATGAATTTATAGAAGGGGAAATCGTGGAAGATGGCTCCAAGGAATCCGGAGATATCGCCGTTTCCACACCGTCCGAAGCTGTGGTAGAAACGATTGACTCCGAAGGTGAGTATGATGGCATAGGAAAGCCGGAGGATATCAGCTCTTCCCGGGAGCCGGAGACAGAAAAAAGAACGGAAGAGGCAGCAGAAGAAAATCCGGAAACCGAACCAGGGCAAGAGACGGAAGAGGAGGCTATTCAACAGCCGCAGGCAAAAATCGAACGCCATATGGTACCTGTCGTAGGGGAAGCCCCAGGAGTAGAGCAAGAGGAGAGCGGTTCGGGAAAAGAAACATCAAACAGCGGTTCCGTACATGATACGGCAGGACAGACGGGAAGCAGTTCGGAAAATACCGGGCAGAATACCGAGCAGAAGGCCGGAGAAAAGACTGAAACAGAAAAAACAGAGGACCAGGCCGGGGCTGAGAAAGGAGAAACAGCAGGCAAGGATGAGGTTTCCGGAGAAGAGGAGAATAAAGACTCTTTGCCGCCGGCTGATGAAAACAATGAATCGGACGGCACAGGCGGCTTGGACAGCACAGTTATTTCGGATAATACGGATCATTCAGACAAAGAAGAAAATACAGAGTCTGCAGAGTCTATGGAAAATGCAGACGGTATAGAAAAAGATGAGAAACCGTCTGCTGCAGGCGGAGTCCCAGACGGGGCTTTTGACAGCGGTTCCGGTGGAGGAGCAGATGCTTCAAAATCAGAAGAAGACGAGGAGATTCCGGACGATATTGAATATGATGTAGAATACATTATCGAGCAGAAAATCGAGAATCCGGAGACACTTTTCTATGAAGGGCAGACCGGCCTTATGATCTGCTCGGAAGACAACGGATCTTTTATTGAGGCTGGGGAATATGCAGGGTACGAGCTGGCGGACGGCTTTATGACGGTGACTCTGGATGAGATGGTGGATATGGAGCTGCCTGTACGGGACGGCCGGATCTGTCTTCCGGAATGCCCAAAAGAGCTGGTATATCCGGAGGAGGATGAAGGCATGTTCAGCCGCCGGTTTGCAGGATGGTCGTCAGAACAGGATGGATCCGCTCCGGTACAGGAGGCAGGAGAATTCATGGATGTAATGGAGGGTGACCAACTGAACCTGTATTCCGTTTGGGAAACTGCTGGAAATTATGAATTCTGTATTGAAAAGGACCGGGAAGGGGATATCGCAGTCTATACCCTGACTGACAACATTACGGGGGAAGTACCGGAATATTCAGATGGTTACATGTTTTTATATCAGTGGCAGCTGTCTGAACAGGAAAAACCTCATGATGACAGACCGGCCGGAGAGCTGAATGACCGTCCGGTCAGGACTCCGTCCGAGGTTTATAGCGGGAATTTTGGAGAGGATGACGGATGGGAGGACATCCAGGGAGCGGATGCTCCGGTATACCGTCGCCATGTAGAGCCGGAGGGCGTTTCCAGACAGGTCCGGTGTGTGATAACAGCAGTAAAGGTAACCCGCGCCCGTTCAACCGAAGGGCAGATTACCATGTTGTCAGAACAGGTTACCGCCCTGTCGGAGCTAAAAACGGTTTATGTTGACCAGCAAATTGGAGATGATGCAAAAGACGGAGCTGGCGCCGATCCTGGCAATCCGGTTCAAACGATGGAAAAAGCGGCGGAGCTTTTAAGCGAAAGCGGTACGGTCGAAGATAATAAAATTATCCTTTTGAGCGGTTATACAATGAAGACAGCAGCGGAGGGAGAGTTTTTAAAAAACACTCCAAGAAATGTTACAGTCAGAGGAAATACCGGCTCGGAAACGTTTTCGATAGAAAAAGGAAGTAATGGTGAATTACTGCCGTTTACATTATATGGAGACGTTACCTTTGAGAATATGACCCTTGGCTTGCAGCACATATATGGAAACGGGCATAATATTAAATTAGGAACGAATGTCAAGACATCAATACGTCCGTATTTGTATGGGGCGGGTAATAATAACATGTCGGATAAAGTCGGAAGCATAGAGGTATTAAGCGGAAGCATCGTCAGAATTAACGGGTATCTAAGATCAAATAGTGATGTCGATGCGGACAATAAACTGGCTGCTATAACGGTAGGTGGTACGGCAATTGTGGACACGATTATCGCAGGGAGCGCCAACGGAAAGCTTTCAAACGGTAATGTGGTCATTAACGTCAAAGGAGGTCAGGTAGGTTATGTGGTCGGAGGCTGCCAGGGTCATCAGAATACGCCGGCTCCATATTCAGGAACGACAACGATAAATATATCGGGCGGAAAGGTCACTTCGATATACGGGGCCGGATCGGGCAGAGTCAGCAGTATTCCAACCTTCTGTGGCACGTTGAATATCAATGTTGCCGGAGGAGATGTAGATAATATTTATGGCTCCGGTTCGGCGGCTATATAATGGAATGTGCGGACGGAACGCCGTCTCAGGTAAACATAAAGGCTTCAGGCGGTAAAATCGGAAATATATTCGCAGCCGGAAAAGGCGGGGACGGCGCCATGACTTTCACGCTGACTCCTGCGGCAGGAAAGCCCGAAAACATGGGGAGTCTGACCGGAAATGCAGAGATCAGTATCGGCGGATCGGCCTACGTAACAGGCAGTATTTATGCGAGCGGAGAAGGGTATTCTCCCGATGGGATCACATATGATACAACGAAAAATGCGTATTCAAAGGGAAATATTTCGATTAATGTTGAGGGCGGAACGATAGATGGGAATGTCTACGGAGGCGGAAAAGGAATTGCCAAGGAAGGATATGAGGAATGTGCCCGTGTAGAATCAGGTTCTAAGGTCTTGATCGACCTTTCCGGCGGAACCGTAAAGGGAAACGTCTACGGCGGCGGAGAACGCGCCGAGGTGGAAGGTTCTACTTCCGTCATGATCTCTGCAGGCTCTGTGAACGACTGCGTTTACGGCGGTGGCGAGAACGCGGGAGTAAAAGGCTCCGCCTCAGTTGTTATAACAGGAGGCATGATAGAGCACAAAGTCTATGGAGGCGGTAAAGAAGGATTAGTGCAAAATAAGACCAATGTCAGCATTACGGGAGGTACAGTAAACGGCTCTGTCTATGGCGGGGCATACGGCAAAGCAGGCGACCGCTTTGTTCTGGGCGGTTCGACAATTAATATGAGCGGCGGATGGGTGAAAGGAAACCTGTACGGAGGCAGCGAACTGAGTGATGACGGACCGTCCTCAGGAAGTCCTCAGGATTTGATTTTTGTCAATTTAACGGGAGGAACGGTCGGCGGCAGGGTGTTCGGAGGCGGCTATCAGGGAAAGGTAAACGGTTCTACCCATGTACATATAGGAACTGGGGCGATCGGCAAGTGTAAATATTACAGCGGTCATAAAGGTGAAATGCCCAGTCTGAATGCAGCAAAACTGTCTATCGGAAATTCTGTATACGCCGGAGGTGATTATGGCGACGGCGCGAGTTATGATACCGTTACAATAACAGGCTTTTCCCATGTCTACGTTGATGGAACCGGGTATGATTTCGGAAAAAATTCCAGCTTGAGCATGGATATAGCAGGAGGTGTCTTTGGCAGCGGCGCTTCCTGTGATGCAGGAGATAAACGTATGGTTACGCTGGATAACTTCGGCGTAAAAAAAGAAGATGATGTGGGAAAAACGATAGGGGCGGGAACGACTCTTACATCGATTCAGCGGGCGGATCAGGTGCGATTGATCAATTCTCATGTACGGCTTTCGGGACAATCAGACCTGGCAAATGCGAATCAGACGGCGCTGTACTCCTTGAACAGGATTGGAGATGAGGGGACGAAGCAGGAACTGGGCAAGGTAGGGAACGGTCTGGCATTGGAAAACGGCAGTACACTGGTGCTCGATTCTGCGGTAAATGAAGTGGCAAATTACAAAAGTGTGGATAAAAATGAAGATGAGGTGGCACCTGAAGATCTTTCAAAATACCCAAACACGATCATTCTTGCTACAGGAACGGTATTACAGATTTCTTTGAAAGAAAACTCGAAAGTAACATACGGCGCGGTATCAGGCTATTCTTATATTATGGCAGATGACAAGGCGACCGCCTATGCCTATGCCCGCATAAAGGAAGGGGAGGGAGCTGGCGACGGCGGTTTTTTCCTACAGGGTGAGTCGAAGGAACTGGACTATACGAATGTGACAGGCCAGGGATTCCGCTATTGGAAGATCGGGGATGACAAGGCAATTGCAGTCCGAGATACTGTATTGACTGCTCAGAAGCTTACGACCGCACCTTCCGACGGATTTTCACTGGCGGAAGGCGCAATAACTTTGCTCCCGGCAGAAAAGGATTCTACGTATAGGATCAATAATATTACAATTCCAGATGGAATCACCCTCATAGAAGGGGCAAAAAGAGGGGACGGCACATGGACTTCGGCTGATACGGGACAGGTAAAGGATACGGAAAAAACGAGAATCAGTGACAGCCCGCTAAATACATTTGGCCTGTATATTGAAACGAGCACAGGATTTTCTCCCGGCACCGGGAACGTAATATCAATGAATACGGTAAAACCGGATGATAAAAATACGATCATCGGCAAATCGGCCGACAGTCAGAAAGGCATCGTTCCGGAAATTAAGTTTTATCTTACATACGCCAACGATGGGATCACCCAAAGCAGGGATTTAGGCACAGTGAATGCCGAGATATTAAGATACGAAGGCAGTACAGTAAAAGAAACAATGCAATTAAATATAGAAATCGTAACAAAAGCGACGGACCTGGAAGCACAAAGCGTGGATCTCTATGCGACCCAGAGCGGTAGTTATGCGGGAAGACTGAAGATTCCGGCTGGTTCCGGCAGGACGATTAGCCTTACCGGAGTAACGAAGGAATTTGACACGGGAACGTCTCTTGTACCGTATCACCCTTCCAATCCTTCTGAAAGCCTTACCGGCCATCAGATTTCTGTGACCATGGAACCATCGGAAAAACAGCAGTGGAAGAGCGAAGGGCTGATGGAAGGCGTTTATGATTTAAGCGAATTTTCTGATGAGAGCAAGATTTTGATTGGATCGACTGACAGCAGATTTGAAGCTTCTATCGATTTCACCCTGTATAATACTTCCAATTTTGCATCTCAGGAACAAAATGATAAAATCATTTTGAATCTCCAGGATGAGTCAGGAGTGTCGGTACCGATCACGCTGGAAATTCATTGGAAAAAATCAATCGTATCAGAGATAAAGACAGGAGCAGGGAAATACTATCATACGCCCGCCGGAGGAGGCATAACGGAAGTTTCACAGGGAAGTTCTGTTACATCCGCTTACTCGCTGGATGGCCAGGCCGCTGCCGGAGAACTGTGGCTGGAACTGCAGAGACAGGACGATAAGACGACGCTGGCAATTCCAAAAGGAACGAAAATAACGATGATTTACGGCAGTAAGTACTATATTTACCGGGTAAAGGCAATGAGGCGAATTATAGAATTCTGCTGTCCGAATTTAAGGAGATGTGGACAGAGAACGGGCTTACGGGCCAGGTCAGCGGATCATTTACAACGATTGTGGATTTTGATTCTTCAGACGGACTTACGGCAGATATGTACAGCCTTCACCTGCGGAATGAAAAGGGAGCCGATTCTCTGGGAGCCGACTTTACTGTAAACGGTTCCGCAGCAAGCGTGGCGCTGGGTGGGGGAGACGGCCTTTCGCGTGGGAAACACCAGTTCCATTTCAATATCAATGCCATGTCGGATACGCGTCTGGCGGACGGAGCAGCAATTGTTCTGTCTCCCGGAACAGGAGGTGATATCCCTGAAGGAACTGTGTTTACATACGGAGGAATAAAGTATTATCCTGTCAACGGACGCGTTTATATTCCTGTTGAGAATTACAATAGCGGTCAGATCGTAACGATGGACACTGGTAATACTGCCGGTCTAATGGTAGGAGAGAACAGGATGTCCGTACGGCTGTTTTCAAAGGGGATCAATGCAGGCGGCTCAGAAATTGATTCGGCGGAGACCGTTTATACTGTAACGGCAAATCCGGCATACAGTCTTAAAGTTCATCTTTCTGAAGGAGGAAGCCGCGTAGTGCCGCCGGGAGCAGGGATGGTATTTGACGTGGAATACTCCATTGTAAATGGAACAGGAGCCGATAACGTTATCGGGATACAGGTTTATAGAAAGGACGCCGGCATATATGATAATCCGGAACCAGACGGAGCATGGCCGGTGAGCGGAAATGGAAAGTTAACTGCCGGAACCGGCAGTCATCGTATTTCAGTATCCGTCCCCGAATCTGCTGTTCCGGGAACGTACCGGCTTGTATTTGAACTGGGCGGCCAAAAAGTTCCTTATAATATCATTGTCCGGGAATCTGAACATATAAAAGAAAAAGATGGAGTTTAAGAAAAAGAAATAGTTAAAAAAGAAGTAGTTAAAAAAGAAGTATCGCCCTCGATACCAGATACGGAACCAGGCTGCGGACCTGGAATGGAATCTGATATCGAGGGCTTTTGTGTTTTATATGGATCCTTGTCAAGACAGGGACAAATGTCTGACAGCACCGAACATTACAAGCTCATAGAGCGGGGGGCCAGGTTCGCCGGCGGCCTGCGCGCGGAGCGCGTTGGCTATCGTTTCAGCCTGTTTTAGGGATATTAGGACTGATTTGAGTATTCTTCGGTGAAACGCAATTGATTTATCGCCGCATTAATGATAATATTAATACAATAAATGATTTATATAATTGGAACAAGGTTTAATAAAATAAGCATATTGCTGTGAGAGAGAGGAATGGATGGAAGATCAATATTTATGCTTTGAATCGTTTGCCTTTCTTTTTTTAATACCTCTAAATCACGTGGAGTATATTATGCCAGCCGCTCAGGTGACGAACGGAGGAATTGATTATGAAAATCGAGTAATAACCGTTCTCGATTTTCAGACTATTTTGAAGGAAAATCCGCCGGAAAAGAAATCCCATGTTATTATCATCCGGGACGGAAGTGGAGGTTATTTCGGTTTGATGGCAAAAGCCGCATTGGAGGTTATAAAGATTGGGGCCGGGAGGAAACGGAAACTGCCGGAAGAAGTGATCAGCAGGAAAAACAGTTTTATATCAGAAGCAGTCTATTTAGAAGGTCAGGATCAGTGGGCTTATATTATAGATGGAGATAAGCTGCTTGAAGCAGAGGGAATATAAATATGTATAATATTGATTACAGCAGGAAGAGAGATCCGATGACCGGACTGTGGTCGGAGGAGTGGGTCAGCAAAAAAATAGAAGATTATCTGAATTCGGAAGAAGAGAGCGGAAGCGCCGCATTCTGTCTGATGGAGGCGCCCTTACCGGATCAGGGATACGAAATCAAAGATGGGAATTCCATGCTGAAGAAGTTTGCGTTTGTACTTCAGCAGACGATGAGAAAATCAGATTTTGCAGCAAGGGTCGGAGAACATCATTTTATAATTTTCATCATGGGCTGCAAGGGGCGCAGGGATGCGCTTGAAAGGCTGCTGTTTTTCAGGAAGAACATGAAAGAGGAAGGAATCGGGAACAGCTGTATATTTCAGGCGGGGATTGTTCTGTGCAGCAGCTTATGCCATCCGAAGTGTTCTTATGAGGAACTGCTTAATAAAGCAAAGGGAGCGCTGCAGCGCTCCCGAGGGGAAGAAGGCGGATTCTATGCAGTTCCCTGGGATACAACGTTTAACAGGGATGAAACTGGATGGGAGTTGGAACCTGCAGGCGAATACAGGATTTCGAGAAAAGACGCCGATATGGATTTTGTTGGCGAGATAATGGAAGGCTTTCAGCACGCTGAATCCTTCCAAAATGAGATAGAGAGGGATCTGGAACGCCTTGGTTCCTATTACGGTGTCGACGAGGCATATATCGTAGAAAGAACAGCTGGGGAAAGAGGATATGAGATTACTTACGAATGGAAGAAAAACAAAGGCCGTGTTGAAAATAATAATCTAAAGAGAGTTCCTGGTATTATCGGGGAGAGATATGGCAGGCAGTTTGACAGCCGGGGCATGATTATATGTACTTGTATGGAAGCTCTGGAGGAGCTGGATCCTGTCATGGCAGAACGGCAGAAGCTCAGAGGGACGAGATCGATGATGCAGAACGCAGTTCTGGAATCAGGCACCTATATCGGTTATATCGGAATTGCGGACGGAAGCAGGGAACGGCTGTGGACGGACGGAGAAATCATGACATTTTCCATGGTCAGCATGATTATTTCATCCTATCTGCTCCAGCTGCGGGCGAAGCGTTCATTGGAGATTATAACGGATTACGACCTGCTTACGGCTGCATGGAATTATAATCGTTTTTTGGTTCTGGGGAGTGAAAAGCTGGTTAGCGACGGCGTACCTAAGGCAGTTGTTACGGTAGACATTAAAAATTTCAAGATGATTAATTCCCAGTATGGTTATGAAAAGGGGAATGAAGTCCTTGTAGAGATCAGCAACCTCCTGAATTTCTTTACGGCAGGCAGCGAATGTTACGCCAGAATCGAGGCGGACAAATTCGTTCTTCTGTTGGAATACCAGATGCTGGACGGGCTTCAGCAGCGCTTAAAACAGCTGATCCGCCGTGTGGAACAGATTCCGGAACAAAAGCTGGGGGTATCCGTTACATGCATGGTAGGCGTATGCCTGGTGGAACAGGGGGACAGTGATTTATCAGTCCTTGTAGACCATGCGAATATGGCAAGAAAATCATTGAAGGACTATCACAAAAGCGTATACAGTTTTTACAACAAAGAGGCGGAGCAGAAGCTGATCAAGGAAAGAGAACTGACGGCCCGTATGAAGGGAGCGGTGGAAAAAGAGGAATTTGTAGTTTATTACCAGCCGAAATTCAGCCTGAAGGCCAGGAAGATCATTGGAATGGAGGCTCTCGTCCGATGGAAAACAGGGGTGAATAGCCTGGTGCCACCGGATGAATTTATTCCTCTCTTTGAAAAAAACGGGTTTATTACGGAATTGGACCGGTATGTTTTTGAACGTGTATGCAGGCTCCAGAGAAGATGGATGGATGAGGGGCGGACCGTGCTGCCTGTAAGCGTCAATGTTTCCAGAATCCATATCAAGGAAGCTGATTTTCTCACAAAGCTGACGGATATCTGCGGAAAATATGAAATTCCGGCGAAAAATCTGGAACTGGAAATTACAGAGAGCGCGTTCCTGCATAATCAGGAGATTGTAATGGCCGTGGCCAGGCAGATTAAAGATGCAGGCTTTCTTCTTTCCATGGATGATTTCGGAACGGGATACTCATCACTCAGCCTGCTGAAAGATCTTCCGGTGGATATTATTAAACTGGATAAGGAATTTTTTCAGAAAAAACTAAATAAGAGGGAGCGAATTATAATCGCAAATGTCATTCGAATGGCAAAGCAGCTGGATATACAGGTGATTTCAGAGGGAATTGAAACAAAGGAGAATGAACAGTTTCTGAAGGAAATCGGCTGCAATCTGGCGCAGGGATATCTGTACGGCAGGCCGCAGCCGATCGAGGAACTTGAAACGAAGCTATAGGAGACGGGAGAAGAATTGGAAGGAAGAGGTGAGGGGATTTGGGGACAGATGAAAATGGGCGCGTACTTCATTTAAAAAGCAGGGAAGAGTCATTCGAAATCAAATGGGATAATTCGTGCCGGTTTATTATGAAGCCGAATGTGATTAAAGTACCTGGCGTTCCTGCAAAGGCAGCAGGAATGATGGAGCTGGACGGAGAACTGATCAGCCTTTTCTATCCTGGAGAACTGTCGAATTCCTGTGCATGTGCAGTGATAATCAGAAAGAGGGGCGGCGGATTCGTCGGTTTGCTCGCTGATGAAATCGATGGAGGCACTTAATGTGATCAAATTTGACGAAGAAGAATTTTCGGAGTTTGTACAGTACATAAACGAAAAATACGGAATTGATCTGTCGAAGAAAAAAAATACTGGTTGAATGCCGTCTGAATGGCAATATAAGAAAACAGAATATTACTTCTTTAAGGGAATTTCTTTATATGATGAAAGGGGACAGATCGGGCCGTCTGGAAAACGAAGTGCTCAATAAACTGACGACAAATTATACGTATTTTGTAAGAGAAAGCAAGCATTTCGAATATCTGGAACGTGAAATTCTCCCGTCATATCAGGCGGATCGGATGGAACGGCTTTCAATCTGGTGCGGAGGATGCTCCAGCGGAGAGGAATGTTATACGCTGTCCATGCTCCTGCACAGCTATGTGAGAAAGGGAGGGAGTCTGCCGGAGTTTCAGATACTGGGAACGGATATATCGGAAAATTCCTTAAAAAAGGCCAGGGAAGCCAGGTACTCCATCAATGAACTGAAACGGATACCGGATGAGTGGCAGAGGGAATATTTGGATGTGGATTATAAAAATGAATGGTTTGAAGTACGGTCTGCGATCAGGAAAGAAGTTGCTTTCTGCAGGATGAATCTGATGAAGCCGTTTGCAGGCCAGAGGCAGTATGATATCATTTTCTGCCGAAATGTTATGATTTATTTTGACGAGGGATCCAGGAAGAAGCTGCTGAAACGTCTTTACGGATGTCTGAAGCCTGGAGGTTACTTATTTTTAGGCCATGCGGAGCTGCTGTACAGAGACAACGATCTGTTTCAGTACGTATGCCCTGCTGTTTATCAAAAAACAGGAAAATAATAATGAATAATATCAAAGTGATGCTGATGGCAGATACGCCTGCAGCAGGACGGAAAATTCTGGATGTATTAAGAATCGAACCTGGTATCAGCGTATTCGTTAACCAGGACAGCCAGAGTGAAAAAAAGATGTGGATGAACCAGGACACGGCAGTGCTGACCTTTGGGACTTCCGCTTATCTGGAACAAAAGCTTCCGCTTATCCATTCTCTTATAAAAGAGGGACTTCCGGTTATCTGTATCGCCAGAACGGAAGATGGGCTGGAAAAACTGAGAAGGCTGAAGGGATGTACCGTCATAAAATGCAGAGCTTCACATGGTGGCCACGATCAATCGCTGTTTGAGAAAGAATTGCTGGTAAAGGTAAAGAGCTGCTATGGAAGCGGTTCTGAACGGAGAAGGGGACTGGAAGGACTGCCCAGCAGGCACATGGTGGGAATCGGAGCTTCAACGGGAGGACCGAAGGCACTTCTCACTGTTCTTCAGGATCTGCCGCCCGATACATGCGGGATTGTGGTTGTACAGCATTTAAGCAGAGGTTTTGCGGCAAATTTTGCTCATTATATGGATCAGAACTGCCGAATACATGCCAGACAGGCCGCTTCTGAGGAAGTGATACGGGACGGCAATATCTATGTGGCATCCGAAGGGTGTCAGATGAGAGTGAAAAAACAGGGAGATCAGTTCCTTTTGCATACACGCCGGAGAGACGGGAAGTATGATTTCTGCCCGTCAGTGGACTGCCTGTTCGAATCCATGGCAGAAGCGGCAGGAAGCCGTGCTATGGGAATTATATTGACCGGCATGGGAGCGGACGGAGCCATGGGGATTCTGAAAATGAAAGAGGCCGGAGCCTATACGGTAGGTCAGGACCAGGCGACAAGCGCTATTTACAGTATGCTCATGAGGCACTGATTATGGGAGGCATTCAGAAGCAGCTGTCTGTCAAGACCATAGCCGATGAGATCCAAAGGTTCGACAGGTGGATGAAGATACATGGAGGAGGTTCTTGAAGTGGGATATTTGATAATGGTGGCGGATGATGCCCTGTTTATGAGAAATATTATTAAAAAAGCGCTGGCCGAGGGCGGGTATAACCGTATCGTCGAAGCAGCCAATGGACTGGAAGTGGTGGAGTGCTATAGAGAACACCGGCCGGATCTGGTATTTTTAGATATTACAATGCCCGGCCGTGGCGGACTGGACATCCTGGTGGACCTGCTGGCTGAAGATGAAAATGCCAAGATTATCATGTGCTCAGCCATGGGACAGGAAAGCGTTATACTTCAGGCGGTACAAAAAGGCGCTCTGGACTTTATTACAAAGCCCTTCCGGGCTGCCGATCTGATAAAGATGGTAGAAACGTATTTGAAACAATAATTATATGACAGAAAGCGGGGATGGCAAAGTGGAAATACAGACGAAGGATATACTGCGAGAGATATCGAATATCGGCATAGGAAGCTGTATGACATCGCTGTCACATATTATAGGCAAGGAAGTCCACTATTCTGTTTCCTGTGTCAGTGAACTGGAAAATTACGGGGATATGATGGAATGGTTTAAACGGGCAGACGAACATGTGGCCGGGGTGAGCGTTCCGTTTAACGGAGATATCGCAGGTTCGATTCTTCTGATTTATCAGCCTTCCATGGCAGATACGATTCTGACGGAGATATTCGGCAGCATTCCCAAATGGGGGAGCATGAACAATGAGATGCTGGATATGATCCAGGAAACTGCAAATATTATGGCGTCGTCCTATTTATCATCGTTGTCGGCGTATACATCGTGGCATATTCAGGCCGGATGCTCCGCTGCATCTACCGATATGGTGGGAGCGATGATAGGGGAAATCGCCGGTATGGCCGTCAAGGCAGACAATCATGTGCTCTGCATTGGAAGCAGGTTTGGGACAGAGCCGGACAGTCAGGAAAACTGTATGATGATGATGCTTTACGAACATTCAATACCAGGATTTCTGGAGGCGCTGGAGGAGAAAAAATGTGTCAGATTGTGATCAAACCAAATGAAATAGAGATATCTGCTGAAGAAGCAGTGCTGACAGCTCTGGCATTGGGATCCAGTATAGCAGTATGCATTTACGATGATAAAAACAGAATCGGCGGTATGGCATATGCGATTCTCCCGGAAATGAAAGACGGGGCAGAAAAAAGAGGCGGCCTGCGGTTTGTGAATGAGGCGGTTGAAGTGCTGTATGAAAAAATGCTGGAGCATGGAGCACAGGCAGGTCATATGTGGGGAAAGCTGGCCGGCGGAGCAAGGATATTCTGTTTTGCACCGGAAGAACATGAAGCCGATATCGGGAAGATGAACGTGGAACAGGCCAGAATAAAACTTCAGATGCTGGGAATCCCCATACTTGCAGAAGATACGGGAGAAAATTACGGAAGAACCGTTTATTTCCATGTGCGCGACGGAAGCTTGAGATAGAAACAGCAGGAAAATTCAGATATGTGATATGAGGAAAAGGAGAAAGACATGAAAAGTCAAAGATTGAAAAATATGAATGTGGGAGGAAAGCTGTTTCTTTCTTACGGAATTATTATCCTGTTATATGCCTTTACCATACTGACGGCCGTGCTCAGTATCAACAAGGTTTCCTATACGCTGGATAATTTTTATAATATGCCGTTTGTGAATTTGAGCGCTGTGCTTCGGGCACGTACGGGAATTCAGGGAGTCGGAAGAAATGCCCTTTATATGGCTATGAGCAATACGGAAGATAAAGAAACGTATCTGTCGGCCATTGAGGAATACCATTCGATGGTAGATGATTCCATGGTTATATTAAAAGAAAAGCATCCTAGCAGAGAACTGGTGGGAGAGCTGGAACAGTACGTGGGACAAATGGAGCCGGTCTGGGACGAGATAACTATAACGCTGATGCAGGGCCAAGACGAACGGGTAATGGAATTGTTTCAGACGGAATATGAGGTAAATGCGAAAAAAGCAGGAGAGTGCCTGAAAAAAATGGGAGAGGTGGCTCAGGTACAGGCAGATAAACATCTGAAAAACGGCCATAAGACAAAGCAAAATATGATCATCGTGATTATGTTTCTGGCAGCGATTATCATGGCAATTTCTACATTTATGTGGGCAGTGATTACGAAGGGGATCACTAAGCCTGTGGAAGAAATACAAAAGGTTGCAAAGGGCATGGCAGAAGGTAGTCTGGATCTCCACATCAATTATGAATCAAAGGATGAGTTGGGCAGCCTGGCAGAGAGCGTCAGGGAAACGATCCGGAATATGAAGATGTATATTACCGAGATTGAAAACGCGCTCCAGGCAATTGGAAAAGGGCAGCTCAATTATAAAACAAAGACGGACTACAAGGGAGATTTCATCGCGATCGGCAATGCGGTAAACCAGATTACGGAAATGCTCAACTTTGCCATTACTCAGATCAGCAACAGCGCGGAGCAGGTGGCAGGAGGAGCGGAACAGGTGGCAAACGGAGCTCAGATACTTTCTCAGGGAGCGGTGGAACAGGCAAGCTCCATGCAGGAACTGGCAGCCAATAT
The DNA here is from genome assembly GCF_003464085.1 of Clostridium sp. AM58-1XD. Classification (GTDB taxonomy): domain Bacteria; phylum Bacillota; class Clostridia; order Lachnospirales; family Lachnospiraceae; genus Lachnoclostridium_A. Next base: position 22,138 of record NZ_QSDR01000029.1, read on the forward strand.
CAATGAAATTTCCGACAGCGTGAGAAACAATGCGGAGGACGCTGTCAATGCAAGCAGGCGGGCAGGAGAAGTCAGTACCCTTGTGACAGAAGGAAGCAGCCAGATGGACAATATGACCAGGGCGATCATGGAGATCAGAGATAATTCCAGAGAAATTACAGGAATTGTCAAGGAAATTGAAGACATTGCATTCCAGACGAATATCCTGGCGCTGAATGCCTCCGTAGAAGCGGCAAGAGCGGGAGACGCAGGAAGAGGCTTCTCTGTCGTTGCCGATGAAGTGCGGCATCTGGCGATTAAGGTATCGGAGGCGGCTAAAATGATGGCGAATCTGGCCGAGCAGACGACTGAAAAGGTAGAAGGAGGCACACAGGCGGTGGAAAAGGCGACGGTATCGCTGAGAGAAATACGGACAGGCGCCGAAGAGGTGACCGAGATGGTAGACAGAATCTCGGACGCTTCCGTAAGCCAGGCCGATTTTATCATCCAGATCAGGCAGTCGATTGAGATGATATCCGATATTGTTCAGGGGAATTCCGCAACGTCAGAAGAGAGCGCCGCGGCAAGTGAAGAACTTGCAGCACAGGCACAGCTTTTGAAAAAACTGGTAGAGGAGTTTGAACTTTAATGAGTAGAAAACATAGTGTTTTAATCGTAGACGATGCATTATTTATGCGGAAAATGCTGGATCGGATCATTTCAGGGGCGGGCGATTATGAGATATATGAAGCGAGCCGCGGCAGAGAGGCAGTTGCGCTGTATACAGAACACAGGCAGGATATCGTTTTTCTCGATATCTCCATGCCGGAAATGAACGGCATCGAAGTGCTGAAGGAACTGAAAGAAATCAATGAAGAGGCATATGTGGTCATGTGTTCGGCGATCGGACAGGAATCCATGATTATGGAGGCGATGAATCATGGAGCGGCAGAGTTTATCGTGAAGCCGTTTCTGCCGCAGCATATCATCAAGGCTCTTGAGAAATCAGGGCAGTAATGCCGGAGGGAAAATAATGAATAGATATTCTGATCTGAGTGAAAATGCTCATGATATTTTGAGGGAAATCAGCAATATCGGAACGGGCAACGCCGTGACTTCCCTGGCTTCCATGATCGGCAGGCAGATCGATATAGAACTTCCTGAGATACAGATCATGGGATATAACGATGTGCCCGGTCTTCTTGGGGATATCGAAACGGTGCAGGTGGGAATTCTCCTTGACGTATCCGGAGATTTGAAAGGCATGTTCATGTTCCTTCTGGACGAAAGCTTCACGAAGGAAATGATCAAACTGCTTCTCGGCAAAGAACTGTATAAACTGGCCGAACTGGATGAACTGGACCGTTCTGCAATATGCGAAATCGGCAATATCATGTGCTGCTCCTACATGAATGCCATATCAATGATGACTGGAATGACGATGAACGTATCGGTGCCGGATATGTGCTGTGATATGGTGGGGGCAATCCTCAGCGTGCCGATGATCCATTTTGCCAATTTAAGCGATGAGATTCTGTTTATTGAAAATCAATATGGCCTCGGCAATATGTCGCTGGTCAGCCATATTCTGTTTTTGCCGGAGATCGAATCGCTGAAAAAAATTTTCGATGCGTTTGGTGAGCCATATGAAAACTGAATTTGTTCAGGTTGGAATCGGAGAAGGGAAAGTAGTCAGGAGACCTGTGGGTCTTGTGTCCTACGCGCTTGGCTCCTGTGTTGGAATCTGTCTGTATGATAGAATGAATGGAGTAGCCGGTATGGCTCATATCATGCTTCCGAGCAGAAAGGTTACTATGGATCCGATAAACCCTTATAAATTTGCCGACAGCGGGATTCAATATCTTGCAAAAGATATGCTGAGAGCAGGAGCCTGCAGGCCGAATCTTTTCGCCAAGATCGCAGGGGGAGCCCAGATGTTCCCGGCTAATGGAAATGCGGAAACGATTGGTGAAAGGAATATCAAGGCAGTGAAAGAGGTCCTGAACGAGATGGGAATACGGATTGTGGCAGAGGACACCGGTAAGGATTACGGACGAACGATACGGTTTTATTCCGTATCCGGTGAACTGGAAATAAAATCTGTGAAGCACGGAATGAATGTAATATGAGGAGAAATGGCAGCAGGCATATACATAATTACAGGGATGCCCTTTATCTGCTGGCAGGTTAAGGGATGGAGGGAGAGTTTGAAATGGCAGACGGACAAACGGTTTTAGTTGTGGATGACAGTTTACTGATATGCCGTCAGATTGAAATAGCGTTAAAGACAGCGGATATCAGTTTATATCAGTCACATACAGGAGCAGAAGCCCTGAAAATGATAGAGAATATAAAGCCGGATCTGATTCTGCTGGATGTGGTTCTGCCTGACATGGAAGGGTATGAGCTGATGGAACGAATGAAAGATAAGGATCATGTGGCAGTTGTTTTTATTACATCGAAAGACAGGGAGGAAGACGTCGTCCGCGGCTTCGCTCTCGGGGCATGCGATTATATTAAAAAGCCGTTTCAGACGGAGGAAATGAAGTCCAGAGTGCTGGCGCACCTGGAAACGAAAAAAAAGCGGGATGAACTGGAACGGTTGAACGAGACGTTTCGTGCCGATATGGAGAAACTGAGTTCAATGGTTTACAGAGAAGAGCTGACAGGATTGTACAACCGGCGGTATGTAATCGAGACGATGGCCGGGAAACTGAAGAACTCAGACCGTCAGAATTTTCTGGTTATGGTGGATATCGATGATTTCAAGAAAGTAAATGACAACTACGGCCATGATGCGGGGGATACGGCGCTCATCTGTATTGCCAGTCTTATGAACGAGATTTGCCATTCTCACGTGGTGACGAGATGGGGAGGGGAGGAGTTCCTGATTATCCTCACGGACATAGACGTGAACACGGCATGGGATCTCTGTGAGGAGATGCGCAGGGAAGTGGAGGATTTCCAGTTCGTTCACGGGGATACGTCTTTTTTCTGTACCATTACGCTGGGTATAGCAGAGTACGATCGGAAAGCAGATTTTAAAAGTAATATCCGTTATGCGGATAAAGCGCTGTATATGGGAAAGAGCGCGGGCAAGAACAGGACTGTACGTTACGAACCGGGATCGGAGTGTGAATAGGCGATGGGATACTTTGATAAGGATATGGAGGATATGCTGGATATCTATCTTCTGGAAACAGGCCAGCTGATGGAACAGGCAGAAGGAATCCTGATCCATGCGGAAAAATCAGGCCAGTTTTCCCCGGAAGATATTAATGAAATTTTCCGAATTATGCATACGACGAAAAGCTCCTCGGCCATGATGGGGCTGTCAGAACTGTCCAGCCTGACGCACAAAGTAGAAGATTTATTTTCCGAATTCAGGGAAGATCCGGGCAGAATCAAATGCTGTGTACAGGAGGCCTTCGAACTATTGTTTGAGGTGACAGATTTGATCCGCAGTGAGCTGCGTCTGATGGGAGAAGACCATTATATTCCCAGAACGACGGAAAGGCAGAGGTATAAGATCGATGCCCTGCTTTCCATGATAAAAGGGCAGAAAAGCTGCACGGTCAGGCTGAAATTTGAACAGAACTGCAAAATGGAAAATATCAGGGCATTTATGGCTGCAAGACAGGTGAAAAACATGTGCTCTGAATTGTCCATGTATCCGGATGATGTAGAGAAAAATTCAGATACGATCGAATATATCAGGAAGAACGGATTTTTCATCAGTTTTGTGTCCGCCGAACCGGAACGCGTTCTGGAGAGGCTTCGCGGAGCGATCTTTGTGGAACAGTGTGACATGGTGGATGGTCTGCCGGAATTGGGGACGTCTCAGGAAAAAGCGGAAGAAACAGAACGGCCTGTGCAGCTTCTGGAAGAATCATACATCAATGTGCGGGTGGAAAAGCTGGATCAGCTCCAGAACCTGACAGGAGAGCTGCTGGTTGCCGTATCGGACCTGATGGACGGAGAGAGCAGGCAGAAAAATACTCTGGAGGACGATGTAACGCATCGGGCGGGCCGGATTCTGAAAGAACTGGGCGAACTGACAATTTCCATGCGTATGGTGCCGCTAAAGGGAGTCATTTCCCAGATCAACAGGCTCGTCCGGGACATGTGCAAAAAGGAAAAGAAGGAAGTCACGTTTTCCGTTATGGGCCAGGATGTGGAAGTGGATAAAAAGATTATGGACGGAATTCTGGAACCTCTGTCCCATCTGATCCGGAATGCGGTCGATCACGGAATCGAACTCCCCGAGGAAAGAGAGCGGGCCGGAAAGCCCAGGGCGGGTAAGATCGAACTGAAGATTGAAAATACTGGAGGGGAAATTCTCATACATCTCGTTGACGACGGAAGCGGTATGGATATCGATAAAATACGCGACAAGGCCAGGAGCAGGAATCTGTTTATAAAGCCGGAAGAAGAGTATACGAGAGAAGAACTCCTGGAGCTCTGCATGCTTCCGGGATTTTCTACAAGGGATACGGCCAGCGAATACTCAGGGCGCGGCGTAGGGCTGGATGTAGTCTGTCAGATGGTGGAACGGTTCGGCGGCCATGTGGATTTAAAGAGTGAACAGGGAAACGGCACTGCGGTGCATCTGCATCTGCCGCTTACGCTTACCATTATTAACTGTATTCTGCTGCAGTCCGGAGGCTTCCGGTTTGCAGTGCCGTCTTATCAGGTTCTCCAGTTCGCCCCTTACAGCAGGATAACACAGAAGTTTTACCGTCAGGGGGACAGAGAATACTGGCTTAATGAAGGGCGGGCCGTACAGGTTCTGTCCTTAACCAGGTTTTATCAGCCATCGAATCAGCAGAAGGAGGAAGGCGGGATCATGATTCATGTCAGAAGCGCAACGAAGGAAGCGTGTCTGGTAGCGGAACAGGTCCTGGAACAAAAGAGCCTGGTGGAAAAAGCGCTTCCTAAAATCTTCGGCCCGCATTTTAAATATTATACAGGTATCTCCGGCTGCAGTACGCCGGGTGACGGAAGTATCTGCATGATGCTGGATATCGAGGACCTGATCAGGAGTGCAGAGAGAGGGGGAAGGTTATGATCAAAGAGAACCCACAGGAAAAGACGGTTCTTTGTGTGCAGACAGGGGATTCCTGCTATGGTTTTGAACTTTCTGCGGTTACCAGAGTGATGCGGTCTCCTGCAATATCACCGCTGCCCTGGCTTCCGGAACATTATGAGGGGGTATGCATCTTATCAGGAGCAGTCCTTCCTGTTGCAGCATTAGACAGCCTGCAGGGGAAAAGGGAGGCGGAGAGGCCGGAGAAACAGGCGATTCTGGTTGTTCACAGTTCAGAATATGAATGTGGAATCCTGGTGGGGGAATCTCCGTTTCTCATTCGCGCAGCAGAATGTGATAAACTGGAATGCACGGCGGCCTCGGTCACAGAAGGCGGACTCGTACTGAAGGAACAGTACCGCATGCCGTCGGAACGTATCGTAGAAATTGTAAACGTAGAAGAGACACTGAAAAATTTAGTGGTGTGCGAATAAGCATGCGAAAGAAACAGGTTGAAAGGGTGCTGAAAAAGAAGAAATTCGCTTTCGCAGTGCCTTTTTCTTTTATAAAAACTTTGTAATATTGCCATAAATTTACTCCTTTCAAAACGTATATATAACAGAAGGGAAATTCTACGCAGGGAGGTTGCAGCCGTTGAGTATGACTGACAATGAGTTTGATAAGAATATCGGACTGATCCGGCAGGGGAACCAGGAAGGCCTGAAGGCTATTTATGAAGCATATCTGCCGGCGGTCTATTCTTCCGTTCTGGCCGTGCTTCACAATGAGCAGAGCGCTCAGGACGTGACGGCGGACTTCTTTATCAGGCTGTGGGAAATAGCTGGTCAGTACAGGCAGGGAGGAAAGCATAAAGCCTGGATGATGACGGTAGCTCATAATATGGCGGTGGACCACCTCAGAAAATACCGGCATGAAGAGCTGGTGGAGCAGGTTTCAGACCTGCCTGAGAGCAGAACTGCCGCCATATCGGAAGAAGACCGTGTCTGCAGCGAATTGACCTTAAAACAGGCATTAGAGACGCTGGAGGAGGAAGAGAGGCAGATCGTCAACTTGAAAATTATGGGAGAACTGACTTTAAAGGAAATCTCCCAGATCATGAAAAAACCACTTGGAACCGTCGCATGGAAATACCGGGTTGCTTTAAATAAGTTAAAGAGGTGCCGATATGAGTAAGAACGATAAACTTAAAAAAGCATACAGGGATTTACAGCTGCAGGAAGCGCCTGATCTATGGGAACGGATTGAGGGCGGCCTTAAGACGGAAGAAACCAGGCATGAGAATCAGCGGGCCGCCGTTTTTGCCAATGGAAGGAAACGGCAGCGGATGTATCAGATTGGAGCTGGTCTGGCCGCAGCATGCTGTCTTTTGTTTGTAGCAGGCAGTCTTTTTACAGGAAGAGAAGGGGCAGCCGATATGGCCGCAGCCGGGACGACGGCCTGGTCTGCAGCGGAAGCAGGTACGGAAGCTGCGGCGGAGACAGCAGCAGAGGCACATAAAGAAGCTGTTCCGGCCGATACAGCAGAGAAAATGCCGAAAGAAGCCGGCGTGCCATATGAAACAGCTGCAATGCCGGAATATGAGGATCACGCAGAAATCAGTGATTTGACGGGACTTCCGGGGATTATCCGGTATGAGAGTCTGGCGCTGGCAGGGACGGTTGTTCCTGTTCCGGATTCTGAAGCAGTATACGAACCGGCTGACAGCTATTACTTTACGGAAGACAGCCTCAGAGAAGCCAGCCTGCTGAGCCAGGCGGAGGTGACTGAGATTTCCTATGAGAAGGATTCGGCAGGACGGATTCAAAACGTGGTTTATGAAATGAACGTTGACAGGGTATTGTATTCAGAAGACTATGTGAGCGAGGGACAGAGCATCCGGGTGAAAAGCCCTTTGGTAGGAAGCACAGCGGAGAACAGTATGCTTTATGAACTGAAGGAGGGCGGAACATATATACTTCCGCTGAAAGCAGAAGGCACAGAGTGGTGGCTGGCGTTCCCGTACGCACCTCAGATCGAGGTGACGGAGGACACCAGATACCTGTTCCACAATGGCTGGAAGAGCCTGGTTGATGACAGGACTTCTGTCGTCGTGATGACGGCAAAAAAACAGGGAGACTGTTATTATGACCGCATGGTACTGAGAGACGATTCTGAATTTCTTTCCAATCTGGCTGAGCTTACGGAGGCGAAGCGGAAGGAAGGAGAAAAGAGATTATGAAAAAGAAACAGGTTATAGCAATTGGATTATCAGGAATAATAGCGGCTTCATCCATGACGGGGTGCGGTTCAGGATCAAAATCATCTGCTACCGCCGGGGCGGCGGACAGACCACAGGCGGCGGCAACACAAGCGTACAGTCCGCAGGAAACTTATATGACGGAAGCGGGTGCGGTAAACGGAGAGTCTGCCTATACCGGTATGGAAGCTGACGGCGGTATGGCTTATGACCGCATGGCAGACAGGTACCAGAATGCCTACGGCGGGGAATACATGAATTCGGAAGAGTATCACGGCGTGGCAGAAAGCGGATTCAAGAAGGTGGAGGAACATCCCCTTTCCACTTTTTCTGTAGATGTGGATACGGCTTCCTACAGCAATATCAGGAGAATGATTACCAGGGGGGAAGAAATTCCTCAGGATGCGGTTCGTATAGAAGAAATGATTAACTATTTTAAATACGACTACAAAAAGCCGGAAGGAGATATACCATTTGCGGTGACGTCCGAGCTGTCGGACTGTCCATGGAATCCGGAACATCAGCTAATGCTGATCGGAATGCAGGCGAAAGAAATTGATTTTGACAACAGGCCGATGTCCAATCTCGTATTTCTGCTCGACGTGTCCGGTTCCATGTACGATGAAGACAAACTTCCTCTGGTACAGAAGTCATTTTCCATGTTGACCGATGAACTGACGGAAAACGACAGGGTGTCGATCGTTACATATGCAGGCTATGAACAGGTGGTTCTGGAAGGCGCAAGAGGAGACGAAAAGGTTAAGATCAGAGAAGCTCTTGAGGGGCTGAATGCAGGCGGTTCCACGGCAGGAGAAGCCGGTATTAACATGGCGTATGAGATGGCGGAAAAATATTTTATCCCAGGGGGAAACAACCGTATGATTCTGGCTACGGACGGCGATCTGAACGTAGGCGTCAGCAGTGAAGAGGGACTTACGAAGCTGATCGAGGAAAAAAGGAAAGGCGGAGTCCACCTGTCCGTACTCGGATTCGGTACGGGAAACATAAAAGATAACAAGATGGAAGCGCTGGCTGACAACGGCGACGGCAATTATGCATATATAGACAATCTTATGGAAGCAAAAAAGGTACTCGTAGAGGAGATGGGAGGCACGCTGCTCACCGTAGCTAAGGATGTGAAGATTCAGACGGAATTCAATCCGTCCCAGATTGCAGGATACCGGCTGATCGGATATGAAAACAGAGCCCTTGCGGATGAGGATTTTGACGATGATTCGGTAGATGCCGGAGAAATCGGCGCAGGTCACCGCGTAACGGCGCTGTATGAGATCATAAGAGCCGGAACAAAAGTGCCTGGAGAAGTTCTGAAATACCAGAGCGGGGAAAAGGAGCAGAAAGAAACAGAAGAACAGACAGGCGGCGCTTTTGAAAATGAACTGATGACGGTGAACATCAGGTACAAAGCGCCCAATGGAAAGGAAAGCAGGCTGATATCCGTACCGGTAAAAGACGAGACCTATCAAAAGGAGATGACGGATAATCTGAAGTTCGCCGGAGCAGTGGCGGAATTCGGCATGCTGTTGAAAGACAGTTCTTATAAAGGAAATTCTTCATATGAGAATGTAATTGATCTTGTATCAGGAGTATCTCAAAAGGGCATGGATGATTACAAAGATGAATTTAAAAAGTTAGTTCTGCAGGTTATGGACTGATTCATGCAGCACCCTCTGCATTTGTATAAAATATCTGGAAGACGCCCTGTTGACCGGTATAAAAAAACTTTTGAAGCCGTATGGGATGCCGGGGCTGCGTTTGGGCCGCCGGCCGATGGGCATACTGATATGATCGAGAGAGCCAGACGGATCGGAATACGCTATGTTCTGCCTGCAAGACGATACGGTGCGGAAAGAAAAAAATGTTGAGAACAGCATAAGAGACTATTGATTTAAACTTTCGTTTGTTGTACTATATATTGTGTTCTGGCATTACTGATATAACAAAATATGCTAAATATACATAAGCCGAGTTCCCGGCATAAGACTGCGGGGGCTGGCCCCGCAGGCGGTCGGAAAAGTCAGGCAGGCATAGTCCCGGCCTGCAGGCCGGGCGGGAAACTATGATTTCAGGAGGAATACTTTATGAATGTACGTAAACGCAGTGGAAAGATCGTGCCCTTTGAGGCGAAATTTATTTTCCGTGCCATCATGCTGGCTTCAGCCGCAGCCGGGCAGCCGGATTCCGAGATTGTACAGAAGACAGCTGATATCGTAACCGCAAAGCTGGAAGCAGCAGGAAAAGATATTGTGGATATCGAAAAGATCCAGGATACGGTAGAAGAGACGCTGTTTGACCAGAAGCTGTATCAGACGGCCAGGTCCTATATTATGTACCGTATTGAGAAGGAAAAGGAGAGAACGAACGGCACATGGGAGGAAGGGCTTTTGTCCAGAGAGTTTTTAAGCCCTTACAAACACTCGCCGAATCCTATGGAACAGCTGGGGTCCTTTGTCTATACGAGAACATATTCCCGATACCTGCGCAAATTCGGACGGCGGGAATTCTGGTGGGAAACGGTACGGCGTGCGGTAGAATACAACTGTTCGCTGGCGCCTACGAGCCGGGAGGAGGCAGAAAAACTGTATGACAATATCTATCATCTGAGGCAGTTTTTATCAGGCCGTACGCTGTGGGTAGGCAATACGCCTGTAGCGACAGCTTATCCGATTGCCAATTACAACTGTGCGTTTGAAGTCATTGATGACTTTAAGGCATTTCATGATCTGTTCTATCTGCTGATGGTGGGAAGCGGAGTGGGAGTGCGCGTGCTGGGAGAGGACGCGGCACGTCTGCCCCAGATCCGAACGGATATGGAAATACTTCATAAAGCGTATGAGGCGCGGCCGATGTCAGAGCGCCTGGAGTATACCGACATTACATTTACCCACGATACGGCTACGGTATCCATCGGGGATTCGAAAGAAGGATGGGCTCAGGCACTGGACCATTACTTTGATATTCTTACAAACAGAGAGTATTCCAAGATTCAGAAGATTATTGTCATTTATGATTCTATCCGGCCAAGGGGAGAGCGTCTGAAGAACTTCGGAGGAACAGCCAGCGGCTATGAATCCATGATGGCAATGCTGGCTAAAATTCATAAAGTCGTCAGGGCTGCAGGGGCGCGTGACAAAGCAGTCCGCACACAGCTGAAACCGATTGACCTTTTGGATATCGCCAATATTATCGGCGAAAATGTCGTATCAGGGGGAGTGCGCCGGACTTCGGAAATCGGTCTGATCGATGCAGATGACGAACTGTGCGTCGGGGCAAAGAGCAGCCTGTACCGTCAGATAAACGGACGGTGGGAACTGGATCAATCGATATCCCATCGCCAGATGAGCAATAATTCCATATATTACAGAAGCAGACCTACACGCGAGAAGCTTCACTGGCACCTTCAGCAGATGCGCTATTCAGGAGAACCAGGCTGGGTCAATGAAGAGGCAGGGAGGAAAAGACGGCCGAATTTTAACGGCTGCAATCCGTGCGGAGAGATTCTGCTGGACAGCCATGGCCTGTGCAATCTGACCACGGTAAATGTGATGGGATTTGTTCAGGATGGAAAGCTGGATGTAAAGGAACTTCTGAAGGCTCAGAAACTGTCAGCCAAGGCAGGCTACAGGATGACATGTCAGGAACTGGAAATGCACAGATGGAATGAAGTGCAGAAGAGGGACAGACTGCTGGGATGTTCACTTACCGGATGGCAGGATATGGTAAACGCTACGGGGATGAGCCGCGGCGAGCAGGCAGACCTTCTGGAAAAACTGCGTGCGGCTGCTCATGAAGCGGCTGAATCCACAGCGGACCGTTTGGGTGGAAAGAAACCGCTTCTCATAACAACGGTTAAACCGGAGGGAAGTCTTTCCCTGCTTCCGACTGTATCCAGCGGTGTGCATTATTCCCATGCGCCGTTCTATATCAGACGCGTGCGCATTACGGCGACAGATCCACTCTGCAGGGTATGTGAAGACCTGGGATATCCGGTGCTTCCGGAGGTGGGACAGAATCCGGATGACCCGACTACAAAAGTAGTTGAGTTTCCTGTGAAGGCTCCGGCCGGCCGTGTGAAAGCGGACGTTTCCGCGATTGAACAGTTGGAGAATTACAAGATGTTTATGCAGCATTATGTAGACCACAACTGCTCCATAACCGTCCATGTCCGCGATCATGAGTGGGAGGAAGTAGAACAATGGGTATGGGATAACTGGGATGACGTGGTTGCGCTTTCTTTCCTGAGCTATGATGACAGTTTTTACGAACTGCTGCCTTATGAAGCCATAACAGAGGAAGAATATGAACAGCGCAAGTCCTGGATGAGGCCGTTTAACCCGTCTCTTCTGTCCAAATACGAGCATGAAGAAACAGAACTGGATATCGGGGATTCTGAATGTACAGGCGGGGTGTGTCCGGTACGATAACCATTAGATAAAGAAACTATCAGATAAAGAAAAGAATGGAAGGCGAGGATGTTGCAAAAAGGAATAGAGCATTGCCGCTGATATCAGATGCAGTGACTTGGCCACTGCCTGGAACGAAATCTGGTATCGGCAGCAATGCGGATTCGACTTTTGCAACACCCTCGTTTGTTCTTAAAGCCGATATACCTTCTCCAGCTGTTCCATATAAAAACGGATTCTTTCCAGCTGGTTTTCTCCGGCAGGGACGCCGGAAAAATAATACTCTGCCGATGGCGGAGCCGGCAGACTAAGAGCTGGTCCGGAGGCTGAGGGCAGACTCCGGACCAGCTGGCGGACAGTTCCTTCATTTCCGTCGATAAAATGAACGGGATTGGGGAAAAGGCGGAGGAGCCGTTCTTTAAAATAATTAAAATGGGTGCAGCCTAATACAAAGGAAGAGTACTCTTCCAGGCGGTATCCACGAAATGCTTCTTTCAGATAATCATCAACTGCAGATGAAGTAAAGTCTCCGCGCTCGGCAAAACGGACGAGTCCCGGAAGGGGAATCAGATCCACATGGTGCTCCTGGTCCACCTGATCTAAAAGGGTGTGCAATTTATTTCCGGCAATCGTGACAGGAGTTGCGGCCGCTATAATCCGTTTCTCTGGAATGCTGCAGGTTTCCACGGCCTTTTTTACGGCCGGTTCCATACCTATGATGGGAACCGGGAACGAACTGCGAAATTCCCTGGTCGAAACGCTGGTGGCCGTGTTGCAAGCGATGACAATGGCATCCACATCCTTGCGGATCAGAAAATGAATGATTTCCTTTACGTATCCTCTGATCTGATCCGCACTTTTTTCCCCGTAGGGGACGTGCATTTCATCCGAATAATATATGAACTGACCATCAGGAATGACCTTCTGTGCATGATGAAGAACGGACAGCCCGCCGATTCCTGAATCAAAAATTCCTATTTTCATCTGTATTTCCTCACATATAGCATAAATTAGGCAAAACCGCACCGGGTTATATGACTTACATCATGTTCGTAGTTACCTTACCAAGTGGTCTTGTTATACCATATCTGCGCTGCAGATATGATCGCCCTGCGGTCATTATACCACAAAACAGGAAATTGGGAACGGCGGCAATCGATTTGTTTATCACAGGAGGACGAAATATTGTTGACGGAAGGAAGACGGGGGAGTAGGATAAAAAGAGAATGGCAGAGACGGCAGCAAGTGAGTAAGCCAGAATAGGCGGATGAGCCTGCTGCAGGATAAAACAGGAGGGATTGTGCAGTGAAGAAACTGAATCATGTTACAATAGTCGGAATGGGAGCGCTGGGGATTTTGTTCGGAGAATATTTTGCAAGAACCATGGGCAGCGAAGCAGTTACATTTCTGGCAGATGAGGAGCGGATTGCCAGGTACGGAAAGGAAATGATAAGCTGTAACGGAAAGGAATGCCGGTTCCAGCTGAAGACTCCGGATGCGGCGGCACAGGCGGAGCTCCTGGTTTTTGCTGTGAAGGCGACCGCGCTGCCAGCTGCAGTGCATATGGCTGAGAAATGTGTTGGCGGGGATACCGTAATCCTGTCTCTTCTGAACGGGATTTCCAGTGAAGAATACATAGAAAAAGAACTGGGAAAGGGTACGGTTCTTTCCTGTGTCGCACAGGGAATGGATGCGGTGAAGAACGGAGGAAGGCTGACCTATTCCCACATGGGAAAACTGTGTATCGGCATTTCGAAATCAGAGGAGGAAAAGAGGCCGCAGCTTGAACGGGTCAGAGAACTGTTTGACCGGATTGAGCTTCCCTATACGCTGGAAGAAGATATCATACACCGGATGTGGAGCAAGTGGATGCTGAACGTGGGAGTGAACCAGACGGTAATGGTAGAGGAAGGAACTTACAGAACGGTTCAGGAGCCTGGGAAAGCCAGAGATCTGATGAAGGCGGCTATGCGGGAAGTGATTATGATTGCAGAGAAAGAGGGCGTATCCGTGACGGAAAAAGATCTGGATGAATACACGGCTCTTGTAGACAGCCTTTCCCCTGATGGAATGCCTTCCATGCGCCAGGACGGAATGGCCGGCCGGTTGACCGAAGTGGAGCTGTTTGCAGGCACGGTGCTGAAAAAAGCGGAGCAATACGGACTGGAAGCGCCTGTAAACCGGGAGCTTTACGACAGGGTAAAGTATTTGGAGTCACAGTATAAATAAAAGAAATATCATTGATCCATTTGATGAATTTGTAAATAGGACACAAAAAGAAAACGAACAGCCTCTGATATCAGATGCAGTTCTCCGGCTGCTGCCGTGGGACCAATTCTGGTATCAGAGGCTGTTCCTATTTTATTCTTACGGATGCTTTGACGATATAGTCGTCATAACACTTGGCGGTCAGTTCGTCCTGGAGGAGATCTTCATACCAGATATCATCCAGCACAAGACTGTTTTCACGGGCGAACCGGCTAATCATTTCATAAGGCCTCTTTAGGCTGCCGTCATATCCCTGATAATACACCTGGACGTAAGATCCGCCTGCTTTTTTAGACGGCTTTAAGGCAGACACCTTTCTGTCCATCCTGCTGTAGATTTGAAAATAATGATCGTATCTGCCTTCTTCCAGATCGGAAAGATGGCAGCAGGCTCCGACCGTATTCAGAGTGACATGATGGCGTTCCATCAGCTTTACATGAGCCGCTATTTCTTCTGCAATTGTCTTTTCTGCCGTATCCCTGACATTGGAAATCATCAGGTATTCATCGGGAATGCGGACGATAAAAGGGGAATCCAATGTGGCATTCATGGCTTCTTCGATATTTTTCTGTTCCATCTGGATAAATTTTTTCAGACTTTTCAGCCGCTCGATTTCCCGGTCGATCTCGCCTTCCTTATCTCTTGTCAGAGCCAGAAACTTATCTGGGGAGCGGGAGGCCATATAATTTCTGATTTCGCTTAAAGGCATGGAGAGCTTCTGAAGAGCCCGGATCACCTCGAACGTATCCATCTGCCATAAGAAATAGTAGCGATATCCGTTGTCTTCCGTGTGCGCGGGACAAAAGAGTTTGATGTCGTCATAGTGAAAAAGCGTGTGCTTACTGACACCCAGTATCTTGGCGAATTCTCCTGTTGTAAAGTATAGTTCCGACTGCTTTTCCATTTATAAAATCTCCTCTTGACTATCGTGTTACCCTATACCATATAATAGTGCCTGCGGCTGAAATTTGCAAGAAAAACAGGAGAATTAGTATGAGTTATTCACTATCAAAAAAATTTACATTCGGCTCTCTGCTGGTGTTTGCACTTCCAACGACCATCATGATGATGGTCATGTCCCTCTATACGATTATAGACGGCGTGTTCGTATCGCGCTTTGTCAGTACAAATGCACTTTCTGCCATAAATATCGTCTATCCGGCCATAAATATCGTGCTGGGGATTTCCGTTATGCTGGCTACGGGAAGCAACGCCATCGTAGCAAGAAAGATGGGAGAAGGCCGGCCCGAGAGTGCCAGAAAAACGTTTACGGCCATTGTGCTGCTAAATCTTTTAATCGGAGCGGCCATTGGGATCGTGGGTAATATTTTTGCAGTTCCTCTGGCCCGCATGCTTGGAGCCAGTGATCTCATCCTGGCAGACTGCGTAACATATCTGAGATGGCAGATCGGCTTTTCGCCGGCTCTTATGCTTCAGCTGTTGTTTCAGTCATATTTTATTACGGAAGGCCGGCCGGGTACAGGGCTGTTTCTTACGATCCTGGCAGGCGTCGCCAATGCCGTACTGGATTATGTTTTTATCATTCCGCTGCAGATGGGAATTGCTGGGGCTGCGATTGCGACGGTCGTAGGCTATATGATACCGGCTACTGCCGGTCTGATTTATTTTGCGGTGTCCAGGAAAAGCCTGTGGTTTGTCAAGCCCAAGCTGCCGGCGGCAGAACTGGCTGATTCCTGTATCAACGGTTCGTCAGAAATGGTTACGAATCTTTCATCGGGCATCATCACGTTTTTATTTAACCAGCTTCTGATCCGATATGCAGGAGAGGACGGCGTGGCGGCGATTACGATTATCCAGTACGCCCAGTTCCTTCTGAATGCTCTTTTTATGGGATTTTCCCAGGGGGTATCCCCTGTGATCAGCTATAATCACGGAAGCGGAAACCATGGGCAGCTGAAACAGATATTTAAGACATCTGTCATTTTTACATGCATCACGTCGGTATGCATTTTCGCCTTTGCCCAGCTGGCAGGCGACCTGGTGGTTACGGTTTTTGCACGGCCGGAGACGTCCGTCTATGAGCTGGCCAGCCGAGGACTCGCCATTTTTTCCGTCTGCTTTCTCTTCTCCGGAATTAATACGTTTTCATCAGCCCTCTTTACGGCCCTGTCCGATGGGAAGATTTCAGCGATTATCTCTTTTATGAGAACCTTTGGAATGATCGTTACCAGCCTTCTGATCCTGCCGTCGCTCTTTGGAATCAATGGCGTCTGGATGGCTGTGCCGGCGGCAGAGCTCTTTGGAATGATCATGTGTCTGCATTATATAAGAAAGTACAGGGGGGTGTATCATTTCCAGTAAAAGGTGTATATTTGCCTCAGTTATTGGTGTACAAAGCCGTACAGAATTGATATAATGAACCTATTATAAAAGCGGTTTGTCCGGCAAAGGAGTAGCATCATGGGGCGTTTTGATAAAGCACCAGACATAGCAGAAGATATGCTGAGAGCTTATTTCTGTACACGTGACTGGGAAGGAGCTGCAGGTTATTTCTGCAGCCGCACAGATATGATCAGGATGAGCGGAAATGTATCTTTTTATGATCAAAAAAGCATGAAAGAGATCTTTCGTATCGGAATAGAGGATATGCCTCCCTGTTCCATTACTGATATGGATCTCCGTCTTACCCGCGAATGGGAGGACAGCTGCCTTGTAACGGGCAGCTGCTGCGTGGTAATGGATGAACCGGGAACCCGGTTTTTCCAGTGCATTCTCCGCATAACACTATTCTTTGTTCTGGACTCGGAGGGGAATTTAAAAATTTTCCACCAGCATGTATCCGTACCAAGCGATCCTCTCGGGGAAGAGGAGAGGAAGGGCCGGATCGAATATGAGCAGATGAAGGATGACTTGGAGGAAAAGACGGCGCAGATCGAGATGATCGCCAGAACGGCAGCCGGAGGATTGAAAGGCAGCCTGGACGATCCATATTATACGTATTTCTACGTGAATCATGAGCTGTGCCAGATGCTGGGATACACCTACGAAGAATTTATGGAGATGAGCGGAGGAACTGCAGTAGGCGCCGTTTATCCTCCGGATCTGCCGAAAGCGCTGAATGAGTGCAGAATCTGCTTTGAAAAGGGGCCGGAATACAGAGCGGAGTACAGGATCAGAAAAAAGGACGGCAGCCTTTTATGGGTGCTGGATACGGGGCGGAAGGTGACGAACGCCAGGGGACAGACGATCATCAACAGTATTATTACGGATATTTCCGATATGAAAGAAGCGTATAACCAGCTGAAAATCGAGCAGGAGCGGTATGAGATCGTAGCCGAGCTGTCGGATGAAACGATCTTTGAATATGATATCCGTGAAGATTCCCTTCAGATGTTTTACCCATCCAGTACGCCGGGAAAACGCCATACCGACCGGTTTGACCAATTTGGGAAAACCTGGGAAATCCTATTCAGGATTCACCCGGACGATGCGGAAGAGGTCCGAAACAGAGGAATGGCAGCACTGCAGCAGTCAGGCGCAGAGAAATTCGATACGGTGGAATACAGGATTCTGCTGGAACAGGGAGGGTTCATCTGGAAGCGGGCAGTATTCAGAGGCGTTCACGATACGGAAGGAAAGATCGCAAAAATCGTCGGAAAGGTCAAGGATATCAATGAGGAAAAGAGAATTCTGTTTCAGTCTCAGAGAGACGTACTGACCGGAGCATACAACAGGATGTATCTGGAGCTGTCAATCCGGGAATACCTGAAGAGGAAAATGGACGGCGTAGTCGGCGTCTGTATTCTGGTGGATATCGATTATTTTAAAATAATCAATGATTATCATGGCCATCTGACAGGAGACCAGGTGCTTATGGATCTGGTGGGCATGATGTATGCGACGTGCCGCTGTACGGATATCATATCCAGAATCGGCGGGGATGAATTTGTTATTTTTATGAAGGATATCTTTGATCTCGATATTGTAAAGGAAAAGCTGGACTGGCTCTTATGTGAAATGAAAAAATACGGGGCAGAGAAAAGAATTTCCGTTCCGCTGACTTTCAGCGCGGGGATTGTTACTGCCAAAAAGAAGAGGGATACCTTTTCCAGTCTCTACCGGAAAGCGGATATTGCGCTGTATCATGCGAAGGCGGAGGGAAGAGAGCGGTATATTCTGTATCAAAAGGGAATGGAGTATCCGCAAAAGCCATAATGCGGCCGGCTGAAAAGTGATTATGAGACAAAAAAAGAGGGGCAGAGAGAGGATGCTGCAAAACGTTGAATTAGCTGTGCCACTGATACCAGATTCCGTTCCAGGCAGTGGTCAAGTCACTACATCTGGTATCAGTGGCAATGCTTTATTCCCTTTTGCAACCCCCTCTCTGCCCCTCTTCTGCATCGTGGAAGGATGAGTTTTGGCGTTTATATGTAAAATTCATTCGGCCTGCGGATCTCCTTCAGCGGTCCCAGCTTTTGGGCCAGGTTCTCTCTGACCGACGAGGGAATCGCCCGGGCATGTTCAGGACAGACCGATATACAGCGCATGCAGAGAATACATTTTAAAGCATCCGTTTGCTGCGGATGATCCATATCGATTGCGCCTGTAGGGCATTTCTGCGCGCAAAGGCCGCATTTCAGACAATGATCGGAAACGACCGGCGTTACAGGCATAGGAGTCCATGTCTTATAGGGCCTGTCCCCAGGGACCTTCAGCCTGGAAGATGAAGAAGAAGCATATTTATTCAGCACCTTTGCGGCAAAATCGGTGACTTCCTTTTCATCAGCTGCATCTGGTCTGCCTGCAGCCACCTCGTTGATAATGGAATGCTGTGCGATCAGGGCGGCAGAAGCGATTACAGAGAATCCCTGTTCGGCCATGCAGTCATTCAGTTCCAGAAGTGCATCTTCATACGCTCTGTTGCCATATACGGCTAAAGTGACTGCAGCGGCGCCGTTCCCGTGGATATCTTTTAATTTATCGGTCATATAAGAAGGCAGGCGCCCTCCATAGACGGGGCCTGAAACGACGACAAGGTCCCCTTCTGTAAATGAAATTTCCTGTCTGCATGGGCACGATAGATCGATTTCTGCGATCTCTTCTCCTAAAGCGGCAGCCAGTGTAACGGCTTCTCTTCTGCTGGTGCCGGTCGGGCTGAAATAGATGGCTGTTATTTTATGAATCATAATAATCCCCCTTTTTCCATATGTGTATCAATGTGCATAAGGCAAGTATATGTTTCTTTTGCTATAATGTCAACGGCAGCAGAAATGGATTCGGAAATAAACAGGAAAAATAACAACTGCACAGGCGGCGCCCAGACAGTTCCTGAATCTGGCAGAACCGCCGGGCGTGACTTTTTTGACAGGATATGCTATGATGGGACAAAATAATCGGTGGACGGCACCGATATTCTGAAAGAGGAACCAATATGGAAAAGAGAAAGGGATGAAGTCATGATCTGTCCGAAGTGTGGTTATGAGACGTCAGGCAATTTCTGTAGCAACTGTGGATTCCGTTTACAGCAGAACAGAAGTGTTACGACAGAGAAGATACGGCAAGTCACGGATGAGAGAGAGGATCAGCCGGAGGAAGAAATCATTTGCGATGCCGCCGTGCCGGAAGAAAACGGCCGGATGGAATATGAGATCAGTGAGCGGATGGATGAGCCCTATTCCCGCCTGCGTCAAAGAAGGGACGACGCAAAAGAACGTCCCGTAAAAAGGTCCAGGGCGAAAAAGACGGTTAAGAAAAAGACCGTGAAAAAGAAAGCGGATAAAAGGGAGAAAAAGCCTGCGGAGAGGAAAAAAGATAGGAGAAGGGAAAAGGGAGAAGCTGAAGCAACAAGCCGCAGGGCAGTCGGCCGCCGCCGGAGCATGGACAGAGAGAATGGAGCTGAATACGCCGCAGGGCGCCGTACGGCCGCCGATGCGGTATATCGAGGAGCCGCGCGGCTGGCGGTCGTAAGTTCCCGTACGATGCAGCTGATTTCCGGACTGTTGATGGCTTTTATGGTATGCGCTCTGGCAGATGCATACTGGAGTAACAGGAAAGGGCTTGGAAGCATTACCACAATTGCAGAAGAACATAATTATGCGCTGGCCCTCTATCTGGCCATAGCCGGCGTCTCGCTTTTTATGGGGGCTGTCTGGTTTTTGTGGACGCTCACGAGGAAGGCTGCCGGAGGAGACGTCCGATTGAAGCGATATGACACGGGCCGGGGATTGATTCCATTCCTGATCTGGGGAGCGGCAGTATTCCTGGCAGGACCTGCGCTGCATTTCATTCCGGAAGGACTGGAGGGGCTGAACGGGATCGAGGCAGGGGGAAGAGCGGCCCTGGAAGCGGTAAATTCCTGCAGAAATCTGCTCCTCACCTGCAGCCTGTCCGGCGCTGTACTCTCCCTGATACGGAAGATCTTAAGTGTTTAGACGGAGGACGTCTTAAAAATACGTTAAGCTTTCAGCAGCATAGTTGACAGAACGGCAGCCTTCGCATATATTATGTACCATAAGGCAGCGGCTGCCTGCAGCAGCCACATCAGACAGCCGGGAAAGGGAAAGATAACACGTGGACGACGCCGAAAGTGACGCTGACCAAACATCACAGACAACACCATTACAGACAAAACAGATTCGTTTATCTGATTTGAATAAGCTCCGCAATACATAGGCATGACCTGCGTTCTTTTACAGAAGGCGGGTTATGTCTTTTTCATTTCTTTGGAACGCGCGCCAGATGAAATGAAAAACGTTCCGGGAGGAACATTCAGCGGCTTAGAATATATTATATTTCATTTTAGAAAGGAACTATATGGAGAGCGAAAGTATTTCACTGATTATTATTGTAGTATGTATCATCATGTCCGCCTATTTCTCTGCAACAGAGACGGCATTTTCTTCTTTGAACCGGATCAGGATCAAGAATATGGCGGAAAAAGGAGACAGGAGGGCGGCCCTCGTCCTCTCCCTGTCTGAGAATTACGACGGGCTGCTGTCCACTATCCTCATAGGAAATAATATTGTAAACATTGCCAGCGCATCCCTGGCTACCCTGATCTTTGTAAGGCTTCTGGGAGACGAGGCCGGGGCCAGCGTTTCCACCGTTGTCACCACTATCGTCGTCCTGATTTTCGGAGAGGTATCACCGAAGAGTATAGCGAAAGAGATGCCGGAACGGTTTGCCATGTTTTCGGCTCCGATTCTCAATGTGCTGATTTTTCTTCTCACCCCGGCCAACTTTCTTTTCCGGCAGTGGAAAAAACTTCTGTCTACGGTCATTAAAACATCCGAAAAATCAGGGATTACAGAGGAAGAACTGCTTACCATCATCGAAGAAGCCAAACAGGACGGAGAAATCGATGAACAGGAAGGCGCGCTGATTAAGAATGCCATCGAGTTTACGGAGATGGAAGCGATGGACATTGCCACCCCGCGTATCGATGTGACTGGGGTTCCCATCGATATGCCAAAAACAGAGATAGCAGCCGTTTTTTCAGATACCGGATACTCCAGGCTTCCGGTCTACAGAGAAAGCCTGGACGATATTGCAGGCATTATCTATCAGAAGGATTTTTATAATAAAATCTACCACAGAAACGAGGAAATCGAATCAATTATCAGGCCGGCATTATTTGTAACGAAAAATAAAAAAATTGGGCCGCTTTTAAAAGAGCTGCAGCTGAATAAGATGCATATTGCCGTCATTATCGACGAATTCGGCGGCATGGCCGGAATTGTCACTCTGGAGGATATACTGGAAGAGCTGGTGGGCGAAATATGGGATGAACACGATGAGGTGATTCATGAGATCGAACAGGTGTCAGAGAAAGAATTTATCGTTCTTGGCAGTACGAACATTGAAAAACTATTTGGAATACTGAACAAGGAAGAAGAATTTGATTCAACGACGGTCAGCGGATGGATAATGGAGCTGGCAGGAAGAATTCCGAAGGAGGGAGACAGTTTCCGATATCAGGACCTGGAAGCAGAGGTATTAAAAATGAAAGAGAGGCGTGTTGAAAAAGTTAAGATTGTTTTATTGTGACGAATACGATATACTTAATGTCGTAGACAGTAACATACAACGAAACAATTAGAATCATTTCACATGATATTGTGATAGAATAACTACTCATACAGCAGAACTGCGGTATGGGAAACGGGGAGAAAGAGATATGACACAGCAGACAATGCTTCTGGTCGATGATACAGAACTGAATCTTGCCATACTGGAAGGCATCTTTGAGGAGAATTTTAAGATTCTGAAGGCGCGGAATGGAAAAGAAGCGCTTAAGCTCCTGAAGGAGAATGCAATTGACATCGTCGTTCTGGATGTAATCATGCCCGTCATGGACGGATTTGAAACGCTGGAGCGGATTAAGGAAGATGAGGCTCTATCTGATATCCCTGTTGTGATGTCCACTTCGGAAGCCGGAGAGAATGAAGCAAGGGCCCTTTCTCTCGGAGCGGACGATTTTATTATGAAGCCATACAACCCTGTAGTCGTATACAAAAGGGTGGAAAATATTATTGTAAAGCATGTACTGGAGCAGCAGAAGCTGCGCGACGCCCTGATCGAGTCTAAGGAAGACTTCCAGTCGCTGGCTGATTCCGTTCCCGGAGGAATCAGCGTATGGAAAGTCACGGATAAGGTAATGGTCCATTATTTCAACGACGGATTATGTGAACTCATCGGCTGTACGAGAGATGAGTTCACACGTCTGTATGCCGAAGACCTGTCCCGGATCGTGTACCATGACGATTATGAGATGGTCATGGAGGCTCTTCAGGGAAAGGCGGAACTGGGGCACAGAGTGAACATGATGCATCGGATTGTCTGCCAAAACGGTGATATCAGGTGGGTAAAGCTGACGGCAGTTCTGTACAAGATGGAAGAGGAAGCGCCGATTTACCGCGCTGTGGATATCGATGTTACGGAAAGTAGGGAGAATGAGCTTCTGGTGGAACAGAAGAATATTGAACTGCGCCATACGCTGGAACACGATTCGCTTACGGATATTTATAACCGGTATGGATTCTGCAGCCGCACGGCCCAGTTCCTGAACGAACATCAGGGAGGCTCCTATGTGCTGATGCAGGTGGATATCGAACGGTTTAAAATCATCAATGAACTGTACGGAACAAAGATGGGGGACAGGATTCTGTGCCTCCTTGCGGAAAGCCTGAAAGAGTGTCTGGAAGACCAGGCAGTTTACGGACGCCTGGAGGCGGACCACTTTGTGATCTGCCTTAAGAATGACCAGGAATATCTGGCATATGTCCGCAGTTTTCTGCAGAAAAAGATGGAAAAGTTAAGTATCCGTCATCAGATCAGCCTTTATTTCGGGATTTATCCGATTACCGACGCGTCCATGTCCGTAGATCTGATGTGTGACAGGGCAAATCTGTCTCTGGAGAGCGTGAAGGGAAAATACAATCAGAATTATGCTGTTTTTGATGAAAAACTTCACGAAAAGGTCCTTCTGGAACAGGAGCTGACGAACGAAATGGATTGGGCGCTGAAGACGGGACAGTTTAATGTGTATATTCAGCCGATATTCAGTATTGAGACGGGACAGATTGTAAGCGGGGAGGCTCTGGTCCGCTGGATTCATCCGCACAAGGGAATGATATCGCCCGGTGATTTTATTCCGTTTTTTGAAAAGAACGGATTTATTGTAAAGCTGGATGCGTACATAAGAGAAGCGGTTGTCAAAATACTGGACCGGATCCCCATTTCTGTCAATATTTCCAGACTGGAGTTCTACGACCCTGACTTTGTGTCCAATTTAATCGCGCTGGTGGAGAAATACCAGGTGGATCCCGGTCTTTTAAGGCTGGAAATAACGGAAAGCGCCTATACGGACAACCCGCAGCAGCTTCTTGAAGAAATTGAAGTCCTGAGAAAATATGGATTCAAGATTCTGATGGATGACTTTGGAAGCGGTTATTCGTCGCTGAATATGCTCAAAGAAGCGCCGGTTGATATTATGAAACTGGATATGACTTTTTTAAGAGGCGGAGACTGCTACGGAAGGGAAAAACGGATTCTGGAATCCATCATTCATATGGCGAAGGACATCGGCCTGGAGACGGTTGCTGAGGGAATCGAGACAGGAGAACAGGCAGGATTCCTGAAGAACATATCCTGTGAGTACGGCCAGGGATATTATTTTGCGCGTCCTATGCCGGCAAAAGATTTTCTGGAAATGACCGGAACAAAAAAGGACATCGCAAAAGCCTGATCAGGAAGCTGGAAAAGCGGTTTCCTGTATATCAATAAAAAAGAACCTTTATCCGCATGAAATGAGACGGAAAAGGTTCTTTTTATGCCCGAGAGAGAAAGCGGCGGAATTAATCGGCAGCGAATACCTTCAGGATTTCTGCAATATACATGACGTGATAATCTTTGTTCGGGTACCATTTTGCGTCATTTTCCATGGCGATGAAATTCTCCGGAGGCATGTCATCCTTATAGAGCTTTCTGCATACGAATATCAGATTGGCTTCCTCGAAAGCGACTGTGCCTTCCAGATAACAGGGAGTAAGCCCGGCTTTTTCCACTTTGCTGCAGTCTCTTCCGGAACATGTGCCGCAGATATTAAGAGCATTCCTGTAATCAGGGCCGAAAAATGAGAGAGTAAAGGTGTCGTTGGAATCTATAAATTCCTTTGTATACCGCTGAGGGCGTATGTAGCATGTGGCGGTATTCTTGCCCCAGAGCACGCCGGCACCGCCCCAGCTGGCAGTCATCGTATTGAAATTTTCCTTATCTCCGGCGGTGATTAACATCCAGTCGGAACCGATCCTGGTGAATGGATTAAACTGTAGTTCTTCTGCTTGGACTTCTTTAAAGCTCATAGTATACCTTCCTTTCATGGTGAAATATGATGATACAACTATTACCATAAACGAAGAAAGAAATCAAGAGCGCTTTTCCTGCGCGTCACTAATATTTATTACGCTCGCTCCATAAAATGTACGGGAATCGGCTTGACCTTGTGGTCAAGCCGCAGCAAATAGTGCCGCGCTTTTCCTGCGCGTCACTATTTTTTGTTTGCAGTGGGCGTCGATTTCCTATATAATTTAAGTTAGCGTTGATTATAACATCATTGGTTTGGAGGGAAAATTGAAACAGGAAAAAGAGATTATGCAGGAAGCAAGAGGGCGTTCACGGAGAAAGAGGAAGAAGAGGCAGAAAAAGGGATGGGCGGCTGTCGCTGCAGCTGCGGCGCTGATCCTTCTGACGGGAGCGGCAGTATGGGCTTTGGGGGAAAACAGGGCGGACAGTGCAGAAAGCTATCCTCTGCCCTCGGAAGTTGTAAAGGAGACGTTTCCGGGCGACGCGAAACAGCAGGATGAAGGGGAACAGGAGAAAGCGGCGGAATCCGGGCTTTCGGGAGAAGCAGCCGCAGGCAGTGCGAACGATGGAAAAAATGCAGATCTGGATTCGATGAGCCTGGAAGAAAAAGCGGCCCAGATTTTTATGATTACTCCGGAAGCGCTCACAGGGTATACACAGGTTACCCAGGCAGGAGAAGCTTCGAGAACGGCCCTGGAAAAATATCCGGTGGGCGGCCTGATCTACTTTTCCAGCAACCTGGAAAGTCCTGAACAGCTGAAGGAGATGACGGGAAAAATACAGGAGTATTCAAGGGAAATCACAGGACTGCCGCTTTTTCTCGCAATCGATGAAGAGGGCGGAAAGGTGGCCAGGATTGCCAATCATGAAGGATTTTCGGTCAGGGTATTTGACAGCATGGCCAGGATCGGGGAATCAGGCGATGAAAATGCCGCTCTGGAGGTTGGAAGGACGATAGGGGGCTACCTGTCGGATTACGGATTTAACATGGACTTCGCACCGAATGCGGATGTTTTGACAAATCCGAACAACCAGGTGATCGGAAGCCGTTCCTTCGGGGCGGATCCTGCTGTCGTTACAGCCATGGCTAAAAAGGTGGCTCAGGGACTGAGAGAACAGGGAGTGATTCCCGTCTATAAACATTTTCCGGGCCACGGGGCCACACAGGGAGATACTCATGATGGATTTGCATATACGGACAAAACTCTTGACGAACTGAAATCGGCGGAACTGGTTCCTTTTCAGGACGCAGCATCTCAGAATGCGGAATGTATAATGGCAGCCCATATTGCGGCTCCATCCGTCACAGGGGATGAAACACCGTCCTCGCTTTCAGAAAAAATGATTACAGGGGTTCTGAGGGACGAGCTGGAATTTAAGGGGCTTGTCATTACGGATGCGCTGAACATGGGTGCGATCAAAAATTCCTGTTCGTCCGGAGAAGCGGCTGTCAAAGCAGTGCAGGCCGGAGCGGATATTCTGCTTATGCCCGATGACTTTGAAGAAGCGTATGGGGCTGTAATTCAGGCTGTAAAGGATGGGACAATTAAGGAAGAGCGGCTGAACCGGTCGGTACAGAGAATACTGGACGTAAAGAGGGGCATGACGGGATGAAAAAGGGAACGGGCCTGCCCTGTTAGAATAGAGGGAAAAATACGCAGAAAACAGCCTCGAGCAGAAAAGCGGTTCTGGCAGCCTGAAAACGGCTGCTTATTTACTTTCCAGGATAGACCTTGTTCTTATAAAGTGTTAAAATGTTTGACTCCTGGAAAGTAAAAAGAGCTCCGCTGTGGACTGCGTGCCCCGCTTTATCGGATACCGTGCTCGGCGCGAAGGTTCGTTTTAGCGAACATCAACTTCCAGTTATTCTCTGTAAGGAAGATGTAAGGAAGTTTAAGTATTTTATAAAACAAAGAAAAAGGGAACTGTGTTATGATAAAGCCATCAGAAGAGACGTGAAAAGCCTTCAGCTGTAGAGGCACACTTCGCGCTGAGGAAGTATGTCCGCTGTATGGGCCGCATTCCGGCGTGCGAGTCAGGTCCGCCGGACTCTTTGCTATGGAGGAATATGAGTTGGCAGAAATAAAGAAGATGATACAGGTGAATAACCTTTACAAAATATACAGAGTCGGTACGACGAAGGTCTACGCTTTAAATGGAGTGGATTTTACGCTGAATAAGGGGGAATTCTGTGCGATTGTCGGGCCTTCAGGCTCTGGTAAGTCCACGCTTCTCAACATGCTGGCCGGTCTGGAAAAGCCCAGCAAGGGAGAGATCATTATCGCAGGGACGCATATTGAAAAGATGACGGAGCGGCAGCTGGTTACATTTCGAAGGGAGCATGTGGGCTTTATTTTTCAGTCCTATAATCTCCTTCAGACCATGAATGCGGTGGAAAACGTGGCACTGCCCCTCTCCTTCCGCGGCGTGCCGAAAAAGGAGAGAGAAGGAAAGGCGAAGAAATTTCTGAAGCTTGTAGGACTGGAAAAACAGATGAACCATATGGCAAATGAGATGTCGGGAGGGCAGCAGCAGCGAGTGGGGATCGCGCGGGCACTCGTGGTAAATCCGCAGATTATTTTTGCCGACGAGCCGACTGGCAATCTGGATTCCAAAACGACGATGGAAGTGTTGAAGCTGATGAGGCGGATTGTGAGGGAGCAGCAGCAGACGTTGATCATGGTCACCCATGACAATCATCTGGCTTCCTTTGCGGATAAGCAGATTCATATTGTAGACGGGAAGATTACAGGAATCGAAGAGCAGCAGCACGAGGAGGAATAAGGAGAGATGGACAGAATGAAGAGTGGAAAGAAAATATTGGCCTTCTGTCTGGCGGCCTGCCTGACGGTGTCAGGTCTTCTGGCGGGAACGGCTTTTCCGTCGCAGGCGGAATATGTCGATATGTCGGATAACCGGTTTGTACATACGGATAAGGCACCTTCCGGAAAAACGGGGAAGACGATCAATATTCCTCTGACGATTACAAATGATGGGGGCGAGTTCGATGAGGATGAGAATATCTATGTATCCTTTTCACCGAACAATTACTTTCATGACGATCCGGACGAGATCATGAATGACGACAGGTCCAAAGAATTTCCGTTCGAAATGGATCAGAACATGTTCAATACAAAGAAGAAGGTAGGAAAGCTGAAAGAAAACAGGTCTAAAACCGTTTCCCTTTCAGCCAGAGTGCGCCGCGATTTGTCCGATGGTTATTATGCAGTTACCATCCGCGTGGAAGGGGAAGTGAGCGGGTTCCGGGAAGAGCAGGTTAACATCTGGATTAAAAAGAGCTCCGACACGTCGGACGACGATGAGGATGAAAACGGAACGATCGATATTGTACTGGGCGAAAACCAGAGTACTCCGGACGGCACCTATCCAAACGTTATGAACTTTTCCATCAATATGAGAAATGCCTGCAAGACGGATCTCTACGACGTGACCGCGATTCTGGAGCTAAGTGAAGATAAGGAAAAGTATCCATTTGAGATCAATGATGCCAATTACGACAGGCGTTTTGACAAGCTGGCAGCAGGGGAAACGGTTCAGCTGACTTACAGCATGGCGATCCGGGACGACGTCTATACGGGATACTATCCCATAAAGACGACGATTTACTATCGGGACAGTTCCAACGGAATGGGAGATCTGGAAAAACTGGAAAGGAGCTTTTTTGTAAGAGTTCATAATAAGGAAAAGGAGGATGACCTGGGGGAATTCGACAAGAACGACAGAAAGATGGCCAGGCTCGTCGTGGACAGCTACGAGACAATTCCGTCTGAAGTATATGCGGGCCAGGAATTTGAGCTGATTTTGAGAATGAAGAATGCGTCTTCAGAAATTCCGGCGACTAATATTCTCTTTACCATGGAATCAGAGAAGGTATCGGAGAGCGCAGTATTTACCATGGAATCCGGTTCATCATCCATGACGGTGAGCCGGATGAATCCGGGAGAGATCAAAGAGCTGAGGATGAAGATGATTCCGGGAGCAGGCGTGGATCAGAGATCCTATTCCCTGGCGATTAACGAAACATACGACAGTCCGGAATTTAAAAATGCGGAAGAGAAGGTTTCTGTGGATATTCCTGTAAAACAGGAGCCGAGGATGAACGTAGGCACTTTTGAAATCATGCCGGACAGCATTACGGTGGGAAGCGAAAGTAATGTAATGTTTCCAATCAACAATACAGGCAAGGTGACGCTTTATAATGTGATGGTCCGCTTTGAAGCAGATTCCATTAACCCGGCAGAAAGCTATGTGGGTAATATCAAGTCCGGTGAGACAGGAAATGTCGATGCCATGCTGACCGCTGTTGCTCCGACTTCAGACGACGGAACGGTCCATATTGAAATCACATATGAAGATGTAAACGGTGTGCCCACCGTTGTGGAGAAGACGCTGCTCTTGACCGTGATGGAGGAAGAACCGATGGATATGGGGGATTTTGACATGGGTGATATGGATGGAATGGAGGGAGAACCGACATTTTTCCAGAAGAATAAGATGGTTATTCTTGCAACGGCAGCGGTAGCCGTTGCCGGAGTGGCGGCGCTGGTCATCCATATGAGAAAGAAAAAGAAAAAGAGGCTGCTGGAAGAAGAGGAAGGGGAGACAGAGGATGAGAATTCTTGACCTTCTGGCTATGAGCATAAACAGTCTGAGGCGGCGGAAGCTGAGAACAGCTCTTACCGTTCTGGGAGTTATCATCGGTACGGCGTCCATCGTTGTTATGGTATCTCTTGGAATTGGTTTGAAGGAACTGCAGATGGAGCTTGTTTCCTCATACGGCAATATGACGGCAATCGATGTTTTCTGCGATATCTATTCTCAGGAGAACAGTTCCAAGGAGCCGAATTATATGAAGGATGATACAATAGAGCTCATAAAACGGCTGCCTCATGTGAAATCAGTGACGCCGATGCTGAATACGTACATCCTGATGATACAGGGAAAATATACGGCCAGCGTCAGCCTGACCGGCGTCAGCCGTGAATACCTGGAGGACATTCCCATTGGAGAAGGAAAGCTTCCTGATGAAAACAGCCGCGAGATGGAACTGGTGGCGGGCAACTGGATTCCGCAGAATTTTACGGACGGCAGAGACCGGGGATTTTACAGAGGCATGGAGGAGAACTCTCCGGATGTGGATCTGGTAGGAAAACCAGTTTTCGTTATATTCGATACGGATTCCTATTATCAGTCTCAGAATCCGTCAGAAGATAACCAGGTAAAGCCTCCGAAAAAATATCTGATACCTGTATCAGGGATTGTGGACGGCGGCGAGGATAATTCCTGGAATGAGTACTGCTACAATGTGTATACCGATGTGGACCAGCTGAAGGCATTTTTAAAGAGGACATTTAAGAAAAAGCCGATTCCGGGACAGCCTACGACAAAAAAGGGGAAGCCTTACAGCTATTTTATCTATGAAAATGCAAAGGTGTTTGTAGATGAATCAGATAATGTAAAAGAAGTCCAGCAGGCAATCACGGATATGGCTTTCAGGCCACGAGCAACACAGACTGGATGGAACAGACAAAACAGCAGTCCAACATGATCCAGATGGTCTTAGGAGGCATCGGAGCGGTATCCCTTTTTGTCGCGGCAATCGGTATTGCCAATACGATGATGATGTCCATTTATGAGAGGACCAGAGAGATCGGCGTTATGAAGGTGCTTGGCTGTGATATGGGAGATATCCGCAACATGTTCCTGCTGGAATCCGGCTTCATCGGTTTTATGGGAGGAGCTGCGGGCCTGGTGCTCAGCTACCTGATTTCCTTTCTCGTAAACCGTTTTGCAGGAATCAGCGAGATGATGACGGGTATTGAAGGAGACATATCCAGGATTCCGCTGTGGCTTTCCATGTCAGCCGTTGGTTTTGCAGTGGGCGTCGGCATGATTGCAGGATTCTTCCCGGCTATGAGAGCCATGAAACTAAGTCCCCTGGCGGCGATCAGAAATGAATAAAAAGAGAGGATTGCAGTTATAAAAGCAGGCATGCCCTCGATACCAGATTCCGTTCCAAGGCGGCTAAGCCGCTGCAGCTGGTGTCGACGGCATGCTTTTCTATTGCAGCAGTTTTCTTTGCGGCTCGCTGGCTGGAAAGGCAGTTTTTTTATCTGTTTGCAGATTTCTGTTTCAGCTTGACAGATATTGACATAATATGGTATTATATCAATAACAGTAATTATTATTAATATAATACAGGAGGGGAATTCATGAACCATTTACCTATGGGTGTCCGTGTACCGATTGACGGTGATAATCCGTCTATTATGAGACATGAGGATCTATGTATCAAATGCGGCCAGTGTAAGGAAATCTGCACAAACTATATTGGCGTTCACGGAACGTATACGCTGGAGGCAACGGGAGGACGGGCTGTCTGTATCAACTGCGGCCAGTGTGCTAACGTCTGTCCCGTTTCCAGCATTACGGAGAAGTATGAGTATCCGGACGTGAAAAAGGCAGTGGACGACCCGGATAAGATCGTGATTTTCAGTACGTCACCATCCGTCAGAATCGCTTTGGGAGAAGAATTCGGCATGGAAGACGGGAGTTTCGTGGAAGGGAAAATGGTTGCTTTGCTGAGAATGCTAGGAGCCGATTACGTGCTGGATACAAATTTTGCGGCTGATCTGACGATCGTTGAGGAAGCGAGTGAGCTTTTGGAACGGGTGACGAAGGGGACGAGGCCACTTCCACAATTTACCAGCTGCTGTCCGTCCTGGGTAAAGTATGTGGAAACGTATTATCCGGAGATTACGGAGCATATTTCCACAGCCAAGAGTCCGATCGGAATGCAGGGCCCTACGATCAAGACGTATTTTGCAAAGAAGATGGGGATCGATCCGACAAAGATCGTGAATGTAGCGGTCACGCCATGTACGGCCAAGAAATTCGAGATCCGCAGGGAGGAGATGAAGGCGGCCGGAGAGTACCTCGGAATCGAGGGAATGCGTGATATGGATTACGTGATCACCACGAGAGAGCTGGCTGCATGGGCGAAGGAAGAAGAAGCGGATTTTGCTGTGCTTGAAGATTCTCCTTTTGACAGGCTGATGGGAGAAGCATCCGGTGCAGGCGTCATATTCGGCAATACAGGCGGCGTGATGGAAGCAGCCCTTCGTACGGCGTATGAATACGTGACAGGGGAGAAAGCGCCGGCCGACTTCTTTAAACTGGAACCGGTCCGCGGAATGGAAGCGGTGAAAGAGGCCGTGGTCAAAATTGGTGATCTGGAAGTGAAGGCAGCCGTTATTTACGGTACAAAAGCAGCGGGAGAAATGGTGAAAAAGGTAAAAGCCAAGGAAGGCGGATATCATTTTATCGAAGTAATGACATGTCCGGGAGGCTGCATCGGAGGCGGCGGACAGCCGAAGGGAACCTTGGAAAAGGGCGATGAACTCAGAAAAAAGAGAATCGCAGGCCTCTATGACAGGGATCAGTCCATGAGCCTTCGTACAAGCCATGACAATGAGGAGATTAAGACGCTGTACCAGGAGTTTTATAAGAAACCGTTAAGCGAACTGGCAGAAAAAATGCTGCATACATCATATACAGACAGAAGCGAAGATTTAGGAGGAAAAGAAATGGCAAATACAGTAAAATACCGTTGTACCGTGTGTGGATACATTCATGAAGGAGAACTTCCGGAAGGATTTAAATGTCCGGTGTGCCGTCAGCCGGCCAGTGTGTTTGAAAGGATCGAAGAGAAGTCAGAGAACGGGAACAGCCGTTTTGTGGGAACGAAGACAGAAAAGAACCTGATGGAAGCGTTTGCAGGAGAGAGTCAGGCAAGAAATAAATATACATATTTTTCTGCAATTGCCCAGAGAGAGGGATATGATCAGATTGCGGAGCTCTTCTTGAAGACAGCCAGGAATGAACAGGAACATGCAAGGCTGTGGTATGATGCGCTCGGCCACCTGGGAAGCACGGCACAGAACCTTCTGGCAGCTGCTGAAGGAGAGAATTACGAATGGACCGATATGTATGACCGTTTTGCAAAGGATGCCGACGAAGAAGGGTATTCGGATCTGGCGGAGCTGTTCCGTAAAGTGGGAGAGATTGAAAAAGCCCATGAAGAGCGTTACCGCGCACTTTTAAAGAATGTGAAAGTGCAGAAGGTCTTTGAAAAGAGCGAAGAAGCCATGTGGGAATGCAGAATCTGCGGCCATCTCGTTATGGGAAAGAAGGCTCCGGAAGTTTGCCCGGTATGCAAATATGCGCAGAGCTATTTTGAAGTGAGAAAAGAAAACTATTAAAAAGAATCTCGTTGGCGAGATTCTCCGCCTGCGGCGGGTACTCGATGAGGTGCTGAGATGAAAATAGACCGATTGATTGGAATTCTTTCCATTCTCCTGCAGAATGACAAGGTTACGGCCCCTGTTCTGGCAGAAAAATTCGAAGTGTCCAGACGGACGATCAACAGAGATATAGAGGATATCTGCAAGGCTGGAATCCCTCTTGTCACAGAACAGGGAAGAAACGGCGGCATATCCATTATGGATGGATACCGGATGGACCGGACCCTGCTGACATCTGCCGATATGAAGGATATCCTGGCTGGCTTAAAAAGTCTGGACAGCGTGTCCGGGACGCGAAGATACCAGCAGCTGATGGACAAGCTATCTGCAGGCAGTTCGTCTATGCTGGCGGCCGGCGGCCATATTCTGATCGATCTGTCGTCCTGGCACAAAAACAAGCTTTCTGCGGCAATTGAACAAATACAGGCAGCCATTAAAAATAAGGAAAAGATCCGTTTTCTCTACTATTCTCCAAAGGGTGAGAGCAAAAGGGAAATCGAACCTTATTTCCTGATTTTTAAATGGTCCTCCTGGTATGTATGGGGCTATTGCACCGAACGGACCGATTATCGTATGTTCAAGCTGAACCGAATGGTGGACTTAAGCGGAACAGGCGAGAGCTTCTGCCCAAGGGAGATTCCGCCCTTTCAGATTGATGGCGGGGAGATCTATCCGCCGAATATTCAGGTTTCTGTTATACTGGACAGCGATTTAAAATGGTGCCTGATTGATGGATGCGGAAACGGAAGCTTTACGGAACTGGAAGACGGGAGGCTGCTTCTAAACGGAGGATTTACGGATAAAGAGAGCCTTTTCGGATGGATTCTGGGTTTTGGCGGCCGTGCCGAACTGATGGAACCGGAAGACCTCAGGGAAGAACTGAGGCAGGTGATCAAATCTATGATGGACAGGTATGAAAGATGACAAACTGATGTCATGTTATATGTGATATGATTGCCTTAAAAAGAAAAGGGGGTAATCAAATGAAACATATGGAATACGAAATCGTAGATCTTGAAGAAAGAGAGGCAGCCGG
>NZ_QSDR01000003.1 GCF_003464085.1 Clostridium sp. AM58-1XD
TATATAATAAACATATATATTAAAGAATTCTGAAAATGTAAACGTTTTGCATAACCTGTGCCTGTAAATTCAACCAGAATATTAAAGAATTCTGAAAATGTAAACGTTTTGCATAACCTGTGCCTGTAAATTCAACCAGAATTATTGATTTTGTTGTAAATTTGCTCTAGTATTATGGATATAAAAGATAAAAAATCCGCGGAAAAAGTTAGAAAATTGTACAGTTTACCAAATAATCATGAAAATTTTCATGAAACAAGAAGGAGATGAAAAATACAGATCCGTTAGTTCCTTGTAAAAACTAATAATATTACAAAAGAGAGGAAGAAAAATGAAAAAGAGATTATCACTAATATCCGTATTATTGATTACTGGTCTGCTTATGGCAGGATGCGGCAGTTCTGCAGGAGAGAAGGAAATAACACAGGCAAAAAATGAAGAAACAGGAAGTTCTAAAAAAGAAAAATCCAAAGATCAGTTTCCAGCCCGCCCGCTTCAGATCACATGCCCCTGGACGGCGGGAGGATCGAGTGACGCAACATGCAGAATACTGTCAGAGCTGTGTCCTGATTATCTGGGACAGTCCTGTTCTGTAGTTAACAGAGACGGGGCAGGCGGAACAATTGCCACAACAGAATTCAAAAATGCAAAACCTACCGGTTATGAACTATGTTTTTTCACTTCAGGGGTCTTTGTAACACAGCCTCTTATGAGGGAAGTATCATATTCTATTGAGGATTTTGAACCGATTATCGGCCTGATTTATGAACCGGTCCTGTTACTGGCCAGTAAGGAAACGGGAATTACCACGCTGGAAGAGCTGAAAGACGCTTCTGGCCTGAAGTATGGATATCCAGGCGCGGGCGGGATTCCGGACCTGGCGGCTAAGGCATTTCTTCAGCAAAGCGGCATGTCCGTAGAGGGAGTTCCTTATAACGGAGATGCAGAGGTAGTAACGGCCATGCTGGGCGGCCACGTGGATTTTGGCGTTATGCATCCGTCAAATGCCATGCAGTATATCGAAAACGGAAGTTTTATACCGATTGGAATTTTTACTTCGGAACGGGATGAGCGTGAAAAATTAAAAGATATTCCAACCATGAAGGAGCAGGGATACGATATTGATTTGAGCGTGTGGAAATTTATTGCTGCTCCTAAAGGGACACCGGAGGATGTCATGGAAACGCTGAAACAGGCGTTTGGAGAAATGGTAAAGGACGACAGATTTAAAGAGTTCTGTGAAAATGGAAATGTAGTAGCGACTCCATACACACCGGAGGAAATTGTTCAGAAGGCAGTGGAAGAAGGCGAATTCGCAAAAATGATTGTGGAGAACGTTGACAAGTAGAAAAAAGGAGGAAAAGGCGGTTGAACAGTAAATATAAAAAAGATTTCTCCAGCGGCGTCATGTTTTTCAGCCTTGGTTTATTTGCCTTTCTGATATCCCCTGTTGTGATCTCCGCAAAAGGAATGGGAAATGCCGGAAGCGCCAGAATATTTCCGCAGTTTATCGGCGTTGGCCTCATGGTATTAAGCTTTTTGCTTATTCTGGAAACATTTATTTCCTATAAAAAGAGCAAGAAGGAAGGAGGCTCGGAAGAGGAAAAGGTAAAACGGGAAAAAGGTAAGGAAAACGTAGTCATTATATTTGCAGCCATGGTACTGGTATATATTTTGTTATTTGACAAACTGGGGTATATCATAACCACCATAGGGGTGACGACAGGAGCGCTTTTCCTGTTCCGTGTAAAAAAGGCATATTATTATCTGATTGTTTATGGAGTAGATATCTTGGTGTATTTTGCCTTTACAAAGCTTTTGTTTGTACAACTGCCGTAGAGAGGGGGAAAATGATGCTTCAGGAAGTGTTGGGGAATCTGTTTACAATACAAAATTTTATATATTTGAATATAGGCCTTGCGGGAGGAATCATTATCGGCGCGCTCCCCGGTCTGACGGCAACAATGGGAGTCGCTCTCCTGATTCCCCTTACATACGGGATGAACTCGATTACCGGCCTTTTGCTTCTGTTGGGGGTCTACTGCGGTGGAACGTACGGCGGTTCGATTACGGCTATATTAATTAAAACCCCGGGTACGCCGGCATCTGCTGCTACGGTACTGGATGGGTATAAAATGGCCCAGCAGGGCCGCGGAGGAGAAGCGCTTCAGATGGCGCTTACTGCTTCAACCATTGGAGGAATATTCAGTGCTCTGGTGCTTTTATTTGTAGCACCCGTTATAGCAAAATTTGCGCTGAAATTCGGACCGTCGGAATACTTTGCCCTGGCCCTGTTCGGGCTGACAATTATTTCAAGCGTCAGCGGAGAATCTGTAATCAAGGGACTCATGATGGGATTTACCGGTCTGTTGATTACTGTAATTGGCATCGATCCGATTGAAGGAATTGAACGGTTTACATTTGGAAATGTAAATCTTGCAGGTGGAATTGATCTGATTCCCGCAATGATCGGGCTATTTGCTATTTCGGAAATTCTTATGAAGTCCGGTATGCTCAGCAACTCAAAGGAAGAAATTCTGAAATTCGAGAAAAGAAACCTTTCCTGGAAGACGCTGAAAGAGAATATGAGAACAATTATGAAATCTTGTGTAATCGGAACGTTTATAGGCGCCGTACCGGGAACGGGAGCTGCAATTGCTTCATTTTTAAGCTATAACGAAGCAAAGCGCTCATCCAAAACGCCGGAAAAATTCGGAACGGGATATATCGAAGGCGTTGCCGCTTCAGAAGCAGGAAATAACGCTGTAACAGGAGCGACACTAATACCGCTGCTCACGCTTGGAATTCCGGGAGACGCGATTACGGCTGTGCTGATAGGCGCTCTCATGATGCAGGGAATCGTTCCGGGGCCGCAGTTATTTACTCAGCAGAAAGAATGGGTATATTGTATTATGATCGGCCTTATTCTTGTTAATATATTCATGTTTATCCAGGGACATGTATTCAGCCGCTTTTTCGTGAATGTAACAAAGGTGCCTCAGAAAATACTGGTTCCCCTTCTGGTAGTATTCTGTGTGATCGGGGCTTATGCGACGAATAATACAACCTTTGATGCGCTGATTATGCTGCTGTTTGGAATCGCAGGATATTATCTGAACAAGCTGGATTTCCCACTGACCCCTATGGTAATAGCGATCGTTTTGGGGTCTATGGCAGAAACGAATTTCAGAAGAGCACTGCTCCTTTCAAATGGAGATCCATGGATCTTTTTCCAGAAGCCGATCAGCACATGTTTCATCTTATTAGCGGCAGTTATGATAGTTATGCCTTCCATAAAAAAGGCAAGGAAAAACAGAGTGCCGAAAAAGGAGAATTGAGTTGTCCGTTACACTGAAAGATGTTGCAAAAAAGGCGGGGGTATCCATTGCGACTGCCTCACGGATTATCAATAATGTTACATCTGACAGGAAGGGGAGTAAAAATTCGGAGAATGTTTGGAAAGCCGTTAACGAATTGGGCTATATACCGAATGAGACGGCCAGAGAGCTAATAAACAGAAAGAAGGGGATTGCTTCTGATGAAATAAAAATCGGCTGTATTATGGCTTCTTATCAGGAAACATATACAGATCCGTTTTACGGGAAGGTACTGCGGGGAATCCAAAAAAGTGCAGCCGATAATGGCTGCCGGGTGGAATACATATGTGCTCTGGAAGACACATCTTCGGAAGAGATTATAAACAGTATTCTGAATCAAAAAGATGTGGACGGAATCATCGCAATGGGGCGGTTCAGTGAAAAAATATTCCGTGACCTGAAAAAGATTAAGAACATTATTTATGTCGGTTTGAATCATATTAACCGCCAGTTTGATGAGGTTATATGCGACAGCTATGAATGCGCATATGAAGCGGTTAAATATTTGATTTCCCTGGGAAACAGGAAAATCGGATATATCGGGATTGTTCCATATAAAGAGGAAAGTCAGATCGTAAATGAACACCGGTTTAATGGCTATGCCAAAGCGCTGTTTGATTATAATCTGGAACTGGACCATTCCATAATCAGAAACTGCAAATTATCTTTAAACAGTTCCTATGAAGCCGCACTGTCTCTCGTCTCTGAGAAGCAACTGCCGACGCTCTGTTTTGTGCCAATGATATCTGTGCACTGGGTGCCATCAGGGCGATTACGGAAAAGAGCCTGCGCGTACCGGAAGATATTGCGGTAATAGGGATTGACAATATAGAGATGGCAGAATATTCAAAGCCTCTTCTTACCACAATCGACATCAATAAAAGAGAACTGGGAGAATGGGGCGTAAAAATCCTGTTGGATAAGATAAAAACAAAAAGAAAGACACAGGTCCGCGTGACCATGCAATTCCAGATGATCGTAAGGGAAAGCTGTGGAACGTATGTAAAACGCAGAATTTTACAGAAAGGTGAAGAAAGTAAAAAATGAAGGTACTGGTAACGTCAGCGGCTTATGGACAGCCGGCAATGAAGGAAAATATAAAATACCTGGAAAGCTTTGCGGAAGTAGTTATGAAAGCGCAGCCCGAACCTCTGACAAAAGAGGAGATTCAGAAATACTGGGAAGGCTGTGACGGAATTATTGCCGGCTTAGAGTGGTATACGCAGGAGATGTTTACAAAAGCGCCAAAATCGCTGAAAGTGATTTCACGATATGGGGTCGGTTGTGAGCATGTGGATATTTCAGCGGCAAACAGAGCAGGAATTGCAGTTACGAATACGCCTGGAGCCAATGCGAAAGCGGTAGCTGAACTTGCGGTAACGCATATGCTGGTTTTGGGAAGGCAGATTATAACAATGGACAGCAATACAAGGGCCGGAAAATGGATACGTCCCATGGGGAATGGACTGGACGGCAGGATGCTTGGCCTGATCGGATATGGAGCGATCGGAAAACAGGTGGCCCGGATGGTTAAGGGATTCGGCATGGGAGTGATGATCTATGATCCCTACGCCGATACAGGAACTGCGCAAAAAGAAGGCGTCGAAACCGCCGATAATTTAGATGAACTTTACCGGCACAGCGATATCATATCTCTCCATGTGCCGGAAACGGAAAAAACCAGACATATGATAAACAGGGAATCCATACATAAGATGAAAGAAGGCGTATGCATTATCAATGCGGCCAGGGGCGGACTGATCGACATGGAAGCTCTGGAAGAAGCCTCATATCAGGCCGGGTAGCCGGAGCCGGACTGGATGTATTTGAGAAGGAACCGCCGGAATACGGAAAAATCTTCAAACTGCCAAATGTTGTTCTTACGCCTCATCTTGGAGGAAATACAGTACAGGCCGCCCAGTATATGGGCCGAATGGCTATTGATAATTTAAAAGCTATCCTGGATGGAAGAGAATGTACAAATCAGATTAAATTAGGAGGAAAATAAAATGGAATAAAACAGAGACTTAAAAATGGAGAAAAATTACTGGGATGTATGGTGGGGCTGTTTGACAGTCCGGATATGGCTGTTATTTTAAAAGAAGCGGGATATGATTACTTTTTTATAGACAGTGAACACGGATATATCGATTACAGCAAGATGTCGGCAATGGTTACAGCGGCAAAGGCCGTGGACATGCCGGTGATCATACGCGTGCCCCAGCCAGACAGAGAAGTGGTTCTTAAATATATGGAAATGGGGGCGTCCGGGCTTTTAATGCCGAATACGGAAACGGCAGAGCAGGCTAAAAAACTGGTAGAATATTCAAAATACGCCCCTCTTGGAAACCGTGGTGTTGCTCTTTTGAAAGCGCATGCGGCTTACAGAAATGTGAAGGCAGAGGATTATATGAAGTCTTCTAATGAGGAAACGATTCTGCTCGTACAGATTGAGTCCCCTGAGGGCGTGGAGAACCTGGACGCAATTCTCGGCGTAGAGGGGATCGATGCAGCGTTTGTAGGTCCGAATGATTTATCTCAGAGCATGGGGATCATGGGGCAATATGACAGAGATGAGTTTCAGGAGGCACTGGAGTGCATAATTAAAACCGCAGAAAAACATGGAAAATACAGTGGAATTCATATGGGAAATCCCAAGGCCGTTAAAAAATGGGCGGATAAAGGAATGAGCCTAAACCTGTGTTCCAGCGATGTAGCTCTGCTGATGGAAACAGCCAGAAACCACATTCAGGCATATAAAGAATAAAACATGAATAAAGCTTGGAACTAAGGATCAAAAAGCGCCGAATTTTGAGTATTCTGTCGAAATCCGGCGCTTCTTTTTATGCTCCAACAATTCTATTCTTAATTTTATCAAATAGCTATTGACAGGAGATATAACTTTGGATATGATTAGTTTGATTATCAAAGTATTATTAATTTTCTGAGAAAATAGATGGGATGTGTCATGACAACAAGAATATTAGGAACTGGTTCATATGCACCAGAAAACGTAATTACAAATGATGACCTGGCAAAGATCATGGACACCAGCGATGAGTGGATCCGCTCCAGGACCGGGATCGGAGCGAGACATATCTGCAAGGATGGCGGGGCTACCCACATGGCCGTGGAAGCGGCGAAAAGGGCAGTGGAGATGGCAGGTATTTCGCCGGAAGAACTGGATATCATCATCGTAGGAACATCATCACCAGATAAGTGCCTTCCAAGCTGCGGCTGTGAGGTGCAGGCCGCAATCGGAGCCGTTAACGCAGTTGCATTCGATGTCAGTGCCGCCTGTTCCGGATTTATATTCAGCCTGAATATCGTTCATGGATTTTTCATGTCGGGTATGTACCGTACAGGCCTTGTAATCGGTTGCGATGAGCTGAGTAAATTGATGGACTGGTCGGACAGAAGTACAAGTGTATTATTTGGAGACGGCGCAGGAGCAGCAGTCGTTCGGGCAGAGGAAACGGGAATCCGTAATTTTGTAATGGGCTCAAACGGTGCAAGGGGCCACGTGCTGGAGTGCGTTGCAAGGACGACAGGAAATTTCCTGACAGGAACGAAGCCGGAATATGGGTATACCACGATGGACGGACAGGAAGTATTCAAATTTGCAGTAAAAAAGGTACCGGAGTGCATCAGCCAGCTTTTAGAAAAAAGTGGAGTTGATAAGGAAGAGATCAAGTACTTTTTCCTGCATCAGGCAAATATGAGGATTTTCGATTCCATATCCAGGAGGCTGAAGATTCCGATGGATAAAATACCGATGAATATTGAACGGTACGGCAATACATCCGGAGCGTCTCTGCCGATTATACTCGACGAAGTGAACCGGGAAGGAAAGCTGGAACGGGGAGATAAAATCGTGATCGC
The DNA here is from genome assembly GCF_003464085.1 of Clostridium sp. AM58-1XD. Classification (GTDB taxonomy): domain Bacteria; phylum Bacillota; class Clostridia; order Lachnospirales; family Lachnospiraceae; genus Lachnoclostridium_A. The sequence continues at coordinate 7,260 of NZ_QSDR01000003.1, forward strand.
TGGATTTGGAGCCGGTCTTACATGGGGCGCTACCCTCATGGAGTGGTAAAGAGGAAATTATTGGATGTTTTGTCTTGACAGGCAGCAGGGGACATAGGTATTATTGATATGATAGTAACTGGCAGCAGAAAGCTGCTGACTATACATTTTATAGTGTAAAAAGGAGATTAAAACCATGTTAGAGAAAATGAAAGAAATTATTGCAGAACAGTTAAGCGTAGAGGCAGAGACAATTACGGAAGCTTCTTCCTTCAAAGAGGATTTAGGCGCAGATTCTCTTGATTTATTTGAGCTTGTAATGGCTTTGGAAGATGAGTATTCTGTAGAAATCCCAGCAGAAGATTTAGAGAATCTTTTAACTGTTGGAGATGTTATGCAGTATCTGAAGGCAAAGGGTGTAGAAGAATAATGAAAACAAGAATTACAGAGCTTCTGGGTATCGAATATCCGATTATCCAGGGCGGTATGGCCTGGGTGGCAGAGCATAATCTGGCTGCCGCCGTGTCCGAGGCGGGCGGATTCGGACTGATAGGAGGAGCGAATGCTCCTGGCGAAGTTGTTCGTGATGAAATCCGCAAGGCAAAAGAGCTGACAGAGAAACCGTTTGGCGTCAATGTTATGCTTATGAGCCTCACGCAGACGATGTGGCCAGAGTTGTCGTAGAAGAAGGCATTAAAGTCGTTACGACGGGTGCCGGCAATCCGGCAAAATACATGGAGATGTGGAAGAATGCGGGAATAAAGGTAATTCCTGTCGTTGCCAGCGTTGCGCTCGCCAGAATGATGGAGCGCTCCGGAGCCGATGCGGTTGTTGCGGAAGGAACAGAGTCCGGCGGCCATATTGGAGAAGAGACGACGATGAGCCTGGTTCCTCAGGTGGCAGATGCAGTGAGCATCCCGGTAATCGCTGCCGGAGGCATCGGTGACGGAAGGGGAATTGCAGCCGCATTTATGCTGGGTGCTGAGGCGGTCCAGATGGGAACGCGTTTTGTCGTTGCCAGCGAATCCATTGTACATCAAAATTACAAAGAACGTATTATCAAATCAAAAGATATCGATTCTACCGTTACGGGTAGGACACATGGCCATCCGGTGCGCTGTCTCAGAAATCAGATGACAAGAGAGTATATCAAGATGGAACAGGGAGGAAAATCCTTTGAAGAACTGGAATATCTGACTCTTGGTACGCTGAGAAAGGCAGTTATGGAAGGCGATGTGATGAACGGTACTGTTATGGCAGGACAGATTGCAGGTATGATCAAGAAAGAGCAGACCTGTAAGGAAATGATTGAGGAAATGATGGCGCAGGCAGAGGCGCTGTTAAAAGGAGCCAGATAATGAGTAAAATTGCATTTATTTTTCCGGGCCAGGGAGCTCAGAAGGCCGGGATGGGAAAAGATTTCTACGAACAGACAAACATTGGGAAAGAAGTATTTGACAAGGCGAGCGAATTGCTCGGATTTTCCATGCCGGAATTATGTTTTACAGAAAATGACAGATTAGATATTACAGAGTACACACAGGCGGCGATGGTAACAGCAGGAATCGCTATGATGAAAGTTCTGACGGAAAGAACGGGAATCAAGCCTGATGTGGCGGCAGGACTGAGCCTGGGAGAATATTGTGCACTTGTGGCTGCCGGCGTTATGGGCGAGGCAGACGCGATTACTACAGTTAGGCAGAGAGGAATTCTGATGCAGGAGGCGGTACCGGTAGGCGTAGGCGCTATGGCTGCCATCCTTGCATTAGATGCCTCTAAGATTGAAGAAGTTCTGGAGGGGATAGAAGGCGTGCAGATCGCCAACTATAACTGTCCCGGACAGATTGTCATTTCCGGCCTGAAAGAGGCGGTGGAAGAGGCATGCGTGAAACTGAAAGAAGCGGGTGCAAAGAGGACCGTGCTTCTGAACGTAAGCGGGCCGTTCCATTCCAACATGCTGACAGGCGCAGGAGAGAAGCTGGGAGAAGTATTGGAGCATGTAGAAGTACATACACCGGTGATCCCATATGTGGCAAATGTGACAGCACAATATGTTACAAATGCAGAGGACGTAAAGCCGCTTCTTACAAAGCAGGTATCTTCTTCTGTAAGATGGCAGCAGAGCGTTGAAACGATGCTGGCAGACGGTGTTGACACATTTATCGAAATCGGACCGGGTAAAACCCTGTCTGCTTTCATAAAGAAGATAACAAGGGACGTCAAAGTAATAAATATAGATTCCATGGAAGCATTAAATGCGTTAGTGGAGAACGGGCTGTAAGGAATCAGCCGAAAGGTGCCGAAAAGCATCAGGAGGAAATTTATGTTAGATAATAAAGTAGCAGTCGTAACAGGCGCCAGCCGCGGAATCGGCAGGGCAATTGCAGTCAAGCTCGCCAAAGAGGGCGCGACAGTCATCGTAAATTATAATGGTTCTGCAGCTAAGGCAGAAGAGGTTGTAAAGGAGATCGAGAGCTTCGGCGGTAAGGCGGAGGCAGTTCAGTGCAACATATCTGAATTTAAGAGTGCGGAAGAATTCTTAAGCGGAATTATCAAGAAATACGGAAGAGTCGATATCCTCGTCAATAATGCTGGAATTACAAGGGACAACCTTTTAATGAAGATGTCAGAGGAAGAGTTTGATGCGGTTATCAACACGAATTTAAAAGGTGCATTTAACTGCATCCGTCACATTTCACGCCAGATGCTCAGACAAAAGGGCGGAAGAATCATCAATATATCTTCTGTTTCAGGAGTTGCAGGAAATGCGGGACAGGCGAACTACAGTGCGTCCAAGGCTGGTATCATCGGCCTTACAAAGGCAACGGCAAGAGAGCTTGCAAGCAGGGGAATTACTGTGAACGCAATTGCTCCTGGATTTATCACGACGGAGATGACCGATGCACTTTCCGATTCCGTAAAAGAAACAGCAGCAGCCCAGATTCCGATGAAACATTTTGGAGCAGCAGAAGATGTTGCGAATACGGTTGCGTTTTTAGCTTCTGATGAAGCCGGTTATATCACAGGTCAGGTCATCTGTGTAGACGGCGGCATGGCAATGTAAGGAGAGATAAATATGAAAAACAGAGTAGTAGTAACTGGTATGGGAGCCATTACGCCAATCGGAAACGATGTGGAGAGCTTCTGGAGCGGGTTGAAAAATAAGACAGTGGGAATCGGACCGATTACTTGCTTTGATACAGCAGATTATAAGGCAAAGCTTGCCGCAGAAGTAAAAGACTTTGATCCGAAATTGTATATGGACCCCAAGGCTGCAAAGAGAATGGAAAAATTTTCACAGTTTGCCGTTGCGGCTGCAAAGCAGGCGCTTGACGATTCCGGCATTGATCTGAGCCAGGAAGACCCTTACCGGGTGGGTGTTGCCGTAGGTTCCGGCATAGGAAGCCTTCAGGCAATTGAAAGAGAATATAAAAAGCTTTTAGATAAGGGGCCGGGCCGTGTAAATCCGCTTCTGGTTCCTTTGATGATCAGCAATATGGCTGCAGGAAACGTCTCCATCCAGTTCGGTTTAAAGGGAAAGTGCATCAATGTGGTGACTGCATGTGCAACTGGAACACACTCCATTGGTGAAGCATTCCGTTCCATTCAGTACGGAGAGGCAGACGTAATGGTGGCAGGAGGAACAGAAGCCAGCATTACACCAATCGGCGTTGCAGGATTTACGGCGCTGACAGCTTTGAATACAACAGAAGATCCAATGAGAGCTTCGATTCCTTTTGACAAAGAAAGAAATGGTTTTGTAATGGGCGAAGGGGCCGGCGTAGTCGTTCTGGAATCCCTGGAACACGCTCTGAAAAGAGGGGCTAAAATCTATGCGGAAGTAGGCGGTTATGGCGCAACGTGCGACGCATACCACATCACATCTCCGGCAGAAGACGGAAGCGGAGCGGCAAGAGCCATGACAGAAGCAATTAAAGATGCAGGACTGGAGCCAAAGGATGTGGATTATGTGAATGCCCATGGTACAGGTACTCATCACAATGACCTTTTTGAAACGATGGCGATCAAGGCCGCTTTAGGTGATCACGCTTATGATGTAAAAATCAATTCCACAAAATCCATGGTAGGACATCTCCTTGGAGCTGCCGGCGGGGTGGAATTCATTGCATGTGTAAAATCCATTGAAGACGGGTTCGTACATGCAACTGCAGGGCTGGAGATCCCGGACGAAGGCTGTGATCTGGATTATACCAGCGGCAACGGCGTATCTGCAGATGTAAAATGTGCAATCAGCAACTCCCTTGGCTTTGGCGGCCACAATGCGACCTTGCTGGTTAAGAAGTTCGTAGAATAGGGAGGCAGTAAAAATGGAAGTAAAAGATATTTTAAAATTAATGCAGGCAGTTTCTGAAAATGATCTTACAAGTTTCGAGCTGGAAGACGGAGATACAAAGCTTTCGATCAAAAAGAAAAAAGAAGCGCCGCAGATGGTAGACGTGAAGTTCGACAATAGCGTGCCGGCTATGGCTGCGGCCATGCAGGCACAGGCAGCCGGAGCCATGATGGCTGCGAATGCGGCACAGGGAATTCAGTATACAGGTGTACAGCCGCCAGTACTGCCGGCAGCCGGTGCAGCTGCACCAGTCAGCACCGATCAGGCGTCTGCAAGTGATGAAATTCCGTCTGACAAAGTTGTTACATCCCCTCTTGTAGGGACGTTTTACAATGCTTCTTCACCAGATGCGGAGCCGTTTGTAAAGGCTGGTGATACGGTAAAGAAGGGACAGGTCCTGGGCATTATTGAAGCTATGAAGCTGATGAACGAAATAGAAAGTGAATATGACGGCATTGTGGAGGCTGTTTTGGTTGATAATGAAGCGGTTGTGGAATACGGTCAGCCATTATTCAGAATCCGATAACGTGCTGTAGGAATGCAAATGAGGGCAGTCTTTCGGAGAGAAGGTTTTTCCGGATGGCTGCCATATGAAAATAAGGAGAAAAATCATGTTAGGAATTAAGGAGATCGAAGAGATCATTCCCCATAGACATCCGTTTTTACTTATTGACTGTATTGAAGAAGTAGAGCCTGGCGTAAAAGCTGTCGGATATAAGGCGGTTACATTTCATGAGCCGTTTTTTGCCGGACACTTTCCGCAGGAACCGGTTATGCCTGGTGTTCTGATTGTAGAAGCATTGGCTCAGACGGGAGCAGTTGCAATTTTAAGCGTTGAGGAGAACAAGGGAAAGGTAGCGTATTTCGGAGCCATCAACAGCGCAAAATTCAAGAAAAAGGTAGTGCCCGGCGATAAGTTAAAGCTGGAATGCGAGATCATTAAGCAGAAAGGCCCTGTAGGAATTGGAAAAGCTACGGCTACCGTAGACGGAAAAGTTGCAGTATCCGCAGAGCTTACATTTATGATTGGATAGGTGAAAGAGAATGTTTGATAAAATATTAATTGCCAATCGCGGGGAAATTGCGGTGCGTATTATCCGCGCCTGCAGAGAAATGGGAATCAAGACGGTTGCCGTTTACTCAGAAGCTGACCGCGAGAGCTTACATACGCTCCTTGCCGACGAAGCGATCTGCATTGGCCCGGCGGCCTCTACTCAGAGCTACTTGAACATGGAACGCATTATTTCAGCGACTGTCGCAATGAAGGCGGATGCCATCCATCCAGGATTTGGATTCCTTTCAGAGAATGCTCGTTTTGCTGAATTGTGTGAGAGATGCAATATTACATTTATAGGGCCGTCTGCAGAAATCATCAATAAGATGGGCAATAAATCCGAAGCCAGAAAAACGATGATGGAAGCTGGCATTCCAGTTGTTCCAGGAAGCAAAGAGCCTGTTTATACGGTGGAAGAGGGATTGGAAATGGCGAAGGAAATTGGTTTTCCTGTCATGATCAAGGCATCCTCCGGAGGCGGCGGCAAGGGAATGAGAATTTCCAGAGGGGAAGAGGACTTCGAATCCAATTTCCAGAACGCGCAGATGGAATCCATTAAGGGCTTTTCCGACGATACGATGTACATCGAAAAATATATCGAGAAGCCAAGGCATATCGAATTCCAGATCATGGCGGACAAATACGGCAACGTCGTTCATCTCGGAGAACGTGACTGTTCGATTCAGAGGCGTCATCAGAAGGTGCTGGAGGAATCACCGTCTATCGCCATCACTCCGGAACTCCGTAAGTCCATGGGAGATACTGCGGTAAGGGCGGCTAAGGCCGTAGGTTATGAAAATGCAGGAACGATTGAATTTCTGCTGGATAAGAACAGGAATTACTACTTTATGGAGATGAATACCCGTATTCAGGTTGAACATCCGGTTACAGAGATGGTTACCAATATGGACCTGATCAAGGAACAGATCCATGTGGCTGCGGGAGAGAAACTGAGTGTAAGCCAGGATGATATTAAAATATGGGGCCATGCGATCGAATGCCGTATCAATGCAGAAAATCCGCAGAAGAACTTCATGCCATGCCCGGGACTTATCACAAATGTGCTCATTCCTGGCGGTAAAGGCGTGCGCGTGGATACTCATATCTATAATAATTACAAGGTTCCGCCGAACTATGATTCCATGCTTCTCAAGCTGATCTGCCACGCCAAGGACAGAGAGACGGCAATTGCGAAGATGAGGGGGGCCCTTGGCGAACTGATTATAGAAGGAATTGAGACAAACGTGGATTTCGAATTCGAGATATTGAGCAATGAAGCGTTTCAGAACGGGGATGTGGATACGAATTTTATTCCGGCCTATTTCCCACAGTATTGCAAGGAGTAGCCGTTTACTGCAATGCTTTGATAAGGAGTGATGAAAATGTTAAAAGACATGTTTAAAAAGACGTATACTTTGATCGATACAAAGTATAAGCACCCCGTAAAGTCGGAGGAGCCATCCATCCCTCAGGGCTTGTGGAGAAAATGCAATAAGTGCGGACAGCCAATTTATGTGGAAGATGTAAAGAACAACTTTTATATCTGCCCGAAATGCAGCGGATATTTCCGTGTTCATGCCTACCGCAGAATTGAAATGGTAATTGACAAGGGGACATTTGAAGAGTGGGATAAGGAAATGGAATTCGGCAATCCGCTGAATTTTCCGGGGTACGAAAAGAAAGTCCTTGCTGCGAAGGAAAAGACGAAATTAAACGAGGCGATTGTAACTGGAAAAGGTAAAATCAACGGCAGGGATACGGTAATCGGAGTATGCGATGCCAGATTCTTAATGAGCAGTATGGGTCATATTGTCGGTGAAAAAATTGCAAATGCCGTAGAGCGGGCGACGAAAGAACAGCTGCCGGTGATCATTTTTGCATGTTCCGGCGGAGCCAGAATGCAGGAGGGACTTGTATCTCTCATGCAGATGGCAAAGACATCGGCCGCGTTAAAAAAGCATCATGAAGCGGGCCAGCTTTTCATCAGTGTTCTGACAGATCCTACAACAGGCGGTGTGACAGCCAGTTTTGCGATGTTAGGCGATATTATTCTGGCAGAGCCGAACGCACTGATTGGATTTGCAGGACCGCGTGTCATTGAGCAGACGATCGGTCAGAAGCTCCCGGATGGGTTCCAAAGATCAGAATTCCTGCTGGAGCATGGTTTTGTTGATAAAATCGTAGAGCGGGAAGATTTAAAGGATACACTTGGACAGATTCTTAAAATGCATGAAAAGAAGTCGGCAGAAGAATGCAGGCAGCTGATTCAGGATGCAAGGGCGGAAGAAGCACGTCTGGCGGACATCCACAATCAGGAGGAGACGCAGGAAGTTATGCCGGAATCCACAGAGCAGGAAGATCCTGAAAAGGAACATGTGGATAACGGGAAGGAATCCGGGAAATCCGGTGGAAAAACGGCCTGGGATAAAGTGTTGCTCTCCCGTCAGGCAGGCCGTCCTGTCGCATCCGACTATATCAGAGCAATTTTCGATGAATTCATAGAATTTCATGGTGACAGATACTTTAAGGATGACGGAGCAATAATCGGCGGAATTGCCACATTCCATGGAATCCCTGTGACGGTAATCGGTCAGCAGAAGGGCAAGAATACAAAGGATAATATTAAGAGAAACTTTGGTATGCCGTCTCCGGAAGGCTACAGAAAGGCACTGCGCCTTATGAAACAGGCAGAAGCCTTTGGACGTCCGATTATCTGTTTTGTAGATACGCCGGGAGCATTCTGCGGACTGGAAGCGGAGGAGAATGGTCAGGGTGAGGCGATTGCAAGAAACCTCTTTGAGATGTCTTCACTAAAGGTTCCTGTACTTACTATTATGATCGGAGAAGGCGGAAGCGGAGGAGCGCTTGCAATGGCTGTAGCAAATGAAGTATGGATGCTGGAGAATGCCATTTATTCCATCCTTTCACCGGAAGGCTTTGCCTCGATTCTTTGGAAGGATAGCAAAAAGGCTCCGGAAGCGGCCAAAGTAATGAAAATCACTGCCAGAGATATCTGCGAGATGAATTTAATTGAGCAGGTGATTAAGGAAGAAGAACCGGCGTCTAAGGAGACGCTTCCGGTAATTGCCGGAGATATCAGCCACGGGTTAGAAGAATTTTTGAAAAAATATCTTTCTGTGCCGGAAGAGGAGATCGTACGGCAGAGATACGAAAGATTCAGGAGAATGTAATGAATAAATTGCAGCCATTAGTTATTGGAGATTTAACGGTAAAAAAACCCATCATTCAGGGAGGAATGGGAGTTGGAATCAGCCTTTCCTCACTGGCCGGAGCAGTAGCGAAGGCCGGAGGAATCGGAATTATTTCTACCGCACAGATCGGCTTTCGTGAAGAGGATTTCGCAAAGCATCCTCAGGAAGCTAATTTGAGGGCTGTTGGCAAAGAGCTGAGACGGGCGAGAGAGATTGCACCAGACGGCGTATTAGGATTTAACATTATGGTAGCGACGAGAGATTATGAATTGTATGTTAAGGAAGCTGTGAAGGCAGGAGCCGACATCATCATATCCGGAGCCGGACTGCCTGTGGATCTTCCGGCATATGCAGAGGGCAGCAGCACAAAGCTGGCGCCCATTGTCTCTTCCGCAAAATCAGCCCGTGTAATATGCAGGCTCTGGGATCGTAAGTATAAAAGAGTTCCCGATCTTGTCGTGATTGAGGGGCCGCTTGCAGGCGGACATCTGGGATTTTCCAGAGAAGAACTTCACGATTACTGTGCGGATACGGAAGACGTGCCGTCTACTTATAAAAGAGAAGTATACGAGGCAGAGATCAAGAAAATAATGGATGTGGTCAAAGAGTTCGGAGAGAAGTATAAAACGAAGATTCCTGTTGTAATCGCAGGAGGAATTTATGACCATCAGGATGTGATTCATCATATTGAAGATCTTGGCGCCGACGGCGTACAGGTAGCTACCCGTTTTGTAACGACAGAAGAGTGCGATGCGCCTATGGCTTATAAGGAAGCATACATTGCAGCTGAAAAAGAGGATATTGTGATTACAAAAAGCCCGGTAGGCATGCCTGGGCGTGCGATCAGGAATCAATTCCTCAGCCAGGTCAGCGATACGCCCGCGAAAATCGACTGGTGTTACCAGTGTCTGGAACACTGCAACCCGGCACAGATTCCATACTGTATAACGAAAGCACTCGTAAATGCAGCAATTGGAAAAGAGGACGAAGCTCTGCTGTTCTGCGGAAGCAATGCATACAGAGCAACGAAAATAGAGACAGTTCCTGAAGTAATGGCCGAACTGTGCGGAGAATAAAAAAGTTCCGCGCATGAAAAGCCAGGAACTTTTTGCTGCGGCTTGGCCGTAAGGGCAAGCCGATTCTTGTTAGTTTTTATGAAGTGAGGAATTGAGAGAAATAAAAGGACCATATTTTGCAGTAAGGCACAGGCCGCACTGCAGGATATGGTCTTTTTATTTTCCAGGAATTACGTGATACGCATATGAGTCACAGATGAGAAGTGACCAGGGTCAGGTTTCCCCAGATCCTGCAGTCTCCATATCCGGCCGGAAGAATAAAATGATCGCCTTTTTTGATTTCCCGACTGTCTGCGGTACCGATTCCATCCAGAACATCTACAATCAGAAAGGGATATGGCTGGGGAATCCGGCAGCGGTTTTTAACAGACCATTTTTCTACGGTAAACAGAGGGCAGGATACAAGAATTTTTTTAACAAAACCTCTGCCGATCGTATGTGCCGGTTCGGGCTGAAATTCCCTGTGGGGGCAGGTAATGACGTCCAGACTTTGCTGGATGTGAAGTTCGCGGGGCGCGCCGCTGTAAAGCCGTTCATAATCATACAGTCGATAAGTGATATCGGAATTCTGCTGTATTTCCAAAATCATGGTACCTGCTTTTATTGCATGGACCGTACCAGGTTCTATAAAGAAAAAATCTCCTTGTTTAATCGGACGGGTCCGAATTATTTCCGGCCATTTCCCTTCATCGATCATTTCCTTCAGCTGTTGTTTTGTCTGTGCATTATGTCCGATTACGATTGAAGCATCATCCATACAGTCCAGAATATACCAGCATTCTGTTTTTCCAAGCGGCTGGTTTTCATGAGACCTGGCATATGAGTCATCGGGATGGACCTGTATACTCAGATCATCGGCAGCATCAATTATTTTTACCAAAAGCGGAAATTCATCTTTCTGGAGGTTACCGAACAGGCTGCGCTGGTGGTCCCACAGCCAGCTTAAGGTTTTTCCTTCATATGTTCCGCTTCTTATACGGCAGTCGCCATTGGGGTGGGCGCTGACCACCCAGGCTTCTCCTGTATTGTTCCATGGGATATCGTATCTGAATTCTTCTCTCATTCGATGACCGCCCCATATGTTCTGCTTGAATACCGGTTCAAGAAAAATAATTTCTTTCATTTCAGAAGCACCTCTTTTCTTGTACAAATAGAAGTTCAATTAATATGCCCCGGCAGAAGGGATCATATTCTCAAGCCGGAATCAAAATATTTTTTCATAAAATTGGCGGAAAAGGGAAAGGATATGGAAGAGAAAAAGGTAAAAAGGGGAAATGATCATGGAGGAAAATTATGAGCGAAGATAAGAAAAAAGTAACACTATGGGAATTCTTCCAGAGTCTGGGAAAGACTTTCATGCTTCCGGTCGCACTTCTGGCATTTATGGGACTTGTACTCGGTATCGGAAGTGCTTTTACAAGTTCATCGACGATGGACATTCTGCCGTTCCTGAAGAACCCGATTCTGAATGCAGTATTCAGCTTCATGTCTGCGATCGGAGGTTTTGCATTTACGTACCTGCCGTTGATGTTTGCCATGGCAATCCCTCTTGGATTGTGCCGTACAGAGAAAGGCGTGGCGGCGTTTGCCGGCTTCGTCGGATATACGATTATGCACATGGCCATCAATTTCTATCTGAATCTGACAGGAACGCTAGCAGATGCGGATACCATGAAAACAGCAGGACAGGCAATGGTAATGGGCATTCAGACGTTGGAGATGGGTGTTCTGGGGGGCATTATTGCCGGAATTATCGTGTACCGGCTCCATACCCGATTTGTACAGACACAGCTTCCTGATGCGTTTGGATTTTTTGGCGGACAGCGTTTTGTACCAATTATTACTTCCGTAGTTATGGCGGCAGTCGGCCTCATCATCCCTGTTGTATGGCCGGTATTTGCATGATCATCAATGGAATCGGTGCCGCAATTTCAAAGGCTGGTGTTTTTGGACCATTTCTCTTTGGAGCCGGAGAACGGGCGTTGCTTCCATTTGGACTTCATCATATTCTTGTAGCAATGATACGTTTTACGGAAGCTGGCGGCACTCAGGTCGTAGACGGGCAGACCATAAGCGGTGCGCTGAATATTTTCTATGCGGAATTGAAAGCAGGAACAGCAATCAGCCCGGCAGCTACAGCATTTTTGTCTCAGGGAAAAATGCCCACCTTTATATTCGGACTTCCGGCGGCAGCTGCAGCCATGTATCACTGTGCCAGAACAGAAAATAAAAATGCGGTAAAAGGACTTTTTATTTCCGGCGTGATTGCTAGTGCCGTCACAGGAATTACGGAACCGATAGAGTTCCTGTTCCTTTTCGTTTCTCCGATGCTCTATGTATTCCACGCGATTATGACAGGACTTGGATTCATGGTTATGGCACTTCTGAATGTAACGATTGGAAATACGGATGGCGGTATTCTGGATTTCCTTATTTTCGGCGTCCTGCAGGGAACCAAGACAAGGTGGTATCTTGTAATTATTGTGGGAATTATCTGGGCTTTCATTTACTATAACGTGTTTAAGTACGTGATTATGAAGAAGAATCTGATGACCCCAGGCCGTGCCGTTCTTCAGAATCAGGCGGTGCAGGGAGAATTCGACCAGAAGAAATCTAAGAAGACGCAGTATGATACAGCCGCGATTCTGGCGGCACTGGGGGGGAAAGAAAATATCGATTCCCTGGATAACTGTGTAACGAGGCTCAGAATGGTTGTTAAAGATGCGAATTCCATTGATGCTGATAAACTGGCCGCATTGGGTGCGCTGGGCGTTATGAAACTGGATGAGCACAACGTTCAGGTAATTATCGGAACGAAAGTGGCAGCAGTAAAAGGCGCCCTTGACGAGTTAATGGAATAGCAACATGAACGCAGCACGGATATGGTTCCTGCGCATATGGATTTCGCATTTAAAACAAAAAATCGGGATGCGCAGTTTTGCCGGAGGCTGAAGAAAAGAGGTTAGGACTTATGAAGACGGATTTTGATATAGTCTACAATCGGAAAGGAACATTCTGTACTCAGTGGGATTATATCGAGGACAGATTTGGGGAAAAGGACCTCCTTCCTTTTTCCATTTCAGATATGGATTTTCAGGTTCCGAAAGAAGTTCTGCATGCAATTGAAAAACGTGCAGAACATGGAATTTTCGGATATACCAGATGGAATCACGAAGCATTTAAAAATGCAGTATGCAGCTGGTATAAAAAAAGATTTGAATATGAGCCGGATCAGAAACAGATCGTATACAGTCCGTCGGTTATCTATACAATAGCCAGAATGATCGGCATGTTAAGCGACAGAGGAGACAAAGTAGTCACCCAGGTTCCCGCATATGATGCATTCTATAAGGTAATTCATGACAATGACCGGGAACTTTCCGCAAATCCTTTGATACGCACAAACCACGGGTATGAAATCGATTTTTCCGATCTGGAAAAACGGTTACAAGATCCAAAGGCAAAAATACTTCTCCTTTGTAATCCTCACAATCCAACCGGAAAGGTCTGGACAAAGGATGAGCTTACAAAGATAACAGAGCTGTGCCGTGAAAACAAGGTATTTATTATAAGCGATGAAATTCATATGGATATCGTTAGAGCCGGTAAACGAACCATTCCCATCTTGGCAGCGGCAGAAGGGTACAGTTATGTATGCCTGTGTACGTCGGCCAGCAAAACATTTAATATACCAGGATTGATTGGATCCTATGCCATGATTGCAGATCCCCAGATAAGAGAAGAATATCTGATCTCTCTGAAAAATCGGGACGGACTTTCATCAACCAGCATTTTTGGAATGGAGGCAATGATTACGGCATATGAAGAGTGCGGGTACTGGGTGGATGACCTGAATGATTATCTGGATAAGACATTGGAATACCTGGAAGAATTTTTTAAAAAAAGTATTCCGCAAGTAGATTTTTATGTACCGGAAGCCACATATCTTGTCTGGCTGGACTGCGCCGGCCTGCCGTTTTCTATGGATCAGCTGCAGAATAAGCTGGTACACGACTATAAAACGGCAATTATGAGAGGAGATATTTACGGCGATGAGTACGGCAGCTTTCTGAGACTCAATATCGGCTGTCCCAGATCGAAGGTAGAAAAAGGAATGTGGGCTTTGAAGGGAGCCTGCAACGCCCTGGCATAATTCTGGCGGCAAAGGCAGAGCAGTCAGAACGGCGAAACAGCATGAAAACAGAAACGGCCACATAAAGTATATGGAAAGAGTAAAAGGCAGAATAATATGCTGAATTATGTGTGGTCTGTAATGATGATAACGGGAATTGTATGGGCTGCAATCCATGGGAACCTGGCAGTGGTGACGGATGCAGCCCTGAATTCTGCAAAAGAGGCGGTAACCCTGGCATTTTCTATGCTGGGGATTATGGCGTTCTGGAGCGGTATTCTGGAAATAGGAAATGGGGCCGGCCTGATTGAACTGCTGTCAGAGAAAATGAAGCCGGTTCTGAAATTTCTTTTTCCCAGGCTTCCTTCCGGTCATCCGGCAGAAAAACAGATTGCGGTGAATATGATCGCCAATATGCTGGGCCTCGGATGGGCGGCAACTCCGGCTGGTCTGAAGGCCATGGAAGAATTAAAGAATCTGGAAGAAGAGCGGAGGAGTTCAGAGGGAGAAGAAATTGACGGAAAAAAGAGGAATAAAAAAAGAATCCGTGCCTTTCCGTCAGAAACGGCCAGTAATGAAATGTGTACCTTTCTGATTATAAATATCTCCTCCCTTCAGCTGATACCGATTAATATGATCGCCTACAGAAGCCAGTATGGCAGCGTGAATCCAACGGCAATTGTAGGGCCTGCGCTGGCGGCGACACTGGTCAGTACCTTGGCCGGAGTTGTATTCTGCAGGATTATGGACAGGGGAAGCGGCAGATAAGCGGCTGCAGCAGAAGGAGTTGACGAGTTGCTGAGATGGATGAAAATGAATGAAAATAACGATTTCGGTCATAAAGGATCAAATTAAATAGTAAATATTCATTTTATATGAAAAATAAAAAAATTTCGGCCATTTTTTTTCATATTATTTCATGTCAATAAAAAAATCGTTAATAAATTTTGGCGAATCCATAAAAAAATACACAAAATGTATCCAAATAAAAACAATTTTACATGAAAAAAGTATCGAAAAAATCAAAAAACCGGTTAACCGGGTCTTACAGTTGGAAATATTGACAAAGGAAAGCCTTAGCAGTAATGTAAATCTTAAGCAAATTATGAAAGGAAGGATGCCATACGGGAGATATAGCTGCAAACATAACAGAGGAGCTTTCCTGCAGGACAGCATTTACCATCCCTCTATTCGGCGGAATCGAAATCGCGGAGTCTGTAGTAGTGACATGGATCATTATGGCTGCGATGACGATTTTATCCATTATATTTGTCAGAGATCTTAAAGTGGACAATATCAGCAGAAAGCAGCTGATACTGGAAACAGCAGTTGGATTTCTTAATGATTTCTTTGAAGATATTCTGGGTGAAAGAGGAAAACGGTACATACCATATCTGATGACAGTAGCCCTGTACATCGGAATTGCAAACCTGATCGGCCTTGCAGGCCTGAAACCTCCGACAAAGGATTTGACAGTGACAGCAGCACTGGCAATTATGAGCATTTTTCTGATTGAATATTCCGGATTTCATCAGAAAGGACTGAAAGGGTGGGTCAAGAGCTTTGCGGAGCCTATGCCACTCATAGCACCGATTAATATTATGGAAATTTTTATTAAGCCGGTGTCATTGTGTATGCGTCTTTTCGGAAACGTAATCGGCGCATTTGTTGTTATGGAATTGGTGAAGATGGTTATGCCCGTGATATTCCCCATTCCATTCAGCCTTTATTTTGATATTTTTGACGGACTGATCCAGGCATACGTATTTGTATTTCTGACAGCTCTTTTTATGAAAGAGGCAATTGAGTAGATAAGAAAAAACGAGAGAGAAAAAACAGATTATAAAAAGGAGAGAGAACTATGTTAGTAGCAATCGGAGCAAGTATCGCAGTTTTAACAGGTATAGGAGCAGGTATTGGTATCGGTATAGCAACATCCAAAGCCGTTGACGCAATCGCAAGGCAGCCGGAAGCAGAGGCTAAAATCAGCAAGGCGCTGCTGTTAGGATGTGCGCTGGCTGAGGCAACTGCTATCTATGGTTTTGTTATCGGACTTTTAATCTTATTTATCAGATAATTATTCAGAGATAAGAAAGGCAGGTGAGTAAGGTGCTTCATTTTAGTGTTGCAAACCTTATTATAACAATTATTAACCTGGTAGTCCTTTATCTCTTAATGAAAAAATTCCTGTTTGGGCCGGTAAACGGTATTATGGAAAAAAGAAAGGCATTAATTGAGGAGCAGATGGACAGGGCAAAAATCAACGAGGCCCAGTCGCTGCAGCTGAAAGAGCAGTATGAAGAGAAAGTCGCAAATATCAAATCCCAGTCCCATCGGATGATCGACGAAGCGAAGTCAAGAGCCGATGCAGAACGGGAACAGATTTTAAAAACGGCAAATCTAGAAGCTCAGAAAATCCTTAAGAGTGCCCGAGAATCAGCCAGAGAGGAACGGGAAAAGGCTATGGAAGGAGCAAGAACGGAGATTGCAGGTCTTGCCATGCTGGCGGCCAGAAAAATGCTCGCACAGGGCAGTGACGAAAAAGGCAATCAGCTGCTCTATGAACAATTCTTAGCAAAAGCAGGTGACGTATATGACGCAGATGGCCGTTAATTATGGAAAAGTCCTGTGTGAGACAGGGGTCCGGCCAGAGGAAGTCAGACAGGCACTGACCATTATGAAAGCAGCTCCGGTCCTGAGAACAATTCTCAGCCACCCGGAAATCCCTTTGATCAATAAAGAGAGGGCTGTGGAGAAAATTTTCCCTCAAACGCTTCAGAACTTTTTTAAGGTCCTTTGCAGGAACTGCGATATGGAGATGGCGGATGAGATATTTGAAGCATACCGGGAACAGTATAATGAAGAGCATGGAATTCTGACGGCAGAGATTTCATATGTCGCCCTTCCTGACGAGAGCCAGATTAAGAGAATACGGGAATGGCTCTGCAGAAGATTCCAGGCGTCGGATGTGGAACTCGATATGAGGCAGGATCAGGCGCTGGTCGGAGGTTTTGTCATCCGCATAGGAGATCAGGAAATCGACTGGAGCCTGAAGGGGCGTATAGAACAGTTACAGTATAAATTAACCCGGAGGTGAGCAGGTTGGCTTCAATCAATTCAGAAGAAATCATTTCCATTCTGAAGGAAGAGATAGAAAATTATGATATGATGACAGAGACGAAGGAAGTAGGCAATGTCATCTGGGTAGGCGACGGAATCGCCACCGTTTATGGAATCGATCATGCCATGTATGGAGAAATCGTTGTTTTCGAAAATGGTCTTAAGGGCATGGTCCAGGATATCAGGCGCAATGAAATCGGCTGTATCCTGTTTGGAAAAGATACAGGAATTAAAGAAGGAACAAAGGTAGTACGGACAAAGAAAAGAGCCGGAGTTCCGGTTGGAGACGGATTTATAGGAAGAGTCGTGGATGCCCTGGGTGCGCCGATCGACGGAAAAGGAGACATTAAAGAGGATTCCTATCGTCCGATAGAAGAAGAAGCTCCTGGAATTATAGACCGTAAATCCGTATCGGTTCCTTTGGAGACAGGCATTCTGGCAATCGATTCCATGTTCCTATCGGACGCGGACAGAGAGAGTTGATTATCGGAGACAGGCAGACAGGAAAAACAGCGATTGCCATTGATGCGATCCTGAATCAGAAGGGAAAAGACGTTGTCTGCATTTATGTAGCCATCGGTCAAAAGGCTTCTACGGTGGCAAAGATGGTATCCACGCTGGAGAAACACGGGGCCATGGAATACACGATTGTATTCAGCGCCACAGCCAGCGACTGTGCACCTCTGCAGTATGTTGTGCCATATTCCGGAACGGCTATGGCAGAGTATTTCATGCATAAGGGTAAGGATGTTCTGATTGTATATGACGATCTGTCGAAACATGCGGTCGCTTACCGGGCGCTGTCCCTTCTGCTGGAGCGTTCTCCAGGCAGGGAAGCATATCCGGGAGACGTTTTTTTACCTTCATTCCAGGCTACTGGAGAGATCCAGCCGCCTGAGCGACGAACTGGGCGGCGGTTCCATTACGGCCCTGCCGATTATCGAAACGCAGGCAGGCGATGTGTCCGCATATATTCCGACAAACGTGATTTCCATTACAGACGGACAGATATTCCTGGAAAGCGACCTGTTCTTTGCCGGCAACCGTCCGGCAGTCAACGTCGGACTGTCCGTATCACGAGTGGGCGGCGCAGCTCAGACAAAGGCTATGAAGAAGGCCAGCGGAAGCATACGTATTGACTTGGCTCAGTACAGGGAGATGGAAGTATTTACGCAGTTCAGCTCTGACCTGGATGCCGTGACTAAGGCGCAGCTGCAGTATGGAAAATGTCTGATGGAGCTTTTAAAACAGCCCCTCTGCCACCCGCTTAGCCTTCATGAGCAGGTAATTACACTGTGTGCGGCTACGCATAAGGTAATGGTGGATATTGAGCCGAAAAAGGTCAAACCGTTCCAGATGGATATGCTTACATATTTCGAGACGGAATACCCGGAAATCGGGCGGGAGATCGAGAACGGAAAAGTGCTGACGGATGATCTGGAAAAGAGAATTGTCGAGGCGGCGGAAGAATTTAAGAAGAACAGGAACATTCAGGAATCAGACGCAGGCAGGTGATAAGATGGCAAACGCAAAAGAGATCCAGAGCCGTATAAAGAGTATTCGTGATACGATGAAGATTACAAATGCCATGTATATGATTTCTTCATCCAAACTAAAACGTGCGAAAGCGGTCCTTGTGGATACGGAGCCTTACTTTTATGCGCTGCAGGCAGGAATCGGAAGAATTCTGAGGCATATGCCGGAAATGAAGCATAAGTATTTCAACTGGCGGCCGGAAGTTACCGGAGACGACAGAAAAATCGGATATATTGTGGTTTCCGGGGACAAAGGACTGGCTGGGGCCTATAACCATAATGTTTTTAAAATGGCAGAGTGCGAAATGGAAAAGGAAGGCCATGCGGAGCTGTTTGTTCTCGGCGAAGTCGGCAGGCAGTATTTTGCACACAAGCATGTGGACATCGATACGGGATTCCGCTACACGGTACAGAAGCCGACCATGCACAGGGCCAGAGTAATTGCAGAGAGCATGATTGACAAGTATCTCCGTAAGGAGCTGGATGAGATATATATCATATATACGAGAATGGTGAGCGCCGTTTCCATGGAGGCGGAAATGCAACGTCTCCTGCCTTTGAAGAGAGAAGAATTCGGAAATCCTCAGGCTTTGATCGGCATTCATCAGGAAGAAATTGCATTTGTGCCTTCTGCGGATGAACTGCTGAACAGGATTGTGCCGAATTATCTGAACGGTATGATTTATGGCTGCCTTGTGGAGTCATATGCAAGCGAACAGAATTCCAGAATGTCGGCCATGGATTCGGCTACCAACAGTGCAAAAGATATGCTCAAGGATTTGAGCGTACAGTACAACCGAGTACGCCAGGCAGCCATTACCCAGGAGATTACGGAAGTAGTCAGCGGAGCAAAGGCGCAGAAGAAAAAATAAAGGATCATATAGAGGAAGGAGGTTTCCTCACGGCTGTGAGAGTCAAAAAGAGATGAATAAAGGTAAAATTGTGCAGGTCATGGGACCTGTCATCGACGTTGAATTTATAAACAATGAAGAACTTCCCAGCATCAAGGATGCGCTGGAAGTAGATAATAATGGGAAACGCTGTGTAATGGAAGTAGCTCAGCACATCGGCAATCACACGGTCCGCTGTATTATGCTGGCATCCAGCGACGGCCTCTGCAGGGATATGGAAGTAACTGCTACGGGAGAGGGGATTAAGGTGCCCGTAGGCAGAAAGACGCTGGGGCGTCTGTTCAATGTCCTTGGAGAGACGGTTGACAAAGAAGAGCCTCTCAGCGATGAACCCCATTGGGTGATCCACAGAGATCCGCCCTCTTTCGAAGACCAGAGCCCTGTAGTGGAAATTCTGGAAACAGGCATTAAAGTAATCGACCTTTTGGCGCCATATGCAAAGGGCGGTAAAATCGGCCTGTTCGGCGGCGCGGGAGTTGGGAAAACCGTTCTCATTCAGGAGCTGATCCGCAATATCGCTACGGAACATGGCGGTTACTCCATCTTTACCGGTGTTGGAGAACGTTCCAGAGAGGGAAATGATCTGTGGACGGAAATGAAGGCTTCAGGAGTACTGGAGAAGACGGCGCTGGTGTTCGGACAGATGAATGAGCCGCCGGGAGCCCGTATGAGAGTTGCAGAGACCGGTCTTACCATGGCGGAGTATTTCAGAGATGAAGAGCACCAGAACGTGCTGCTGTTTATCGATAATATCTTCCGTTTCACACAGGCAGGATCGGAAGTGTCTGCTCTGCTGGGACGTATGCCGTCGGCCGTTGGCTATCAGCCGACGCTGGCAACGGAGATGGGGGAACTCCAGGAACGGATTGCCTCTACAAAGAACGGTTCCGTAACGAGCGTGCAGGCAGTATACGTTCCGGCGGACGACCTGACCGATCCGGCTCCGGCCACCACATTCGCCCATCTGGATGCGACTACCGTACTCTCCAGAAAGATCGTAGAACAGGGTATTTATCCGGCGGTCGATCCGCTGGAATCTACATCGCGTATTCTGGAGGCGGACGTTGTCGGAGAAGAGCATTATGAGATTGCCAGAAAGGTGCAGGAATATCTTCAGCAGTATAAAGAGCTTCAGGATATCATCGCAATTCTCGGTATGGAAGAGCTTTCAGAAGAGGATAAGATGGTCGTATCCAGAGCTAGAAAAATCCAGCGATTTTTATCCCAGCCGTTCCATGTGGCGGAAGTGTTTACCAGCATTCCTGGAAAATACGTGCCGTTAAAGGAAACGATCAGAGGGTTTAAAATGATTAT
The DNA here is from genome assembly GCF_003464085.1 of Clostridium sp. AM58-1XD. GTDB lineage: Bacteria > Bacillota > Clostridia > Lachnospirales > Lachnospiraceae > Lachnoclostridium_A. The sequence continues at coordinate 27,947 of NZ_QSDR01000003.1, forward strand.
TAATGGAGAAATGGATCAGTATCCGGAAAATGCATTTTTTAATGTGGGAACGATTGATGAGGTTATAAAGAAGGCGGAGGCGGAGCAGAATGGATAAAAATACATTCGGCCTGAATATCATTGCCAGTGACCGAGACTTTTACCATGGAAGGGCTGTCAGCATCGTACTTCCGGCTCTGGATGGCGAATACGCCATATTGGCCCATCATGCAGATACAATGGTTGCTATGATTCCGGGAGAAATGCGCTTTACGACGGAAAACGGAGAGCAGAATACCGTAGTGGTCAGCAGCGGTTTTGCCCAGATTATCAACAATCGTGTCACCGTACTCGTGGCGTCTGTGGAAAAACCTGAGGAAATCGATATCCGTCGTGCACGGGAGGCGGAAGAGCGCGCCAAAGAACAGCTCAGACAGAAACAGAGCATGCAGGAATACTATGTTTCAAAGGCATCTCTTGCAAGAGCGATGTCCAGGCTGAAAGCGACACAGAAATATAATCAGGGATAATAGAATATGTTTTTACAGAAAAACGGGATTCAGATCTGAATCCCGTTTTCTTTTAACTTTCTCCATAAGGTGGAACGGCTTATTCCCAGCATTTGCGCCGTTTTCCCTTTATTATAACGGCATGAAGACAGCGCTTCCAGAAGCATGGGATATTCATCCGAATGTTGGGAGGAAGGCGGTAATTCAGAAGCAAAAGGAGTATCTTCCGGAGCTTCAGATTCAGGAAAGACGAGGGAAAGGCAGCTGGAATCGATCGAGTGTCCGCTGCATAAGACAGCAAGACGCTCGCAGATATTAAACAGCTGGCGTACATTTCCAGGCCAGTCTCTGCGGCATAAATGGTCCATGACTTCAGGAAGGATATGAGTCTGCGGAAAATTCCGTTTCATAAAGTCTTCTACAAGTAGCGGAATATCTTCCCGCCGCCGGTTCAGAGGAGGAAGGTTAATACGCAGTACATCCAGGCGATAAAACAGGTCTTCCCTGAACTTCTTTTCCTTAACGAGGCTTTCCAAATTCTGATTCGTTGCCGCTATGATCCTTATATCTACGTGGATCACGCTGTCACCGCCCACACGCATGATCTCCCGCTCCTGAAGCACTCGAAGCAGTTTAGCCTGCAGGGGAAGGGGAATTTCTCCGATCTCATCCAGAAAAATAGTTCCCTTGTGGGCCAGTTCAAACAGTCCGGCTTTTCCATTTTTCTGTGCGCCGGTAAAAGAACCTGGGGCATATCCGAACAGCTCGCTTTCCAGTAGGTTATCAGGTATGGCAGCACAGTTTACAGCGACAAAAGGCGCTGATTTCCGCGGACTCGCATTGTGGATACTCTGCGCAAAAATTTCTTTTCCGGTGCCGCTTTCTCCGATTAAAAGAATATTGGAGTTGGTGGAACCGTATTTTTTTGCCGTTTTTATGGTAGAACACATGACAGGGGAACTTCCGATCATATCGTCGAAGGTAAGCCTTGCTACGTGGCCTTTTTCGTAGATCCGTTTTCGTATGTCGCCTTCCAGGGACTGAATTTCATTGACCATTTGAATATTTACAATAGAACCGGATATAAAATCCTGGGTTTTTACAAATGTTTTGCTGATATTCAGAAGCACCCGGTCAAACTGAATGAGATCGTTTGTATATTCTCTGTTATCCGACAGAATGTTTTTAAAATCCAGAGGAAAGGGAAAGTCGATAATCCGTTTTCCCAAATAGGAATCATCGATATTTAAAATGGATTGAGCCTTTTTATTCGTCGAGGTAATCCGCCGGGAGGAATCGATAAAGATGATGCCGTCATGGGACATATCCAGCAGAGTATGAAGACGCAAGGTCTTTTCCTGTTCCCTGCGGGAAACGGCAGCGGTCCGTTTGGCAGTGGAAATGGCATCCCAGAAAGCTTCCTTGCTGGTTCTGATTACCATATTGGGAATATGGATCATTTCCGCATAACGGCAGGTGTTAATACCTCCCAGGATTACGTCGCAGTTTTCCGAAACAGCCTGATCGACTAGAGCCTGGTTGTTCCATGTGGACGATAAAATATATGTATTGATCGGAGCGTCGCTTAAATCGGCCAGCCCGGTGATTCCGGCAATCATATTTCCGGCAGCTATAATCCCTATTTTTTTCGGCCTGTACAGGTGGGAGCAGTTACGGATTGTTCTCAGGATATCCGCAGTTGGTATGGATATTTGCACAACGGGAATGTCGCCGGGCAGACCTGCGAGGATTTCGGCCAAAAGCCTCTTGTCAGAATAATATCGGCATCAATTTTAACTTCATGTGAATTTTCACTTGTAACGATGATTTCTTCCATCGTATAAATTTCATCGCTGCTATGACGATAATATTCGTTGTGCTGTTGAAAGATATTAGAAGCATTTTCAATAAATCCTTCACAAGGTATTACAAGTGCTATTTTAACCATAAACCTTTTCCTTTCCCGGATGATGGAATACGGAATCTCATGCGAATAAAGATTCAGATATTTACTGGTTCCATACTGCTACGGAGTATTATAACATAGAAACTCTATTGGTAAAACATATTGTTTCGTATAAAACGAAATGTTGAGATAAAATGTTGAAAACAGAAGATATAAAAGTAAAATCAGAACGAAAATAAAGGACTTTTTATTGAAATAGACTTTGGCATAAGATTTGCTGTAAATATAAGTGCAGGGAATAAAATACAAAACGTATTGGAGGATATATTATGCTGAAACGAGACGAGATTTTCCATAACAGGGCAAAACGGCTGCTGGCGGAAAAGAAAAAATTGTCAGGCGGATGGCTGCAGGCGGCCAGTCCTATAACGGCGGAGATTATGGCAAAAGCCGGTTTTGATGTTCTTATGGTCGATATGGAGCACGGGCCGGGAGGAATTATGGAGCTGATCGGCCAGCTGCAGGCGATATCGCGATATGATGTGGTACCTTTTGTAAGAGCTCCCTGGAATGATTTTGTTATTATTAAAAGAATTCTGGATGCTGGCGTAAGCGGTATGCTTATACCGTACGTCAATACAGCGGAAGAGGCGGCACGGGCAGTCAGCGCATGCAAGTATCCACTGGAAGGAATCAGAGGCATCGCACCCAGCCCAAGGGCAGGCGGATATGGAATGAACCAGAGAAATTATCTGGACTATGCAAATGAACAGCTGGACGTAATGATTGCTGTGGAAACGAAAAAAGCAGTAGACAACATCGACGAGATTATTAAGACAAACGGGCTGGACGGAATCTTTATCGGCCCCATGGATCTGGCTACTTCGTTCGGACATTTCTGCAATCCTCAGGCGGAAGAAGTACAGGAAGCCATTAAGAAAGTAGAGAATGCAGTATTAAATTCCGATAAGTTTTTAGCGACTGTTGCAGGAGATTTCGAACAGGCCAGCCGTTTATATGAAAGAGGCTATCAATTAGTAGTAATGATGTCGGATACAACGACATTAGGAAAAATAGCATTAGAGCAGACGAAAAAATTCAGAGAAGCCTATCCGCAGAGATGAGGATGTTAACATAATAATTAAGCAAGAAGAAAAGGAGAAGGGTAAAATGAAGAAAAGATTAATCGCATTAACGTTAACAGCAGCAGTTTTAATGGCAGGATGTTCAGGAGGCGGAAAAACGGAGACAAAGGCTCCGGAAACAACAGCAAAAACGGAAACTGCCGCCGCCGCTGAGAAGGCAGAGGAAACCGAGGCGAAAGAGGCTGCAAATACTGATTTCCCGAAGAAACCAATTCAGATTATATGTCCTGTAAAGGCAGGCGGAGACACGGACTATAATACGAGAGTCATAGCCCAGTATCTCTCAAAATATTTAGGCGTAAATGTAGTTGTAACAAACGTGGACGGCGGCGCTACCATCATGGGTATGCAGCAGGTACTGGATGGTGAACCGGATGGGTACACAATGGTCATTAACGGACTGGATGCGTATATTCCAAACATGATGGGTACGACGGATATTACGATTGACAGCTTCAAAACAGTAGGAATTCCGCTCTTTGACAATACAACCGTACTGGTGGCCAATAAAAAATCAGGCTTTAAAGACATCAAAGATGTTGTAGAGCGGACACAGAAAGACCCGAATACGATCGAATACGGTATGAAGATCGGCGCTGCAAACCAGATTTACGGTATTGCAATGAATAAGGAATGGGATGCAAAGTTTAAACCTATGGATATTGGAAATAATGCAGCTAAGATGACGGCTCTTTTAGGCGAACAGACCGATACGGCCGTACTGGCATACGCTCTGGCTAAGGATTATTTTGCTACTGGCGAATTCCAGGCGCTTTGCCTTCTGGGCGGTGAAAAGAACGAGCTGCTTCCGGACGTTCCAATGCCTTCTGATTACGGCTTAAAGGATATCGAATGCAGCAAGTGGTTCTGGCTTGGCGTGCACCCGGATACTCCGGACGAAATCGTGGACATTCTTTCCGACGGATTGGAACAGGTTACAAAGGATGAAGAATTTATTAAAACCATGGAAGAAAATTATCTTACAGTGAAGTATATTGCGAAAGAGGACGCACGGGAATATGCAAACGCATTTTATGAGGAAACTCTGGTTCCTTATAAGGATGAATTCCTTTCAACCAGCAGTAAGTAAAGAAAGAGGGATGTAAAATGTCACAGAAAAAGAGGGATATTGCATCGGGAATTGTATTTTTCCTGCTGGCAGTAGCTTTATATGCAGGTTCCTATTCGATTGTCGTTACGACAACAGACGCTATGGGCCCTCAATTCTTTCCGAGGACTGTGGCAGTTATGATGGGCGTACTGGCAGCCGCGCAGATCGTTTTAAACGTGAGAAAGCCGGAAATGGAAGGGGAAAAAGGAGAAGCTGATACGGGCGGATTTAATATCCGCTCGATCACAACGATCGCCATCCTGTTTCTTTATGCGGTGCTTGTGCAGAAGGTGGGGTTTGTTGTTATGACGATGCTGTATCTGTTTGGGCAGATTATGCTGCTGCTTCCTGAAAAGCGTTTAAAATCGGGAAAAAGCATCGTACTAACGCTGATTATATCGGTGGCTGTTCCCGTTTTAATTTACCAGCTGTTTTACCATGCATTCAGCATATTCCTTCCAACAGGAATACTGGGATAAAGGAGGAAATACATATGCAGTTAATCCAGGGATTTATAACAATCTTTCATCCTACAACCTTATTCCTGATTATCGGAGGCGTAATTGGGGGCATTGTATTCGGCGCAATACCGGGCTTATCTGCGTTTACGGCGCTTGCGCTGTTTCTGCCGATCACTTTCGGGATGGAACCAGTCAATGGAATTGCTTTTTTGATATCTATTTACGTAGGAGGGCTTTCCGGCGGTTTGATTTCCGCTGTCCTTCTGGGCATACCGGGGACGCCTTCGTCCATTGCCACGTGCTTCGACGGTTACCCCATGGCTCAGAAAGGAGAGGCAGGGAAGGCGCTGGGGACGGCAATCGTATTCTCTTTTGTAGGAGGAATCTTCGGCGCACTGGTGCTCATATACTTGGGACCGGTAATTGCAGGTGTCGCGCTTAAGTTTGGGCCATATGAATATTTTGCCGTTATCCTGTTTGCGCTGACTACTGTTTCGGGACTTTCCGCAGGAAATATTAATAAGGGACTGCTGTCCTGCCTGTTTGGAATCATGATGTCCTTCGTAGGAATAGACAGGCTCAGTTCTTATACAAGGTATACCTTCGGTATCGACCAGCTGAGCGGAGGATTTAATCTGGTTCCGTTGTTAATCGGTACATTTGCCGTATCCCAGATTATCGAGACGGCGGCAAAGGGACCGTCGGCAATTCAGAAAGCGCCGTCGGCTAAAATAAAGGGATTTGGAATCTCGCTGAAGGAATTTATGGGACAGATGAAAAATGCGATTCCGGCGGCAATTATCGGTCTTGCGATAGGGATTCTTCCCGGAATCGGAGGTAACGCATCAAATCTCATGGCATACGCGTTCTGTAAAAAGCGCTCCAAGTACCCGGAGAAATTCGGAACAGGCGTAATCGATGGAATCGTTGCCTCAGAAACGGCGAATAATGCGACAATCGGCGGAGCCCTGATCGTGCTTCTTACATTGGGCATACCGGGAGACAATGCGACTTCAATGGTGCTTGCAGGCTTTCAGATCCACAGTATTACTCCGGGACCGCTACTGTTTAAAACGAGCGGAGCCCTTGTATATGCACTGCTCGCAGCATTTATTATAGCCAATATCGTTATGATGGTATCCGAGCTGATCGGCCTTCCGCTCTTTGCCAAGGTTCTCAGCATCCCCGGCTCCTATCTGCTGCCTGTAGTAATCGCCTTCTGTTTTGTGGGTTCATTTTCTGCAAATAACAGAATTTTCGACATTCTGGTTATGGTGATATTCGGCTTGATCGGATATGTTTTGAAAAGGCATAAGTTTCCTCTTGCTCCAATGGTGGTAGGATTTATTCTGGCGCCGCTCCTGGAGGAAAATGTGAGGCGGTCCCTCATGCGTACAGAAGGCCGTCTGCTTCCGATTCTGTCTTCGCCGATCGCTCTCGTATTTTATCCTGACGATCATTATGATCATACTTTCCGTCAGGAGTGAGCTGAAGGAGAGCAGAAAGAAAAGGCAGGCTGTAAAAAGCGGTGAATAAATAATTCGGTCAGCTGTTATTGTGTACAATCCGCAGAAATTCATCTGCCATGGCTTCAGGCGTCTCCTTCATACCGTCCTCCAGCCAGCAGAGCAGCATGTTGTAAAAAGCTCCTGAAAAATAGTAGAGTTCATATTTCTTTATAGAGTTTACAGGCATATCGCCGCAGGCGTCAATCTCGCAGTCGGTGATGATATCCAGTAGCGTGGTGCCCAGTTTTGCATGGTGAAAGGCTAAAACGAGGCCGGCATATTTCTTATAAAACTGAAATTTGTAAAGAATCACCTCTCTGCTGCGAAAATCTTCTTCCGAAAATGGCTTTCCTTCATGGTAACACAGCGACATCTGCTGAATTCCATAGTCGATGATTTCTTCCACAGATTTAAAGTTGCGATAGAAGGAAGCACGGGCAACACCTGATTTTTGAATTAACTCGGTCACTGTCAATTTTGACCAGTCTTTATGTCCTGCAAACTCGACTAGAGCAGAAAATAAGCGGTCTTTTACATTTTGGTTGGCTATTTTTCTTTTATCCATGATACAAATATCCTCCTTTTGTCTCAGGCCGTCCGGTTGACAATAACGCCCCATGTGATACAATATGTATCATATAGGGCGTTATTTATTCTGTCAATAGGAGGAGCTTATGATTTTATATTTTAGCGGTACCGGCAACAGCCAGCTGGCGGCAGTATGGCTGGCAGATCTGATTGGAGACGGTGAAATTGTTTCGATCAATCGATATCTAAAGGAAGGTAAGGCGGCTGTGATTCAGTCAAACCGTCCCCTGGTGTTTGTGGCTCCCACATATTCATGGAGACTGCCCAGAGTTGTCGAGCAGTGGATTATGAAAACCAGTTTCGAGGGAAACCGGGACGTCTACTTTTTATTAACCTGTGGCGGCAGCTGCGGTAATGCCGCGGCCTATGCAGAGAAGTTATGTGATAAGAAAGGCTTTCGTTTTTGCGGACTTGCTCCGGTTGTTATGCCGGAAAACTATCTGGCCCTGTTTTCCACTCCTGGGGAACAGGAATGTGGGGAAATTATAGAAAACGCGAAACCTCGTATATCGGCTCTTGCCACCAGGATAAGGTCTGGTGAATGTTTTGATAAACAGGACGTGTCCCTTGGAGGCAAACTTGAAAGTGGACCGGTCAATCCGTTGTTTTATGCGCTTTTTGTTAATGACAAGGGATTTTCCGTAACGGACCGCTGCGTTTCCTGCGGAAAATGCGCGGTCAGATGTCCACTGAATAATATCGAACTCATTGATGGGAAGCCGGTATGGAGAGGAAACTGTACTCACTGTATGGCGTGTATAGGCGGCTGTCCAACAGAGGCAATTGAGTATAAATCCAAATCAAAAGGGCGGCATCGTCATTATATTATGGATGATTCCTTATGCTGGGAAAATGGGGGTGAAGACCGTTGAATAGAAAACATATGATACGGATCGATTCGGAAAAATGTATTGGCTGCGGAATGTGCCGTAAGGACTGTCCTGTCAATAACATTATAGTAAAAAATAAAAAGGCGAGGATCGTGGCGCAGAACTGCATTAAATGCGGCCACTGTGTGGCTGTCTGTCCAAATGCCGCCGTTTCCATGACTGGCTTTGACGAGCCGCCGGAAGAAATCGGAAAAACCACAGTCTTAGATCCCGATCACCTGCTTAACGCGGTTAAGACCAGGAGAAGTATCCGCCAGTTTAGGAAGCAGCAGGTGGATCCTCAGATCATTGCTAAGATTATTGAGGCGGGGCGCTGACGCCTACGGGAGGAAATGCTCAAAATGTATCGTTCATTGTGTTAAAAGATGAGATAGACCGCTTTGAGAAAATAGCAGTGAAGCTGTTCAGGCGTCTGCTCCCTCTGATGAGGCTTTTTATTCCGATGGCGAAGAGAATGACAATCGACGATCATTTCTTTTTCAAGAAAGCCCCGGCTGCAATTATGGTCGTGTCAAGGGATGAGGTAAACGGCGCACTTGCCGCCGCTAATATGGAATTGATGGCAGAAGCCTGCGGGTTAGGCGTATTGTACAGCGGATTCTTTTCCATGGCTGTAAACAAATGCCGCTCCTTGCGCAGGAAGCTGGGACTAAAGCGGGGGGAGAGAGCCGTAATGACACTGGTTATCGGCTATTCCAACGTTACCTATCGCCGGACTGTCCAGAAGGAAGCGGCTACTGTTCGTCAATTTTAAAATAATTCAAAAAACGGGTGTTGCAAAAGTAGAATTCGCATCGCCGTCGATACCAGACTTCGTTCCAGGCAGTGGCCAAGTCACTCCATCTGGTATCGGCGGCAGTGCTCTATTCATTTTTGCAACACCCGCTTTTCATTTATATTTTCATTTATAGAAAATGCTTTCAGTCAGTTTTTTTATTCAATTTGCGCCTATTGGCCGGCAATTACTTTTCTGTTGATAATAAGTGGCCTGGAGATACAATTGAGCAGTCTCAACCGCCTGCCTTCTTTTCCCTGGAAAATAGAATGCTTCCTACCACGCAGGTACACATCAGACCGGCTCCGATGATATAGATCGGAATCCTGTTGTAGAGTACCAGGGACGCAGCGAATGGAAGGAGCAGAAAGTTCCAGAAAAATACTGCGTTATAGACGCCGAGCGCTTCGTAAATACAGGACTCGTTATTGGGATCCACGGAGCGGACCAGAGCAAAGCCCTGGGGGTTGGAGCCGGTTGCCATACCGTAGATCATCAACGCCTTTTCAAACCACTGGGGATGGCCGATCTTCCTGAGCCAGACGAAGGCGAAAAGTCCGGTGACGCTGCAGAAGATAAGGGCGTGGAGGAATAGGGGAAGGAAAAACTTGCTGACGATGTCCAGCTGGACCGTGGCGCAGGCGCCAAGAATAATCATTTCCAGAGTCAGGTTGCTGATCTGGGTAATCGTATCCTTGTCGATATACTTGTCCAGCTTGACAAGCTTGAAAACCGGCCACAAAATCAATCCGCCGACCAAGCCGTAGAGCATGGGGCTGACCTTGCCGAGAAGAGGAACAGCCATGGTCAGAATCCGGAAAAGCTGTTCGCCAAATTTATAGCAGACTGCCAGAACGCCAAGCTGAAATGCGATGCCTGTGACATTGCTGGGATTGACGGTGGTCTTTCCCAGGGACTCCCGCTTTTCTTCAGGCAGGGGGCCGCGGTAAAAATAGACAGGCTGTTTTGCAAGGTCATGGGTGAAGGAGGCCCATCCATGGCGGGCTCCGTAGTTTGCCATAAACATACCGGGGATCATGGCCATCAGAACGCCCATGGTGGCCATGACCATACCGATGCTCTGTGCTCCCAGCTGACCGTTAGGGTCAATGGCGTCGGATACAATAGGGACATTGCCGTGGACGCCGAAGTACGCCGCTACGCCCATCAATCCCCATCCCTCAGGCAGTCCGGGCCAGAACTTGCAGAACAGGGAACCGAGTAAAATTCCAAAAACCATCTGGAATCCGTACATGGTCATATTGGTGAAGGTGAAATCCAGATGCTGGTATATCCGTTTGGCAGACACAGCCACGCCAATGGGCACGCAGGTCATGATGATGCGCATGCCGAAAGACGATATATCGACAAAAGAAGCAGGAATTTCAATCAGACCCAATACCTGCTGGCCAAGGATCAGGCCAAGAAACCCTCCGATCAGACAGGCGGGAAGCAATATCTTCTGAAAGGCAGGGACCAGTTCACGTATGATGACGCCGGCAATCAGCAGCAGACCAAAAAGAATTAACGCGTTAAACATTTCTGCCATATAATTTTCCTCCTATCCTATGGTTTTATGCGGACCGTTTCAATCGGCGTATGACAGGTGAGATTCTCATACCCATCCTCAGTAACGACGTAGCAGTTGCCGATATTGGCTCCCGACTCCATGGGGACAAGCCATTGAGGATGAAGTACAAATGCCAGTCCGGGACGGCATACCTCTGTGTTGTGGGACGTGACGTTAAACTTGTCAGGATTGCCATGCATACCGACTCCGTGACCGAGATTTGGGTTGTGGGGGCCTACTACAGGCGGATAAACATGCATTAACTTCCGCCCCATACGCTCCAAATCCACATCTTCCACATACTGCAGCGGAATTTCCGTAGCCGAAAGATCATCATTAGGGGCCCAGTTGTAAGGCATGGTGGCAGTCGTGTCGTCATTCAGATAACCTTTCTCAATGAATGGAGCAAATCCGGCTCTATTGATATCGCAGAGAGGAACGCCGGGGCGAATCATTTTCTCTGCACGGCGCAGGGCCTCTGTACATACTTCAAGAACCTCTTCCTGCTTTGGAGTGATCTCGCCTACTGCAATCATTCTGGCGGACTGAGCGGAGTATCCACGGTAGGATATACCGGAGATGTAGAAATTGATAAGGTCCCCTGATGTAATCCTGTGGCCATATGCCTTCCCGCAGTGGTCCCCCATTTATTCACGCCGATCTGATAGCCGTCCGCGTTCTCCCCGCCCCTGGCCAGCTGCGCAAAGGTGAAAGCTGCATATAATTCATAGTCGGTAACACCGACCCTGCACGCGTGGCAAGCAGCCTGAAAGCCGATGTCCATTAATTGAGCGGACGCCCGGATCTGGTCGATTTCGCTTTTGCTCCTGAGCCTCTGCATATCCAGAATGACATGGGTCTCGTTCTGAAATTTTGCTTTTGGCAGCATAGCCTGAAGAGCATTCCAGTGCTTGGCGGATGTACCGTCACCCATCACGCCGATGCTTGCCCCGCTGTAACCTAAATCCGTTAAAGCTCTGGCTACACCTTCAATCAGTTTTACGTCGGATGAACTTGGGCGGCCGGAATACTCACGGCCCAGACATCCAACCTGATAAAGCTTCTCAACTCCGACTGCTTCGCCCCAGGAAGGAGGCAGGATCACAGACTGGGTATAAAAGGAGAAAAGCCGGAGGCTTTTCTGCTGTCCGTGGGGATGATCAGGATACCCTCCCGCGGCCAGTCGCAGGCATATCTCAGATACTTGTTTGTGGTGTGATAATTCAGTGTGCCATTTGCATTGATGAGGGTTACATCATGCTCTGCAATTGTGGCCTCCCGGCGGATATGTGCAATGCGGGAATGAAATTCCTCTTCCGGTATCGCCTTAGGCGGTACAAATTCAAAACTTGGCTCAAAGCCTTCTAATAGTTTCTCGCAATTCATAAATGACATGTTTCTTTACCTATCCTTTCCATTATTCTTGTTTCTCCCGCGTTATCTGCGGTTTCAGGGCTCGCTTCTTTTTTGAAAGATTATCATTCTTTTCTTTTTGGTCTGGAGTACACCCCTCCTTTTTTGTGTATTGCCATATCTGTAAAGTGAGATATTGACAATTGAGATAAAAAAATAGATATTTAGCAAAGCGTTTTGGTTATTTTTATCATATATGAATTGCTGGCATTTTAAAAATATAAAAAATAATCAAAATCCATATTAAAAAGGTTATGGCAAACGATGATGTTTTCTGTAAGAAAAAAACAGGCTCCGTTTATCGCGGGCGCCTGTTTCGAGCTTCCTAGCTTTTTACTGTGTGACTGAATCCAATATTTGTATAAAATTTTGTGTTGTCCTGGATAACGACCGGCCTTCAAGCACCACAAAATACCGCTTGATAGAGAGATCATCGTTGGATACCTGATGGCAGATGAGATGAGACTTCTCCTGACCCTCCCATTTGGCGAGAACTGCAACCATGCTGCCGTGCTCCGCCAGTTGCAGCGTAGCGTGCCTGGAATCACTGATGGCTTTCCAGATGGGAGAGAATCCCAGGCTGCGGCAGCACTCTCCAATGTAGGGATAAAGTATCCGGGGAGCGCTAATAGGTATTCCCTTCAAATCTGAAAGAGAGATCGCCTCGCCGTCTTTCTTGTCGGTGAGAAAAGGGCTGTTATAGGAATGGCAGGCAAATAAGTAATTGTCATTGGAGGCGATAACTCGAAACTCAGGCGGCGGCTGCCGTGGCGAGGTAATGATAGCCAGTTCAATGACTCCGTCCTCCAGCTTGCCCAGAAGTTCGTCAGCATTTTCCTCATACAGGGATACAGACACGTCGGGATACTGTCTGTAGTAAAGATGCAGCAGCTTCTGGAAGAAGGGATCCGGCATAAACAGCGTGATTCCAATGCGCAGCGTTCCCCCGTCGCCGCTGGAGAGGTTCGCTATTTCGATGCTGGCATTGTCTTCGATCTGCAGGATGCTTTTTGCCGCCTGATAGAGAGCTCTGCCGGCTTCGGTAAGTTCGACGCTGCGGGGATAGCGGATAAAGAGAGGAGCGCCGAACTCCTGCTCGATCCGTTTGATTTGGTTTGTAAGAGCAGGCTGGGCGATCATCAGTTCTTTGGCGGCCCCTGTGATGCTCCTGCACTCTGCAACAGTGACAAAATTACGGTATTGGGTAGTAGTCATAAGTCTCTCCACTCGGTTCAGATAATGGTTGTCCAAAGCTTTATATGTTAATTATAAACAGATTTTTTATAAGTTCAAGCGATAGGAACAGAAATGGAGATGAAAGTGAAAAAAGAGGATGTATTAACGTTTGACGGCAATTGCTTCCACTTCAACAAGAGCGCCTTAGGCAGAGCGCCTACCTCAAAGCAGGAACGGGCGGGGCACTCGGTCGCTCTAATTCCGCCCTCGGAATATCATGACCAATGCGATGGCATTTTTGTCAGAAACATTGTCTAAGCCGTTCCAGGTGCCGTTTGGACAGAGCATGATATCGCCGGGGCCTAGTAATTCTTTTTGACCATCCATATGGGCAATCATATTGCCCTCAACCATATAAAACAGTTCGAAATCCCCGGATGGGTTACAATTCTGTTCGTGATACCCCATAGTGGCTCCGGGAATCCATGTAACACGGCCGAAATAGGAACCGGCGTGCAGGGCTTCTTCCTCGCTTAAAAAAATGAAAGAGTCCAAATACAGCTCTCCGCCGCAATTATGGTCATAATGTTTTGTCGGCATATCCTTCAGGTGTTTTATCATACCCTTGCGGCGTTCAACACAAGGACAGGGACTGCAGAATATCATTGCTAAAATAGTGGCATCGGTATCCCCGATGTTTTCCATTCCGTTCCAATCCCCATTATAACAGACCATGATGTCACCAGGCCCAAGCAGAGATTCTTCACTGTTGAGATTTGCCAGAAGGCTGCCTTCAATTATGTAATATAGCTCCAAATCTCCCGCAGGGTTACAATTCTGTTCGTGGTATCCAATACTGGAACCGGGAACCATAGTTACGCGTCCCCAAAAAGAACCGGCATGCATGGTCTCATCCGCCTCCAGAAAGCGTACGGCATCTACATAAAGTTTCCCGCCGCAGTTATGGTCATAGTGTTTCGTCGGCATGTCTTTTAAATGTCTGATCTGTTTGATTTTAATCTCCTCCTTTATAGTTTCATAAATTGTTTCGTGGTATTTATGGCGCGTATAATACGGTGGCCGATCTGCTCATCTCTGTTGTCTTCTTTCTATGTCTCCATAATAGCTGTTGTTTTCAAATGTGTGTATTTAGATACATCCATCTGCTCAATTGTTTTAAATGAAAGACAATATTCCCTTTCAGTTTTTTGCCATCATATCGATTATAACGGCAGGTCTGTTCGCTTACGGACTGATTCCTGAAATTGGACCGTTGAAAAAGGCCACAAAAAGTGCGGAAAGCGCCGCTTCTGTAGAAGCAGCTAATGAGGACACTTTGGCTACTCTGGGAGGGTCGGATATATTATTTAATTTTACGCCTTTTAAATACTTCTGCGGTGGAGTCCTGGCGGTTTTAAAATAATATATTTGCAATTCCTCTTTCCGTTGTTATAATTATGGTGTAGGATGAATAATACTGCGGCTTCTTTATGCTGATAAAAAGGGGAATGGTAAATGGGAATGGAGACTGAGGACTGGAAGGAGCTTGCTAAAAACAAGCAGAAGGAAAATCCGTTTCTGCCTGCTCATACGGTTATACACGATATTTTATGGGAAAAGATCATTAACTGCGATCTGGAGCCGGGAGCTCTTTTAAAAGAAGTGGATTTATCTGAAAGGTTTGGCGTCAGCCGGACCACGATCCGTAATGCTTTAGATGTGCTTCACCAGGAAAACTTGGCAGAGCGTAAGGGGCGGAATCTGCGGGTTACGGTTATTACAAGAGCGCAATATACACAGCTCCACGAATTCCGGCGTTATGTAGATCCCATTGCCGCGTCCTTTAGCGCTGCCCGGAGGACGAAAGACGACTTGGAGAGGCTGCATGAATACCTTTTAGAAGGCGATACGGAAGACCCGCAGGCTTTTATGGACGCAGACCACAAATTTCATCATATGATATATCAGGCATCTAAAAATCAGTATCTCCTTAAAGCATATATGCAGATCGTCAACGACAGGAACCGTATCAATCACTTTTCGGTATCCAGCCTTTCCAGCAACAGCTTATGGGAGTTCAGCGCCAGCAAACGGAAACGTATGCGGGAAGAACATCAGCAGATTTTTACGGCGATTGAGCAGGCCGATGAGCGGTTGGCAGGGAGTTTGGCTAAAAGGCATGTAGGGCTGCTGATATTCGATTTTGATTCATATGAAAAGAAATGACAAAGAAATGAAGAGTATATTTAATCAGGAGGTATCCTGTTGTTTAAAGGAGTGCCGTCCCTGACATGAAATCGTATTGATTTCAATGTCAGGGACGGCGCTCTTTTTTAGACTATTTTACGTTTCGGCGGGACGGCGCTGCTTCCGGTAATCTTTAGGGGTGCAGTCCAGGAATTTTTTGAATACGGAGCTGAAGTAATTGCTGGAGGAAAAACCGAGGGAATAAGCCAAATCGGTAATGCTTACGTCTGTTTCGGCCAGCTCTCTTTTGGCGTACTCCAGCTTTTGAAGCGTAATGTATTCTGCAGGCGTGATACCGACTTCCTGCTTGAATTTGACTTTAAACCGTGAGAGAGAGTATCCGGAGACAGCGGCCAGATCTTCCAGCTGGAGGGGTTCGCTGATATTCTTATTTAGGTACGAGATGGCTTGATAAATTCTGTTGTCAATTGTCAGGATGTCATTATTCTGAATCGGTGTTAGAAACTGTAGGCTGAACAGAAAACAGGTCAAAAATTGGGTTCCGATCTGAATGGAGCCGGGAGTCATATCGGAGAAAAAGTTAAAAGCCGAGCGGAGATACTGGATATGAGTCATTCCCAGCTTGAAATGACGGTATTTCAGGCTAAGCAGAATCTGACAGAGAGACCGGCTGTATTCTTCATTAAGCCCAAGCATGTGATTCGGATCTTTTGTAATGATCTGAAAAGCGTAGAATTCACATGGAAGCTGAGGCTGGCTGCCATTTCCATGAAGTTCAAAAGGAAATGTCAAAAAGGCCTCATTTCCCGTGTATGTAAAGTGCTTCAGCTGGCCGCCGTCTTCCACCTGGGAATATCGCTGTCCTTTAATCATACAGTGGATCTCAATGATGTCGGAGTGATAATGCAACGGGGAAGGAGAAGGGGAAGCGGTGAAATTCCAGTAGGTGAAGTTCCCCAGGGCAGGGACGTGATGCTTGTCTTTCGTTATGGTTTTATTCTGTTTGGTCCAGGAAAAATGGTCAAATATTTCGTTCATAGGTATGCTCACTTTCCGATGCGTTCTGAACTCAGTCCTTTTAATGTCATTATTCCATATATTTTTGGATATTACAAGTAAAAAGTATAAAATCGTACTGTAAATGATTTTGAAAGCAAAGCAGAGATAAGTATAGTATACTTTGTTTATCAAAAAGAGAGAATGATGTTCTATAATAGAGAACAGGAAAATGGAATATATCTATGAATCAGAAAGATTTGGAGAAAAAATCACAGGGAACAAAGGTCAGCAGCCTGGAAAAAGCGATTAAGGTATTAAACTGCTTTACAGTAAAACCGAAACTTGGAGTGACGGAAATCAGCCAGATGCTCGGCCTGTATAAAAGTAATGTACATAATATTCTTTCTACCTATGAGACAATGGGATATCTGGAACAGGACGAAGAGACAGGGAAATATAAACTGGGATTGGGTATTTTTACTTTGAGCAGAGCCTTGGGAGACAGTTTCTCTATTACGAAAGTTGCTGTTCCCTATATGCAGGAAATGGCAAACTATACGAGAGAAAAGGTTTATCTGGGAATCCCCCATGGGGATGAAGTCGTCTATTTGGAGGCCATGTACCCGGCAGGAGAAATGAGCATGATGCGTTCTCTGCTTGGAGAAAGGGCGAAGATGTATTGTACCGGAATCGGCAAAGCCATGATGGCATTTCTTCCCGAACCGGAACAGGATACATATTGTAAAGGGCCATTTGAGGCATATACACAACAGACCATTACATCAGAAGAACAATTAAAAGCAGAACTGGAAAAAATCAGGTATCAGGGTTACGCTGTTGACCAGATGGAACATGAATACGGTATTAAGTGTATTGGAGTTCCCGTATTTAATAAGGATGGAAGCGTTTGCGCCGCGATCAGTATCAGCGGTCCGTCCCTCCGTTTCACAGACGAGCGGATCGAGGAATTATATCAGCTGTTAACAGAGAATATCAGGATTATAGAAACGAGGATTTGAGAGGTAAGCGTATGGGAGAATATCTGACAGAAGGAAAAAAAGAGCTTCTTTTTGCGGAGGATGGCAGAGCATTTACAATCTGCCACGCTTCTAACATCTGTGCATTGCCTGACGGCGGCTGATGGCTGTATGGTTTGCAGGGAGTAAAGAAGGAAGCGATGACGTGGCCATATGGGGCGTAAGAAAGGAAAATGACCATTGGACAAGGCCGGAGAAACTGGCTCATGACATAGAGGAACCTCACTGGAATCCTGTATTATATCAGGATCCGGATGGAGAATTGCTTCTGTTCTATAAGACAGGGCGGGAAATCAGCAGATGGTTTACGAAGATCAGGCGGTCTGAAGACGGAGGGAAAACGTTCGGTCAGGCAGAGGAGCTGGTAAAAGGAGACCGGGGTGGCAGAGGCCCGGTAAGGTGTAAGATCATTTTACTTTCAGACGGGAGCATGCTCGCAGGTACATCTAAGGAATCAGGTATCTGGACAGCGTATGCGGATCGGTCGGAGGACAAAGGGAAAACCTGGACTTTAAGCAATCCAGTTATGATAGATGTGGAATATCATGGAGAACACACGGCAAGGGACAGCGGAATTGAAGTGTCGGAACAGTCATTCTTCGGAAGAGGCGTGATTCAGCCGACACTCTGGGAGTCGGAAGCAGGACAGGTGCACATGTTGCTGCGAAGCAGTGAAGGAAACATATACCGTGCGGATTCCATGGATTACGGCAGAACTTGGGGAAAAGCTTATGATACAGGACTTCCAAATAACAACAGCGGAATTGATGTGGTAAAGTGCCCGGACGGACTGCTGGTTCTCTGTATGAATCCAGTAGGAGAAAACTGGGGACCACGGACACCGCTCGTGCTGATGACATCGGCAGACAATGGGAATACATGGAAACAGGAGGCGGTTCTGGAGGATGGGGAAGGAGAATATTCTTATCCGTCCATTGCTGCAAAAGAAGAGCAGATTTATGTGACTTATACTTATGACAGAAAATCAATTGCATTTTGGCAGTTCAATCGAAAGGAGATACAAGGAGCATGATGGAAAATCATTTCCCGGGAGGGGTCTGGCCGGTTATGCTGACCCCGTTTACAGAGGATAATCAGGTGGATTATCCGGCACTGGAAAGGCTGGTAGAGTGGTATATAGAGAATGGAGTTTCCGGACTTTTTGCCGTATGCCAGTCCAGTGAGATGTTTTTCCTCTCGTTAGAAGAGAGGGTGAAAATTGCAGGATTTGTGAAAGAGAAGGCAAAGGGTAGAGTACCTGTAATTGCATCAGGCCATATTTCAGATTCCATGGAGGATCAGGTGGAAGAGCTGAAGGCTGTAGCCGCCACAGGAGTGGACGCGGTGATTCTGATCACAAACCGCCTGGCAAAACAGGAGGAAAGTGATGAAGTATGGATTTCCAATCTGAAGGAACTGCTCGGACAGCTTCCGGAGGACGTTAAGCTGGGATTTTATGAGTGCCCCTATCCTTATAAACGGGTGATGAGCAGAAAGACCGTACAGTGGTGTGCTGAAACAAACCGCTTTTATTTCTTAAAGGATACCAGTTGTGATATTCATAATATTGCTGAAAAACTTGAAATCTGCAAGGGAACGAACCTGAAGCTTTATAATGCGAATACGGCTACTCTTTTAGAATCATTGAGGCTGGGAGCAGCAGGTTACAGCGGTGTAATGGCGAATATGCAGTGCAGGCTGTACGACAAACTGACGGCGGAATTTCAGAAAGAAGAAATGGAAGACCTGTCCGATATGCTGACCTTATGCGCTTTAATCGAATATCAGTGTTATCCGGTCAACGCGAAGTACTATCTGCAGAATCAGGGCGTTACTATGACGACCGTAACAAGAACAAAGAGCAATCAGCTTCTGACGGAAACGTTTCAGAAGGAAATGAACGTATTAAATAAAATTACTGGAAAACTGGAAAAAAAATATTTGTAAAATATGGAGGGAAATCATGATTAAGAGAATCGTTTCAACCGTAGTATGTGCAGCAATGGCAATGACAGTACTGGCAGGATGTGGAGCCGGCGGCAGCGGAAAGTATCCAAGTAAAGATGTTGAGGTAATTGTACCAAAAGCAGCAGGAGGCGGAACCGATACGTCCACACGAGGACTGCTGACTTATATGGAAAAGAACATGGACGGGGCGAAGTTCAATGTAACAAATAACTCCGACGGCGGCGGTATTACGGGAATGGTAACAACAGCCGAGGCAAAAGCGGATGGTTATACTCTGGGAACCGTTACCGTAGAGCTGGATATGTTCTGCTTCCAGGGTAAGACAGACCTTACATATGAAAAATACGATGCCATCGCAATGCCGATCGCGGCGCCTGCTGCTTTAATCGTACAGGCGGATGCACCATATAATACCATTGATGAATTTGTATCCTACTGCAAAGAGAACCCGGAAACGGTACAGGTTGGAAATTCCGGCAGCGGCGCAATATGGGACATCGCTACCTATTTATTTGAACAGGATTATGATGTAGCCGTAACCCATATCCCGTATCCGAACGGAACGGCAGATATTGCAGCAGCGTTAACAGGCGGTCATATCGATGCTACGCTGGCAGATCCGTCCAGCTTTATGACTCAGATCGATGCAGGAACCTTAAAGTGTCTTGGCGTAATGGCTGCAGAACGAACAAGCCTTCTCCCTGATGTGCCTACATTTACAGAAGAGGGACACGATCTGGTAGTACGTGCATGGGCAGCTCTTGTAGCTCCAAAAGGCATGAATGAAGAAGACTTACAGACACTGCGTACGGCGGCAAAGGCTGCTCTGGAATCAGATGAGTGCAAGGAGTATTTCAAATCCCAGGGTATTGATCCTGTATGCTACATCGGCGAAGAGGCAGATAAGATCATGGCCGATGACTATGAGATGTACAAAGAAGTATTTGAAACCATTGATTTTGAAGAATAGTATTCTTGACCGGCTTCTTCGGTCAAGAAGAGACGCTGTCAGAACTGTTATTAATATTCAGACGTGTCATTGATTAGAGGCAGGAAAGGGGCTGATGGAGATGTCGGTCGGCCCCGGCTGCAGGAAGAGGTATGTACATGACAAATATGAAGAAGTGCAATTACGTAATTTCCGTTGTAGCTGCACTGCTGGGAGGCGGTATTTTACTGGCGGCCGCCAAACTTGGCATTGGGTTTAAAGCAAAAGGCGGAATCAGGGCCGGTACCTGGCCGGCGATTATGGGAGGTATTTTACTGGCAGCAGCCGTATGCCTGCTCTGCATGACAGTATTTAACAGAAAGAAATATGAAGAGATGGAAGTTGCGCTGGCTCTTCCGGCTAATATGAGAGTTTACATTCTTATGGGGATTTTCGCAGTCTATTGTATTATTGCTGAGACTGCTGGAATGTACCTTTCGGCAGCTGTATTGATCCCCACGGTTATGACCGTTGTGGGAGAGCGCAATGGTAAAAAAATGGCGGCAGTGACGGCAGGAACCTTGCTTGGAATTTTTGTTATATTTGGTCTGATTCTGGGGACAAGACTTCCGGAGCCGATATGGATATAGGCAGGAGGAACGTATATGTTAAGTAATATTTTGGCAGCTCTCAGCAGCGCATTTACCCCTATGGCGATTCTCCTGCTTCTGGCAGGAACGGGGGCCGGAATTCTGATCGGCGCAATGCCGGGATTATCTGTGAACATGGGAATCGCACTTTTGTATCCGCTTACGTTTTCCTTTGACGGAGTTACGGGAATCATCATGCTCCTGGGCGTATACTGCGGAGCAATATATGGGGGAAGTATTTCAGCGATTCTTTTAAATACACCGGGTACACCGGCTTCAGCGGCAACGACGCTGGACGGCTATCCCATGGCGAATAAGATGGGCCAGCCCGGCCGGGCGTTGGGACTTTCCACAATGGCCAGTACATTCGGAGGCGTGTTCAGCGCAATCTGCCTGATGATATTTGCGCCTCAGCTGGCGAAAGTGGCTCTGACGTTTTCGAAAGCGGAATATTTTGCACTGGCATTGTTCGGGATCAGTATTATAACAAGCGTTTCTTCCGGTTCCATATTAAAGGGACTGATGGGCGGTGTAATCGGACTGTTTATCGCTACGATCGGCATTGACGCGATGACCGGAAAAATGCGCTTTACTTTCGGCTCTACCTATCTGCTGGGGGGAATCTCCTTTATTCCGATTCTGATCGGCCTTTTCGCCTTTTCTCAGGTGCTCTCTACAGTGGAAAGCTGTTATGGGGAGCAGTACGAAAAGAAAAATGTAAAGATTACGAAAGTACTGCCAACTCTCAGCGATATAAAACGAGTTGCGGTAACGCTCCTCCGCTCGTCATTGATTGGTACGTTTATCGGCTGTATTCCTGGTACAGGCGGTGATATTTCTTCCTTCATCTGCTATGACCAGGCGAAGAAATGGTCAAAACATAAGGATAACTTCGGAAACGGCGAACCGGAAGGAATCGTGGCATGCGAATCAGGAAATAACGCCGTATCCGGCGGTGCAATGATCCCCATGCTGACGCTGGGAATTCCGGGAGACGGAGCAACTGCTATTTTGCTGGGCGCTTTGATGGTTCAGGGAATTGCGCCGGGACCGCTTCTGTTTACGAATCAGCCGGTACAGGTGTATACGATCTTTATCGGACTTCTGGCAGCGAATCTTGTAATGGGGCTGTTTGGTTTTTCACTGATCCGGGTGTTCTCCAAAGTGATCAATGTTCCTAAGGAAATCCTGATTCCTGTTATTTTTATCATGACTTTTGTAGGAACATATTCATACAATCACTCGATGATGGATGTATACGTGATGGTGTTCTTTGGATTTCTCGGATATTTTCTCAATAAGACCCAGTTTTCCATGTCGGCCATTATATTGGGAATTATCCTTGGAGGAACAGCAGAGCAGAATTTCAGCGGTTCCCTCATCATGAGCGGCGGAAGCTTCTCGATATTCTTTACAAGGCCGATCTGCTGTATTTTCATCCTGATATCTGTGTTGTCTCTGGCGTCTCCGATGTATGCGCCGGTTCTCAAAAAGATATTTGGAAAGAACAGGAGCTGTAATGATAATTGATTTTATAAGAAACAGAAGCTGGTATGAAGAAGACAGGCCGCTGCTGAAAACAGTTTTTGATTTTGCCGAGAAGATCAAGGGAAATGATCCCGGCCGATACGAGTGCGGCGATCTGTATGCCATGGTCCAGAAGGGCATTACGAAGCCGTCTGAAGAGGGGAGCCTGGAAGCTCATCACGATTATATTGACCTTCAGTACGTGGTCAGCGGACAGGAAATCATGGAATGGAAGAATACAGAAGATCTCATACAGGAAACTCCATATGATGAGAAAAAGGATATCGTGTTTTTTAAGGGCACAGGAATGCCTGCAGTCATCGAGCCGGGGATGTTCTATCTCGTATTTCCTCAGGACGGGCATAAACCGTGCGTACATATGGAACGGCCGTCAGAATATAAAAAAGTAGTTGTAAAAATCAGAACGGATCTTTGGAAATAAGACGGATGCCTTGCATTCAGGCAGAAGGGAGAAAAGAAAATTATGGCAGAAAGCAGATTAATTGGAGACTATCCGGTAGTCGGCATCAGACCGATTATCGACGCCAGACAGGGGATTCTTGACGTAAGAGGATCTCTGGAAGAGCAGACCTTGAGTATGGCCAAGGCCGCGGCTGAGCTGATCAGGAACAGCGTGCGCTATACGAACGGAGAGCCGGTAAAGGTTGTGATTGCAGACGGCAGCATCGGACGTGTGGCTGAGGCAGCTGCGTGTGCAAAGCAGTTCAAGAAAGAAGGGGTAAGTATTACCCTGTCCGTAACGCCTTGCTGGTGCTATGGATCCGAGACGATGGACATGGATCCGACCACAATTAAGGCCGTTTGGGGACTGAACGCAACAGAACGTCCAGGCGCAGTTTATCTGGCCTCCGTTCTGGCGGCACATGCCAGGAAAGGGGTTCCTGCATTTGGAATCTATGGGAAAGAGGTTCAGGAGAAGGACGACGAAAATATTCCGGAAGACGTACAGGAGAAAATACTGCGATTTATTAAGGGCGCAGTAGCAGCAGCGACGATGCGGGGGACCTCTTATCTCCAGATTGGAGCAACCTGTATGGGTATCTCAGGCTCCAGCATTGATCCTGATTTCTTTGAAGAATATCTGGGAATGCGGGTGGAATCTGTGGATGAAGTAGAAGTGCTGCGCAGAATCCAGCAGGGAATCTATGATAAAGAAGAATATGAAAAAGCACTTGCCTGGACGAAAGAACACTGCAGAACCGGTTTTGACAAAAACCCGGAGTACGCCCGTAAGTCCGAAGAGGAGAAGGCAAAGGACTGGGAATTCTCCGTAAAATGTGCCTGCATTATCAAGGACCTGATGAATGGAAATTCCAGGCTTGAAAAGGGAAGAGAAGAAGAGAGCCTGGGACACAATGCTCTGGCGGCCGGTTTCCAGGGTCAGAGGCAGTGGACGGATTACTTCCCGAATACAGATTTCGCAGAGGCCATACTCAATACATCCTTTGACTGGAACGGCGCCAGAGAACCGTATATACTCGCGACGGAAAATGATACACTGAACGGAATCAGCATGCTTTTGCTGAAGCTTCTCACCAACCGCGCTCAAATGTTTGCTGATGTAAGAACATGCTGGTCTTCGGAATCCGTAAAAAGAGCAACTGGATATGAGCTGAAGGGAAAAGCTGGTGAAGCACAGGGCTTTATTCATCTGATCAATTCAGGCGCCTGCTGTATCGATGCCTGCGGAGAAGTCAGGGACGGCAGCGGCAGCAGCGTGATAAAGCCTTTCTGGGAGATGACAGATAAAGATATTGAGGCCTGCTTACAGGCTACAGAGTGGTGTGAGGCAGATTTGGGTTACTTCCGCGGAGGCGGTTACTCTTCCCGCTTTCTTACAAAAGCGGAGATGCCTGCCACGATGATTCGCCTGAACATTGTAAAAGGCGTGGGACCCGTGATGCAGATTGCAGAGGCTATACAGTTGAACTTCCGGATGAGGTTTCGGATCATATCTGGAAAAGGACGGACTATACATGGCCGTGTACATGGTTTGCTCCGATTGTAAATGGAAAAGGTCCGTTTAAGACGGCATATGATGTGATGAATAACTGGGGGGCCAACCACGGCGCGATCAGTTACGGTCATGTAGGCGCAGACGTCATTACGCTGTGTTCCATGCTTCGTATTCCGGTATGTATGCATAATGTACCGGAGGAGAAAATCTTCCGCCCGGCCTGCTGGAATGCGTATGGTATGGATAAAGAAGGCCAGGATTACCGCGCCTGCGCAGCATATGGGCCGCTTTATAAGTGATGGTTCTCCGATTACCTGAATGATAGAAATGACCGGTCGCGGCATGCTGTCCTGACTGGAAGATACTGTCTGTGACAGGGATAAATTCCTGTAATATAAATTTTTTGATATTAAAAAGAGGCTGTTGCAAAATGTCGAATTAGCTATGCCACTGATACCAGATTCCGTTCCAGGCAGTGGCCAAGTCACTCCATCTGGTATCAGTGGCAATGCTTTATTCCTTTTTACAACATCCTCTTTATAAATTTGCTTATCTAGTCTTCTTATTTAATCTTCTTATAGCTGTCGATATAGGAAACTTCATCGATATCTTCATCCATAACCTGAATCTTTAACGTATCGATATTGAAATTTTCTGTAAAGGTGTTGCCGACAGAAGCGATCACCAGATCCCTGTTTTCTTCCGGAAGCTGGGAAATGTTTAATACAGCCAGTTCAATGCTTGGCGTATCGGCAAACATATCGCCGCTTTCTGTTTCAGTGTTCTCTGCTTCGCTGCTCTCAGCCTCAGCGCTTTCTGAATCGGCTTCAGCCTCGGCTGTTTCTCCCGTCTCTCCTGGTATGTTGAATCCCAAAACAAGGGTATCATCAGGAAGAACGCCGTATTCGATCAGTTTCGCAAGGACTGACTGAGCGTCTAACGTCTCTACTCCGTCCATTTCCTGTGTAAGGCCTGTCTTATCTTCGTTTATAGTATAAACGGAAATTGCGGATAATGCAGGGGCATTTGGATCAGGAACCTTGTCCTCTACTCCTCCGGGCGCTTCTGTTTCGAATGTTTCAGCAGTCTCTGCCTGCTTTTCCGGTGTAGGTGTACAAGCGGCCAGAGATAATACCGTCATGGCGCTTAATAAACACATAGCAAATTTTTTCATAATTGTAAATAGCCTCCTTATTCGTTTTCCTGAAAACTTCTGAACCAATAATTCAAATGTTTCAGGGCCTTCACCAAAGCTTCCATTTCGTCAGGATTCAAGGTACTCCGGACACTGTCAATCATTTCCCGGTGAAAACGTGCATGGTGTTCATATGCTCTGCGGCCTTTTTCTGAAAGAGAAATATACACAACACGGCGGTCTTCCTGTCCGCGGTTGCGCACTACATATCCCTTTTTGACAAGGCTGTTCATGGCAATTGTAAGGGTTCCTACAGTGACAGATAATTCTCTGGCAATGGTGGACATATTTTTCGGTTCATCCATTCCGATTGCATGAATTACGTGCATGTCATTGTTGGTAATATCCCTGAATTCAGGGGTAATGATTGCCTTCTGTTCCAGATCCATAATATCACGGAACAGGCTTACCAATACTTCATTTAACGTTTCGTACGTATCCACTTGATTACCTTTCGCTCCTCAACTATAAAAGCTTCTTACTGATTATACATGATTTTCCCGGACAGCACAACCTCCTAAATCCTTAGAAAATTCTTACATTCCACATAAAATTTCTGTCGAAAAATTAAAAAAAGTCATGGGCGCGGCCGGCAGGGAACCTTTTGCGGTGAATGAATAATCAGGATTCTCCTTTGTTTTTATGAAGTAAGAAGAATACTCGCAATAACGCCTGCAGCTGTTGCAGCAAGAGCGCCAGCAAGTGTATAGCGCGTTTTCGTGATTTTAACCGTGCCGAAATAGATACTGATGCAGTAGAATACAGTTTCCGTACAGCTCATCAGAACAGAGGCCATCATGCCGACGGAAGAGTCGGTTCCATATTCCTTGAAAATGTCTAAAACCAGGCCGATTGCAGCTGAATTGGAAATCAGGCGGACGATCAGCACCGGAACGAGAGGAGATGGGAGATGGAGAACAGATGCCGGCGTTTTCAGAAGACCGCTTAAAAAATCCAGAAATCCAGAAGCGCGGAGTACGCCGGTCGCCGTCATCAGGCCAATAAGCGTGGGCAGGATTTTAACAACTGTCTTCAGGCCATCGCGCGCACCCTTCAGGAAATCATCAAATACAGGACGTTTTGAAAGAATACCAAAGCCGGTAATGTAGAATATAATGAGAGGGACGAGGCAGTTGGAGAGAAAAATAATAAGAGCCACAAAAAACCTCCGTCAGAATCGATTAATAAAATCATATTCATTCTGCCGGAGGTTCATTCACATCCCGTCGATTTCTTTTATACCTAACCGGAGAAATTGGCCCGGTTCAGCCAGCTGTTAAAGTAGGTACGTATAACAGTAAACGGTGCAGGCCCATATCCAGGATAAAGGTATGGAAATCTTTTGCGTTAAACCGGGTACCCAGGAGCGCTTCCGCATCCCGCCTCATATTGGCAATCTCCAGATAGCCACATAGTATTCCAGATAATTAGCAGGATTTTCGATCATGGTCTGGTAAATCTCATTTACGGTATCATCGGATACGATAGTATAGTGCTGTCTGAGAAAATCAGCAACCTGTTCTTTCTGCCATCCGTAATAATTGATCTGAAGATCCAGGTAAGCATGCAGCCCCAGCAGAATGGAACGATTGTGCACTAATACCTTCTGCAGGCTCTGATCCAGCCCGTTGTCAAACAGATAGGACTGAAACTCTACATATGTCGCCCATCCTTCCGTATAAGAACCAAAGGACAGGAGATGGCGCAGGCGTGAGGTGTTTTTATTTATAAAGTATACGGTCTGATACAGATGACCGGGATATCCTTCGTGAGCCAGAGTCGGATAAAGCGGTTCGTCCTGAAAGCGTTCGTTGCGGTTAATGTAAATAACATTATCCTGATAACGGTCAAGAGGCGGAACGAGGTAAAAAGCCGGGCTGAGTGAGAGTTCCAGAGCTTTAGGAATATCTTTTATTGTATAGCTGCATTCCGGAAGCTCTGGGAAGTCGGCTTTAATCTGAGACTGGAGTTCGGCTACAATCTCGGATGGGTCTGCTGACCGGAACGAATAATCATAGACCTTGGAAACTATCTCTGGATCGGCTTTTATTATAGAAGCAATCGCCGCCGTATCACGGTCCAGCTGTACTTCAATTGCGTCCTTCAGCTCATCGATGGTCTGATAAGACATGCCAGTTACGGCGTGGACAAGATAATCATAATATACTTTGCCTTCCGGGTATCCGCACATGCCCTGCTCATTGGTTCCAGTGCCTTTCAGTGAGTTCAGAGTATCAATCAGTCCCTGATAAGCCGGAACAAAATGTTCTGCCAGAATCTTGACGTGTTCTGCTTTGTAGGCTGCCTTCTCCTCATCGGTCAGGCCTTCTACGGCGTTCAGACGTTCGTCAAAGGTCTGAGTAAGAAAATTGTCCTCAGGAACAATCAGATACGTTTCACAGGAGGTAATAATGTTATCTGCGGAAGTATCGCTGATAAAAAGCCCCGCTTCGGATTTCGCTTTTTCGAACTCTCCGATCTGGTTGTAATAACTGTCAATTTGCGAAAGAAGGGCGAGATAATCATCGATATCCTTTCTGTTATAAAACGTGTATTCAGAAAGGAGAATGGGGAGCTGCGCCTGAACACCGATAGTCGGAGCCAGAGGCTGGTCATATAATTCCAGTCCGTCGCTTAATATGGAGGTATCAATATAGTCTTTCAGCACCCGGCATGTCAGCTGCTGGTCCGAATTCAGCTGTTTCAGCGGAAAGGATTCCAGCTGCCTGAGAATCTGCTTTGTGTCTTCCATTTCGGCCTTCATCTCATCCAGAGAAACGGGTCCATATGAAACGGCAGCTTCCGTAATTCCTGCGGCGGCAGGGTCCGCCAGCATATAGTGCAGATTTAATGTGGATTTGGACAGTTCGGTGCGAAACAGGTCATCCGCAAAAGCGTCGAATTCAGCCTGTATTTGTTCTGAAGACGCTTTGTATTCTTCATATTCCTGAGAAGATGGTACGGAAGACGATTCTCCCGGCTGAGGCCGTTTTGCAACACAGCCTGTAAGAAAAAGTGATGTAATTAAAAATACAGCGGCTATCTGGCGGTAAAAAAGCAGATTTCGGTACTTCTGTTTCATGGCAGTCTCCTCCGATTCCTGAAAACACAATAGATTGCGAAATAATCCGCAGTGAGTTCCCTAATTATAAATTATATTAAGAAGGAATACAACTCATTCCATTTAATATAGGAAAAGTTGCAGGAGTTGTGTACTTGACAGACAATCGGGAAACGATTAAACTATATGCAATGTAAAATACAGGAAATCCCTGTAAATGTAAGGAAAAAGACGGCAAGGAGGACAGAAGATGTGCCAGAATTGTAAAAAACCGTATTATATTACGACAGCAATCGCTTATACATCAGGAAAGCCGCATATCGGCAACACATATGAGGCGGTATTGGCTGACAGTATTGCCCGCTATAAGAGAGAACAGGGCTATGACGTGTTCTTCCAGACAGGAACGGATGAGCATGGACAGAAAATTGAGCTCAAGGCAGAAGAGGCAGAAGTTACTCCAAAGGAGTTTGTAGACAGGGTATCAGGTGAGATTAAGAATATATGGGATCTGATGAACACTTCTTATGACAAATTTATCCGTACCACGGACGAGGATCACGAGAAGCAGGTTCAGAAGATATTTAAAAAGCTGTACGATCAGGGCGATATCTATAAGGGATATTATGAAGGCCTGTATTGTACGCCGTGTGAGTCCTTCTTTACGGAGTCCCAGCTTGTGGATGGAAAATGTCCGGACTGCGGGCGTGAGGTACAGCCGGCGAAAGAGGAGCTTACTTCTTCAAGATGAGCAAGTACGCCGACAGGCTGATTGCCCATATCAATGAACATCCTGAATTTATTCAGCCGGTAGCGCGCAAGAATGAAATGATGAACAACTTTCTTCTGCCGGGACTCCAGGATCTCTGTGTTTCCAGAACGTCCTTTAAATGGGGCATTCCTGTAAGCTTTGATCCGAGGCACGTCACATATGTCTGGCTGGACGCGCTTACCAACTATATTACGGGAATTGGTTACGACTGTGATGGCAGCAGCACGGAGCAGTTTGAAAAATTATGGCCTGCAGACCTTCATTTGATTGGAAAGGACATTATCCGCTTCCATACGATTTACTGGCCGATTTTCCTCATGGCCCTGAATCTTCCCCTTCCTAAGCAGGTGTTCGGCCACCCATGGCTGCTGCAGGGCGACGGCAAGATGAGCAAATCTAAGGGAAATGTGCTGTATGCCGATACTTTGACAGACTTTTTCGGCGTAGATGCCGTGCGCTACTTTGTGCTCCATGAGATGCCGTTTGACAATGACGGAGTCATCTCCTGGGAGCTGATGGTAGAGCGTATGAATTCCGACCTGGCCAACATACTGGGCAATCTTGTAAACCGTACGATTTCCATGAGCAATAAATACTTCGAAGGTATTGTAACGGATGCGAAGGCAGCAGAGCCGGTGGATGAGGATTTGAAGGAAACGGTTCTCTCTGCGGTTAAGAAGGCAGACGAGAAGATGGATAAACTCCGCGTAGCAGATGCAATCACGGAAATCTTTAATATCTTCAGAAGAAGCAACAAATACATCGATGAGACGACGCCATGGACGCTTGCAAAGGAGGAAGCAAAGAAAGACCGCCTTGCAACAGTGCTTTACAATCTGACGGAAGCGATTACAATCGGCGCTTCTCTTCTCGCATCCTTTATGCCAGAAACATCAGAAAAGATTTTAGCACAGCTGAACACTTCCAAACGGGAGCTGAAAGACATGGGATCATTCGGCCTCTATCCTTCCGGCAATCAGGTCGTGGAAAAACCGGAAATACTCTTTGCACGTATGGATATCAAGGAGGTTCTGGAAAAGGTAGAAGCTATGAATAAGGCGGCTGCAGCAGATCAGACGCCGGCAGAGGAAGAGGGCGGCATCGATTTGGAAGCAAAGCCGGAGATCACGTATGATGATTTTGCAAAGCTTCAGTTCCAGGTGGGCGAAATCCTTGCGTGCGAGGAAGTTCCGAAATCCAAAAAGCTGCTCTGCTCAAAAGTGAAGGTAGGGAGCCAGGTCAGACAGATTGTCAGTGGTATTAAGGCTCATTATACACCGGAGCAGATGGTCGGAAAGAAGGTAATGGTTGTTACGAACCTCAAACCGGCCAAACTGGCAGGTATTATGTCAGAGGGAATGCTTCTCTGTGCAGAGGATGCAGAGGGAAATCTTGCGCTTATGACACCGGACAAGGATATGCCATCAGGAGCGGAGATCTGCTAAGAAAATTAATATGAGAAAATATGATTTGAAACCTGAAAAGGCCAGTCTGTGACTGGTCTTTTTTTTGTGGAATGTCTCTTTTGGTACATTAGCAGGAATTGTTTGTATGATAAAATAAAAACAAGGTTTTGGATAAGAAATTAAAAAAAGGAGGGGAAGATGTGAAGGTATTTCATAAGGTCATTGACACATGTCTGAATATTTTGGCTACGATAGCAGGGCTGGCATTGGGATTTCTGCTGATTGCGATCTGTTACTCGACCTTTTCCAGGGTCGCATTTCACAATCCGATGTCCAATCTGATTGAATATTCAGCGTACAGCCTCATCTATATCACGTTTTTAGGGGCGCCGTGGATACTGAAACAGAGGGGGCATATTACGGTCGATCTGATTTTGGAGATGATGAGCAAAAAAAAGAAATATCTGATGAACATGATGACAGACATAGCCGGGAGTCTGATCTGCTCGGTTGTCTTCTGGGAAGGTGCAGTGGTGGTCTGGTCCAACATCCGGGAAAACATTAAGGTGATGGACTCTATGGGGACTCCCCAGTTCCTGCTGATTATTGTGATACCTATCGGGAGCTTTTTTATGGTTATCCAATTTCTGCGGAATGCGGCCGAGGATTACCAGCTGTGGAAGGCAGGTGAAAACTAGATGGATTGGTATGTTGTATTATTGCTTGTATTTGTCGGACTGATTCTCATCATGTTTACGGGACTGCCCATTGCGTTCAGTTTTATTGCAGTGGCTACGGCCGTCATCTATGCACTGATGGGAGAATTTGGACTCAGGCAGCTGATTCTGGGAATGTATGATCAGGTGTGCCAGTTCAGCCTGACTCCTATTCCATTCTTCATGATTATGGGGGAGGTGTTCTACCAGTCAGGACTGGTGTCCAGAACCCTGGATACTCTTTCCAAATTTGTAAAAAAGATACCGGGCAGACTTTCTGTCATAACACTGATTGGCGGCGGAATTTTCGCGGCCCTAAGCGGCTCTGTAGTAGCCAACACAGCCATGTTCGGCTCTCTGATGCTGCCGGAAATGACAAGACGGGGATACAATAAATCTCTGACAGCCGGCTCTATCATGGCTTCGGGAGCGCTGGCAATGGTAATACCGCCCAGTTCCCTGGCCGTACTTCTGGGAAGTATTGCGGGAATCTCTGTGGGCCAGATTCTGATTGGGGCGATCCTGCCCGGCATCCTTTTGATGCTTTTATACATATTCTACGTGATCGGCGGATGTATGTCCAAGCCGGATCTGGCGCCCCCTTATGATTCTGAGGAGACTAGCGCCAGTGAAAAATGGCGGGCGATGCTTCAGGATATTCTTCCTCTGGCATTTATCTTTTTGATGGTAATGGGATTGATCTTCCTGGGGGTTGCAACACCTACGGAGGCTGCGGCCCTGGGCGCTCTGGGATCGTATATTCTGACTGTTTTCTATAAGAAATTCAGCTGGAAAATGGTGCTGTCTACACTGGTCAGTTCTCTGAAGGTTACGGCAATGATTCTGATGATCATTGCGGGATCCGCCGGATTCAGCCAGATCCTGGCCCTGACCGGAGCCAGCAGAGAAGCGGTGATTGCAGTACTTCAAATATCGGATTCTAAAATCGTTATTCTGGTAATTATGCTGGCTGTTATTATTCTCCTTGGATTCTTTATGGAGCAGACGGCAATCATGATGATCACACTTCCGATATTTATGCCGATTGTAACGGCGCTGGAGATCAACACTGTCTGGTTTGCAGTGCTGTATCTGATCTGTCTGCAGATCGGCCAGCTGACGCCGCCGGTAGGCCTGGCCCTGTTTACCATGAAGGGCGTATCCCCGCCGGAAGTTACGATGAAAGATATTTATAAAGGAGCCGTACCGTTTTTAATTCTGGATATTGCAGCATTGGTCATTATCATGGCAGTACCGGCGATTGTCACCTGGCTGCCTGGATTGGGATGAGAGGGAGGAATATCTATGGGAAAACTGAAACAACTGGGAGCAATGATTGGATTTACGGCGTGTGTTGTCTGCCTGACTGCCTGTGGAGGAAAGCAGGCACAAACATCGAATGCAGGCGCAGGCGGTACAGAGGAATCAAAGGAAGTGACACTGAAGCTGTTTGCAGCCTGGCCGGAGAACAACAGCAACCTGATCGATATGGATAAATTTATCCAGAAGGTGGATGAAAAGTCGAACCATACGGTGCAGATTGTGTGGGGCGGCGGACCGGAAGCGATCCCATCCAACCAGCTGGCAGAGGCCATTAAAAACGGCGTGGTAGATGTGGCCTGGACTGCTCATACCTACAATGTATCCCATATTCCGGTAATGGAAGGAATGAAACTGACAGACGCGGACAAGATGAGATCAAACGGTGGATTTGAATTTGTAGATGACCTCTATGTAAAGAATCTCAATGCCCATTACCTTGGTAATGTTACAAATGGCTTAACGTATAATCTCTATACAAAAAAAGAGATTCATAGCCTGGAGGACTTTAAAGGATTAACCATCAGAGCCACACCGGCTTACCAGGCATTTGTGGAGAGCCTGGGGGCAGGCGCTGTCAACACCAGCGCAGGCGAGGCATATCAGGCGCTGGAGCGAAACGTTATCCAGGGATATGGATGGCCCAGCCTGGGAATTAAGGATTACGGCTGGCAGGAAGTATCTGAATATATCATTGAACCGGCTTTCTATACGGTAGACGTGGCGGTATTTATCAGTGATAAGGCGTGGAGCGGGTTGAGCGAAGAACAAAAAAATGCCCTACGGGAAGCTGGAAAAGAGGTTGAAGAAGAAGCTCAGACGTATTATAAAGATGCCATTCAAAAGGACAGAGAGGAATTGATTGCAGAAGGGATGAAGGTGATCACCCTCCTGATGATGTGGCGAAGGAGTATCTGGAACTGGCTGACAAGGAGGCGTGGGCGAATGTGCTGAAAGCAGACCAGGAAAATGGGGAAAAGCTGAAGGGATATACGGAATCATAAAGGAGGGGGAACATGAAAATTGTAATTATCGGAGCGGGGGCAATGGGAAGCCTGTTCGGAGGAACCCTGGCGTCTGTTGCGGATGTCTGTCTCTATGATGTGAATCAGACCCATGTGGATGCGATCAACAGAAACGGACTGCTGATGAGCCGTGGAGCAGAGAAAAATTATGTAAAGGTACGGGCGACTACCAAACCGGAAGAGATAGGAGAGGCTGACGCGGTTATCTTTTTTACGAAATATACGTTTATGGAGCAGGCGGCAAAGGATGCCCTCTGCTGTATCGGCCCTAAGACGGTGGCAGTCACCCTGCAGAATGGTCTTGGATGTATGGATATCATGAAGAAATATCTGAGGGAGGAACAGATCTATTATGGTCTGACTGCATACACCAGCGATATGAAAGGACCCGGTCATATAGAACTCACAACCAATGAGAATGTGGGCACCTATTTCTGGGCGCTGAACGGCAGCGTCAGCCCGGAAGCAAAACAGCTGGAAACAGTTATGAGGGAAGCCGGCTTTCACGTGGAGATCACCCGAGAAGTAGATGAACGGATCTGGAAAAAGCTGATGGTAAACTGTTCAGAAAATACTCTATGCGGAATTCTCCGCATGCGGGTAGGACAGCTGATCCACACGCCGGAGTCTTATGAAATATTAAAACAGGTGGTTGGAGAGGTCTGCAGTGTGGCGAGAGCAAAGGGGATTGAGATTTCTGATGAGGCAGGACTTGCGTATGTGATGGAGATCAGCCGGGCGGTGGAAGGCCATCTGCCTTCTATGGCTTTGGATATTCAAAAAGGGAGAAAGACAGAGATTGCCTGCCTGAATGAAGCTGTGATCGCAGAGGGAAGAAGGCTGGGTGTAGCCACACCGGCGCTGGAAATGACGGCACAGATGGTGCGGGCTATAGAAAAAAATTACAGTGTACTAGCATTTTGATATTATTATCAGAATATTTCATCTTATTTAGGGGATGGCAATCACTTATCTAGTTATTGAAAAAGAACCCATAGAATTGTATAATAGTTAAGAAGTATTTTTCCATGTTGGTCGAGGATTACGGAGGGTTACATGCTTCTTAAAAGAGAATTATACAATGATGAGTGGGAGCAGCTGCTGCGTGCCGGCGGACGCCGCAGATATCTGGCGGGTGATGTGATTTATATTCAGGGAAAAAAGAATGTGGGGCTGGTATGCATTACAAAAGGCAAGGCGAAGAACTGTATTTATTACAGTGACGGCACGGAAAAACTGGTGTGTATTTTAGAGGGACCGGCAGTTACCGGGGAGACGTCTGTGATAGACGGAGAAGGAAGCATAGTCTCCACGGAGGCTTTGACAGAACTGGAAGCCGTCATCGTGCCTGCCTCTGTGGTAAAGGAACTGATGGGAAAAAATCCGCGGATTATGATGTTTCTGCTGGAATTAAACGCGGAGAAAATCAGGGCGCTACAATTTCAGGCAGAAAATATTGTGCTGACCACCAGACAGAAGCTGGCAAGAATGCTGATCAATTTCTATTCTTCAGGGTATATACCAGGGAGCCGGAGGGAAATCTGGTTACCATTACCCATGAGCAGCTGGCAGATTTTTTGGGGACAACCCGCCCCAAGATTACGGGGGCCCTTAATGAATTTGAAAAGGGCGGCCTGATCAGAAAAAACAGGGGGAGTATTGAGATTATAGACAGCGAGGGTTTAAAACGGATTTATGACTTTGAGTAACGGGGCGGCAGGCAGTTTGCCGGCTGACCTGTTACGGAAACAATGAGCCGGAATGCGGTACTGGGTATCTGACAGAAGTTCGGATATCCGATATTGCGTTCCGGCTTTTGCTGTCATGAAGATCACAGAGCCGGAGTTCAGCGGTTTCGTATATTTATCAGTGATATAGGACGGAATGTTCCGAATGGAACAGAGGATTTGGGAGCCTCCTTTTATAATGGAATTACAGGAACCGAAAGTGATTATAAAAAGGAGGAAGAAACATGCCAGAAAAGTATCATGAGCGACTGAAATCTCCCATACCCAGGGAAGAGCTGGAGAGGAGGTCCGGGGCACTTCAGAAAGCGATGAAGGAAGAAGGGATTGACTGTATTGTCGCCCAGAATATTACACAGTATATGGGCGGATGCAACCGGTGGCTGACAGACACGACAGCCGAGAATAATTATCCCCAGTCCAGTATTCTGCCGTCTGAGGGAGAAGTCCAGTATATTGCCTGCAGCGGCCCGCCGCTGGATTTATACCCCCCGTCCCATCTGCTCAGAATCGGTAAGCCCTACGGAGCGGCCCCCTATTTTTCACCCTTTAATTTTACCCATACATGGGAAGGGCGATTTGTCGTCCAGTGGGCTGTGGACCACCAGGTGAAGAAAATAGGAATCGCCGGAATGGAGATGTTCTTCTGGAACTATTACAGCTACATAACAGAGCATCTGCCTCAGGTGGAGGTCGTGGACGCGTCCTCTATGTTCGATGAAATCAGGGCGGTGAAGAGCGGGGATGAATTGGCGTTTATTGAGCATTCTGCGGCAGTGCAGGATAAGGTGATGGGATATATACCGGCGATCGCCCAGCCAGGCGTGAGGGGGTATGAGATACGTTCCAAGATCATGCAGCTGGTCACAGACCACGGCGGTGAAGAGATGGTTGTCATTATGGGACATGGCAGGCGGGGAGAACCATATGATCTGGTTCCTTCGTTCTTCCAGAATGACGCGTTGGAACAGGGGGATGAACTGTACATCCGTATGACCACCAGTGGCCCGGGAGGGATGTTCACCACAATCGGAAGAACTTTTTCTATCGGATGCGAACCGTCCCCTCTGATGGTTCGGGGACAGGACAGCGTGAAGAAGGCGGAGCAGTATCTGACGGAGCTGATGGTTCCTGGTGGGGACCCACAGGTGGTGTTTGCGTCCTATAACCATTATCTTGAGAGTCATGGCTATCGAAAGGAAAAAGGGGTATTTGCTTACGGACAGGGATACGACCATGTAGAGCGGCCAAGTATACAGCCGGGAGAGACTATGCAGCTTAAAAAAGATATGTGTATGGCAGTCAACATCAGCCTGCAGAGCGAGACAGGTACATCCTATGGTGCCGACACGTACATACTCAAACCGGAGGGAGCAGTCAGGCTGCACCGGACGGAACAGGTGATCTTCCGGACATAGGTGAAAGAAAGGAGTGAAGAAAGGTATGAATCATAAAATCAGAAAAGCAATTTCCGATATGGAATTGAGAAGAAGATGGGCAGAAACGCGGAAAATACTCCGGGAGAAGGAGTTGGATTTCCTGTTCATGCAGGGGAGCAACATGCATTTGGGCGGTTATATTCGCTGGTTTACGGATATCCCGGCAGAATATAATTTTCACATGACTGTACTTTTTCCAATCGATGATGAGATGACTCTGGTGAGAACCAGCGCAAGCCCGATTCCTGCGTGGGCCCTAAGAGGCGTAAAGGAAGTGCGCTATGCACCGTTTGCCCCCACGCTAAACTACACGAGCGGGATGGAGATCGGACTGATTGAGGATTATTTCAGACAAAGAAGTCCAAAAAGAGTCGGCTATATCGGTGCAGCAATGATGACAGCAGGTCTGATGAAGGCGCTGCTGGAAAAATTCCCCCATACAGAGTTTGTTGATATCACAGATGAGATTGATCTTGTAAAAGCGCTGAAAAGTGAGGAAGAGATGGAATTTATCCGGGAGACGGCCAGAGTCCATGACGAGGTATGGGCCGCATTTCCGGCGATTGTAAAACCTGGTATGATGGAATATCAGATTCGTGCTGAAGTCATAAAGCTTCTAATGGATCTTGGTAGCGAAGAGCATTTGATCTTTATGGGAACGGCAGAACAGGGCAAATCCTGTGGAATGTCAACTTTCCAATATGCCAACAGAAGGGTAAAGGATGGGGACTACGGTACTCTGTTGATGGAAGTATCCGGCCCGGGCGGCTATTATTGTGAGTCAGCCAGAAATTTCTCCTTCGGAGAGCCGTGCCAGGCATTGAAAGATGCATGGGAAGTGGCGGTGGAAGGCCAGCAGATGACTGCAGATCTGCTTACGCCGGGACGTGATTCCACGGAAATTGTAGCGAAATACAATGCATTTGTTGCAGAGAAAGGATATAGCCAGGAGGGACGTCTGTATGGACATTCCCAGGGATATGATTTGATTGAGCGGCCGGCTTTCATGGCGTACAATGAAAACGGTGTTGAGACCATGAAGGTATACGCAGGAATGAACTGTTCCCTCCATCCATATCTGATTGATGATGAACAGACGGTTTATATCAATGACAATTATTATGTGACAGATCATGGAGCAGAGAAAATCCACCGCACGCCCCCAGTGATGATCCTGCTGTAGAGGATGACAATAAACGGTGTCATTTAAAAGAATCAAGATGCTGCAGCGGATGATTCGCTCGGTCCAGGCTGAAAATTCAAGATAAAAAAGGAGCGTCGCCCCTGACATGGGATTATTGTGAGTCCATGTCATTGCGCGACGCTCCTTTTTGCCATCTTTGAAAGCGTTAATTTTAAAGAGTGCTTATATAATTCAGGATTTTGTACGACAGTTCGGCAGCCTGGAAACTATCCGGAAACTGCTTGATTTCCAGGGAGTAATACCCGGAATAGGATGTTTCCCGGAAGCTTTTTAAAACGTTTTTAAAATCGATGTCACCACAGAAGGGAACAAGGCGCTCCGAGTCTGCCAGATGGACAAAACCGATGTGATCCGCCGCCAGCCGAATACTTTCTGAAATGTCGGATTCGGTAAATGCCATATGAAACGTATCCAGAAGCAGCTTCAGATTGCTGCATTTCATTTCGTTGATCCAGTCCAGAGATTCGGAAATGGTATTCAGATTATTAACATTATCATATTTCTGAGGTTCCATAACGATGCCGGCATTCTGCTGTCCCGCATAATTACAGAGATCGTAAAAAATCTCATTCAGCAGCTGGAAGGTGCAGTTGACCTGAGAGTTTACTTTACCACGAAATTTTCCGATGATCACAGGGGCCTGGAAGGCCGCGGAGAAAGGAATCAGCTGCAGTGTCCGCTCCAGCGCTTCCCCACGGATTTCCGGAACAGGGGAGAGCAGGGTCAGGCCGTCC
Organism: Clostridium sp. AM58-1XD; assembly: GCF_003464085.1. Classification (GTDB taxonomy): domain Bacteria; phylum Bacillota; class Clostridia; order Lachnospirales; family Lachnospiraceae; genus Lachnoclostridium_A. Next base: position 66,890 of record NZ_QSDR01000003.1, read on the forward strand.
TGTGCCTGCATGGGACTGGTGCCGATCGCCGAGATTTTCAAGCCCCGACGGGAAAGGGCCGTATCGATATAGGAGATGCTTAACTCTTTGGGGTCCCGTACGAGGAGTTCTACAGCTTCGTAGCCAATCCCTGCAATTGCGTCCAGATTGCTTTCAAAATTGCCTGTGAAGGCCATCAGATTTACATGGCTGTCCGGTGCTGCTATGGGATAAGACAGTTTCATCCGCTATGCCTCCTTACGCTTTTTCTGAACTCGTTCGACGATCGCCCTTGCCAGATCCATGGTTGAGGAATTTCCTCCTAAATCTGGAGTAAGGACCCGCCTTTCCGAGAGGACTTCCATTGTGGACTGCTCTACCCAGGCCGCTTCCTTTAAAGCTCCGATATGACGGAGGAGAAGGGCGCCTGAAAGGATTAGAGCCACAGGATTGGCTATCCCTTTGCCCGCGATGTCTGGAGCGGCTCCATGAGAAGCTTCAAAGACGGCGACATCGCTGCCGATATTGGCTCCCGGCGCAAGGCCAAGGCTTCCCACAAGGCCGGCTGCCAGGTCGGATAAAATATCGCCGTATTGATTGGAAGCTACCAGAACATCCAGCTTTTCCGGTGATTTTGCAAGATAGAATGCGGTCGCATCTACCATGTAGTCATCTGACTCGATATCAGGATATTTTGCAGCGACCTCGCGGAAACACTTGAGAAACAGCCCGTCGGTAATGCTGATCGCATTTGCCTTATGGATACAGGATACTTTTTTTCGCCCGTTTTTTCTGGCAAATTCAAAAGAGAAGCGGGCGGCCCTCACTGCGGCGGCCCTCGTTGTCAGCTTCGTGCATTCAGCTGCGATATCGCCGATTTCATGTTCAATTCCCGAATACACATCCTCTGTAATCTCTCTCATAATTACCACGTCCAGATTTTCATAATTTCCTGAAATATTTGGAATTCCGCGGATAGGGCGCGGGCATATGTACAGCTGCAGCTCCCTTCGGATCGCATTGTTCAGGGACGGATAAATGTGCTCGCTGCCGTCCTCGTGTACACAGAGCAGGCGGCCTTTAAATTTATCTACAAGAAGAGGGGCTTTGATAGCAAGCCCGATTTCTTTTATCTTTTTAACGGATTCCTGCGGAAGCGGATGATGATATTGCTCCATTCCTTCATCTCCGATTGCAATCGGCACCCATTCAAAATTCAGTCCGGTGGATTCCAATACAGAAAGAGTTGCTTCTGTTATTTCAGGCCCAATGCCATTTCCCTTGATTACGCCAACTTTCATAATATAATACTCCTTTTACTGTTATTAATAATAATGGTTTCAAATCTCAACGATATGGAATAAAAGTTTGTCTGCATATTTACAGTATAGGCTTTGTGGGAAATTTTGAGAAATAGGATTATAAAAGAAATTCCATTCCAAAACGGCATACCTCACATTATTCCACTTTGGAATAGAATTTCATCTATAAATCTATTTCTCCTTTAAAAAATCATTTGATATGATGAGTATAGCAAAGTCAAAAACAGGGATAAAAGATAGGAAAATGTCTGCAAACAAAAACATCATGTAAAAAGGAGATGCACCATGGAAGAACTGAAGGAAAAACTGGAAAGAGGAGAGAAGATAGCGGGTGTAATGACGAGAATCGTCAGAAATCCGGCCATTGCACTTCTGGCGAAAAATGCAGGTCTGGACTATATTATGATGGACTGTGAACACAGTAATTTCACTATGGAGACGATTCACGATATTCTGATTACTGCAAATGCGGTGGGACTGGCAGGCTTTGTAAGGGTTCCGGAAGGAACGAAGGCGTGGATATCCAGGGTTCTTGATACTGGAGCGGCAGGCGTAATGGTTCCGATGATCGAAACGAGGGAACAGGCGGAAAACCTGGTGCGCTACGCCAAGTATCAGCCGATCGGCGGCAGAGGGTATACGGCAGGCTGCTGCCATACGGATTATAAAGGCGGAAAACATGCAGATATTATGGAAATGGGAAATCGAAAAGTAATCGCAATCGCCCAGATCGAGACGAAGAAAGCAGTAGAAAATGCAGAAGAGATCGCTTCGACAGAAGGAATTGACGCGTTGCTGATCGGACCAAATGATTTGTCTGTTTCCCTGGGTATTCCGGGAGATTTTCAGAATCCTCTGGAATTAGAAGCGATTAAAACCGTTGCGGCTGCCTGCAGAAAATACGGGAAGGCCTTTGGGCTTCACGCAGGAGGTTCCCTGCTGGAACAGTTTTCGGATGACTTGACACTCGTTATGAACAGTATGGATACAGATATTCTGGCGGCAGGCCTAAAGACGGTAAATGATACATGCAGGAATCTTGGAAAGTGAGGGAAACACGTATGACTCTTGAAAATGTTGTGGAGCTTCATGTACACGCAGCTCCGGATATCAGAAAGAGATCGGTGGACGACTGGGGAATTGTAGAATCGGCCAACAGGGAGAAAATGCGGGCCGTCGTACTGAAATCCCATTTTTTTCCTACCATGTGCAGGGCGGAAGATATGCAGAAGATATCAGAAAAAACGCTGATATTCGGCGGTATTGCAATGAACCGCACCGTAGGGGGATTGAATCCTTATGCTGCTGAGAAAGCAGTCGATATGGGGGCTAAAATCATATGGCTTCCTACCCATGACGCACAGAATCACTGTGAAAAAATGGGAAAGGCGGGAGGGATTTCCGTTATGAATGGAAAACGTCCTGCGGACGGCCTGAAGAATATTGTCCAGCTGGCTGCAGAACGAAACGCAGTGCTTGGAACAGGCCATTTATCCCCTTATGAGATCAGGCATACAGCAGACCTGGCTGTAAAATACGGGGTAAAAAAGCTGGTTGTTAATCATCCGGAACTACATATCGTGAGCCTCTCCATCGAAGAGCAGAAACAGCTGGCCGAAGCGGGAGCGTATTTTGAAAGAGTATATGCTCAGCCGGTTACGCCAGGCAATTATAAATTAAATCTGGAAGAGAATTACCGGGCGGTTATGGAAGTGGGATATGAGACGACGATCATATCTACAGATGGGGGGCAGCTGGAAAATCCGTTTTGGACGGAGGCATTGCTTCAATATTTGAATTTTATGGAGGCAAAAGGGCTGGATCAGAAGAGAATAGAACAAATGGCAGTTAAAAATCCGGCGAAGATGCTGGGTCTGCCGGTAAACTGATTCTATAAACATAAGAATAAGAGAAGGAGAACAGGTATGAAGTTAAGCGCGAAAAATATCATTACATTTGCAGCAGCATTTGGATTTACGTTGTGTCTGGCGGCTTGTGGAGCAAAACAGGGGACGGAAGGCGCTGATAAAAAGGCGATGGACTTTCCGAAAAAACCAGTTACAGTTGTAGTTCCGTATGGGGCAGGAGGCGGAAACGATACGGTTGCCCGTATGCTGGCCTCTGTTTCCGATCAATATCTGGGGCAGAAGCTGGTGGTGGAGAATCAGGGCGGAGGCAATACGATTCCCGGATCTGCCAGCGTGGCAAAAGCAGATCCTGACGGATATACGATTTTACTAAATAATAATACTTCTATTACGGCAGTGACCCAGGTCTATGAAGCCGGTTTTGATCCAAGGGAAGATCTGATTCCGTTTGCCACTCCGGGTACATATTCCAACGTGATCTGCGCTGGCCCTGCGGCTCCGGCTAAAACGGCAGAAGAATTTATTGCATACTGTAAAGAGCACCCGGGCGAAGTGACCATTTCGTGCGCCGGATATGCGGATGCAACAGGGCTGACAGTTTTCCGTATGATGGATGCCATGGGTATCGAATGCCAGGTCATACCGTTTACATCAGGAAGCGAGCAGATATCTAACCTGCTGGGCGGTCACGTGATGTATTCGTCGGTAGCGGGCGGAAACGTAGTGAAGCATGCGCAGGAAGGAACGGTGGTACCGATCATTGAGACGTGTGGCATTGAAGATAATTCATATAAAGTACCCACCCTGGCGGACCTGGGATATGAAGAGGCTCTTACGCCGATCTGCCGTATGTTTTATGCACCGAAAGGTACGCCGGATGAGGTCCTGGATATCCTGGCGGCGGCATTTGAAAAGATGTTCCAGGATGAAGAGATGCAGAAAATGTTTGGTGAAATCTATGAGCCGCTGGATCACAGCAGCGTAGACAGAAAGCAGCTGACAGAAGACCATCTGAACGATTATGAAGACTTTGGAACGATCATTACGGAGCTGGATTTAAAGAGCAAAGTGTAAATGACGGAGGAAGTATATGAAATTTATGGTGAAAGTGCCTGCCCACATATATGAAAAGGCGGCGGCAGCAATGATCGTAGGGCTGGGAATTATGATGAAGATTTACAGTTATACGGCCGGCTGGTATGAAAGCAGCAGTTCCAGGATCAACAATCCGGCCTTTTTTCCGGATATGACAGCATACGCACTGATCGTGATCGGTGTCGTGATTTTTATCAACTCGTTCTTTACAAAGAAAGAGGAAGAAATAGAAGTCAATTTAAGAGGAATTCTTATGGTAGCAATATGGATGGCCTATGCGCTCCTAATGCCGGTGACGGGATTTGTTGCGGGCGGAATCGCGGTCATAGCAGTTTCCATGATTATTTGGGGTGAAAAGAAAAAGATAACAGTTGCAACGGTCAGCGTTCTTGCGCCGGTGATTATTTACATCTGTCTGGGAAAGCTGATGAGTGTAAATTTTCCAAAGGGAATTCTGCCGTTTTAAACAGAGAGGGGTGATTAAATGAATGCAGCGGTGATAGAAGGGGCTGCCATGGTATTCAGTATAAAAACGCTGCTGATCATGTGCGGCGGGGTGTTTTTAGGCGTAACGTTTGGAGCTATTCCGGGGCTGACATCGAGTATCGGTATTGCAATTATGCTTCCGATTACATTTTACCTCGACCCGATTCCTGCGCTTTCCCTGCTTTGCGCGATTTATGTGGGAGGCGCTTATGGAGGCAGTATTGCGGCAATCTTATTCGGAACGCCTGGAACGCCGGAATCCAGTACGACTACTTTTGACGGCTATCCCATGACCAAAAAAGGGCTGGCGAAAAAAGCGCTGTCAACAGCGTTGTACAGTTCTGCGGCCGGCAACTTTCTGAGTTCGCTTCTGATGATTGTGATGGCAGTATTTATTGCAAAGTTTGCGCTTCTGGTGGGGCCGGCAGAATATTTTGCGATTATTCTGTTCTCACTCGTCCTGATTGCTACGGTTGGCTCAAAGGGGTCGGTTGCAAAGGGGCTGGCTTCCGTTATGATTGGCCTGTTTGTCTCTTTTATCGGGGCAGATCCGATTACTGCAACGCCGAGATTTAATTTCGGAAGCATCAATCTGACGAGTAATATTCAGCTGATCCCTGTCCTTGTAGGGCTGTTTGTAGGAGCAGAGGTATTAAAGCATGTGAGTGTACCGTTCGTCGTTCAGAAGATGAGTAAAGTGGAAAATAAAGAGCAGAACAGGATTACGGGAAAAGATATAAAACGCTGTATCCCCTGTATCCTGACAGGCTCTGTCCTGGGCTCCGTTTTAGGAGCGCTCCCGGCCCTCAATGCGACTGTAGCCGCTACACTGAATTACACGGTGGGGAAAAAGATTTCAAAGACGCCGGAAGAATTTGGGACAGGCTGCATCGAAGGCGTGGCGAGTGCTGAATCGGCGAATAACGCGACCGTAGGACCGGCGCTCGTTCCCCTGCTGACGCTGGGGATTCCGGGTACGGGAACGGCGGCGATTTTCCTGGGGGCACTGATGATGCAGGGCGTGATACCAGGCCCTATGATATTTGAAGAGCACGGCTCGCTCGTGTACGGAATCTTTTTCTGTTTGATTTTCAGTACAATTCTGCTGGTATTTATTGGAAAGGCCGTCATACACATTGCTCAATACGTACTCAGCGTACCACGGTATATTATCTATCCCATTATTTTACTGCTGTGCTGTGCAGGCGCATTCTGCAGTAACCGGAGAATTTTTGATATTTATATTCTGCTGGCATTTATGCTGCTGGGATATCTGATGAACAATATAAGAATTCCTGTACTCCCACTGATTATTGGTTTTTTGCTTGGAAATACCATGGAACGTACCTTTAGACAGACGATGTTGATATCTAAGGGAAGCCTGGTAATTTTTGCAAAATCTCCGATAGCATTGATTTTTTTGATCGTTACAGCCATAATGATGGTATATTTTGTTATTTCGGAGATCAAAGATAAAAAAGCACAGAAAGGCAGTGAAGCGGAAGAGAGCTTATAGCAGCTGCCGGATTTTACAGGGCAGGGGAGCATATGAAAGACAGTGACTGGAAAATAATTGAAACATTAAAAAACAGCAGCAGTATTACGCAGGCGGCAGAGGCATTGTATATGTCGCAGCCTACGCTTACGAAACGGGTGCAGCAGATCGAACGTGAATGGGACATTGAGATTATAAGAAGAAACAGCAAAGGGATCATTCTGACTCCGGCAGGATACTGCCTTGCGGAATATGCAGGAAAGCTTAATGTGATTTTTAACGAAATTCCAGGCCGTTTGGAGAAAATAAAAAAGGGAACAGCAGGAGAATTGAGAATTGGGGTGCCGAATTCATTTGGCCGGTTCTCGCTTCCTGCTCTTCTGCAAAAGTACAAAAAATCGTATACGGACAGTTCTTTTCAGGTAATTACCATGCTCAGCAGTGAGATCGGAAAGAAGATTGAGGAAGGAAAGCTGGATGTGGGCTTTGTAAAGGGTGAGGTGCCTGTTTCCTGTAAAAAGTATTATATAGGAGAAGAGCAGCTCTATATTGTATACAGCCGGGAGTTTGAGGCAGAGGACCTGCCGGACCTTCCGATGATTACTTATCTGAAAGATCCGTTTACTCAGGACATCATTAATACATGGTGGGAGGAAATGTTTCGCACCCCTCCGAATATAGGCTTCCGGGTTAACCATGGAGATACATGCCGCGAAATGATTATTAACGGGCTGGGATACGGACTGTTCTTTTCAGATAATTTTTTCAGGGATACGAAGCAGCTGTATATACGCCCGGCACTTGACCGGGCAGGATGTCCCGTTGTAAGAAATATTTATTTTATTTATCAGGTAGAAGAGATGGATGCGCTTAAGCAGAATTTTATAGATTTCGTGCTCGATAAAAGAGAACGTGGCTGATGAAGGACCGACTGGATATTCCAGCCGGCCTTTTTGTTTCAAAAACAAAACAAAATGAAACAAAAGATAAAAAAGAAACGGAATAGAAACAAAGTGAAACATGACGAGATGCGTATTAACGAAAAATTAACAAAAATATGTTAAAGTTGCACAATAGTTAACCTGCGTTTTCGTGAAAGTACAACAAGATTTTAACGCTTTTTGAGGTTGGCACACCCTTTGCTTTTAATATGGTTAGGGAAATAAAAAATCCAAAAAAAGGAAGGGGAACAAATAATGAGCAAAAAACCAGTTTTAGGAATTCTTTTAGGTGACGCAGCAGGCGTAGGACCAGAAATCGTTGCAAAAGTAGCAGCAGATAACTTCTTCGACGAATACTGCCGTCCTATTATCATGGGAGATTTAAGAGTATTTGAGAGAGGCTGTGAAGTAGCCGGAGTGAAAGTAAAAACTCAGGTGATCAGCGACGTGTCTGAAGCGACATGGGAAGACGGTATTCCGGTACTGGATCAGCATGATGTAGACCCTGCAAACGTACCGTTCGGCGAATTGAGCATTGAAAGCGGACGCGCATGCCTGAACCTGTTAAAGCTTGGAATCGAATTATTCCAGGAGGGCAAGATCGATGGATTCAGCTTTGCGCCGTTAAATAAGGCTGGAATGATCCAGGCAGGCTGTAAATTTGAAAGTGAACATCACTACATGGCACATCTGCTGAACCACACAGCTCCGTTCGGTGAAATTAACGTTGTTGACAATATGTGGACAACAAGAACGACGAGCCATATTCCGATCTCTAAAGTAAGTGAGAGCCTTACAATTGATAAGATTTTACGTGCAATTACTCTTGCAAATACAACTTTAAAGACAACAGGACTTGACAATCCAAGAATCGGCGTTGCAGCGCTGAATCCACACTGTGGTGAAAACGGAAAGTGCGGAAGAGAAGAAATCGATGTAATTGCTCCGGCAATTGAAGAGGCGAAAAAGCAGGGCATCAATGCCAGCGGTCCATGGTCTTCCGACATTCTGTTCCATAAAGCATTTGTGGGCGGCGAATTTGACGGTGTTGTTACAATGTATCATGATCAGGGACAGATCGCTCTGAAGTTAAGAGGATTTGAAAGAGGAATTACGATTGCAGGCGGGCTTCCAGTGCCGATCGCTACTTGTGGACATGGTACGGCTTATGACATCGCTGGCAAAGGAATTGTTAAGACAACATCTTTTGAAAATGCAATTAAGATGACAGCTAAGATGGCGGCTAATATCAGAGGTTAATCTTTCTAAAGGGGTGGAAAAGATGAAAAATTTTGGTACAAAACAGGTTGTTCCGGTTTTGTCTGCTATCGTAGGCGTCGTATTTGCTTATGTTGGATTCACGCAGCTGGGCTTTTGGCACGGCACGGATGGTCCAATGCCGGGATTCTTCCCAAGCATTATGTCGATCGTAATGGTTCTTGCAAGTATTCTCGCTTTTGTTCAGTCCTTTAAGGAAGAAGGAAAGCCTACATACTATAAAGAAGAGCTGCTCGTTATTGCCGGCGGTGCAGCAATTTACGCGGGTACATTTATTATTGGCCTGCTTCCGATGTGTTATATTTATGTAATTCTTTGGTTAAAGCTCTTTGAAAAGGAGTCCTGGAAAAATACTTTGATCGTACTGGCGGTTATTCTGGCAATCACGATCGGCGTATTCTACTTCTGGCTTGGCATACAGTTCCCAATGGGGCTGCTCGAAAATTATCTGTAGGAGGGATAAATAATGGAGAATATTGGATTATTAATGCATGGTTTCCAGACAGCCCTTACATTACAGAACATAGGTGCAGCTTTACTGGGTGCTGTTCTTGGTCTTGTTGTAGGTGCCATGCCTGGTATCGGAAGCCTTGCAGGCGTAGCTCTGCTGCTTCCGCTTACATACAAATTTGACCCGACAACCGCGATCATCATGCTTGGAGCGCTTTACTATTCCAACATGTACGGCGGAAGTTTCAGTGCAATACTTTTAAATATTCCGGGTGACTCGCCGGCCGTAATGACGGCTCTGGACGGCTACCCGATGGCTACAAAAAAGAAACGTCCCGGACAGGCGCTGATGACGGCGAATATGTCTTCTTTTATCGGAGGTACAATCGGTATCTGTATCCTGACATTTATGGGACCGGCTCTGGCAGATCTGGGATTAAAATTCGGCCCGTCCGAAATGACAGCCGTTCTGCTGATCGCCATGACATCAATCAGCTGGCTGGTTGGTGAAAATCCGACAAAGGGTGTTGTAATTACAATGTTTGGTATTCTTCTTGCCAGCATGGGTATGGATACTCTGTCGGGAGCGCCGAGATATGATTTCGGCAATATGTATTTACTGGGCGGTATACCGTTTACGCCATTTATCATTGGTACAGTAGGCTTCTCTCAGGTAATCAGCCTTGTTATGGAGCGTGACTCTGACGCCAGCAGAAAAGAAGCAGGAAGCGGAATGAAGCTTAGCATCCGCGGAAGTATGCTGACCGGCCATGATTTTAAGAGACTTTTAGGACCGGCTCTGCGTTCTGGTTTTCTTGGAACATTCGTAGGTGTACTTCCTGGTGCAGGTGCAACAACCGGTTCCTTCATGGGATACGCTATGCAGAAGAAGTTTAAGAGTGAAGAGCCTTTGGGAACAGGTGCCGTAGAAGGTATCGCTTCCTGCGAGGCAGCAAATAACGCTGCCGCTGCAGGTGCATTTGCTCCGCTGCTCGCACTTGGTATTCCTGGTTCCGGTACAGGCGCCGTTCTTCTTGGAGGACTTATGATGTGGGGCCTGAACCCAGGACCGCTTCTGTTCACCAATGAACCTGATTTCACATGGGGCTTAATTGCGTCTCTGTTCCTGTCAAACATTCTGACATTAATTATTGCGCTGGCAGTTATTCCGTTCCTGATCAAGATTCTTTCCGTGCCGGTTAAGTTTATGATTCCGTGTATCACCTGCGTCTGTGTAGTTGGTTCCTACAGCTCCAGCTATTCCATGTACGGCGTACTGATCATGATGTTATCCGGTGTTGTGGGATATTTCCTGAGCAAGAACAGCTATCCGACGGCTCCGATGATGCTGTCCTTCGTACTGGCTCCTCTTCTGGAATCCAATATGAGAAAGGCATTTATCATTTCCGGCGGCAGCCTGAATATTTTCTTTACGAGACCAATTACATGTGTCCTGATGATCGTATTCCTGGCTATGGTATGTGCACCAATTGTTAAAGCTATCTTAAGAAAGAGTAAAAAAGCTGACAAATAGAAAGTTGTATAGTAAAATAAAAAGATATTAGTACAAATTAGTATTAATATAAATTTTTAAGAAAAGGGGTAAGGAAAATGAAGAAAAAAATCGCGTTAGTATTGGCGGGCATGATGGCAGTATCTGTTTTAACTGCTTGTGGAGGCGGACAGAAAGCTGAAGAAGCAAAAGCTCCGGCTGGAGATGCCAAAACAGAGGCAGCAGCAGAAGGCGCCAAGGAGGCAGCAGCTTCCAATTTTGAGATGAAGGATACGTTAAACTGGATGGTAACAAGCTCTCCGGGCGGCGGTTCTGATATCTATACACGTATGATTTCAGACATCATGACAAAAGAGAACCTGGTAAACGGCAAGACGATCGTTGTAACCAACAAGACAGACGGCGGCGGCGAGATCGGACGTAACGAAGTTGCTAATACAAAGGGCAAGAAAGCAGATTATACCTTATGTACATTCAACAGCGGCGACTTAATGCCAATGGTACAGAATACAAAGAACCGTATGGCTAACTTCAAGGCAGTAGCACTTATGGCAGTAGATAAGCAGCTGATCTTCAAGGGCGAGCAGACAAAGTATGAAGACTTTGCAGCAGCAATCGAAGCAGCTAAGGCTGGCACAGAGGTTGTTCTTGGCGGTTCTAAGGGCGACGACGTAGCTACATATGAGGCTATGCTGGAAGAAATCGGCGTATCCAAGGACAAGATGAAATACATCACATATGACTCTACAGGTGATGCGATCACAGCAGCACTTGGCGGACATATCGAATTCGTTATTTCCAAACCGGCAGCAGCTTCCGAATATGTGGAAGCCGGCTCTCTCATTCCTGTTGTAGCTCTTGCTACTGAAAGATACACAGGCAAGTTCGATGCTCCTACATTAAGCGAAATCGGCGACTATGAGAATGTAGAAATTCCGGTATGGCGTGGTGTTGTAGCTCCGGCAGCTATGAGCGATGAAGCAGTTGCATTCTACAGTGATGCATTAAAGAAGGTTTCTGAGACAGATCAGTGGAAGAACGATTACATCGATAAGAACAAGCTGATCCCACAGTACATGAACGCAGCAGAAGCAACAGAGTTCATGACAACATTCGAGACAGATTACCTTGCTACATTAGGTAAGTAATATAAAGTAAGGATCATTGATTGAAAAATTAAAACAAAGAAGGCTCCTTCCAGGCTGTGCGCCTGGGAGGAGCCTTTTTGTTTTAATTAAGAAAGGATTTCAGGAAGGTTACGCCTTGATCGGCCCATGCTTCTTCCTGCTTCAGTGTTTCTTCCAGGCCGGGAAGGCTTTCCATCCAGGACTCCAGAATAGTGGAAAAATCACAGGGCGCTTCTTTCCTCAGCCTTTGGAGAATGTAGGGTATGTCCAGACGTCCGTCTCCGGCAGGCGCTCCCGTTATGACAAATCCCATTTCGCCGTTTCGCCGCCGAATTATGTAATCCTTCACATGAAAACAGACCGTATATTTTGCAAGGCAGCCCAGGACCTGACCGATTGGTTCTTCTCTGGCCAGGGAATTGGCCGTATCAAGAATAATTCCCACGTGGCGGCTTCCGACCGTCTCAATGATTTCGGCAAATTCGTGACTGTAAAACCGGTCGTGATTTTCGATGCCCAGTACAATATTGTATTCGTTCAGGACAGGGATAATCGCTTTTAAGATCGCACAGACTTCGCTTATGGAAGGCTGAAAGGAGGGCGTGTCGATGACACAGCGCATGAGATGGGAATCCAGCTGTCTCGTAAGCTGGATGCGGTCCATGAATCGATTAGGCTCGATGCCGCGAAATCCTGTTTCCAGAGAGATTCCCCGTTCCTGGCTGTATGTTTTCAGACGCCTGACTTCGGGCGCAGACAGAGCGTCCAGAGACATGTTATCTGCGATCTGCACAACCGAAAGTCCGTAGGCGGCGGCTTTGTCAATCAGTGTAAATGGTGTTAGGGGCTCCGCTGGACGAAGTCTTTTGTTTGTTCCGCATGCGAACGGAAACGTATAGGAACTGATACCGAGACGAGTCTTGTTCATTTGTACCTCCTTTTCTTTATCCTTTATATACGTGACTTTTTAATTGCCAGTTTGGAGCGCTGCAGGGAATTCCTGCTCTTCTCTGCGGTGATGTTGATATAAGCAGTCTGCAGTTGACCGATAATCGCCAGTTCACACATTCGCGCCGCATGAATCTGGCGCAGGTCGTCGCTTATTTTCGTGCTGTAGCACAGAGGTATTTCTGCCAGCTTGCTGAGCGGATGATGGGTGCCGGAGGTAATTGCGATTGTAGTAGCCCGTTTTTGCTTGGCAAGAGTGATCATCTCCGTAACGGTAGCGGAATTTCCGCTGAAATTAATGCCGACAGCAACATCATTTTCCTTCAGGTGCTCAATGCTCATTAGTCCTAACTGGCGGTCAATGAAATAGTTGCAGGGAATGCCGATCTGGAGGAACAGCTGGTATACATAGGTGGCGGTGGCGCCGGAACCGCCGCTGCTGTAAATATAGACACGTTCAGCCCGGCTCAATGCCTGGCAGCCTGCATGATGTACTGGTCTTTGATGTTGAGCAGAGTGTCGGTGAGAACGGTCGTATAGAGGTTCAGATATTTTTTCTTCGTAATCCGGATATTGTCATTCGTATTGAATTCCGTCGTATCATTTGGAAATAAAAGCTCTTTTTCTGCGCAGAATTTCATATCTGAAAAACCTTTGTAATTCAGCATCTGACAGAAGCGGGACATGGAGCTGGGGCTAGTTCCGATTTTTTTGCAGAGCGAAGTAATGGAACAACGGCTGATCTCGTCTGGATGGTCATTCAGGTAGTTGGCGATCTTTTTCTGCGATTTGCTCAGATAAGAATATTTCTGGTTGATTCTGCAAAGATAATCAATGTAAATGTCTGCCGTATCGTCGTTTAATGATGATACGGAAGCGCTGTAAGAGGTATCCATTATATTCAGCTCCTTTTGAATAGGCAGGGATCATAATGAAAATTGTCCCATGTAAGTTCGGAAATTTATATTGATTATACGAAAAAAACCAGTGGGAATCAATTAGATGTATAAAAATAAAGGGTAAAATGAAAATGTTTTCAGAAAATGAAAGGATTGGAAGGGAAAGCTTTTCAAAACTCGACATTTTTCTTTACTCTGCTTTGAAAATGAATTAAGTTAAATGTACCAGAAAAAATCAGATTAAAACTTAAAAAATGAGGAGGTGTGAGAATGTATAATTGTATTGTGTGTACAAAAGAAAGAACGGCAAAAATTATAAGACTAAATATGCCGGAGACTGGAAACAGAATCGGCCTGCAGGCTGTTTCAGAAATTCAGCAGGCGATCAGAGAAGCAAATGAGGATGAGGAAGTGGGAGCCATCATTCTGACAGGAACGGGAGAGTTTTTCTGCGCCGGAGGAGCGATTGACGGCTTTCCCGACGGGTACGCCATGGATCAGAGAGACTACAGTGACGGTACGGTGGAATTTCAGAAAGCGCTTTATCAATCCGGCAAGCCGATGATTGCAGCGGTAAATGGAAAAGCGTTTGCAGGAGGTCTTACGATAGTGGAGGGCTGCGATCTGGCGGTAGCCTCTGAAGAAGCTCAGTTTGGGCTGTCGGAATTGAGCCACGGCAATTTTCCCATGATTGCTCTGGCGGTGAATGGAAAATGGATTCCGAAAAAGCGGCTGTTTGAAATGATTTATTTGTCGGAACCGATTGATGCAAAAACGGCAGAGAGCTGGAATATGGTCAATAGAGTTGTTCCAAAAGATGAGGTTCTTGCAGAAGCGGTCAGAATGGCTGAAATCATCGGTACGAAGAGCAGAGTTGCAATGAAAGTCGGGCGACAGACGTACTATGACATGGTTGATATGCCCCTTTCCAGCGCTATGGTACATGCAAAAGCAGCGCTTTTAGGGCTTCTGGCCATGGAAGATGTCATTGAATCAGAACACGCCAAACGTGAAAACAGAGAACCGGAGTGGATCGGAAAGTAGCGCGGAAAAGGCAATTTGATAAAGTAATGATAAAAATGGAGGGGAATTTATGAAACGTATGATATCAGGATTGGTTACAGTGGCAGTGATCGTCTCGATGACGGCGTGCTCAGGCGGAAACGGAACGGACCGTGGGGCACAGCCTGCAACGGAAGAGAAAAAAGATGGGGAAGCAATAGAGCTGAAACTGGACATGCCTGTTCCAGAAACGAGCACCTGGAATGTTGCGGCAAAAACATTTGCAGATCGGGTAAATGAAAAGACGGATGGAAGATACCATATTACGATTCACCCGAATTCAGAGCTGGCAGGAGGAAGCCAGTCTGCTGCGCTGGAGATGCTGCAGGCAGGCGATATCGATGTAACAGTGCATGGGGTGCTTACATGGGCTGGGACTGATGTAAGACTTTCCATGCCGGCCATGCCGTTTTTGTTTGACGGCTGGGATGAGGTCAATACGGCCCTGGACGGAGAAGGGGGGAAATTGCTGGGCACGATTGTAGAGGAAAACGGAGCACATGCTCTTGCTTACGGCATTTCCGGCTTCCGCCAGCTGTTTAATAATGTGAGAGAAATCAGGACGGCTGAAGATTTAAAGGGTATTAAGATGAGGGTGCCTGGCAATTCCATGTATGTAGACTGTTTCACTGATCTGGGAGCCGATCCGGTTACCATGAATGCTTCCGAACTATACAGCGCCCTTCAGACGGGCTCGGTTGACGGTCAGGAAAATCCGGCGGACATGACGATTACACAGAAGTTTGCGGAAGTGGTGGATTATATGACGGTCTGGAATTATTCCTGCGAACCGATTATTCTGTCGGTCAGCCAGAAGTGCTGGGATAAACTTTCTGATGAAGACAAACAGATTTTCCAGGAAGCTGCTGAATATGCCTGCAGCCTTCAGAGAGAAGAGGCAGAGAAAAGAGACCCTGAATTTATGAAACAGCTTGTAGATGATTATGACATTCAGGTATATGAGCCTTCCGAGGAGGATATGGCAACTTTTAAGGAGGCGGTGAAGCCTCTGTACGCAGAATATAGGGACATCATGGGAGAAGAATTGTACACAGCTTTTGACGCACAGTGAGATTTGGGCGAAATAAGGGAAGGTGCTTTATGGGCAGGATATTTAAGGGGATTGACTTTATAGAAAAGACAGGGATTGTAATCGGTTTGTCGATTATGGTGGTGATGAACTTTGTGAATGTGGTGTGCCGATTTCTTCTTCCGCAGACGCCGTTTTCCTATACGGAAGAGCTGACAAACCTGGTTTTTGTATGGATCACGATGCTGGGTATATCGATGGGATACCGGACATTTTCCCATACGGGACTTTCCATGGTAACGGAACGGATGACACTGAAAATGCAGGTTGGGATGGCTGTTTTCGCAGCCGCCTGTACCATCGTGCTGATGGTATTTGTAATGAAGTCAGGCCTGGAAACCGTATCAAACCAGATCAAGTTTCACAGCAATTTTCCTGGCCTTAAGATTTCCAAGGTCTATGGGAGTATAGCAATGCCCATAGGAGCGCTGCTGATTTCCGTAAGTGCGGTAAGCGCAGCGGCAGAACGCATCGAACAGCTTCGGGAGCAGATGGGGGGTGAAGAAAAATTATGATTGCATTGGCTCTGTTCGGCAGTTTCTTTGTACTGCTTCTGTGCAATGTGCCAGTTGCCGCTTCGATGGGACTGGCTACGGTAATAGGGGCGCTGGCTGGCGGGTACTCTCTGACTTCGGTGGCCAGCCTCATGTATGCGGCGATTTCCAAGAATGTACTTCTTGCAATTCCGTATTTTATCCTGACAGGCGTTCTCATGGAGTATGCGGGAATCAGCAAAAGGCTGATAAGACTGGCTGAGGTATGCGTAGGACATATCAAAGGCGGCCTGGCTTATGTAGTAATCATAGTAGCCTGCTTTTTTGCGGCGATTTCCGGATCTGGGCCTGCGACGGTGGCAGCGCTGGGGGGAATTCTCATTCCGGCTATGGAAAAGAATGGCTATGACAAGAATATGTCGGCTGCACTCGTTGCGGCATCCGGAGGGATCGGCGTCATTATTCCGCCAAGTATTGCGTTCGTTATCTTCGCCATGTATGCGGAGCTGAGCGTGGGAAAGCTTTTTATATGCGGAATTGTGCCGGGATTATTTTTGGGCCTTATGTATGCGGCGGCAGCCACATGGTCGATTCGGAAAGATGAAAATATCGTCCGAAGCAAAAAAGAAGGAAGCAGAGAACGGTGGCTGGCATTTAAGGACGCGCTTTGGGGACTGCTCACGCCGTTTATTATACTGGGAGGGATATATACAGGAATTTTTACGGCTACGGAGGCAGCAGGAGTCGCTGTTGTCTACTCGCTGTTTGTAGGGGTGTTTATTTACAGGGAGATAAAAATAAAAGACCTGATATCGATCTTTATCGACTCTGCAAAAACATCTGCTGTAGTCATGTATATCCTCTCGACGGCGGGCATTCTGTCGTGGCTTCTCACTACTTCAGGAGTTGCAAAAGAAATGTCGGTGGCCCTGATGTCGCTGTCATCTAATAAATACATTATTTTACTGCTGTTCAACATCCTGTTTATCATCGCCGGCTGTTTTGTGGAAGCGAATTCGGCATTTTGCCTCTTCCTCCCGATTCTGTTGCCGATTATCGATTCCATAGGCTACAGCAGATATGCGTTTGCAATATTCATGGTGACCAGTTTTGCAGTTGGAATGGTAACGCCGCCGGTTGGAGCAAATCTGTATGTGGCCTGTAACATCGGCCGTCTGTCCATGGGAGATATCTGTAAGAAGATCGTTCCGTTTGTGGTTGCAGGAATGATCGCCGTGCTGGTACTTACGTATATCCCTGCCATATCCCTGTTTCTTCCGGATATGATCGGGATGAAGCAGTAAGAAACTTAATATAGGAAATATAAAATATAAGGGGGTTTTCAGATGGAACCGGAAAAAATGATGGCTATTGTAAAAACAAAGAAGGAGAGGGGAGCAGAATATAAAGAAGTTCCCATGCCGGAACCGGGGCCGGAAGATGTGCTTGTCAGAGTACATGCGGCGGCAATATGCGGAACGGATATCCACATCTACCAGTGGAATAAATGGGCTCAGGAGAATTTTGAGCGTTCCTTCAGTAAAATTCCCCGCATTATGGGACATGAGTTCAGCGGTGAGATCGTTCAGACAGGAGAGCTGGTAAAGAATGTGCAGGTGGGGCAGCGGGTCGCATGTGAAACGCACATCCCCTGCGGACACTGTTACCAGTGCAGGACAGGAGACACCTATAACTGTCTGAACATCACCAGATTTAAGGATGGAATTTATGCGGACTATGCGGTAGTTCCGGCAAAAAATCTTGTCATCCTGCCGGACACAATGACATATGATCAGGCTGCCGTTATGGAACCGTTCAGCGTGGCGACCCATGGAGCCAGTATGGTCAGGATGGTTGGAGATACCGTCATGGTTATGGGCTGCGGACCGATCGGGCTGTTCGTAATTAAAGTTGCAAAGGCCATGGGAGCTTCCTACATATACGCCTCTGATATCAGCGGGTACCGCAGAAATCTGGCTTTAGAAAGCGGTGCGGCCGAAACATTTGATCCATCTCAGTGCGATGTCGTAAAAGAGGTGAAAATGCGCACGGAAGGACTGGGATGCGGAACCGTTTTTGACACGTCGGGGAATGTGGAGGCGATCAACCAGGGATTTAAAATATTAAGAAAGTGCGGAAGTATGGTCATGATCGGACTGCCTTCCAGGACGTTGTCGTTTGAAGACGCAGGCAATGATATCGTATGGAAAGCAGCTAAAATTTATGGAATACATGGAAGGGAAATACTGACCAGCTGGGAAATATCAAAAGGTCTGATCGGATCAGGGGCCGTCAATATCGACCACCTGCTTACGCATCGGTTTAAATTCAGCGAATACCAGAGCGCCTTTGAACTGGCTGAAAAGGGGATGACGGGAAAAGTAATCTTATATCCGGACCGCATATGCGAAAGCGGTGAATAAACAGGAATAACAAGAGGGGCTTCTGAGCGCGCCGCAAAAGTGAAATCAGACATGCCTTTCATACAGGGGATCGTTCCGGGCAGCGGCCGGATCACTTCTTACTGTATGGAAGGCAATGATTATTCTTTTTTGCAGCGCGCTTTTACATATGATGGGGTAATATATGTGACAAATCTTAACATACCGGTAACAGGATAAAATTAAAACTTTTGACAGCCCTATTTCAGCCTCTTTGATTGAAACAAAGAAATGTGAAACGAGAGTTTCAAAGTGTTACATAAAAAGAACGAATATGAAACACGTTGAAACTTGACAGAAACAAATAAAGAGCATATAATGAAAAAAGAATGCAAAATATGGTAAAATTGTACAAAATACGAGCGTTCGTTTTGTGGATATTATAAAAAAATATGGGGAAAAGAAAGCAGAATTTGGTTGGCATGGATTTTGCTTTAAATTTAGGTAGAAAAATATAATAAAGTAAAGGAGTAGGGGATATGAAATTATGTTATCAGGTTGCTACACCGGATGTTGCGATTGCAGATTCCGTAACTGCCTATCAGGGGCCTCTGGCAAAGAGCTTCGGAGATTTGGCTGCCCTCGGTTATGATGGAGTTGAATTAATGACTCTTGATCCGACAAAGCTGGACTGGGAAGAAGTAAAGGCAGAAGCAGATAAGAACCATCTGAGCGTTGTTCTTGTATGTACCGGAGAAGTATTTGGACAGCTTCACTGGAGCTTTACCGATCCTGATGAAGAAATCAGGAAAAAAGCAATTGAACGGACAAAGGTTATTATTGATTTTGCAAGTTATCTGGGAGCAAATGTAAACTTTGGAAGAATCCGCGGCCAGTACTGCAGTGCAATGAGCAAGGAAGAGACAGAGGAACTTGCTGTTAAGGCATTCCAGGAACTGAGCGATTACGCTGCTGAAAAGAACGTTGCCCTGGCTCTGGAGACAGTAACTATCATGCAGACGAATTTCATTAATACGCTGGAAGAAGGCGCCCGCATGGTTGACCGTGTAAACCGTCCGAACTTCAAGCTGATGCTCGACATTTTCCATCTGAATCTGGAAGAAAAAAATATATATGATGCAATCCGCGAGTACAGCAGTTATAATATACATGTACACCTTGCCGACAACAACAGAAGGTATCCGGGCCACTGCGGTCTTGACTTTGAGAAGATCCTCTCTACGTTCAAGGAATGCGGATACGACGGCAATTACTGTACAGAAATTTTCCAGATTCCAAACCAGTATGAGGCTGCTAAAGGTGCAATGGAACATTTAAGACCAATCTTAGACCGCGTTTATGGAAAGCAGGCGTAATATATGAAAAGTATTGCATTGATACATACTGTAAAAAGTGTTGCCAATACCTTTGAGGACACACTGAAGAACGGCCTTTCTGAGGAAGTTAAGGTTTATAATCTTCTGGATGAATTCCTCGCAAAGAATCCGAATGAAATCGGCGAATTTACGATAGAGAACCGCAACCGCCTTTTTAATGATGTAAAGACGGCAGAGATGACAGGAGCAGATGTGATTGTAACAACATGCTCCACACTTACGCCTGTAATTGAAATGATTCGTCCGTTTGTAAAAACACCGGTAATTGCTATTGACGATGCAATGGCAAAGAAAAGTGTTACATTTGGCCCGAAGATCCTTGTTATGGCTACCGCAGAGAGCACAATCGGCCCCACAAAGGCAAAGGTTGCTGCAGAGGCGGCTATGGCAGGAATGGAACCGCAGATTTCCGACCTCGTCATGATGGATGCATTCAAAGCAATGCAGGCTCTTGATATGGACGAGCATGACCGCATTTTAAGAGAGCGTGCAAAAGAGATCAAAGGTTATGATTGTATTGTGCTTGCCCAGGCATCCATGGCTCACATGGAAGCAGAGATTGAGAAGATTACCGGCTGTCCGACTTTGTCCAGCCCATCTCTCTGTATCGCCCAGGTGGAAGAAACAATAAAGAGAATCTAATAATTTTAGAAAAGAGGAGAGTAAAATGACAGAAGAAAGAGCAAAAGAATTACAGAACCTCTGCCTTCAGTTCCGTAACGAGATCGTGGATCTGCTTCACGATATTCAGACGGGACATCCAGGCGGATCCTTATCCTGTGCAGAGATTGTAACCACCCTGTACTATGAGAAAATGAAGATCGACCCGAAGAATCCAAATATGGAGGGAAGAGATCATTTTATTCTTTCCAAGGGACATGCTGCTCCGATTCTTTACATCGTATTGGCTGAATTAGGATTTTTCCCGAAGGAAGAATTAAAGACATTACGTCAGATCAACAGCATTTTACAGGGACATCCTTGCGTACATAAGACACCAGGTGTTGAACTTTCCACAGGTCCTCTGGGATTAGGCCTTGGCGCTGGTCTTGGCATGGTTCTGAGCGAGAGACTTCAGGGCAGAGACAACTATACGTATGTTGTATTAGGCGACGGTGAGATTGAAGAAGGCGCAATTTGGGAAGCAGCTATGGCAGCATCCAAGTTCAAAGCGGATCATTTAATCGCAATCCTGGACAACAACGGCGTACAGCTTGACGGTACGGTTGAAGAAATTATGCCTCTGGGCGACATCAAAGCAAAGTGGGAGAGCTTCGGCTGGGAAGTAATCCAGTGCGACGGCCATGATGTAAAAGCCATTTCTGATGCAGTTGATGCAGCTAAGAAGGTAACAGGCAAACCTGTTCTGATTCAGGCTAAGACTGTTAAGGGCAAAGGCGTTTCCTTCATGGAAGGTAAGAATACATGGCACGGAAAAGCAATCGGCGACGAAGATTATAAGAACGCTAAGGAAGAATTAGGAGGTGCTTGTTAATGGCTAACAAAATCGCAATCAGAGATGCATATGGTGAAGCACTCTAAAACTGGGAAAAAAGAATGATAAAGTTGTTGCTCTGGAAGCCGATGTAGGATCTTCTACAAAGAGCGGCGTGTTCGGAGGCGAATTCCCGGACAGATATTATAACGTAGGTATCAGCGAGATCAACATGGTTTCCATGGCAGCTGGTATGGCAAGAACAGGACTTACACCATTTGTAAATACATTTGCTGTATTCTTAACAACAAGAGGAGCAGACCCGATCCAGTCCTTAATCGCTTATGATAAGCTGAATGTTAAGATTGCAGGTACATACTGCGGTCTGTCTGATTCCTATGACGGAGCAAGCCATCATGGAATTACAGATATGTCTTTAATGCGTTCCATTCCGAACATGACAGTAGTCTGCGTATCTGATCCTGTAGAGACAGAGAAGGCAGTTATGGCAGTCGCTGACTTTGACGGCCCTGTATACTTAAGACTCAGCCGTGCTCCAGCTCCGGCTCTTTACAGTGAAGACATGAAGTTCGAGATCGGCAAGGGAATTACAGTAAAAGACGGTGCAGATGTAGCGCTTGTTTGTACAGGTACTGTTCTTCATAAGGCAATAGAGGCAGCAGAGCTCCTTGAAAAAGAAGGTATTCATGCAACAGTAATCGACATGCATACCGTACAGCCAATTGATAAGGATTTGCTCGTTGCAGCAGCTAAGAAGACAGGTGCGGTTGTAACTGTTGAGGAGCACAGCATCCGCGGCGGTCTGGGAAGTGCAGTAGCAGAAGTTCTTGCAGCTGAATGCCCGACACCAATGGAATTTGTCGGTGCAACAGACTTCGCAGAGTCCGGCGACTACGATGAACTGTTGGAGAAGTATGGCTACAGCGGCGCCAGCATTGCAGAGAAATGTAAAGCAGCAATTGCAAAAAAGAATAAATAATCATTACAAATAAACAGATAGAATTCTTATTCGGCAGCTACAGAGATGTAGCTGCCGAATGGCTATCTTGCCGGCGGCATTCTTAGAGAGGGGAAACGGACATGGTCAAAATATTGGTCACTATTCCACATATGGATATGAAGGAACGCTTTGAGAAAGTTACTTCAAAATTGAAGATTCCGGATAATGTGAGCATAGAGCTGCGTCATATATTTGGAACACCGCAGTCGCTGGCTGATAATAAGGATGCCGATATTATTGTGGCACGCGGTATGACCTTTGATTACCTTCGAACGATTTTTCCGGACAAACATATGATAAGGATACAGCTGACCAGCTTTGACATCTTTGACGCGCTGGTACGTGCAAGAGATGAATTCCATCCGAATAAAATAGGGCTTTGTATCCACAATCAGGAGATACGGACTTTAGGCAGTCTGGAAGAACTGTGCAGGGCAAAAATTGAGTTATATGACGTTTGGGATGAAAAAAGTTCCCATGAAGTGATTGAAAAAGGTGTTGCAGCCGGAGTGGATGTATTTGTAGCTGCAGGTACAATTTGTGGATTCTGTGATGAAAAAGGTCTCTCGAGAGTCCATATTGAAACGAAAGACGAGGCGATTGATTCAGCAATTCGTTCCGCTGTCAGCGTAGCTAAGACAATCAATATGGAACGTATGAAATCGAGCCTCATGTATACGATTTTAAATAACGATGAAGATTCGATTATCGCTGTCAGCGAAGAGGGAAAAGTGCTGGCTGCCAATAATCAGGCATACCGTACATTCCAGGTATCGACAACAGAACGAATTATCGGACAGCCGGTAGAGAAAATCTATCGTAAATTCAACTGGAAGCAGACTGAGAAGAATAACAGGATCAAGGCTTCCGAGCTGATTGAACTAAAAGGGAAAAAATACTATATTGAATATCATCCGATTATTGATGATTCGACAGGTTCCGGTACACTGATTGTAACAAAGAGTGCGGAACAGATTCAGGAAACAGAAATCAAAATCAGGCAGAGTTTAAGCGAACAGGGCCTGACTGCAAAATATACATTTGACGATATTATCGGTTCCAGTCCGGCGATTAAGGACAACATCAGGATGGCAAGAAGATACAGCAGGGTAGACTCCAACGTCCTGATTATGGGAGAAACCGGTACTGGAAAGGAACTATTTGCGCACAGTATTCATCAGGAGAGCAGCAGAAGCAATGAGCCTTTTGTAGCCCTTAACTGCGCGGCACTCCCGGAAAATCTTCTGGAAAGCGAACTGTTCGGATATGAACCGGGAGCGTTTTCAGGAGCTTCAAAAGGCGGAAAAATCGGATTGTTCGAACTGGCTCACAGAGGAACCATTTTCCTGGATGAGATCGGAGAACTGCCGATTACCCTTCAGGCGAAGTTGCTCCGGGTGCTTCAGGAGAAAGAGATCAGAAGGATCGGAAGCGACAGGGTGAAGCCAATTGATGTCCGTGTGATTTCAGCTACGAATATCAACATAGAAAAGCAGATTGAAGAGGGAAATTTCAGATCCGACTTATATTACCGTCTCAACCTTCTGGATATCGTGATTCCTCCGCTGCGCGAGAGGAAAGAAGACGTACAGGATCTGGTGGACTTCTATCTGACCAGATTTGCATGTGACATGCGAAGAAGCATTCCCAGGGTGTCCAAGGGAGCAGCCAGAATGCTGAGAGAATACGACTGGATGGGAAACGTAAGAGAGCTGAGAAATATCTGTGAAAAGCTGATCGTTTTAAACGATACGGCAGAGATTGGTGAAGAAGAGCTCTGCCATCTGAAGATATTCAAGGATTACCAGAAACGGGTAAAGAAAAAGAGTGAGAAAAAAGAAGATTACGACGAAATATACGAACAGCTTCAACCCCGCCGAAAGAAGCAGGATATTGCAAAGGAACTGGGCGTAAGCAGAACGACGTTGTGGCGTATGGCCAAAAGGCAGGAAAAGCTGAATCATTTGGGGGAGTATAATGAATAATAGAATTTTAAACAACGCCAGACTCTCCGTATCGGAATTATCACTGGGTACATGGGCATTCTCCGGAGCAGCCGTATGGGGGCCCTGTGATGAAACAGCGGCAGTGGATACGGTACACTGCGCGTTGGATTATGGAATTAATCTAATTGATACTGCAGAAAAATATGGAAATGGTATGGCTGAGATCGTGCTTGGAAAAGCGCTTGCAGGAAAGAGGCATCAGGCGGTTGTGGCATCAAAACCGGCTGCCGTCCATATGCATAAAGAAGATATTATAAAAACATGTGAAGACAGCCTGAAGCGGCTCCAGACAGACTATATTGACATTTATCAGATCCACTGGCCGAATCCGTCGATACCGGTGGATGAGACGTATGAAGGACTGGAACAGCTGAAAAAAGACGGAAAAATTCTGGCCGTAGGTGTCTGCAATCATGGAGAAGGAGCTCTGAGAGAAAAGGGTAACTGGGAAATCGTTACGGACCAGCTGCCATATTCTCTGATCTGGCGCGTGGGAGAAAAGCATTTCACTTCGGATCTGAAAAAAAGAGAAATTGCAGTATGGGCCTACAGCCCGCTGTCTCAGGGCCTGCTCACGGGAAAATATCTGTCTGTAGGCGAGGTGCCGTTAAACCGCCGGACAACGAGGATCTACGATTCTAAATGGGGAGCGGGGCGCCATACGGACAGCGGCTATGAAGGCGTTGTATTTCCGTTTCTTCGTAAGCTTAACGAAATGTGTACAGAATCAGGCTATACGATGACAAATGTGGCGATGCAGTTTTTGAAGAGGAAACAGATCGTTGCCAGCGTACTTGCAGGAGCCAGAAACATAAGCCAGCTGACTCAGAACATCGAGGCGTTTGAAAAACCTGTGGCGGATGACTTTATGGAACAGGTGGAGAAGATGTCCCTGGATTTAAAGGCTCACATGGGTGACAATGCAGATTTGTGGGAAAATCAGAACGGCGGAAGGATCTATTGACCAGACTCGGTCTTTATAATATCTTAATACTTTTTTCAGTGCCCTTAATGTGATGGTAATATCATGTTAAGGGCATTTGTAGTATAATTGTAACTGTAAGACGGCGAAGATGCGGCCGGAATCCATATACGGATAAGAACGAATATTAATGATAAAACAGGAGGCAGACTTTATGGAGGATTTTCGCTCAGACAGGTTGCAGGGGCGGCAGGACGGCGGGGATGCGGCAAAGAGTCTGCTGCTTTTAGCGGCGTCAACAGGAGTAGGCATGATTTTCAGACGGGCGGGATTTTCAGACGCCAATATTATTATGGTATATATTCTGGGGGTGCTGATTACTGCCGTTGTGACGTCAAGGCGCATATACAGTCTGGTATCATCTGTCGTAAGCGTTCTGGCATTCAACTATTTTTTTACAGTGCCGTATTTGACGCTGAAGGCATACAACAGTGATTACCCTGTTACTTTTATTATCATGTTCCTGTCTGCCTTCATAACAGGAACGCTGGCAGTCAGGATGAAGCAGCAGACAAAACAGGCGGCCGAGGCAGCATACCGGACGCAGATTCTGCTGGAAACGAATCAGCTGATTCAGAAGGGAAAAGGAAAAGAAGAAATCGTATCTGTAGTGGCAAATCAGCTGGTGAAGCTATTAAAACGTAATATCGTGGTTTATCTGGCAGATAACGGGACTCTTACGGAACCAATGTGCTTTGCGGCCTGCGGCGAAATGATCCCTGATGAATATACAGGAGACAACGAAAGGGCCACGGCCGATCTGGTGCGCAAAACGGGAAGTCCGGCAGGAGCGACAACGGATGTGCTGGGAAATGAAAAGTGTCTTTATCTTCCTGTTCACATAGGAGAAGCCATTTATGGAGTGGTTGGGATTGCTGTGCCTTCCAGTCCTCTCGATACCTTTGAAAATCATATGGTCCGTTCCATTCTGGGAGAATGCGCACTGGCATTGGAGAATGAAACGTCGTTGAGAGAGAGGGAACAAAGCGCCCTCATGGCAAAAAATGAACAGCTCCGGGCTAATCTGCTGAGGTCGATCTCTCATGATCTCAGGACTCCTCTGACGTCGATTTCGGGAAATGCCGATATACTGATTACGAATTCGGAAGATATGGACGCTTCCGGCCGGCGCCAAATGTATCTGGATATCTATGACGATGCCAGATGGCTGATTAATCTGGTGGAAAATATGCTGGCTGTTACCAGAATTGAGGATGGAACGATGAGGCTGAGAATGTCCGCAGAACTGATGGATGAGGTGATTGCTGAGGCATTGAAGCATGTGAACCGGAAAAAACAGGAACATAAAATTACGGTATGCCAGCCGGAGGAGTTTTTTCTTGCCAAAATGGATGCGAGGCTGATCGTACAGGTCATCATTAACCTTGTGGACAACGCGATCAAATATACGCCTCCCGGATCGGAGATCGTTTTGCATACGTATGACAGAGACGGTATGGTGGTTGTCGATGTATCTGATAACGGCGACGGAATTGGCGATGAGGAGAAAAAGAGAATTTTTGATATGTTCTATACGGTAAACAAAGGGGCGGCGGACAGCCGCAGAAGCCTGGGGCTCGGCCTGGCGCTCTGCAGATCAATTATAACGGCGCATGGGGGAGAGATTTTCGTACTTGACAATTGTCCGAAGGGGACGGTTTTTCGATTTACGCTGCCGAAAGAGGAGGTAACATTACATGAATAAGCCATTAATTCTTGTTGTAGAGGATGATACTGCTATTCGAAATCTGATTTCAACTACACTGGAAACACATAACTATCGGTATATTACGGCCTCTAACGGGGAATCTGCAATACTGGGCGCGGTATCCAATAATCCAGATGTCATGCTTCTGGACCTTGGACTTCCGGATATCGATGGAATTGAAATCATAGAAAAGGTGCGTTCCTGGTCCAAACTGCCAATTATCGTTATCAGCGCCAGGAGCGAAGAAACAGATAAAATAGAAGCTCTGGATGCAGGGGCAGATGATTACCTTACAAAACCATTTTCTGTAGAGGAGCTGCTGGCCAGGCTTCGGGTTACCTTCCGACGCCTCAGCTATCAGGACAGCAGCTGTGGAGCAGATACGGCTGTATTTGAAAACGGAGATTTAAAAATCGATTATTCGGCCGGATGTGTCTACCTGAATTCAGAAGAACTGCATCTGACACCGATTGAATATAAGCTTCTCTGCCTTCTTGCGAAAAACGTGGGGAAGGTGCTGACCCATTCTTATATTACAAGGGAAGTATGGGGCAGCTCGTGGGATAACGATGTCGCTTCTCTAAGGGTATTTATGGCAACTCTGCGCAAAAAAATCGAAAAGGACTCTTCGGTGCCACAGTATATTCAGACCCATGTTGGAATTGGCTACCGGATGCTGAGAGTGTAAGATAAAATTACCGATTGTTTGATACAATATAAAAAGAGGATGCTGTTTTTTACAGGTGATTACTGGCTTTTGTTTCAGGATGGCTTTCGCTGCCACCGTCTTCATAATCGCCGTAGCCGTCTTTATTATCACCATTCCCGTAATCATCATAGCTGTTATAATCATCATAGTTATTATAGTCATCATAACTGTCATAATCATCATAACCGCCGTAGCCGCCATAATCATTAAAAAAATCAAAGATATCAAAATCTGGCATATCATAATACGGCATATTGTAATACGGATCGCTTCCAGAATAATAATCGGAGTAGGTGTCATAGGGGTCCGTTTCCGTTTCAGCTGTAAACGGAAGGGCTGATTTCTGATAGATGAGCTGAAACTCGTCGATCTCTTTTGGTACGACAAAAATCAGATTACCGGTACGGGAAGACTTCTTAAAAAGACGGATTTCGTTATTATAGTCGGGCAGCTGATCTCCGATATATGCGTCTGTTTCCGGCGTTACTGCATATCCGCCGAGATCCTTCCATGTAATCATAAATGAGGTGCTGTCTATGTATAGAACAGCCGAGTTCTCGAAGCGGCTGTCTGCGGTAATGTTGACAACAAGAAAACGCCAGTCCTCATCTCCCGGTGATTCTGATTCATATGTCTTATAGAGCCCGGCTGAGTTGATCTCCAGGTTTAATACATTTGTTCTCAGTTTGCCGCCCTCTTTCAGAACAGTCATGTTATCGGGACATTTTAGCCCTACGGGCGTCTGTATTTCCTCATCCTGCACATCATTGGAGGTATCCAGAGGCTGGTTTGGAAACGGGTAATAAAAACAGCCGGATGTCAAAAGACAGCAGCCGGTTATTCCTGCTGTAAGAATGATCTTTTTCATAGTTGTCCCTCCAGATTCATTTAGTGATTGTTTCAGAGATATTGTACCATATTTTTTGTGGAAAAGGAGGGATTTAAGGAAAAGTATGGTGGAAAAAGCCGGAAATTGTAAGAAAAGACAACGAATTACAGATTATAGACGAAAATAATTTCTTGTGATATACTGTATAAGATAAACAAACAGAATATAGTGGCTGAAAACACAACACGTAAGGAGACCGGATATGAAAGAAAAGGTGAAAGTCAGAGGGCAGCTGAAGATTTATCTGCAGTGGCCCCTTCTGATGACGGCATTAGTGGTTTTTATGAATCTGGTAGTCGGATGCATAAATTCCATCGCCGGGCTGATTATGTCAGTGTTTACGATTTTATATGCAGCAATTGCACTCTGGCTTTATATTTACAGGAGGAAAAAACTGCTGGGTGGTCTGGTAGAGTTTTCTTCGGAATATGCCTGGGTACAGAAGCAGCTTCTTTCAGAACTGGCGTTGCCGTATGCTCTTGCAGATGATGAGGGGCGGATTCTCTGGCTGAATGAAACGTTTTCAAAGATTCTGACCGATGATAAGGGGAAAGTCATCAAAAAGAATCTTACGGCTCTTTTTCCGGAAGTTACGAAGGAAGTGCTGAATTCCAGAGAGGCGACCACCCTTCATACGGTATATGGTCCATGCCGGTATCAGCTGGATTTAAAGCCTGTATTTCTGGATATGGAGCAGGAAAAAAAGCTGGGTATTCAGGATGAAGAGGAGAAGCTGATTGCAATTTATCTATTTGATGAGACGCAGATTATTGAATATCGGAGAGAGATCGATAATCAGAAGATGGTCTGCGGCCTGATTTACCTGGATAATTATGAAGAAGCTCTGGAGAGCGTGGAAGAAGTAAGGCGCTCTCTTCTGACTGCGCTTATCGACAGGAGAGTCAGCAAATATATTAACGGCATGAACGGCATAGTCAAGAAGATCGAAAAGGACAAATATTTCTTCGCGATTAAGCAGGAATACGTGGAGACTCTGAGGGAAGGGAGATTTTCCATCCTGGAAGAGGTAAAGACCGTTAATATCGGAAATGAAATGGCGGTTACGCTGAGTATCGGTCTTGGAATGAACGGTGACAGTTATTCTCAGAATTATGATTTTGCCAGAGTTGCAATTGATATGGCATTGGGCAGAGGCGGAGATCAGGCTGTTATCAAAGACGGAGTGAGAATCCAGTATTACGGCGGTAAGAGCCAGCAGGCAGAAAAGGCGACGAGAGTAAAGGCCAGAGTGAAGGCTCATGCTCTGAGAGAGCTGATGGAGACGAAAGACCGTCTCCTGATTATGGGACACAAGCTGGCGGATATTGATTCCCTGGGAGCGGCTGTAGGTATTTATCGTATCGCGACAGCGATGAATAAAAAAAGCAAATATCGTTATTAATGAAGTGACTTCTTCCGTACGTCCGATGATGGACCGGTTTAAAAACAGCGGAGATTATCCGGACGATATGTTTATAAACGGGGCGAGAGCGATGGAGCTCTCCGACAGCACAGCTATGCTGGTGGTAGTAGACGTGAACAGGCCGAGCATTACGGATTCTCCGGAACTTCTGCAGAAAATAAAGACGATCGTTGTGCTGGACCATCACAGGCAGAGCAGCGAGATTATCAGCAGCGCCGTTTTGTCCTATGTGGAACCATTCGCCTCTTCTACATGTGAAATGGTGGCAGAGGTGCTTCAGTACATTGCCGACGGAATCAAGATGAAGCAGATCGAAGCCGACGCCATGTACGCAGGAATTGTAATTGATACAAATAATTTTACGAATCAGACAGGGGTCAGGACATTCGAAGCTGCCGCCTTTTTAAGGCGCTGCGGAGCCGATGTAACCAGGGTGAGAAAGATGTTCCGTGACGATATGGCTGATTATAAGGCCAAAGCAGTTGCAATCAGCAACGCAGAGGTGTTTGAAAATGCATTTGCGATCAGCGTGTGTCCTTCTGATGGGCTGGAAAGCCCGATGATTGTAGGCGCACAGGCGGCGAATGAACTGATGGACATCTCAGGGATCAAGGCATCCATTGTTATGTCCTTATACAATGGCGTAATCTATGTGAGCGCCAGGTCGATTGATGAAGTGAATGTACAGGTTATGATGGAACAGCTTGGCGGAGGCGGTCACAGAACGATTGCCGGCGCACAGCTGACCGGATTGACCATTGAAGAGGCCGAAGAGAAGATTAAAGATGTGATTCGGTCCATGATTGAGAAAGGAGATATATCATAAAATGCAGATTGTATTATTAGAGGATGTAAAGGCTTTAGGAAAAAAGGGACAGATTGTCAATGTAAACGATGGATACGCAAGAAACTTTATCCTCCAAAGAAACTGGGGGTTGAGGCGAATTCAAAGAATCTGAATGATTTGAAGCTGCAGAAAGCCAACGAAAACAGAATTGCTGCTGAGCAGCTGGCAGCAGCGAAGGAACTGGCCGAAAAGCTGGCACAGTCTGCCATTACTTTGAAGATTAAGGCAGGAGAAGGCGGGAGAGCATTCGGATCAGTTTCCGGAAAGGAAATTGCCGGCGCCGTAAAAGACCAGCTCGGTTTGGAAATCGATAAGAAAAAGCTTGTGCTTCCGGAACCGTTGAAAACGTTAGGTACCCACGAAGTACCTGTAAAACTGCACAAGGATGTAACAGGAAAGCTGGCTGTCAAAGTCATTGAGGCGTAAGCCCCATTCTCATTTCAGGAGATAAGATTATGGATGAAGCTCTATTAAAACGTGTACTGCCCCACAGCGTGGAAGCGGAACAGTCGGTTATCGGTTCCATGCTGATGGACAGGGAAGCGATTATCGCTGCTTCTGAAATCGTGACGGGTGATGACTTTTATCAGAATCAATATGGTATTATGTTCGAATCCATGGTGGAGCTGTTTAACGAGGGAAAACCAGTCGATCTGGTAACACTTCAGAACCGGCTTAAGGAAAAGGATGTTCCTCCGGAAGTGAGCAGCCTGGAGTTTGTCCGTGATATTATTACGACGGTACCCACATCGGCCAATGTGAAATCCTATGCAAATATCGTAAGGGAAAAAGCAGTTCTAAGAAGACTGATTAAAGTAAATGAAGAGATAGCAAATACATGTTACGCCGGAAAAGAGAACCTGGAAGACATCCTTGCCCA
Organism: Clostridium sp. AM58-1XD; assembly: GCF_003464085.1. Taxonomy (GTDB): domain Bacteria; phylum Bacillota; class Clostridia; order Lachnospirales; family Lachnospiraceae; genus Lachnoclostridium_A. The sequence continues at coordinate 98,615 of NZ_QSDR01000003.1, forward strand.
TACGGAAAAGTCCATTTTTGATCTGCTTCAGAGCAGAACCGGGGGCGATTTCGTACCTATTAAGCAGGTTGCATTAAACGTTCTGGAGAAAATTGAGATCGCTTCGAAGACAAAGGATACGGTGACAGGTATTCCGACCGGCTTTATCGATCTGGATTATAAGACCTCCGGCATGCAGCCGTCTGATTTTGTTCTGATTGCAGCCAGGCCTTCTATGGGAAAGACGGCATTTGTCCTCAACCTTGTTGAACATGTAGCTGTTAAGAAAGGTTTTCCATGTATGGTATTCAGCCTGGAAATGTCAAAAGAGCAGCTGGTTAACCGAATGCTTTCCATGGAGTCCAACGTGGATTCCCAAAAGCTTAGGACCGGGACGCTGACGGATGAGGACTGGGACGCTGTCGTGGAAGGTATTGGAGTGATCGGCAATTCCAAACTGATCATTGATGATACGCCGGGAATTTCCATAACAGAACTGCGTTCCAAATGCAGAAAGATGAAACTGGAATATGGTCTGTCCATGGTAATCATCGACTATTTGCAGCTGATGTCAGGTTCAGGAAAGGGCGGAGATAACCGTCAGCAGGAAATTTCAGAAATTTCCAGATCTTTAAAAGCTCTGGCCAGGGAATTGAACGCTCCGGTCATAGCGCTGTCCCAGTTGAGCCGTGCCTGTGAGACGAGGCAGGACCACAGGCCTATGCTGTCTGACTTGAGAGAGTCAGGAGCAATTGAGCAGGATGCGGACGTTGTAATGTTCCTGTACAGGGACGATTACTATAATAAGGATACAGAGAATCCGAACATAGCAGAAGTTATCATTGCCAAACAGAGAAACGGCCCAATCGGCACAATCAATCTCGTATGGCGCCCAGAGTATACGAAGTTTGCGAATATGGCCAGGCAATAAGAACAGCCGTTAATGAGTACCTGCCTTTTAGACGGCGCGTATTTGGGATTTTATAGCTCGCTCCATTTCCAATTTCAGAGGTAAATTCATGAAACTCCATAAGCTACAATACTACTGTGCGGCATGCAGGAACGGAAGCATAACCAAGGCCGCCAATGAGCTCCACGTTTCGCAGCCGTCTATTTCCATGGCCATCCGGGAGCTTGAGAACGAGTTCGGCGTCCTGCTTTTGGAGCGGAACAACAAAGGATTTGCGGTGACCCAGGAGGGGAAGTATTTCTGTGAAAGGGCCATGGCCCTGTTGGAACAGGCGGATGAGCTGGACCAGATGATGCGGGACATAGGGAACCGGAGAAAGCGGATTAACCTAGGGATACCGCCTATGATAGGCACATTCCTGTTTCCTAAGATGTATAAAGAATTCAAAAAATATTATCCGGAAATCATGCTTAATTCCAGAGAGGGAGGAAGCCGGTATCTGATGGAGATGCTGGACGACAGTGTTCTGGATTTCGCAATTGTTCCAATCAATGATCTGACTGAGGATTCCTATAATATTCTGAAGCTGACGGAGACGGAAACAGTATTCTGTGTGTCCAGGAATCATCCGCTGGCCGGGCGTGGCAAGGTCTCCGTTGAGCAGATCAAGGATGAGCCGCTGATTATGTTTAACGACGGTTTCTACCAGAATCAGGTCATCAAGGAACGGTTTGAAAGGGAAGGATTCAGGCCCAGAATCCTGCATTATTCCAGCCAGTTTTATACCATCAAGGAATTCATATCCGATGAAATCACAGCGGGTTTTATGTTCCGGGATATTGCGGAGACCGTACCGGAAATCAGGGGGATTTCCCTGGAAAATCCGGTCTATATCCAGATAGGCCTTGTCTGGAAGCGGAACCGGCATATGTTTCACGATGCAGCCAGGTTCCTGGACTTTACTAAGAAGTATGCGAAAACAATTTTATAAAAGCAGAATAACAAAATAGTTAATAAAAAAGTTAAGAAAACAAGAGCAATCAATGGATGAAAAGATTATGGCGGACCAGCAACGGTTTGCCATAATCTTTTTTGATGGTTTCATCAGAAAAAAAGATTTTACTTATGGACCTTTAAGGAATAGTATGTATATATAAGGATGACAGTGAAGGGGGAAGCGAAAGTGGTAAAACACAAGATAGCGGTTATTGCAGGAGACGGCATTGGCCCGGAGGTGCTGACGGAGGGGATTAAGGTCCTGAACCGTGTGGCGGAATGTGACGGAGGTTTTGACTTCGAATTTACATATTTCCCATGGGGGTGCGAGTACTATTTAAAGACTGGAAAAATGATGGATGACGACGGGATTGAAAGGCTGAAGGAGTTTGACGCGATCTTTCTGGGAGCGGTTGGGTATCCCGGAGTACCGGATCACATATCCCTGTGGGATTTGCTGCTGACCATCAGGAAGAGTTTCGACCAGTATGTGAATTTGCGGCCGGTGAAGCTTTTGGAGGGAGCGCCTTGTCCACTTAAGGATGTGGATAGAAAAGATGTTGATATGATATTTGTACGGGAGAACAGCGAGGGCGAGTACGCAGGAAGCGGCAGCTGGCTGTTTAAAGGAAAACCACACGAGGTGGTGCTCCAGGAAGGGGTGTTCTCCAGGCATGGCTGCCAGCGCATTATCAGATATGCATACAACCTGGCCCGGGAGAAAGGAAAGTCTCTGACCAGTATCAGTAAGGGAAATGCGCTGAACTACTCCATGGTTTTCTGGGATCAGATATTTAAGGAGATAGGGGAAGAGTATCCGGATGTCAAGACACAGTCCTTATTGGTGGATGCCGCCAGCATGTTCATGGTAAAAGACCCGGGGCGTTTTGAGATTGTAGTAACATCCAATCTGTTCGGGGATATTCTGACGGATCTGGCGCAGCCATTGCCGGAGGAATGGGTTTGGCGGCCGGGGCGAACCTGAATCCGGAACGGGAATTTCCGTCCATGTTTGAACCGATCCATGGATCGGCGCCGGATATTGCAGGACAAGGCAGGGCCAATCCCCTGGCTGCCGTATGGTCGGCCAGCCAGATGCTGGATTTCTTCGGACATGAGGAGTGGGGAAAATGTCTGATCGAGATTATAGAAGAGGTGTTAAAGGAGAAAAAGGTATTGACGCCTGACCTTGGCGGCGCGGCAACAACAAGCCAGGTAGGGGACGAGGTCGTTTTAAAGTTACGGCATAGGAAAAAGGCCTGATAGAGGCCCCTTTTGGGAGGGGGGAAAGGAAGGTGAATGGTATGGAGAATTTTCCATTAGCAGAGATAGCGGGAACACCGTATGAAATTGGTTATCAGCACGGGAAGCTTTTTAAAGAGAAGGTGGCGGATACAATTGCATGTTACAGGGAAATGTTCATGGATTACTCAAACCTTGAGTGGGAGAGGGCCAAAGAGCTTTCTAAGGGTTTTACGGAGATTATCCGCGACTACAATCCGGATTATCTGGAAGAGATAAAAGGGGTTGCTGCGGGTTCCGGATTTGAATTTGAAGATATCCTAGCGCTCAACTGCCGGAGTGAGCTGGTTTTTGTGGGCAGTGAAATGGATCAGACGGACGGCGGCTGTACATCCATCGGTATCAGCAGCGACGCAGGAGCGGGCGGGGATGCCTTTTTGGCGCACAACTGGGACTGGAAGACCAGCCAGCGCGGGGCCATGATCATGATGAAGATACGGCAAAAGAACGGAAAACCGGATATTTTCATGGTTACCGAAGCTGGGATCATCGGTAAGACCGGGTTTAACAGCGCCGGAATCTGTCTGTATCTCAACGCTCTGTCCACCAACCAGGCGCCTAAGGGACTGCCGCTGCACCTGGCCATGAGAGGAATCCTGGACTGTGAGACGCTGGCTGAGGCCATCGGCGCAGCCACCAGGTTCCAGATTGGCTGCTGCGCTAATTTCATGATTGGACACAGGAACGGAGAGTGTGTGGATATTGAGATAGAAAATGAGGACTTTGACGTCTTGTACCCTAAGAATGGTATTCTTGTACATACGAATCATTTTATCAGCAGCCGTCTGCCGCTGGCGCCCAGGAAGGATACGTCCAAGCAGAAATTTGCGGATACCTTTGTAAGGCTGGGAAGGGCCGATAAGCTGTTGAGGAAAAAGGGAAGGGAGATCTCGGAAAAGGATATTATGGAAGTGTTAAGGGACCATGTGGAATATCCCTGCAGCATCTGCCGCCACGACGATCCGAAAGCGCCTAAGGGAAAGAGGATGGGAACCGTGTTCTCTATAGTCGTGAACCTGACCAAGGGCAGGATATATTTTTGCAAAGGCAATCCCTGTGAGACAGAATATGAAGAATTCCGTCTGTAGACTGACTTGAGGTCAGCAGCAAATTTTTTTCATCTCACAGTCATATTTTCGAATATCCTCTCATAAGATATAAACAGGTTACGAAATATTGTTAACTAAAGGAGAGGATTTAGTCATGGGTGAGATACATTACTTAATATCAGATGCATCCAAAAAAGTGGACGTGGAGTCGCATGTACTGAGATACTGGGAAGATGAACTGGAATTAAAGATTCCCCGTAATGAGATGGGGCATCGTTATTATACAGATTTTCATATCCGCCTTTTCCAGCAGATCAAAGCGCTGAAGGAAAAAGGATATCAGCTGAAGGCGATAAAAACGGCCCTTGATAAAATGACAGCTGAAGGAAAAGAGGAATTATCCGATGAAATGATGGATGAGGCTGCGGCCGCGCTTCGCGAAAGTGCCGCATCGGCCGGGACAAACCTCGTATCAGTTTCGGGCGAAGGCGGACAGGCCCTTCAGACGATGACGGCAGAGGAAAAAATGGAGCAGTTCCAGGAAATCATGAACCATATTATTGGACGGGCTCTCGAGCATAATAATGAGCAGCTGAGTCAGGATATAAGCATGCTGGTCAATGATAAGATGTCGAAAGAGATAGAATATCTCATGAGGGTCAGCGACGAGAAGGAAGATGAACGTTTCAAACAGCTGGATGAAACGATCCGTGCATATCAGAAGGAGGGAAAGGGACGCGCAGAAGCGGCCGCCTCCAAAGTTCCGTTTTTCCGCAGAAAGAAATTTGGGAGAAGCGGAAAGAAAATGTAAGAAGAACAGCATAAGAACAGAAATGATTATGGCGCAGGCCGGGAAACAGACAATTGCTGATGGAAATCCATCATAAAGTACTGTTTCCCGGCTTTTTCGTAGAAGTTGCACAAAAAAATAGGCTAAGGATGTGTAGTTTTACTATTTACATGGAACGTAGGATGTAGTATATTAAAAGCAAGTTAAACATAGGATGTTCTACGTAGCATATAAATAGGAGGATGAAATATGAAAGTAGCTTTAGTTTACACGAGTACAACACCAGAATTAATTGAGCTTGTTGAGAGGGAAGTGGGAGACCTCCTTCCAAAAGAGACCGAGGTGATCAGCTATCAGGACCCGTCAATTCTGGCGGAGGTGAGAGATGCGGGATATGTCACGGCACCGCCGGCAGCAAGGCTTGTAGGAATGTATATGACAGCGGTATCGGCAGGGGCGGATGCTGTCCTCAATCTGTGTTCATCCGTAGGAGAAGTCGCAGACGCAGCACAGGATATTGCGAAATACACAGGGATCCCGATTGTCCGTGTAGACGAAGAGATGTGCAGAGAGGCGGTTAGAAAGGGCACAAGGATCGGCGTTATGGCAACGCTTCCAACGACACTGAACCCTACCAAGAATACGATTTTAAGAGTTGCAAGGGAAATGAACAGACATGTGGAACTGGTAGATGTTCTGGTAGACGGCGGTTTTGGCCTGGATCAGGAACAGTTCAAAGCTCTTATGACGGAGTATGCAGGAAAGATTGCAGATCAGGTAGACGTAATTCTTTTTGCACAGGGCTCTATGGCGTATTGTGAAGAGTATATTCACGATAAATATGATAAAATTGTATTATCAAGCCCGAGGTTCGGTGCTGCAGCGCTAAAAGAAGCGCTCATAAAGAAAGGATTAATGTAATTTCCGGCGAAAGGAGAAGGAAATATGTTTAAGAGGTTAAAGAAAATAGCTGCGGTTGCATGTGCGGCAGCGATGGTATTTTCCATGACAGCCTGCGGATCTGCACAGGATAAAAAAGTTGTTCTGCATTTTACCCATACACAAAGTCCGGGATCAATCAGTGATCTGACGGCGCAGCAGTTTAAACAGCTGGTGGAAGAAAAAAGCGGAGGAAGAATTGAGGTAAATATTTATTCTAACTGCGGACTCTCCGGTGGCGACCTTACAAAGGCCATAGAGCTGGTTCAGGCAGGTAACATCGATATTCACTCCTGTGCGCCGCCCAATATAGCGAACTATGACAAGAAATTTTATTCTTTCTGGCTTCCATTCCTTTTCCCGAATTCGGACGACCTGCTGGCCTTCTGTCACAGTGAAAAGGTACATGACGTAGTGAACGGATGGTGCAATGATCTGGAAATGGAAATGCTCGGCATCAACAACGCAGGATCAAGACAGATATCAAACAGCAAGAAAGAAATTACGGCTCCGGAAGACTTAAAGGGAATGAATATCCGGGTTCCGGGTGCGAATATTTTCATCGATCTGTATCGCAACTACTTCGGAGCGAACCCCACAGCCATGGACTTCTCTGAAGTTTATACATCCCTTCAGCAGAAGACCATCGACGGACAGGAGAATCCGATCGCCGTATTCGATTCTTCCAAGTTTGCAGAGGTGCAGCAGTACGTAACACTTTGGGATGGCGTACGCGATACGACAATCTGGGTCATGAGCCAGAAGACGATGAAGCGGTTATCTCCGGAAGACCAGGCGCTGGTAAGGGAATGTGCAACAGAGGCTCTCGACTGGGGCAACGATTATCTGGCGGACAATGAAGCAAAAATCATTGAGAAACTGAAAGACGGCGGAACGGTTATTACAGAGCTGACGGATGAACAGAAAGCGGAGTTCCAGAAGGCATGTGCAGGAATTTATGATGACTATGCGCAGTCGGTAGGACAGGATGTAATCGATCTGTTTACAGGCGGTTACAAAGAATAACAGGAGGAAGGGTATGAAAGAAAAAGGTTTGTTTAGCGATTTCTGGGAAAATCTTGAAGAGTATCTCTGTTCCATCGCGCTTATCATTATGGCAGTCGTTACCTTTATGAACGTATTTTCCAGAAAAATATCATGGTTCAACATGTCGTTTACACAGGAACTTGTTACAACGATGTTCGTATGGGTATGCTGTCTGGCAGCAGCTAGCGTATTTAAAACGAATTCTCATATGGGATTCAGCTATCTCACTGACAAATTTACAGGAACGAAGAAAAAAGTTTACCGCATTTGCAGACTACTTCTGTGTTCGGCAAACTACGTGATCTGGATTGTATGGGGAGCACAGATGGTGTACCGCCAGTATCATTACAATCTGCTCACAGGCGTTTTGGAAATGCCTCAGTGGACAATCGGTATTGCGATCCCGTTAACAGCCGTATTTTCCATAATACGTATGGTTCAGTACGAAATTAAATCATCAAAGGAGGGAAATTAATATGTCAGCAGCGATTCTTTTTGGCTCCATGGCGATTATGATTGCGTTCGGTATTCCGATTGCAATTGTGCTTGGCGTATCCAGCGCCCTCACCCTGATGTATTCCGGTTCTCCTCTTGGAGTCATTCCTTCCATGATGCAGGCGACCGTACAGAAATTCTCTCTTTTGACAATCCCGTTATTCGTCCTCGCAGGTGCGATCATGGACAAGGGCGGCATTTCCAAACGTCTGATCAAACTGGCAGACAGTATGATCGGACCAGTCCACGGCGGACTTGGCTATGTGGCAGTTGTAACGGCATTATTCTTTGCGGCCATTTCCGGTTCCGGTACGGCAACTGTAGCTGCGATGGGATCAATCCTGATTCCAGCTATGGTGCGCCAGGGATACGATCCGGGATTTTCCAGTGCGTTATCCGCAATATCAGGATCGCTTGGCACCGTTATCCCGCCAAGTATCACATTTATTATCTATGGCATGATTACAGGAGAATCCATTGGAGACCTCTTCTTATCGGGTATTGTTCCCGGATGTATTTTCGGACTTATGCTCTGTGTGACGGTCTTCGTTCAGGCCAAGAAAAACGGCTGGAAGGGCGATACGCAGCGCGCTTCATCCAAGGAGATCGGAAAACTGTTTTTAGACACTGTATGGGGCCTTTTAAGCCCGGTTATCGTACTTGGCGGTATATATTCAGGACTTTTTACACCGACAGAAGCAGCGGCCGTAGCGGTTATGTACAGCCTGTTTGTAGGTAAATTCATTTACAAGGAACTCCATTTTGCGGAGTTGAAGGAAACACTGTTTTCCACAGCAAAGACAACCGGTATGATTCTGCTGATTATCATGAACGCAGGAATTTTCTCATGGGTGCTGACCCAGCAGGGCATCGCGGCTTCTCTTACAGAAATGGCGCTTGCACTCACAACGAATAAGTATATTATGCTTTTTATTATCAACATCGTATTCCTGTGTGCCGGCTGTGTAATGGACAATACCAGTGCACTCTACATACTCGTTCCGATAATTATGCCGATCGCAAAGGCTCTGGATATCAATCTTGTCCACTTAGGAGTTATCCTTGTACTGAACCTGTCTATCGGTCAGGTGACACCTCCTGTAGGCCCGAACCTTTACGTAGCAGCAGATATCGGTAAAGTTAAATTCGAGGTTATATGCCGTAAGATGGTACCTCTTCTGCTGATGTCCCTTGTAGCCTTGTTTGCTATCACATATATTCCATGGTTTGCTACCTGTCTCATCCACTAGGAATAAATGGAATGGATTTTCCCCGGAAACAGAAGATTGCGCTGAACCAACATATGATGTATACTTAAAGAAGAGCGGGCAAGGAGGTTCAGTATGGGAAATACAAGCTTTTTAAAAGAAGCGGTTGGCGGAAAATCTGTAGTAAGCAAGATTGTAGACAATATTACAAATGCAATTATAAATGGAGAATTAAATCCGGGAGATAAGATTCCGACGGAAGGAGAACTGTCCGAGTCCATGGGAGTCGGAAGGAACTCTGTCCGGGAAGCGATAAAAATACTGGAGGCTTATGGAGTCGTCCATATAAAGAGAGCAGAGGGGACATTTGTCAGCCAGGAGTATGACAGCAAGATGATATATCCGGTCTTATACGGAATCATTCTTCAGAAGGATTCCACGAAGCAGATCATGGAGCTCCGTAAGGTAATTGATGTAGGAATTCTTCAACTGGCTGTTGACAAACTGAACTCCACAGGATTTGGAGATGCGTATCTGAATGCGGTGGAAGAAGCTCTGGACAGCCTGGAAAAAGAAGTTCATTCCGATGAGCTTCAGATTCGCAGGGTACATGAAGCAGATGTGGCATTCCATGCGGCCGTTGTAGGCATTACGGAGAACACGATGCTGGAGGCTATATGCAATTATGTGGATAAGATTACCCGCCGGTCCAGAATGACGACAATGGATCAGATATTTTCAGGAGGAGAGCTGGAAAATTTCCTGGAAATGCATCGCCGGATTGTCAGGCTTTTGCAGGAACGGGATGCGGCTTCCATTTATAAAATTGTCGAAGAACATTATCAGTACTGGGTTAAGGTAAAAGAGTAGCAGGCGGCTGCTGCATAGAGGACAGGGACGATGACAGGACAGGTGTCATAAGAAGTCGGATATGCAGCAGCCCCTTTTGTTTTTTGGTTCACAGTGAGTTTGTCTTGCTTTTTGCCCACTGTTTATAGGAAAGGAAGGGAAAAATAATGATTTATAGAAAGAAAAGTGATTTGGAAGTCGTACCGATTGAGAACTGTATGGGAGGAAAAGGAACCGTCTCCATGGAAAAACTGCTGTATGCACCGGAGGAGATGCTGGGAAAAGGCCGGGCTTACGTACGCCATACATTAAATCCAGGCGTTGCAATCGGAAGCCATAAACATGAAAAAGAAATGGAAACCATGGTGATTGTCAGCGGCCGGGCGGTACATAAAATCAATGGAGAAGTGCAGCTGCTGGAAGCTGGAGATATCATCGCAGCCGAACCGGGAGATACACATGAAATCGCAAATGAGGGAGAAGAACCTCTCGTTCTGATCGCCCAGGTATTGTATGAATAACATGTTTAAAAAGGAGAGAGATCATATGGCAGAGATGGAAAATAAAGTACTTGTTTCCGTAGCTCCTGTAGCAGCTACGGACAAGATAATCATACCGGAAAAAATAGCAGAAGACGTGCTCCGCTGCTACAAGGCAGGCGCAGCAATGGTTCACCTTCATGTAAGGGATGGGGAAGGCAATCTGACGCCGGATATGAGTCTTCTGGAAGAGACGCTCCGTCTGATCCGGAAGGATTCCGACATCATTATTGAAGTTTCAACAGGCGGAGTTTCCAGTCTGACCATCCAGGAAAGGTGCGCACCTTTGTATTCTGACCTCGTAGAAGCATGTTCTTTGAATGTTGGTTCAACAAATTTGGGAAAATCTGTTTACGCGAACCCCATTGATGATGTAGAATACTGTGTAAGGGAGATCTTGAAACAGAAAAAAACACCGGAAGTGGAAACATTTGAAATCGGCCATACCTGGACGATGCAGGAGCTTATGAGAAAATATGAATTTGTGTCCCCTGTTCTGTTCAGTATTGTATTGGGACATGAAGGAGAGGCGCCTGCAACGCCGAAGGCGCTGGCAGCCATGATTGAGATGATTCCAGAAGGTACATTATGGGGAATTACACATGCCCACCGGAAAGATTTTTCACTGATTGCAGGAGCCCTCGGAATGGGAGCAAAGACTGTAAGAATTGGTTTTGAGGACAGCAATTATCTGGACCCATGTACTCAGGTGGATTCCAATGCACCTCTTGTAGCCAAGACGGTCAGTCTGCTTCACGCGATGGACAAGGAAGCTATGACACCAGATGAAGCAAGAGCTTACTTCCGTATTAGCAGATAAGGGAGGATTATATTATGCTGAGCGCATCCGTACTCACAAAATACCCGTCCGTGGATGTTACCGCGGTCCAGGCCGCACTTGAGGACGAGGTAAAAAAGGACAGACACAAAATCATAGTACTGGACGATGACCCTACAGGGGTACAGACGGTTCATGACATTTCTGTTTATACAGACTGGTCGTATGAAAGCATTAAGAAGGGCTTTTTAGAGGACTGCAAGTTATTTTATGTCCTTACAAACTCCAGAGGATTTACTGTTGAGCAGACGACAAAGGCACATTTGGAAATTGGAGAGACAGTAGCGAAGGTAGCAGACGAACTGGGTATGGAATACGTGATTGTCAGCAGAGGTGATTCCACACTGCGCGGCCACTATCCGCTGGAAACAGAACTGATCCGACAGATGGCGGAGAAACACGGTACGAGAAAGGTGGACGGAGAGATCATCTGCCCGTATTTTAAAGAAGGCGGCCGTTTTACCATCGACAACGTTCATTATGTAAAATATGGTGACGAACTGACTCCTGCCGGTGAGACAGAATTTGCCAAAGACAGGACATTCGGATATAAATCTTCAAATTTAAAAGAATATGTGGAAGAGAAAACGGAAGGGAAGTATAAGGCAGCCGACGTAGTCGATATATCGCTGGATGAACTCCGCGCTCTTGATTATGAAGGAATAGAGAAAAAGCTGCTTTCTGTCAGCGGCTTTGGAAAAATTGTAGTAAATGCTGTAGATGCCTGCGATCTTAAGGTGTTCTGCGTAGCGCTTTATCGTGCAATGGCGAAAGGACACAGTTTTATGTTCCGTACGGCGGCAGGCTTTGTAAAAGAATTCGGCGCCATCAGCGACAAGCCCCTTCTCACCAGGAAGGATATGGTTACGACCGATACGAATGCAGGCGGAATCATAGTGGTTGGATCCCATACAAAGAAGACCACCAGTCAGCTGGAAGCTCTTAAAACAGTTCCGGGAATTGAATTTATAGAGTTTAATTCGGATCTTGTTCTGGATGAAGATCAATTCAAAGAAGAGATCGCTTCTGTCATTAAGAAGGAGGAAGAATTGATTCAGAGCGGTACAACGGTTGCCGTATATACCAAGAGAAAGCTTCTGTCACTGGAAAACGATACGCCGGAGGCAGCTCTGGTGCGTTCGGTAAAGATTTCCGATGCAGTACAGTCACTTGTAGGCAGTCTGAAGGTAACGCCGGCCTTTGTAGTAGCAAAAGGAGGAATCACATCCAGCGATGTGGGAACGAAAGCGCTTCAGGTTAAGAGGGCGACGGTGCTGGGCCAGATCCGTCCGGGAATTCCGGTATGGCAGACAGGAGAAGAGAGCCGTTTCCCAGGTATTCCGTACATCATTTTCCCAGGCAATGTTGGGGAAGAGACGACTTTGAAAGAAGCAGTGGAAATTCTTTTAGATAAGTAAGGCGCTGTAAAAGAAATCATGAATGCCGCCAATATCAGATTCTGTTCTTGGGAAAATGGTATTGGCGGCATTGCACTTTTTTACAACACCCTCAGTTATTATTATTATGCAAGATCAGATGCAGGCTCTGACAAACGCTTCAAACAAAGCGCGTTCCTCCGGCTGTTTCGTCCAAAGATGCTCCGGATGCCACTGAACAGCCAGAAAGAATGGATAACCCGGATATTCCACAGCCTCTACAAGATGGCCGGAAGCACAGGCGCATGTTTCCAGGCACGGAGCGAGATCTTTAATTGCCTGATGGTGCATACTGTTAACCATCAGAGAGGATTCGCCAGTAATCTCGGAAAGAAGAGTGCCGGGGAATACATCTACGGTGTGACAGGGAATTTTAAAGTCAAAGGTCTGATCATGGGCTACGGGAATCTCACTTGAGAATTGGCTTTCAATATCCTGATAGATGGTTCCTCCAAGTGCAATATTTAAAATCTGAATTCCGCGGCATACGCCGAAAACCGGTTTTTCCTGTTCCATAATAATAGGAAGGATATCCATTTCCAGAGTATCACGCAGAGGTGATATATTCCTGCATTTCGGATGAGTTTCTTCGCCGAACAGGAAGGAATGAACGTCGGGCCCCCCGGTAAACAGAAAGCCGTCCAGGGTATCGACAAGCTGTTTTAAGTCCTGTTCTGATATTTCCAGCGGAAGAACGACGGGAATGCCTCCTGCAGCTGTAATAGCCCTCGTATATGCAGATCTCATATAGATGTCATTCGTTGCAGTGTCATGGTACGGCAATAAGCCAATAAGCGGTTTGCTCATGTATAAACCTCGCTTTCACAATAAGAATAAAGTAGGCAGGGCCAAAGGATGAAATCTTTCCTCACAGGATGATTTTCCCTATGCAACAAAAAGCCCCATCCAGATCGGATGGAGCTTTATGTATTGGATATATTAGCCCTCAGAAATAGCACCTGTTGGGCATGTACCAGCACAAGTACCGCAGTCGATGCATGTATCAGCATTGATCTCGTACTTTCCGTCACCTTCAGCGATAGCACCAACTGGACATTCACCAGCACAAGCGCCACAGCTAACGCAAGAATCACTAATTACGTATGCCATAATAATTGCCTCCTTTATATTCTTTAGATTAGTCTCTATTTTATACTATAAACATAAATTATTCAAGTGGAAAATGATGTTGGGATTGTTTAAATTTAGGAGCAGAAACCGAAAGGATTACCGGCTGTCATTTAGAGCCTGGCGCCGTTCATCCCGGATTCCCCGAAGAATCACCGTCCTGGCGGCAGCAGCCTCTTCTGCGCTCAGGGGCTTTGTATTTTCAAGAGGATAGGAAATTCCCAGCTGCTTATATTTTTCCTTTCCCATATCGTGATAGGGAAGGACGTCCAGAGCCTTAACGTTCGAAAGACTGCCGATAAACCGGCCGACACGATACAGTTCCTCCTGCTGGAAGGTGATTCCTGGAACAACTACGTGGCGAATCCATACGGGAATATGCTTATGATCCAGATAGCGGGCAAAAGCCAGGATGTTTTCATTCGGATGGCCGCAGAGCTTCTGGTGTTCAGCGGAATCAATATGCTTGATGTCTAAGAGGATCAGATCCGTAACGGTGAGAAGCAGATCGATTTTGCCAGTCAGCTTTGAATTGTCTGGAACATACAGGATTCCGGATGTATCCAGACATGTGTGTATTCCATGACCTTTGGCCAGCGTGAACAGCTCGATCAGAAAATCCAGCTGCATCATCGGTTCTCCTCCGCTGACGGTAATTCCGCCGTTTCGATAGTAGGTTTGGGAGGCCATGTACTGACGGATGATCTCCTCCGGTTCCATTTCCGTTCCTCCACCCGGTTCCCACGTATCAGGATTATGACAGTAAAGGCAGCGCATGGGGCAGCCTTTTAAGAAAACAACAAGGCGGATTCCCGGTCCGTCTACCGTTCCAAAGCTTTCTATGGAATGAACATATCCTTTCATGGCACGACTTCCTTTCCTGTATATTTATACAGATGATAATTAGAAGAGGGTGCGGCAAAAGTAAAACAATGCTTTTTGCGGCACCCTCGTGTAGGTTTACGATATTAACATTAGATTGACGTATGGAACGTACGGGAAATGACCTCGTCCTGCTGTTCCTTTGTCAGCTTGTTGAAGTTAACTGCGTATCCGGATACACGCACGGTCAGCTGAGGATATTTTTCCGGGTGAGCCTGTGCATCCAGAAGCGTTTCTTTTGTAAACACATTTACATTTAAATGATGTCCGCCCTGCTGTACATAGCCGTCTAACAGGGATACAAGATTGTCAATCTGCGCGTCGCTAACATTTATATTTGCCATAGCTGAGTCTCCTTTTCTTATTGTGTACGATTATTCTCTGTCCATTCCGTCAAATAAGGTTGCTCCGTCACATGCACCGCAGCCGTCAAGCTCAACATCCAGATCGCCCATAAATACCTGAGTTCCCTTTCCAAGAGCATCCGGGATGATGGAGAAGGTGTTGGATATTCCGTCCTGAGCGTCCTTGAAAGGAAGCTTGGCTACAGAAGAGAGGGAAGCGACGGCTCCGTGAGTATCACGCCTGTGCATTGGATTGGCTCCTGGAGCAAAGGGCTGTCCTGATTTTCTTCCGTCCGGTGTAGCGCCTGTATTCTTGCCGTAAACCACATTAGAGGTAATGGTGAGAATGGAGGTGGTGTGGATTCCGCCCCGGTAAGCGTGGTTCCTCTTAATATAGTTCAGGAACGTATGAACGATGTCACTTGCTATTTCATCAACACGGTCATCGTTGTTGCCGTATTTCGGGAAATCCCCTTCTACGATATAGTCAACGACAATGCCGTTTTCATCTCTTACGGTCTTAACCTTCGCATATTTGATGGCGGACAGGGAATCGGCAACAACAGAGAGTCCGGCGATACCGGTAGCAAACCATCTCGTCACCTTCTGATCGTGAAGAGCCATCTGAATTTTTTCGTAGCAGTATTTATCATGCATGTAGTGAATGATATTCAAAGCATTGACATATACCTGAGCAAGCCACTGCATCATGTTGTGGTAAGCTTCCATGACCTCATCATAGTCCAGATACTCCGATGTAATCGGACGGTAAGTCGGCCCAATCTGCTTTTTAGTCATTTCATCTACACCGCCGTTGATTGCATAAAGAAGGCATTTCGCCAGGTTGGCGCGGGCTCCAAAGAACTGCATTTCCTTTCCTACACGCATAGAGGATACACAGCATGCAATTGCATAATCATCACCGTGAGTAACTCTCATCAGATCGTCGTTCTCATACTGTACGGAAGACGACTGGATGGAAGTTTTTGCACAGTAACGCTTGAAATTCTCAGGAAGCTTTGTTGACCAGAGTACGGTTAAGTTCGGCTCCGGCGCCGTACCGAGGTTCTCCAGTGTGTGAAGATAACGGAAGGACATCTTAGTAACCATATGGCGGCCATCGATGCCTACGCCTCCGATAGATTCAGTCACCCATGTAGGATCGCCGGAAAACAGAGTATTGTATTCCGGAGTACGGGCAAATTTGATCATGCGCAGCTTCATGATGAAGTGATCGATAAATTCCTGAATCTGTTCTTCTGTAAATGTGCCTTCAGCCAGGTCGCGCTGTGCATAGATGTCCAGGAAGGTAGAGGTCCGTCCAAGAGACATGGCGGCGCCGTTCTGTTCTTTGACAGCAGCCAGATATCCGAAGTATGTCCACTGAATCGCTTCCTGCACATTAACAGCCGGACGGGAAAGATCGAAACCGTAAATCTGTCCAAGCTTCTTTAAGTCGTCCAGAGCGCGGATCTGTTCAGAGAGCTCTTCGCGGTCACGGATCACTTCAGAGTACATGATTGTACGTGTTGTTGCCTTCTGCTCTTCTTTGTCCTTAATCAGGCGGTCCACACCATAGAGAGCAATTCTTCTGTAGTCGCCGATAATGCGTCCGCGTCCGTAAGCATCCGGAAGGCCTGTAATGATATGGCTGGAACGGCATGCGCGCATTTCCGGGGTATAGGCGTCAAATACGCCGGCATTATGGGTCTTTCTGTGAACCGAAAAAAATTCGGAAATTTCCGGATCCACTTTATATCCGTTATCAAGGCATGCCTTTCTGCCATACGGATTCCGCCGTAAGGCTGAAGGGCACGTTTAAAGGGCTTGTCTGTCTGGAATCCTACAATCGTCTCTTTTGACTTTTCCAGATATCCTGGTCCGTGAGAGGTAATTGTGGAAATTACTCTGGTATCCATGTCCAGAACTCCGCCGGCTTCCCGTTCTTTCTGTGAGAGATCCATGACCTGATCCCATAAATCTTTCGTGTTTTGCGTTGGGCCTGCTAAAAATGACTCATCTCCGTCATAAGGTGTATAGTTTTTCTGAATAAAATCTCTGACGTTGATTTCTTTTTCCCAAACGCCGTTCTGGAATGTTCTCCATTCGTTTTTCATCCTTAGAGTACCTCCTGTTTATTGTATAAAGATCACATGATTGATTAGTAACTCTTATAAAAACAGCTCTATATAAAAGAACAACTTATATTAGCTAGAACTATTATATTCTATTCCTTGTATACACGTCAAGAAATATTTTAATATTGTGAAAAAGTATCAATAATGGAAGTAAAAGCCGCTTTTCCTTTGCCAGAATAAGGAAATTAAGAGGAAAGCGGCCTTGAAAAGAAAAGAAAAAAGTATTATAGTAATTCATAGGGTTATAGACACATACGGTATGTCCCCAAATTCACGGATAAGGAGAAAAACAAAATGCAGATTAATAAAGATATGTTAATCGGACAGTTAGTTACGATGGACGAATTAATTCCGGCAATGTTAATGCGTGCAGGCATGCATTGTCTTGGCTGCCCGTCCGCACAGGGTGAATCGCTGGCAGAGGCCTGCATGGTGCATGGAATTGACTGTGATGAATTAGTTGCCCAGATGAATGAAATTCTGGCTACAAGATAAGGATAATTATCGATGAAAATGGCTGCAGTCTCGGATAAAATACCTGAGGCTGCAGCCATTTTTAATTGTTACGGGCTTGCAGCGGCCGTTACTTGACCGCTGAAACATCCTCATGGTTTACGATATCAGGGAAAGAGACTGAAGCGCGTGTCCCTTGCTGATAATCTCATAATGTTCGCAGTAATATGCTTCGGCCGCATATTCAAATTTGACCTTTGTTCCGTACTCGGCAAGAACATTGAGAACGCGGCTGAATTCAAGAGAATCGGGACCGTCGCTGTGGACGATCAGATAATACTGATTCGTTCCTGGATTTTTATACAGTGTATTCTCGCCTTCATAGAGGGAACCGGCAGAATGGGCAGCTTCGATAATTGTATCGAGACTGCTGAAGGAGTAGATTCGGGAAGTAGAGGATTCCGATTTTTCAGAAGTACTGTCGGAAGACTTCTCATCCTTCTTGCTGTCCGATCCGGATGGGGCAAGTTTTTCAATCAGGCCGTCAGCGCCTTCCAAAAGTTCACTGGCCAGATTGGAAAGAATGCTGTCTTCGTCATCCGGCATAGGAGAAAATTTGGAAAAACGGGTATCCAGTTCTTCTGGATCTTCTATTTTTGTAATTACCAGCATAACACTTTCATTAGAGAGAGGAATCGCCTCAACCATCAGAGGAATATCGTCGGCCTCGAATCCTACTTCATTGGAAGCCTTTTGGATCATCTCGCGAAAGAGGTTGCGGGCCTTTTCAGTACCGTAAGCCAGTTCACCGAGATTTAAGTTACGGACACTTAAATCAAAACTTGTCAGGGTACAGCGAATTTGACTTTCATTTATACGTTCTATCTTCATAGGATCACTTCCTTTGTTTGAGTTTTAAAATGGGCGCATTCCTTCAATATAAATATACTATATCATATAGCAAAATATCAATTACTATGTGAAAAATTAAGAATTTTTTTATGGAATACAGGGAAATAATAATTGTAAAAGGCAAAAATGTGTATTAAAATATGGTTTAAGAGATGATATTGGAAAAAAGGAGGTGGGTCCGGGAGAGAACACCATTCTGTTTGGAAAATATCAACTGCGCCGGGTAATAGGGACCGGGCGTACTTGTACTGTATATCTTGCTGTACATCTGGGTCTGAAGGAATATCGGGCCATTAAAAAAAATCTCCAAACGCTTCGCAGATTATGGGGAATTTCAAAGGGAAGCAGTTATTCTGAAGAATATCAGGCATCCTGGAATACCTGTGATATATGATCTGGAAGAAGACGAGGACAATTATTATCTTATCGAAGAATATCTGGAGGGAGTTTCGTTGTTCAACCTCATACGGAACGAGGGACCCCTGTCAAAGGCAATGACGGTTTCAATCGGAATCCAGATTTGCCGTCTGGTTTATTATCTGCATTCAGCAAAACCAAATCCCATTTTATATTTAGATCTGCAGCCAAAGAATCTGCTGTTGTGTCATGATACTGTAAAACTGATTGATTTCGGCCAGGCTGTTTTTTTACAGGAAGCCGGATGCTTGAAAAAGCGTTATGGGACTGCGGGCTATGCCGCGCCGGAACAGTATACGGACGAGACACTGGATGAGAGGACAGATATGTTTGCCATCGGAAAACTGATGTATTTTCTGTTTAAAGGCACTTCCCTGGAGAATGAAGGGAATGAGAAGAGAGCGGAATTCAGAGCTCCTGGCCTTATGAGAATTATCAGCAGATGTCTGGCTTCAGAAAAAGAAAAAAGGTATCCTTCAGTATACGCCCTGTGTGAAGAGCTGGAAAAAATCCAGAAGGATGGAGGAAACAAAAACCATTTATCATCTCTTACCATTGCTTTTGCCGGAGTCAAATCGGGCGTCGGAACGACTCATCTGGCAATCGGCCTGTCGCAATATCTGAAATTACATGGTTATCCCAATCTATATGAAGAAAAAAACAAATCCGATGCAGTAAGGACGATGGCGGGATATTTTTGTGCCCGTCCTGACAGTGACGGCATTATTAAGATTGCCGGTTTATATATGAAGCCATTTTATGGACAGGCAGTACGGTTCAAAGAACCGGAAGGAATGTTTCGGATTCAGGATTATGGTACAGACTGGGAAGCGCTCGGGGAAAACAGGGCGGATGCACTCATTATCGTAAATGGGGGCAAATGGTGGGATATTGCCTGGCCCCGCAGATATCCATGTATGCTCGATGGGAGCGGAAAAATTTTCATTATATGCAATTTGTCTCTAAAGGATTTAAAAATAAGCAGAGAGAAAAGGCAGGAACAGGCCGTTTATATGAAAGCCCCGTATTTTGAAAGCCCATTTGACCTTTCGGCAGAGGCGGAATATTTTTACAGGAGCCTGATGGACAGGATATGGAATGGACAGCACAGAAGGGAGAGAAGATATTTACCACGGCTATGGCTAAAAAGAGCAATCCGTTTTATCCGTCTGATATTTGCCGGATAATCGGTGTAGCAGGAAGTACACATGGGGTAGGTGTCACCCACTTCTGTATATTAGCGGCGAATTACCTGTCGAGCTGTCTGAGAAAGAAAACAGCAGTATTGGAGTGGGACGGACACGGCGATTTTGAGAAGATGGAGCGAGCGTGTACCGGGAAAAATGCACAACGGAATGATTTCTGCGTTTTGGATGTTTCTTATTATAAAAACGCAGGGCAAAAAGAGCTGGTATCATGCATGGATCCGGATATCTGTATATTGTCGTGGATTTTGGGATTCTGACAAAGGAGAAGCAGGGTGAATTTCTTCGCTGTGAAAAGCATGTGCTGGTCGGCTCATTCAGCGAATGGCAGGAAGAAGAGTTTCTGGTTCATATGAAGCATCAGAAAGGAACGGAAAAAAGATGGATATATGCCGTTTCTTTCGGCAGTATGGAGATGAGAAAAGAGGTGACGAAAAAGTTAAAAATACCGGTCCTTAATATTCCATTCACAGCGGACGCATTCACGGTGACTCCCATAGTCCTGAAATTTTTCCAGGAATTTTTTGAGAACTGAACGAAGATTTGTGTCACAGCATACCTCTTTGCGGTTCGCTTTTCAGTTCTCGGGGAGGACAATATGGGAAAGAGAAAGAAACAGCTTGAGGAAAAGGACCGTCAGGTATACCTGGAAGGTCTGAAGAAGTACCAGGACCGTGGAATTCCCGTATATATTGACAACAAAGAAGCAAGCGAAGAAGATATGGGAAAGATTTTCGAGATTCAGGAGGATGGAAGCTTTTATATGGGAGACTATGTAGGAGCAGATTCCGGCTGTTTGAGAGAAATACGGTTTGATAAGGTCTATAATAAGTAATAGAATAATATTCTGCATAAGGGCAGCTGTGCCGTGGATACCGTATTCAGTCTGAGCAACCGTTCACCCACAGCTGCCCAAATAAAACGTTAAAAAAAATTAAGAACACACCCCCGCCGGATATGGTATAATGTGCACGTAAGCAATGAGCCATGCGAAATGAGTTGCAATGAAATTTACGTTGTGCTTGCACATAAGGAAATTTCATTGCGACTCATTTCATAGGGCGAAGCCCGTGACCGAAATGGAGCGGAGCGGAATTGAGGGCACAGCATGGCGGACAGAAAGAGAGCTCTTGACCAGGGCAGGCGAAGCCCGTGACCGAAATGAAAATAGATTTACAGGCAGATTCGGAGGATAAATAAATGAAAAAAATGCTTCAGACCCTTTGGGGGATGATTCTTGTCATAATTTTAGCTGCTGCAGGAGCAGGTTGTTTTTTTCTGTTCCAGAAGTATTCGCCTTCTAAGGAGAATGCGGATATTGGGAAACTTTTCCGGGCAGAGGGAAATGAAGTTGCAATTATTCTGAACAATGAATTACAGAAAGATAAGGGACTTTACATAGACGGCCAGACATACCTCCCTGTTACATGGATCAATGAATTCCTGAATGAACGGTTTTACTGGGACAGCAATGAGAAGATGTTGGTGTATGCGCTTCCTGACACAATCGTTTATGCAGATGCCAATACGGCGGGAAGTACCGGAAAACCCCTGCTCTATGATAAGGGGGAAGAGGTATATCTGGCTCTGGGCCTGATTGCCAACTATACAGACATCCGCATAGAAGCGTTTGACGGAGAAGAGACAAAGCGTATTTTTGTATGGAATACATGGGAGCCGGAACAGACGGCCTCTATGAAGAAGGATGGAAATCTTCGCGTAAAGGGCGGAGTGAAGAGCCCGATTGTACAGGAGGTTCCGAAAGGATGCAGAATTCGGATCCTGGATTCTATGGATAAATGGTCCTATGTTCAGACTGAGACAGGATTTCTGGGGTATATAGAGAACAGAAAGCTGACAAAAGCGGAACAGACGACGCCGAAAAGCGCATTTACGCCGCCGGTGTATGAGACGAATTCTCTGGGAGAACGTGTTTCAATGGCCTGGCACCAGGTTACGACGATGGAAGCCAATGGCCTGTTTGACAAGTTCATAGCGAATACAAAGGGAGTGAATGTCGTTTCTCCCACCTGGTTTTCAATGAAGGACAACGAAGGCAATTTTACTTCCCTGGCCAGCAGAGAATACGTTGACAAGGCACATGGCATGGGGATTCAGGTGTGGGCGCTGATCGACAATTTCGGCAAAGAGGTGCAGACAGAAGTTTTACTGTCCAAAACATCTACGAGGAAAAAACTGATCGCCTCCCTGATAGACAAAGCAAAGGAATATGATCTGGATGGTCTGAATCTGGACTTTGAGAGCCTGAAGCCGGAAGCGGCTCCGCATTATATTCAGTTTATAAGAGAACTTTCTGTTTCATGCAGAAAAGAAGGTCTGATTCTTTCTGTAGACAACTATGTGCCGGCAGCGCATACAGAATTCTATAACCGCAAAGAGCAGGGGATCGTTGCAGATTATGTAATTATCATGGGATATGATGAACACTATGCGGGCGGAGAAATGGGGTCGGTGGCGTCCCTTCCGTTTGTGGAAAACGGTATAAAAGATACGCTGGAAGTGGTGCCGAAAGAAAAAGTGATTAATGCGGTTCCACTTTATACGAGACTGTGGAAGGTGACGGGCGATGAGGTGAAATCATCTGCGCTTGGAATTACCGCTGCTAAGAAGTGGATTGAAGAAAATAAGGTCGGACTGAACTGGGATGATACGCTGGGGCAGTACTATGGCGAGCTGGAGGGAGAAGAGACCAGCCAGTATATATGGATGGAAGAAGAGCGCTCTCTCAAGCTGAAAGCGGACCTTGTAAACAAATATGATCTGGCAGGTATAGCTTGTTGGAAATTAGGCCTTGAGCCAAGTGAAATATGGGATGTGATCAATCAATGAGAAGCAGGAAACATACGGTAAGAGCAGTGGCAGCTACGCTGATAGTAGCTGCTGCTTTCCATATGCAGGGCTGTGCCGGAAGGGCAAGTACAGATCAGGCAGATCTTTCAGAGACTGAAAGTCAGGAGAGCACAGTCGGCACTGAGGAAAGCACAGAAGAGTTAACAGAGCCCGAAACAGCGGCACTGGAAACGGAACCGCTTAAAGAGGACGAACAAGCTGATTTGCACAGGCCGGACGGACTTGAGGGGATCGACGGGATTAAAATTGTTATTGGCACGGATGTACATTATCTGGCGGGAGAGCTTACGGACTACGGGGAAGCATTCCAGCATATGGTTGACTATGGGGACGGACGGATTGTCACATATATCGACCAGATTACAGATGAGTTTTTGAAGGAAGTAGTTGAAGAAGAGCCAAAAGCCTGATTCTGACAGGCGATCTCAGCTCAAATGGAGAGAAAAAGAGCCATGAAGCTCTGGCGGAAAAGCTGCGTAAGGTAGAAGACGAGGGAATTACCGTTCTTGTAATACCGGGCAATCACGACATTAACAATACGAATGCCAAAGGATATGAAGGAGACGGGACATATCCGGTGGAGTTTACTTCCCCTGGAGATTTTGCCTGGATTTACAGCGAATTCGGCTATGATGAGGCCGCCAGCCGTGATGAAAGCACACTCAGTTATGTTTATCAGCTGGATGAGAATACGAGGCTTCTTATGCTGGATACGTGTCAGTACCATGATGGATTTGCCAGGGTAGGCGGCGCAATTATGCCGGATACGTATGACTGGATTGAAGAACAGCTGGAAGATGCATATGATAATGATATGAATGTAATTCCTGTAGCCCATCACAATCTTCTGGATGAGAGTGAGGTTTACGTGGCCGACTGTACGATCGAACATAGCAGCCAGCTGATTGAAAAACTGGAAGGATGGGAAATATCCCTGTTTTTAAGCGGCCATCTTCATGTGCAGCATATGATGGAAGAAGACAGGGGATATCCAATCCGTGAAATCGTTACGAGTTCGCTGACGACTCCGGACTGCCAGTATGGGATTCTGACTTATCAGGACAATGACAATTATGAATATGTAACGAAGAAAGTTGATGTCGAACGATGGGCTAGAGAAAATGAGAGCCCTAAGATGGATTTGCTGGAGTTTCGTGCATTCCGCCAGCCGTTTCTGCGCAGGGTATTTCAGAATCAGGCATATGGCGTTCTGCAGAAAATGGACAATATGACGGAAGAAGAACGCAGGAGCATGTGCAGGTTCTATGCAGAGCTTAACGACTATTATTATCAGGGCAGGGCTGTTGAAATAAGAGAAAAGGCCCTGGATGACAAGGCCTTTGATTTGTGGCAGGATAAAGCATACGGAACTGTTTTAAACGATTATATTCTATATATTCTGGATGATGCCAGAGCAGATTACAACAGCCTTTATGTAAGAGATGGGGAGACGGTTAAATCGAAGGAAACCGTCGTGGATTCAGAAGAATGAGAAGGCCTTCTTAATCTGGCGGATATCATTTTTGGACATATGAAGCTTTTCCGCCGAATAAAGATACTGGTCAGCGTAGGCGGAAAGCAGAGAAGCAGCAGAGCCGATTTCATGGAGCCGGTCAAGTCTGCAGAGGTATTCACGCAGAGTTTCTCCCGTTTTTCGAGGATGCAGATGACGTTTCCCGTACCAGCCGGCGCGGAAAATCAGCGCGGGCATACTGTTCGTATGTACGAAAAGTATCCACAACATACGGAAAAACCTCGTAAGTTCACTGCATAATTTTTTAATAAAAGACATCAGGTGGGATGTGCGCCGTTCATTTTTTGCGGTGGACTTTCCGCCTGTTTTTATTCCGAGAATATTTTTACTGAATACTTTATATAAAAGATATGAAATTACAGCTGCAGCACATACGATCAACAGGAAAAAGAGGGCCTGCGTATTTGGAGTCCTATTTTCTTGTTCCATAACGGTCTGGACCGACGGTAGAATGAAGGGGTCCGCTTCCCCTGGCGGAGTATCCGGAAAAAGGCTGAACAGCCATCCGCAGAAGGCAGCAAAACACGACCAGAGAAAAGCAAGTCCGGATAATATGAGCCGTACAATAGAAATAATAAACGATACGAGACCGGAAGAGACGTTTTCTCCCCATAACGAGACAGCTGCACCTACACCTCCAAAGAAAATGATAAAAGCAGCAGGAAAGAAAACGGACGCAGCCGAAACCCTGCCCCTCTCAAATGAAGGGAGGGCCAGGCGGGATACGGCCAGATTCAGAAGACTGACTACAAGAGCGGCAGAAACAGCCTTCATCAGGGAAAGAATTCCAGCACCGGGATCAAAATAATGCCAGATCTTAACGATGATAATGATTACGATCAGCCCGTCTGTAGAGAGGATTCTGGAAGATTGAGAAGCAGGTATACAAGCTCTGTAAATCCGGTGAACCAAAAGCACCAAAAAGGCCAGGTAATACCAGAGATAGGTAAAAAGGTCAGGCGATTTTAGCAACGGCAGACGGATGGCTGCAATACAGAGCAGAGCCGAAGGCACGGTATTCAAACAGATATACCGTCCGACCGACAAGGGATTTTTTAAAATAAGGGAGTCAAACAGCTGGAGAAGAAACAGTCCGGCAGCCAGCATGACAAAGTTCAGGCCAAGAATGCAGGGCCTGAGAATGAAGAATATGGAAAAGCCGAAGACGGCAATATCGGTTAATACAGCTGTAATTGAATTAAGAACAGGATGTTTTACGCTCATATCAGATACCTCAAAGAATTTACGCCTGTATGCCGGTCAGATCATCCTTATGGATGAGTTTCCAAGGACAGAATGGGTCTTTATCAGAAACCGAACAGGCAATAACCGTCGTCCGGTCCATTTTTGCAAGTACATCTGTAGAAATGGTCATAGCCGAAAAAGAATAAGTGATGATACAGAACGTTCCGAAATATATTGCATTTTCCATCAGCCTGTCATATGGAACGACTGCTTCTTCATCACGATACGAAACAGAGGCGAGAGAGTATAAAAGATTCTCAGGATCAGAACCATGTCTTGCAGGATAATGAATTACGGCATTTTGATCGGGCAGTCCGGGTATAATCAGGCCGCAGCAGATTCCAGTGTCTGCCAGCCGCAGTATGCTGGAAGCGGTTATGCTGATCATCTCTTCCAGCTCGTCGCTGAGAGGAGTCCATATGACGATATCTTCACAGGTCATGCTGTTTTTTTCCGACGTGTATGTACGGAATGATGATAAATCTAAAAGAAATGTCATCATTTTTGGGAAGATGGTCTCATATATGTTTGTCATCATGATATTCTGCCCGGCAAGCTGCCGCCAGTTGACTTTCTTGACGGGATCCCCCGGCTGGTATACACGATTCATTTTCAGAAGAGTAATATCTTCCAGATAACCGTTATGGCCGGCTTCCGTGTCAGACGTACTCTGTGTTAAATCGTTGATTTGAACAGGCATGACAGCAGGATAGACGACAAAAACAGGCTGGATATCCAAGGAAACGGACTTTTCCTTGGCGCCGAGGCCGAAACCATCGCCGGAAGCGGCCGAAGCCCTGGTAAATGTGCAGATCCCTCTGCGGACCGCCTTTAAAGGAATGTCCAGTTGGGATTCCTGATGCCATAGAAGCCACGATAAACGGGCACAGGCTCCCGGAACTTCCTCGCCGGATGCCTCCTCAAATACCATTTTTGAATTTTCCTCATCAGCAGGTTCCACACACCCGTTTTTCGGAAGGGGAAAAAGGACCTCTACCCACATGAGAGGGAGGAATTTTCTGTTTGATATTTTGCATGACAGCTGAAAGGTACTGCCCGGAAAGGCACATACGCGGCTGTCTTTGATCTGGATATCCAGCCGTGACAGAGCGAATCTGTTCCAGAGCCAGGCCGCCAGAAACAGAAAGAAAAACAGGAGAAAGGTTCCGGCAGCTTCATTCAGTCCGTTGTAGTAAAACAGAACAGCCATGGCGGCCAGAATGCCGATTCCGATTGGATTGGCAAAATTACTCGTTAATTTACGGTTGCTTTCCATAATCAGCTCCGTTCCATGTTATTTGGTGTCAGAAATTTCTGTAGAAGCGAGAATATCCTGAATGATGCTGTCAGACGAAGTACCGGAGAAACGGGCCTGGGACTTTAAGGTGATTCTGTGGCTCAGTACAGGGACTGCGATCGCTTTAATGTCGTCAGGCGTAACAAAACTGCGGCCTTCCATAGCTGCCCATGCCTTCCCTCCCTGAAACAGCGCTTTAGAAGCTCTGGGGCTGGCCCCTGTCTCCAAAAGCGGATGATTCCTTGTGGCATGGACAAGACTTACGATGTAGCGGCGTACGGCAGTGCTGACGTGTACACGGTCAATTTCCGCAAATACTTCTGCAAGACCTTCAGGTGACAGGACAGAATGAATTTCCGCATAAGGAACGGTATTTCCTAAACGCTCCAGCATCAGATTTTCTTCTTCAGGACTTGGATATCCCAGGGACATTTTGATAAAAAAACGGTCCATCTGAGCGGCAGGAAGAGGGAAGGTGCTTTCACGCTCCACCGGATTCTGAGTAGCCATGACGAAAAAAGGAGAGGGCAGCTTTAAAGATTCTCCGTCAATCGTAACCTGCTGTTCTTCCATCGCTTCCAGAAGGGCGGACTGGGTCCTTGGAATCGCGCGGTTGATCTCGTCAGCCAGGAGGATATTGGTAAACACAGGTCCCTTGCGCAGCTGAAAGTCTCCTGTTTTCTGATTGAATACAGTCATTCCAAGAATATCCGAAGGAAGGAGGTCCGGGGTAAACTGTATTCGGCAGAAGTCGCAGCTTAAAGCCAGTGAAAGCGTTTTGATCAGAGTTGTTTTGCCGCTTCCGGGAAGATCATCCAGGAGGACGTGTCCTCCGGAAAATACGGCCATAACGAGCAAAGAAATCTGCTCTCGTTTGCCGATAATAATCTGCTCGATTTCGTCTAAAAGCAGGTTTTTATAATGTTCTGCATTCTTTTGTGATTGATCCATAGCTGTAAGTCTCCTGAATTCTGTAGTTTGTGTATGCAATGTTTCTATTATATCAGTTTGAAAGGAAACCGTCAAAAGAACGGGGAAAAGTTCACAAATAATTCATAAGGCGGCAACAGTTCTTTTTGGACAAAAAACAGGATATATTGAAGTAAACTGTAACAGCCTGGATGGTCATGGTGAAAAGAACATGGGCAGAGCCCCTGATGGGGATACTATTGTTGTTGGTTGTATTTTTTGTCTCCAGGGAAGCCGGGATTATGACGTCCCAGGCAACTGCAGGGGCGCATGGAGAACGAGAACGAGCGGTTGTGGCGATCGACGTGGGTCATGGGGGAAACGATCCTGGAAAGGTTGGGGTAGATAAGAGCCTAGAGAAGGACATCAATCTTCAGATCGCGAAAAAACTGAAAAAGTACCTGGAAAATTCAGATATAGAAGTCGTTCTGACGAGAGAGGATGACAGGGGATTATACAGTGAAAAAGACAGCAGAAAAAAGATGGCCGATATGAAAAAGAGAGTAGAAGTGATTGAAAAGGCCAAACCTGATCTTGTGGTCAGCATCCATCAGAACAGCTACCACCAGGAAAATGTATCCGGCGGGCAGGTTTTTTACTATGGAAGGTCTGAAAAGGGTAAAAAGCTGGCTGAAATTATACAAAAACGATTTGACTATGTGCTGGGGGAGAAGAACACAAGATTTGCGAAAGCCAATGACAGCTATTATCTGCTTCTTCACGTGAAGGAGCCTATTGTAATTGTAGAATGCGGATTCCTTTCCAACTGGGAAGAATCAGCAAAACTGAACTCTGAAGAATACCAGGACCGTCTGGCATGGACGATCCATATGGGAATCATGGAATTTCTGAATGATAAAACGGCCCCGCCCAAGGCTGAGAATGGAAATAAATAACCAAACAATTCTGGACTTCTAAAATTATCAATGGTAAAATATCCCTATTGGTGTTTTCAACGGTCTGGAGGATAAAAGATGATTATACATTCGATACAAAGTGTTTTGTCGCTTGTAATGATGATGGCTGTGGGATTTGTCATTACCAGGAAACCCTGGTTCGGCAAGGCAGGTGAAAGCTTTCTCTCAAAGCTGTGCATGCAGGTGGCAATCCCGTTTTTAATGATAGTTAACGTCTATGATACATGTCCTACAAGGGAAGAGCTTGTAGCTCTTCTGAAATTTTTCCCGATCCCATTTCTGATGATCCTGTTCTTTCTGATCGTAGGTTCGGTTGTTGCAAAGATTCTAAAAGTACATGTCAGAAGAATCGGGGCGTTTGTCAATGTTATAGGATTTTCCAATACGGTTTTCGTAGGGTTTCCCATCGTGGAATCCATTCTGGGCGAGCAGGCGCTTCCCATCGCCATGAGCTATTATATCGCTAATACCATTTTATTCTGGACTGCGGGCGCCTGGCTGCTGAGAAGGGACAGCAATCCCGGGGCTCCCATATTTACTTTCGAAAACGTAAAAAAGATGTTTTCCATGCCGATTATCGGATTTTTGTTCGGAATTACCCTAGTCATTCTGAACGTAACCATACCGGACTGGATTTTCAGCCCCATTAAACAGGTGGGTAAGACAGCAACGCCGCTGGCCATGATCGTAATCGGAAGTATTCTGAGAAATATCAACCTGAAAGAGCTGAAGATGTCCAGAGACATTGTTGTGCTGATGATAAACCGATTTATTGTATCTCCAGTGGTTATGCTGGGAGTCCTGCTTCTGCTTCCGATCAGTGATATGGCAAAACAGGTTTATCTGATTCTGGTAATTATGCCCGCAATGACACAATTTGGAATCCTGGCAAAGGAATCCGGCGCGGACTATGAATTCTGTACCGTCCTTATCGCTGTAACGACTGTAATCAGCATGGCCGTAGTGCCGGTTTATACGGTGCTGCTGGGGATTATTTTTTAACTATTTATAGAGGGTATTCAGTTTCAGGCAAATTTTGAGGAATACCAGTTCTTCGTTACGCAGGAAGATTACGCGGAGTTGGTTACCGATGCAGGCGATGTTTACAACTATAATATTATGACGACCCGCTACAAAAAGGGAGACGGCATTCATGTTGCAAATGTCTGCTCCGGTAATGTGATAGTATCCGTATACGCCGACTTCCGGAAGGAAGATGAGGCGGAGCGTTCTTTGGAAGAAATAGAGCGTATACTGCGCAGCCTGAAAATTGACGAAACAGAGGCGCTGGAATCGTTCCCGTCAGATGCCGGAGAAGAGGGCATGCAGGTGGTTGGAAATGAAACCGTGGGGTATGTTTCGGTTCCAGACACATGGGTGAAATTTACTGATTTGGACGGCGGAACAGATTTCCAATATTCAAATATAGAAGGTACGGCTATTATTACGATGAATATTTTTGACACGAAAGGCCTTTCGGACGAGCAAAAAGCAGCACTGGATACAAGGAGTGCTGCCAGTTCCGTATGGTATAATTTAGAAAATAATGATGTTACGAATATTTCCGGGGCTACAGTTAAGATCGGTACATATGACGCTCTTCAGGTTTACGGGTCGTTCACCAGTGAAGACCATGGCCTGGCAAGCTATATCGTCTGCTGGATATTTGAAGATGAAAACGGCATTATGCATTACGTTTCCGCAGAAGCTCCGGTGGAGTCTGCCTCGGAAGTAGTTTCTTATGTGGAAAGCTCATTTACGCTTACTCTAAAAGAGTGAGCATATCAATTATTTCATGGCTATTCATGATTATCACCTCCCGTAAAGGAAAACATATCTCAATATATCTAAAAAATGTGGTTTGTATATCGAGCCCATACACAGTCTTTTATATCCCATACTATATGCTATCATATATTTCTATTGAACGGTACGTGATGAAAGCGGTTTAGTAGGAAAATATCAGGACGGTTCTTTTAAAGCGGTTAAAGCCTGGCTGCGGTACTGGCCTGGAGATGTCCCCTCATACTGCTTGAAGAGGCGCATAAAAGAGCGGACATTGTTAAAACCGACCTGGAAACCGACCTGTTCCACTGTCATCTGTGTATCCTCCAGAAGACGTTTTGCCCGGTTGATCCGAAGCGTATTCAGATATTCTACGAAACCAATGTTCAGGTGTTTTTTAAACAGGCGGCTGACATAAGAGGGACTCATCTGGCTGTAGTCGGCCAGATCCTGCAGGGAGATATCTTCTCCGAGATGCGTCCGGACGTACTCTTTCAGGCGCTCAATGGTTTTGTCGGAGCGCTGGCGATTAAAGGACTCCACGCAGGAGGCGGCCGTGCCCGCCGTATTTTTCAGGAGCATCTGGATATCACCGATGGTGGCACAGGAGTTCAGCGCTTTATAGAATATCGTAAGTTCCGGATGACTGTCCAGATCGATCTCCAGACTGATCAGGATTTCCAGAATCTGGTTCATTATGTGAGAAGCTGTTATGGAGACATCGTTATAAGAAGCAGAATACTGGCGCATGTTCTGATAGATATTCATGCAAGGCTCTTCTACGGCAGCAGGAGAGCCGGTTCTGACGGCCTGCAGGAGGGCTTCTTCCAGCTTTGTATTCAGGTAGTACACCGTATGGGAAGGGGAAGCGGTTGCGCCGGCCGCTGTCCCCGACGGGTTATACTGCTGAAATTTTAAGGATTCTTGTGCTTCTCGATAGGAATAGGGAAGATCAGAAATTGATTCGTATGTATTTCCGCCGTTTATCAGCAGAGGAAACGGAAGGTTCTCCGCAGCTCGTTTTAGAGTAGATAGGATTGTGAGAAGCACGCGGTTTTCGGAATCCTTGCTGTTAATGACAAGCGACCAGGAAAAGCGGTTTAAGTGAAGCAGCGCATATGGGCAGGAGCCGGCGGCTTCATTTACGAGGCCGGATATCTGGCAGCTGTGAAGCAGCTGGGTCTGTTCGTCAAATTGTTGAATGTAATTCTCATAATTTGATATCAGCAGAATAATTACGCCGTAGCCAAAGGGTGAAAAATCTTCACGGATAAAATCTAATTTGGTCTCTATTTCTTCCGGGGTCATCGGTTCCCCAAGAATCAGGCTGAAGAAAAAATTATCTTTTACGGCCGGCCTGAGCTGATCGATGGTGGTATGCATATTCTGATTGGCTTCCTTCATGGAGCTGTATGCATTGTGAATATACTGATATTCATCAGAACATTCCCTGGAACTGTCTCCCCCCTGAACGAGAGAAACGAGGCCTCTCAGCGGTTTATAAAGTTTCTTTGCAGCAAAGAATGAAAGCAAAAAAGAAATTGGAAGAGCCGCGGCGGCCAGAGCCATGAGAAGCCGGGATATATGACGGTATTGTTTAAAAAAAATAGGCATGGAGGAAGTGCCGACATACCTCCAACCGGTTACAGGAGATATGGCATGAAGCACGACAAGGTCGTCCGGATCAGCCTTAAAGATAAATGTTCCGGAATTAGAAGCAAGCTCCTTTTGAAAGTCGCTGTCTATCTGCCAGCTTACCTGATCCGGATTTTGGGCGTAGAGACTGGATTGGTCCAGGTCGTATACATTGATCTGCAGAGCGGACTCCGGCCTGTTGGCGGAAAAGAGAAAATCCCTGTCCATATTGAGAATCAGACATCCAAGACTCCCTTTGGAATCAAGGGGGATATTCTGATAAAAGGTGAGGCAATTTTCCAGACCATTTGAATCGGGCGTATGAATTACATTTTTCCGCACGACCATCGAAGCATATTTTTTTCTGAATACAGGTCCAGAGCAGGTTTGTCATAAAAATGAAAATACCGGTAGCCTTTGTTTTCAGAAGACAGGACGAGTCCGGCGAAATTGGAATACAGATATGCATAGTAAATGCCGTTGTCCGATTTCTGGATATCATTTAAGTATTTCATAATCTGGGTATTCCTTGATATTTCAGAAAACGTCGGCTGGAGGATGAAGGAAAGAACGGAAGCATTGGTGGCAACGCGGACCATTTCTTCCTGAACGGATAAAATCTGATTGTCGATATTGTTCATGTACTGCGTTAACGCCCTCTGACTGGAGCTGTAGCTTTCGCTCTTCCAGAACTGTTCGGACAGGTTGGCAAAAAGCAGAGAGATGCACAAAAGAGGAATAACGGAAATGAGGGACAGCAGGATAAAGGTTTTTAAAAATACATGGTGGGAAAAGGAAAAATAATGTTTCAGTCTGTTTATCATTTCGTAAACGCCTCCCAAAGGGTAATGTCAGAATTATGGCAATATTATAGCAACAACAGGACAAAAATGAAAGTACAGGAAGAAAAAACAGCCATGACAATTTATGCACATATGACAAAAATGGAACAATAATGCGGATTATACAGGATAAAACGCACCAAAAAAGCAAGTCTGCCGAATAATGGAAGGAGACAGGTAAAATAGTGCCGGGCGGAGGAAAGAATTGTCAATTGTAAGGAATTTTAAAATCCGATATAGTAAGGACAGCCGATCAAGCTTGATGGAACAAATTAAAAAATGTATCAGGAGAGGAAGACGATATGATGAAAAAAAGAAGTATTTTAAGCGGAATTTTGATTGCCTCCATGGCTGGTAGCCTTCTGGCAGGATGTGCAAATTATTCGGGATCAGTTGATAATATGACGGAGGCTCCGAAAGAGGCGGAGCAGGAAAAGACGGAATCATCTTCTGCGAATCCGGATGCAGTTCCGATTAAGATTGCAAATTTCCTGGCTGATACGCATCCGATAAATGTGGCTCTGCAGTCTACATTGAAACCGATGCTGGAAGAGAAAACACAGGGAAGATATACACTTGAGATTTATTCCAACAGTGTTCTGGGCGGTGAAAAAGAGATTACGGAAGCGGCAAAGATGGGAACCATTGAAGTCGGAGTAGCAGGTGTACAGATGTCAGACCAGTTTCCCAAGTTAAAGGTGCTGGATTTTCCATGGGTATTCGACGATGTAGACAGCAGCTGCGAGGCACTGAACACGCCGGAAATTATGGAAGAGATCACAGAAGATGTGAAGTCTACAGGACTTTTATGTAAAGGCTTTGCGCTGAACGGCGTGCGTTCCATATCCAACAGCAAGCATCCGATCAATTCCGTTGAGGACTGCAAGGGAATCAAGCTGCGCGTTCCGGAAGTTACTCATTTTGTAGATAATGCAAAGGCTCTTGGATTTAACGTTGTTACGATGTCTATGTCGGAAATTTTTACGGCGCTTCAGCAGGGCGTAATCGATGGACAGGAAAACCCGCCTACAACGCTGCTTACGAGCGGATGGTATGAAGTTCAGGATTATCTTGCCCTCACCCGCCATCAGGTAACGTATCAGTGCTGGCAGTCAATCAGAAGTTTTATGAAGGAATGACTCCGGAAGACCAGAAGGCATTTGACGAATGCTGTGCAGCTTATGTAAAAGAGGTAAAGAGGCTTTACAAAGAGACGGAAGAAGCCGACATCAATACGCTGAAGGAAAAGGGAGTGGAGGTAACAGAAGTAGACAGAGCTCCGTTTAAGGCAATCGGTGAAACGGTAATTGAAAAGTACTGCGGAGAATATCCGGATTTTAAGGCAATGCTGGACAAGCTTCATGAAATGGGAGCGAAATAAGGAAAAGGATGGCTGTAATATGGAAGAGAAGAAAAAGAAGGGCATAAGCGGCCATGGGATTTTCGTAATGGAGAATCTGATATTTCTGATGTTTCTCGTAATGGTCGTAATCGTATTTGTTAATGTAGTTGGGAGATTCTTTTTTCAGAAAGGAATTACGGAGTCGGAAGAGCTGGCAAAAATCCTGTTTGTATGGATTACTTTTATAGGTACGGTTCTCTGCTTTTATGAAGGAAAGCATATTGCCGTGGATGTGCTGCTGATCTTCCTTCCGCCGAAAATCAGAAAAGTATTTGACGTAGTGAGCAATCTGCTCGTTACTGTAATTCTGGCACTCGTTGCATGGTATGGGATCAGCTTTGTAAAAACCAGCTTTGGAATGGTATCGCCTCTGACCAAGATTCCTCAGCCGGTGATCCATCTGATACTTCCGGTCAGCTTTGTGATAATGATCGCTATGAATATCAGGATCTGATTGATATTCTGAGATGCGTAAAGGAGGATGAAAAATGATTTTTGTTGAATTTCTGATCTCCATGTTCGGACTGCTTCTCGTGGGAGTCCCTATAGCGATAGCGATCCTAGGGACGGTAGCAATTATGATTCTGACGACCGGTCTTTCCAACTTCACATTGATTCCGACGTATCTGTTTAGCGGAACAAACAGCTTTGCCATGATGGCGGTCCCGTTTTTTATGCTGGCAGGAGAAATTATGAATGAAGGGGAACTTTCGGCAGGCATTGTGGGATTCTGCAGGACGCTTCTGGGTCATGTAAAGGCCGGTCTTGGCTATGTAGCGGTCCTGGCATGTATGATGTTTGCCTGCGTTTCAGGAGCAGCTGTTGCAACAGTGTCTGCAATCGGAGGAATTATGCTGCCCATGCTGATGGGAGAAGGCTACGATAAAGATGATTCTACGGCAATTATATGCGCCGGTTCCATTACCGGGCCAATTATACCGCCTAGTATACCGATGGTGCTGTTTGGAACGATCAGCGGAGTGTCGGTGACAAGGATGTTTGTCAGCGGTGTCATACCGGGAATTATTGCCGGCCTGCTTGTGATGATAACATGGAAGCTGATGAGCAGAAAAAAAGATTATAAGGTTTTGAAAAGAGCAACGCTTAAAGAAGTGCTCATAAGCGGAAAACAGGCTTTGCCATGTCTGATCATGCCGGTAATCATGATGGGCGGTATGCTGACGGGCATCTTTACCCCTACGGAAGCAGGGGTGGTGGCAGTCGTATATGCGTTTTTGGTCGCCGCATTTGTCAATAAGAAAATGAGCGTTGCAACGCTGAAAAAGTGTATGGTCAACGCGGCGAAATCGAGTGCGGTTGTCATGTTTATCGTTGCAACGACAACAGCGCTGGCTGCCATTATTACGGTTGCTCAGATTCCTCAGGTGATTGCCGCCGGGCTGTCGGCAATTTCTAAAAATCCTCTGGTGATTATGTGCCTGATCAACCTGATCATTCTTGTAATCGGACTGTTCATGGATGTGATTCCTGCAATTTCGATTGTTGGTCCCATATTTCTGCCGATTGTGAAGGCATTGGGCATTGACCCCACCGTATTCGGCGTGACAATGATATTCGGGCTTGTAATCGGCCTGTTGACTCCGCCAGTAGGAGCTGTGCTTTATATCGGCTGCAGCATGGGGGACGTGCCGCTGTTCAGGCTGGTGAAAAAAATACTTCCGCTCGTACTCGTGTACATAGCGATCCTGTTCTTGCTGACCATATTCCCCGGTATCATTACATTCCTGCCGGATCTGGTCATGTAATCCGGTAGTAGGGGATTAAAAAGCCATTGCTCGGTAAGGAAATGGTTTTAAAATTATATAACAGCAAACAAAAAGAAGGAAAAGAGAGTGCGGCAGCATTCTCTTTTCCTTCTTCGTGAAACGATGTAATCATAGTTCTCCGTCAGAAACGGTTATAATAAAATGATATTGTGCTCTATACACTCTTTTCTCATGCCGTCCGGCCACAGGCTCGCCTGTACTTCGCCGATATGGGCGCGGTCGAGAAGCAGCATACAGAGACGGGACTGCCCGATGCCGCCGCCGATTGTGTAAGGAAGTTCCTTATTCAGGATCATCCGGTGGTATGGGAAACGTCACGGTCAAGGCAGCCTGCCTTTTCCAGCTGTTCGTGGAGAGAAGTTTCATCCACGCGGATTCCCATACTGGAAATCTCCAGGGCGCAGTTGAGGTTCTCAAACCAGAACAGAATATCTCCATTCAATGACCAGTCATCATAGTCCGGCGCACGGCCGTCATGGGGTTCTCCGCTGGCCAGCTTGTCGCCGATCTTCATCAGAAATACACAGCCGTACTCTTTTGTAATTAGATTTTCGCGTTCCTTTGGAGTTTTATCCGGATAGCGGTCTTCCAGTTCCTGTGTGGTAATAAACGTAATATCTTTTGGAAGATGCTTCACCGCTTCGGGGTACTTATACCATACTTCATGCTGCATGTGTTTGATGATTTTAAAGATTGTACGAACGGTAGACTCCAGCGTTTCGATGGTCCGTTCCTCTTTTGTAATTACCTTTTCCCAGTCCCACTGATCGACGTAACAGGAGTGGAGGTTATCCAGCTCTTCATCGCGGCGGATCGCGTTCATATTCGTGTACAGGCCCTCGCCTGGCTGAAAGCCATAGTCATGAAGCGCCATACGTTTCCATTTTGCAAGAGAATGAACAACCTGGACAGTTTCGTCCGGGATGCCGGCAACATCGAAGGAAACGGGACGTTCCACTCCGCTCAGATCATCGTTCAGACCAGTGCTCTGTCTTACAAAAAGCGGTGCGGAAATACGTTCCAGATTCATCTCCTTGCCGAATTCTTTCTGAAATGTATCTCGTATATATTTAATGGCTTCCTCTGTCTGTCGTACGTTCAGTTTCGGATCATAATCCTTTGGAAAAATAAGTGACATTGAAATCGCCTCCTGATTTAAACATGTTCCTTATATTAGCAGAATCCATAAAAGATTGCAAGAGATTTGCGAAAGTTATATTATATAGTAACTCTGTACCAATTTTTACATCGGATGTCCATCTGAGCTTTTTAAAACGGCTTTTCCGGTCAAGAAGAGGCGCCGTATGAACTGTTGCATCTTGCATGGAGATTACCGTTGTGCTATGATACAAGCTAAGATTGAGGATAAAAGGGAAGGGAAAATAATGGAGACGAAGAGAGTCATTGTTACAGATAAGGAGCAGGTGAAGGACGAAGAGCTGTTGGAAGCTGCCCGGATTCTGAAAGAGGGAGGTCTTGTTGCATTTCCTACAGAAACGGTATACGGACTGGGAGCCAATGCCCTCGATGAACAGGCGGCTAAAAAGATCTATGCTGCAAAAGGCAGGCCCTCTGACAATCCTTTAATTGCCCATATTTCAGATATAAAAGAGCTGATTCCGCTGGTAAAAGAGATTCCGGAAGCAGGAAAAAAGCTGATGGAAGCCTACTGGCCGGGGCCGCTTACAATGATTTTTAATAAAAGCGATTTAGTGCCATATGGTACTACAGGAGGCCTCGATACGGTCGCCGTAAGGATGCCCAGCGATAAGGTGGCTAACAGGTTGATCGCCCTAGCCGGGGTTCCGATAGCAGCACCAAGCGCCAATACTTCCGGCCGTCCCAGCCCTACGACGGCTGATCATGTGTGGAAAGATATGAACGGTAAGATCGAGATGATCGTAGACGGAGGTCCTGTAGGAATCGGAGTGGAGTCTACAATTGTAGACGTTACGGAAGAGATTCCCGTCATTCTGCGTCCCGGTGCGATTACGATGGAGATGCTTAAGGGACTGCTGGGAGATGTAAGAATAGACCCGGCAATTGTAGGCCCAATGAAGCCTGATATGAGGCCGAAAGCGCCGGGAATGAAGTACCGCCACTATGCGCCGAAGGCTGATATGACTCTGGTTGAACTGTCAGATGAGACAAAACAGGCTCTGGAAGATAAAAACGGCAGTTTTTACCGTTCTGTTATGCATAGAATCTCAGACTGCGCAAAGGATATTCATATCGGGGCGGAAGACTATCTCCTGTCCTGGGAAGTGAAGAGACTGGCGGAAGAAGCGGCAGAACAGGGGTTAAAAGTAGGTGTAATCTGTACCGATGAGACGAAAGAAGAATACGAATGGGAGCGTTCTAATATCTTTATCGTACGCAGTATGGGGCTCAGGGCGAGGGAAGAGACCGTCGCTCATAACCTTTATGCGGTACTGAGGGAATTTGACGATCTGGAAGTGGACTTTATCGTAGCGGAGGGATTTGCCAGAACTCAGCTGGGGCAGGCGATTATGAACCGTCTGACAAAGGCTGCCGGACACAAGGTTGTTAAAATATAAGAGATAGAATACGTCAGGATGAGGGGAGAGATTTACAATGTCACAGAAAAGGCAGGATTATATTACCTGGGATGAATATTTTATGGGAGTCGCCATGCTTGCTGCAAGACGTTCCAAAGATCCCAGCACACAGGTAGGCGCATGTATCGTAAGCCAGGATAACAAAATCCTTTCCATGGGATATAATGGCTTTCCGAAGGGATGTTCAGACGACGAGTTTCCATGGGGGAAAGAGCATGAGAAGGATGATCCCTACAATTCAAAATATTTTTATTCGACCCACAGCGAGCTCAACGCCATACTGAATTACCGCGGCGGCAGCCTGGAAGGAAGCAAGCTTTATGTGACTCTGTTCCCCTGCAACGAATGTGCGAAAGCTATCATCCAGGCGGGGATCAAAACGCTTATTTATAAAGAAGATAAATACGCGCAGACACCTGCCGTCATGGCTTCCAAACGTATGCTCAATGCGGCGGGAGTCAGACATTATCAGTATCAGTCCACCGGAAGAAAGATAGAACTGGAAGTATAGAGATGAAATTTCTGTTAGCTGCGATCAATGCGAAATATATCCATTCCAATCTGGGCGTGTACAGCCTGAAACAGTATGCGCAGGCGCATCATTTGGGAGCAGATATAGAGATCGGAGAATATACCATTAATCACCAGATGGAGCATATTCTGAAGGACATTTATATAAGAAAGCCGGATGTCATAGGATTTTCCTGCTATATATGGAACATTTCCTATGTAGAAGAACTGATACACGACTTGGAGAACGTGCTTCCGGACGTTCCTGTCTGGCTGGGAGGACCGGAGGTATCTTTCTGCGCCGCGGATATGCTTGAGAGGGAACCGAACATTTATGGAATCATGATCGGAGAAGGAGAAAGGACATTTGCCTCCCTTCTTGAAGCATATGAGGCTGCATGGAAAGCGCCTGGCAGCTTCGACAAAGAGAAACTGGCCGAGAGACTGTCTTCCATACCGGGACTGGCTTACAGAGGACAGGAAGGCGATGTATTGATAACGCCGCCCGGGCCTGTAATGAATATGGACGATATCCCGTTTTCGTATCAGGACCTGAAAGGATTCGAGAACAGAATCATCTATTACGAAAGCAGCAGAGGCTGCCCCTTTTCATGCAGCTACTGCCTGTCTTCCATTGACAAATCTGTGAGATTTCGCAGCCTGGAGCTTGTAAAAAAGGAACTGGACTTTTTCCTGGAGCATCAGGTGCCTCAGGTGAAATTCGTAGACAGGACGTTTAACTGCAGAAAGGACCATGCCATGGCGATATGGAAGCATATTGCAGATCATGACAATGGAATTACCAACTTTCATTTTGAAATATCGGCGGACCTGCTGGATGAAGATGAGCTGCTGCTCCTCGGGACGCTTCGCCCCGGACTGGTTCAGCTTGAAATAGGTGTTCAAACCGCTAATTTGCAGACGATTCATGAAATCAGAAGAAAGACGGATCTGAACAGATTGAAGGAAGTGGTGGCCAGAATCAAGAAAGGCCATAATATTCATCAGCATTTGGATCTGATTGCCGGACTTCCGTTTGAGGATTACAGCAGTTTTAAAAGGTCGTTCTGCCAGGTGTATGAGATGGAGCCGGATGAACTTCAGCTGGGATTTTTGAAGGTGTTGAAAGGCTCGTATATGGCGGAAAAAGCCGCTGATTACGGTTTGCTCTGCAGACAGTCACCACCATATGAGGTGCTGTGCACAAACTGGATGTCATATGGGGACATTCTGCGGTTAAAGGGCGTGGAAGAGATGGTGGAAGTTTATTATAACAGCCGCCAGTTTATTCATACAACAGCCGCTCTGGCCGGGGAGTTTGATTCTCCTTTTGACATGTTTGAAAGTCTTGCCCAGTATTATGAAATGGAGAAATTATATGAGGTCAGGCATAACCGGACGGCCAGATACGAAATCTTATACAGATTTCTGTGCAGCCTGAGGAATATGACGGCCAGTCGTCTGAAGAAATTCAGGGATCTTCTCATATACGATCTCTACCTCAGGGAGAACGTGAAAAGCCGGCCGGACTTTGCTGCGGATCAGACACAGTTTAAAAACGATATAAAACCGTACTATGATGATTACTGCCGTGCTCACCGGCAGAAAGATAAGAGAATGGTTCATATAGAGGTTATGGAAGACGGAAGATATATATTGTTTGACTATGAGGTGCGGGATCCGCTCACATATAACGGAACTGCACGGACGATTCAGAGAAAACAGGAAACAGAGATGAGTACTGAAAAGTAAACGGAGTGAAATATGGCAAAAAGAGAAACGAAAGCGGAGCGGAATGAGCGGGTAAAAAAAGTTCTGGAACTCCTGGATCAGGAATATGGAACAGAATACAGGTGTTATCTGAACCATGAGACGCCCTGGCAGCTTTTAATTGCTGTTATTATGAGCGCTCAATGTACAGACGCCAGAGTCAACATCGTAACGGCAGACCTGTTTAAAAAATATGATACGCTTGAAAAATTTGCAGAAGCAGAACTGGCGGAACTTGAAAAAGACATTCATTCCATTGGATTCTATCATATGAAGGCCAAGAATATTATATCCTGCTGTAAGGATCTGGTTCAAAAATATAACGGCGTCGTCCCGAAGACGATCGAAGAACTTACTTCACTTGCAGGTGTAGGAAGAAAAACGGCAAATGTGATACGTGGCAACATCTATAACGAGCCTAGCATTGTGGTGGATACTCATGTTAAGAGAATTTCCAGAAAGCTGGGGTTTGCCCGATCAGAAGAACCGGAAAAAATTGAATATGAACTGATGGAAGTGCTTCCAAAGGAGCACTGGATTCTTTGGAATATACATATTATCACCCTGGGAAGAACGATATGTGTAGCCAGAAATCCCAAATGTGAGGAATGTTTTCTGAAAGATTACTGTCCCTCCAGAGGAAAGAAATAATGATAGAATCTTATGTGGCCATCGATCTGGAAACGACGGGGCTGAATCCGAAACAGGACAGAATTTTAGAAATCGGAGCTGTACTGGTATGCAACGGACATGTTACAAAAGAGTTTTCCACATTAATCAATCCAAAACGGGAGATTACGGACAAAATTGTGGATTTGACGGGAATTTCAGGAGAAATGGTGGAAAACGCCCCCGGAATTGATGATGTGATTGATGAGGTGCTGTCATTCTGCAGTGATTGTCCTCTTTTGGGCCACAACATTCTGTTTGATTACAGCTTTTTGAAGAGAGCGGCGGTAAACAGCGGCCATCTGTTTGAAAAGAATGGCGTCGATACGCTGAAACTGAGCAGAAAGTTCATGCCTCAGGAGGAGAAGAAGAATCTTTCCGCCGCATGTGAATGGTTTCATGTTAAAACTGACAGGGCTCACAGAGCGCTTGCGGATGCATATGCGGCACATGAGCTGTATCAGGCAATGAAAAACATGTATTCAGATCAGGAACCGGGTGCTTTTTCAGCCGGGATTTTACAATATCATGTAAAAAAGGAACAGCCTGCCTCAAAAAGGCAAAAAGACCACTTGCGTGATTTACTAAAATATCATAAAATATCTGTATCTTTGCAGATTGATGATTTGACACGTAATGAAATTTCCAGAATTACGGATAAAATCATTTCACAATATGGAAGAATTATAAAATAGGATAAAAGAGGTGAGAGAGAATGATTAATTTCAATGATAAAAAGACAGGATTTAAGAAAGCGATTGCAGCATTTGTTATTATTCTGCTTGCAGTTGCGATGGTATTGCCGATGGCATTATCGTTTATGCCGTAAAGCCGTAAATTTGGAGTATGAGGAGTATATGATGAAAAAGAAAGTGTGGATTGGCGGCCTGGCAGCGGCGGTACTGGCAGTGGGGGTTTTGGCATTGTACCCGACAGACGCGCAGGCGACAGAAATTCCTGTCGGTATTTCAGCAGGAGGACAGGATCTGGGGGGGCTTACAAAAGAAGAAGCTGAACAGACAATAAGAGATTATGTAACCAGTATGGAAGGCCAGAAGATTACTCTTACAATCGGCCAAAATGAGGTCGAGACTACCGCAGGTGATCTGGGATTTCACTGGAGCAATGAAGAGGCCGTAGAAGAGACGGTCAGCCGCTTTACGGAAGGCAATCTTCTCAAGCGCTATATGGTATTAAAGGACCTGGAAAAAGAAGGGGCGGAGATTAAACTGGAGACGGCTGTTGACCAGGCGAAGGTGGAAGCTTTTGTCAATGAAAACAGCACGGGTCTGGAAGGCGGTGCCAAGGATGCATCCATCACCAGAGAAAACGGACAGTTTATCATTACTCCTGGAGAGCCGGGGATTGCAGTCGACGCAGAAGCGACGGCCGCTGCGCTGAACGAGGCGCTGCAGGGCGGTCTGGACAGTCCGATCCAGGTAGAAGCGGCGGTTACGGAAAGCCAGCCCAGGATCAGAACGGAAGATCTGGAAACGATTCAGGATGTTCTGGGTACATTTACGACCGACTTTAGCAGCAGCGGTTCATCCAGAGCGAAGAACCTCCAGGTAGGAGCTGCCAAGATCAATGGCCATCTTCTGATGCCGGGGGAAACTCTTTCCGGCTATGAGTGCATGCAGCCGTTTACAACAGCGAATGGTTATGCAACAGCGGCCGCTTACCAGAACGGCCAGGTAGTTGACAGTATAGGCGGAGGCGTCTGCCAGATTGCAACAACGCTTTATAATATGGCGCTTCAGGCAGAACTGGAGATTACACAGAGACAGAATCATTCTATGATTGTCACATATGTAAAGCCGTCTATGGATGCAGCGATTGCAGGAACGGCAAAAGACATTAAAATTACTAATAATTACAGCACACCGATCTACGTAGAAGGTTATACTGAGAACAGAAAACTCACTTTTACCTGCTACGGAAAAGAAACGAGACCTGAAAACCGTAAGGTGGAGTACGTATCAGAGACGCTGGGCCGCACCGACCCGGGAGCTCCGATTGAGCAGGTGAATAACGCACTCGCTCCGGGGGCAAGAAGAAAAGTTCAGTCCAGTCATGCAGGCCTGCGTTCCAGATTGTGGAAGGTGGTGACTGTTGATGGACAGGAGACGGAGAGAACCCTTCTCAGCACAGATACTTATAATGCTTCGAAGGCGATTTTCCAGGTAGGACCGACAGCGCCCGCACCGACACCGGCGCCAGTACCGGAGACACAGCCGTCCACATCGCAGCCGGAGACACAGGCCCCTGTAGAAGGCCATGACGGAGGCCCTGGCGTGAGCATGAACCAGCCGACACAGCCGGCCGAGACCCCGGCAGCCGCTCAGGTGCCTGAGACGCAGCCGCCCGCGCCTGAAACACAGCCGGCGCCGCCCGCAGCGGAAGGCGGAGCTGGAGAAGGGCCAGGCTGATGAGAAGAAAAGTGATCAGGGAGAGCAGGGGATTCATGAAGCCGGCCAGGATATTGTTGCGGCCGGGTTTGCAGGAATGGCCGGAACCCTGGCGATCGTCCGGGAGAAGAGAGAGGAGCTGGAACAGTATTTCAGCTCTTCCTATATAGAAACCATTAACAACCAAAAAACGGCAGAATCAGACAGGAATCTGGAGCAGTGGAAGGAATTCGGAGCGACGGAGTGCGAACCGGCAGGAGAGGGAGGAATATTGACCGCCCTCTGGAATTTGTCGGGAGCGTACAGAGTTGGGATTGAATTCACACTGCGTCAGATTCCTGTTAAGCAAGAAACGATAGAAATCTGTGAGTATTATGATCTGAATCCATATCGTCTGTACTCAGAAGGCTGTATTCTTCTGATCGCCGGCCATGGGGCCAGACTGACCGAACGCCTGAAACGGGAAGGAATCCATTCCGCCGTGATCGGCCGGGTAAACGAAGGCGTGAAAATGGAGATACTTATGGAAGAAGGGGTAGCCTGTCTGGAACGCCCTCAAAAAGATGAACTGGAGAAAGTAATTCCTGGATACTTTCAGCGTTGAAGGTCAAAGGGATTGCATATAGAAAAAAGTATTGATAAGGAGGCAAAGCTATGAGAGAAAAAATTCTGGCAGTGATTGAGAAAAACAGCAGAATCGACGTGAAAGATCTGGCGGTTCTGTTGGGAGAGAGTGAAGTCGCGGTCGCCAACGAAATAGCTGCAATGGAAAAAGAGCATATTATCTGTGGATATCATACGCTGATCGACTGG
Organism: Clostridium sp. AM58-1XD; assembly: GCF_003464085.1. Classification (GTDB taxonomy): domain Bacteria; phylum Bacillota; class Clostridia; order Lachnospirales; family Lachnospiraceae; genus Lachnoclostridium_A. Next base: position 143,504 of record NZ_QSDR01000003.1, read on the forward strand.
GATAAGACCGACGATGAAAAAGTCACTGCTTTAATTGAGGTGAAGGTTACGCCTCAAAGAGGTATGGGGTTTGATAAGGTAGCGGAGCGCATTTATCAGTACAATGAAGTAGAAGCCGTCTATCTGATGTCCGGTGGCTATGATTTTACAGTTATCATTGAAGGAAGGACCATGCGCCAGGTCGCTCAGTTCGTATCTGAGAAATTATCTCCGATGGAATCGGTTTTGAGCACGGCAACCCATTTTATACTGAAAAAGTATAAAGACCACGGAACTGTTCTTGCAGAGGAAGAGCAGGATGAAAGGATGTTGATTACTCCATGAGAAATCCGTTATCAAAGACCATAGTGAATATACAGCCGTCAGGAATCCGAAAATTCTTTGACATTGTCAGCGAGATGAAAGATGCGATTTCCCTTGGAGTAGGAGAACCTGATTTTGATACGCCGTGGCATATTCGTGAAGAGGGAATTTATTCTCTGGAAAAGGGAAGGACATTCTATACGTCCAATGCCGGACTCAAGGAGCTGAAGGTTGAAATCTGCAATTATCTGAACAGGAAGTGCAGCCTCAAGTATGACCCGAACCATGAGGTCATGGTAACTGTAGGCGGAAGTGAGGCTATCGATATCGCGCTGCGCGCCATGATCGATCCGGGCGACGAGGTACTGATTCCGCAGCCGAGTTACGTTTCTTATGAACCGTGTGCAATTCTGGCTGGCGGAACGCCTGTTATCATTCAATTGGAAGAAAAGGATGAATTCAAACTGACTCCAGAGAAGCTTCTGGAAAAAATAACGCCGAAGTCAAAGATTCTGGTGCTCCCATTCCCAAACAATCCGACAGGAGCAATCATGGAAAAGGAAGAGCTGGAGAAGATAGCTGAAATCGTCGTTGAAAAGGATTTATTTGTAATTTCTGATGAGATATACTGCGAGCTTACATATAAGGGTGATCATACCTCAATTGCATCCTTCCCGGGCATGTGGGAAAGGACCGTTGTGATCAATGGATTTTCCAAGTCCTATGCGATGACTGGCTGGAGGCTGGGATATGCTGCCGCACCACGGATCATTCTGGATCAGATGCTGAAAATCCATCAGTTTGCGATTATGTGCGCTCCGACTACGAGCCAGTATGCAGCCGTTTCCGCCTTGAGAAACGGTGATCCGGATGTAAAGATGATGAGAGAATCCTATAACCAGCGCCGCCGTTTCCTGGTAAACGCACTGAGGGAAATGGGGCTGGAATGCTATGAACCGTTTGGAGCGTTCTATGTATTTCCAAGTATTAAGCGTTTCGGAATGACATCGGATGAATTTGCACTGCAGCTCCTTCAGGAGGAGAAGGTAGCAGTTGTCCCCGGTACTGCGTTTGGGGCAAGCGGAGAAGGATTTATCAGAGTTTCTTATGCGTATTCGTTAAAGAGCCTGAAAGAGGCCCTGGAGCGGATCAAACACTTTATAGACCGTCTGGATGGAAAGGCATAAGGAAATGAACATCGTACTTTATGAGCCGGAAATGCCGGCAAATACGGGAAATATCGGCCGTACCTGTGTGGCGACGGATACGAAGCTCCATCTGATTGAACCTTTGGGATTTAAGCTGAATGAGAAGGCGATCAAACGGGCGGGTCTGGATTACTGGGATAAGCTGGATGTGACGGTATACAGCGATTTCCAGGATTTTCTGGACAGAAATCCGGGGGCGAAAATCTATATGGCTACGACGAAAGCGCCCATGGTCTATACAGAAGCCGCCTATGAGCCGGATTGTTTTATCATGTTCGGCCCGGAAAGCAGGGGAATCCCGGAAGAGATACTCCTGGAGAATCAGGAGACGTGCGTCCGGATTCCTATGTGGGGGGATATCCGTTCCCTGAATCTTGCGAATTCCGTTGCGGTTATTCTCTATGAAGCGCTGCGCCAAAATGGATTTGAGGACATGAAGCTTGAGGGAAAGCTGACAAAATATGATTGGAAACAGTTGTAACGGCGGATAAGCGTAAAGTAAAATAAGATATAAAAAGAGGACTTCGGGTCGCCGGCCTGCGTGTAGAGCGTGCAGGTCGGCTGACTCGAAGTCCTCTTTGTTTTGGCGTACCCGGCGGCGAATGAGAGAAGACTAATTTTATGATACTTGACATTGCAATAATGTTATGTTTTACTAAAATTATAGAGTAAATGGGGTTTGATTTGTTGTTTTTATACAAATTGAAGTAAACGATCAGCTGCTTTTTACACCATTAGGGTATTTTACTGAAGGATGACAGCGGGATTGTCTTTAGGTAATATTTTAAAGTATGCTCTGACTGTAAAAATGCAATTATGTGGAGGGGGATAAGTATGGCAGACTATTTTCCAACTGATGAAAAAGATGACAAAACAGATTCTGGTGTATCAGCTAAGGATTCAGCTGAGAAGGTCCGGGTTCACGAAGATTCGGATACGAATAATTATATGGCTTTTGACGATTGGGGGGAGAGCGGTTCGTCAAACAAATGGATTCATCCAGAGTTGAGTTTTTTATTGCCGGTAAATTCCGATTTAGCTGGCGGTCCGTTAGAGATGAATAATCCTTTAAACGATAAAAAAACCTGGCAGAATATAGTTACTAAAAGTATTAAGTGCCTGATATCAAGGAGCCCCAATGAAATGATCAATTATGGTGTTGAATCATTAGTGGCATGGGTGTTTGATGGAGAAGGAAAGAAAGATGACCCATTAATTGGAATGTTTGAAGAGATTAACAGTAAGCTGGATAAAATCATTGGTCAGCTGGATAAAATCATTGACCAGCTTAAAAAGATTCTTGATGCGATTGAAGTCGAAAGATACCGTACCGATATTAAGGAGGCCTCAACGATCAGAGATGTCATACAGGAGGAAATTGACCTTATTAATTTAAGACTTGCAGATGCCAAAAAGATAGAGGATGAGGATGAGAGAGCGAGAATCTACAAGTCAATTATCCGCGATATAGACACCATTACAATTAATGGAAATTCAATTTACCAGGAGACTAAAACGCTGGCAAACGCAATGACCCGGATTGATAACCAATCCCGTATGTGTATGTTTCAGATGCTGGGGTATTTTGTAAAAAGCTGCCATTTACTTTGGGATCATCAGGAAGTCCTTTTATATATAAGCCTGATAAGCTCTTACATGAACACATATTTGCAGGCAATGGCATTTTGCCGGCTATCTCTTCTCTACCAGATAAAGATTAATGAGAACGATGACGAAAAAGCCAAAAAATATATAGCCCAATACAAGGTTCTTTTTACAGGCGACAAAGATACCCGGCTGGAATCTAATTTATCCAAGGTACTTAAAGCATTTGAGGAAAAGACCGGCCGCTCTGATATCATGGAAAACCCTTACTATGCAACTTTTAGATATGGTGATGAGAAGGCGGTTTATGTGATGCGCGATACCACATTTGTGCAGGATACTCCGTCTAAAGATATCAGTATGGTCTCAGAGTCTGACTTGCAGGAAATATACAAAGAAAGACCTTTTTTACCCTTACCTTACGTTTTTACTTATGTGATAGAGCGCTTCCCAAAGGTAAGACAAAGTGGTTTTTACGGAATAATAGATGCAAACGCCTTCGTATTTCATGGGAATCAAATGATTCGCTTTGCAAATACTCACAATATGACATACGATGACTTTTTTGGCAAAATGGCAGGACTGAACATAAGTAAAAATAGCACGTATAAGAATTTCCGGGAGATTGTTCAATTTGTGTCATCGGATAGTCAAAATATATTTAAACTTCGCAGCGCATATAACAATAGTGAAAATAAAGTGGGACGTATCTATTTACGGCCGAATTCCAGTGGAAACCACTATTCTGTTGAAGTTGGTCCAGGTATACGCCCATTAATCATTTACAGCCTGACCAAACCGGTATCAATGGTGTCAAAGACCTTTTGACCCAAACATCATATCATTTAGATAATAAACAGTGTTATAATCGCCTTCAAAAAAAGAAAACCAGAGTCAATCAGGTCGAAAATCGAACCAATTGCTCTGGTTTTCTATTAAAATGTGAGCAGTCCATCAAACCAGACCTTCACCAAGACAGACCTTCACCAAGACAGACCTTCAAAAACTTTGAATACCCGTTACGATATCTGATATCGGAGGCAGCGCTTTATTCTTTAATGCGACAGCCTCCTTTTTTGATCCTTTTTTCCTGATCTTTAAAAAGCTGCCGCGTTTTATTGTGTCAAAATATTTATAAAGCGGCTGTCCAGTTTATGCTGCTCCGCGCTGGAGAAGGCGCGGTCGGTTATAACCCCGGTGAAATCGGACAGGTTGGCAAAGCTCTGAAGAGCGTAACTGTTGAATTTACTGCTGTCCACCATCAGATAAGTCTTCTGGGCAATCTGCATGGCGGCTTTTTTTAAATAAGCCTTTTCGATCGTAGGGCTGAGCACGTCAAAATTAGAAGAAACGGCCGTAGCTCCAATGAAGGCAGATGTGACACGGAAACTGCTGAGGGACTCCAGCGTTGAAGGTCCGACGGTCGCAAGGGTGGCTTTCAGAATGGTTCCTCCAAGCAAGATTGTATTGATATCTCTTTTGCACAAGTCAGTAGCGATCAGAACGTCATTGGTGACAACCGTGAGATTCTGTCTTTGACTCAGGATGACGGCCAGTTCAAAGGTGGTAGTGCCTGCATCCAGATAGATAATGTCGTTATTGTGAATATGGTTCAGCGCAATCTGAGCCAGTTTCTGTTTGCTTGCCTGATTCAGGACTTTTTTATCTGAATAGTCATTTTCTAAACGTACATCCGTCACCAGGGAGGCGCCTCCGTACCGGCGCGAAACCAGCCCCATCTCACTTAGTTTCTGCAAATCCCGGCGGATCGTCATAGAGCTTACTTTCAGCCGTGCGGAAAGGTCTTCGACTTCTACAAATTCCTGCTGGGCAGCGATTTGCAGAATTTCATTTAGTCTTTGCTCTGCGATCATAAAAAAGCCTCCTTTCAATTTGGTTTATTTGATATATCCATCATAAGGGAATAAAAAAAATAAGTCAACAAGTAACTGATAAAAAATAAACAAAATCAAACAAAAAGAAAGAGGAATCAAACAAATTGTACAAAATGGAAATGGTGTTTATGGCATATTCACCAAAAAAAATAAAAAAATAAGAAAGTAATTGACAAATAAAAGTAAAAAGACTATTATAAAAACAACAAAATCAAACAAAACAACAAATATCAAACACGAAATACAGGGAGATAGAACAACAAATGAACAAAATTTTGATTCTGGCTGATGATTTAACCGGGGCCAATGATACGGGGGCGGCGATCAGCCAATTAGGATGGAGCACGTGCTCGGTTGTAAATGACCGGATCAGACCGCCGCGGCTGGAAGAATTCAGCTGTGTAAGCGTAAATCTGGACAGCAGGAGCCTGGAGGCGGAAGCCGCCTATCAGAAGGTGATGGAGGCGGTAGGCAGATTTGCCGATCCCGGTATTGCCCTGTATTCAAAACGGATTGATTCCACATTAAGAGGGAATCTTGGAGCGGAGTGCGACGCGCTGCTGGACTACTTGTCCAATAAATATAAGGATCAGAATGTACATAAGGAATGGGCGGCAATGATCGTTCCGGCCTTTCCTCAGGCAGGAAGAACTTATGAAGATGATGTCCTCTATGTAAACGGCGTGCCTCTGGCACAGACGGCTGCCGCCAGAGATCCGAAACGACCTGTCAAAACGTCTTCGGCTTTGGAGATATTCCGCAGACAGTCCGGCCGGGAAACCGAGGTGATTTCTCTGGAAACAGTCAGGGGAGAGAAAAAACAGATTCTTTCTGAGGTTGAGAAACTGTGGGAGCGTGGCGCCAGAAATATTTTATTCGAAGCAGTACACAAGAGGATATAGAACATATAGCGCAGTCGCTGCTGGAATGTAGTTTCCCCTTTATCGCGGCGGATCCGGGAAGTTTTACCGCCGCCCTTACGGCAGCAAGGTTTGGGGCTGGTACGGAAGGTCGGGAATTCGAGAAGAAAGAATTCGCCGGAGATAAGATATTGGCGGTAATCGGAAGCGTAAACGACGTCGCGAAGGCCCAGGCAGCCAAGCTGCTGAAAAGGCCGGATGTGGGCTGGGTGGTGATGGATGTGGAAAAGATCCTGGAGAACAGCTGCCTTTGTGGAGAACATATGAGACAGGCGGCGGCAGAACTTGTAAAAATAAAGAATCAGAAAAAGATTTCGGCGCTTCTGTTTTCCAGCTCAGTTGAAAAAAAGCATGTTTCCCTGGATCGTTTTAAAGAGAGGGATCATACAACGCTTGAACAGCTCTGTGAAAAAATCAATCAGTCCATCGCATATATCGCGGCAGAGGCTGTGAACGAAGGAGGCTTCGGAGGTATTTTCACAACAGGCGGCGATATTACGGTAGCTGTCTGTACGGCGTTAGACGCAGGGGGTATCCGGATAGAAAGAGAAATACTCCCACTGGCGGTGGGCGGCCGGATTCATCTTGATAACGGAAAAGAAATTTGTATTGCTACAAAGGGCGGAATGATAGGAGATGAACATGCAGCATGTAGCTGTATCGAATATTTATTAGAAAGATTAAAGTAGAACCTAAGGAGGTTAATTATGAACAGACCGATCATTGCAATTCCAATGGGAGATCCTGCAGGCGTAGGGCCGGAAATCGTTATCAAATCTATGATAAATCATGAGGTGTCGGACAAGGCGCGGTGCGTTGCCGTGGGAGACAGCCGTATTTTAAAACGGGCGCTGACCTTTCCGGGTATGCCGGATGTGGAAATAAAAACCATTGTAGATCCAAAGGACGGAGACTACAGGATGGGCGTTCTGAATGTGATTGACTTGCACAACCTGGCTCCTGAAGATTACGAAATGGGGCAAGTAAACGGAAAATGCGGCCAGGCGTCATATGAATACATAGCAAAAGCGATTCAGATGGCCATGGACGGTCAGGCGGATGCGGTAAGCACCACCCCGATTAATAAAGAGTCTCTGAGGGCGGCAGACATTCCATATATCGGCCATACGGAGATTTTCGGCGCGCTGACCGGCACGGAAGACCCACTTACCATATTTGAAGTCAGAAATATGAGAGTCTTTTTCCTTACGCGTCATATGAGCTTGAGAAAGGCATGTGACTCCATTACAAAAGAGAGAATTATTGATTATGTGAAGCGCAGCCAGGAAGTATTAAAGCAGCTGGGCGTAGAAGACGGTATTATGGCGATCGCAGGGCTGAACCCCCACAGCGGCGAACACGGACTGTTTGGGGATGAAGAGGTTCAGGAGGTATATCCGGCAATTGAGGAACTCAAGGAACAGGGCTATCCGGTAGAGGGGCCGATCGGCGCGGATTCCGTATTCCATCTGGCGCTTCAGGGGCGGTACAACAGTGTCCTTTCCTTGTACCATGACCAGGGCCACATAGCTACAAAGACTCTTGATTTTTACCGTACGATTTCGATTACGGGAGGAATGCCCATTCTCAGGACATCCGTGGACCACGGTACGGCATTTGATGTGGCGGGCAAAGGAGTTGTGAGCAGTATCAGTATGGAAGAAGCAATTTTGGTGGGAGCGAAATACGCTCCGTCGTTTACAAAACATACAGAAGAAAGGGAGTAGATTATGGAGAAAATGTGGTATCAGAAACAGTTGCGCATGGTACAGACTGTTTTGAGAGAACCAGACATTGTAAACTATGATGCAAAGGCGGTGACGGATTATCTGGTCAAGTCCAACGCCAACTGCATAATTGTTAATGCGGGAGGCATCGTAGACTTCTTTCATTCGGGGCTGGAGGGAGCGAACCTGAATCCTTTTATGAAAAATGAAGACGTTCTGGGAGATTTGGTAAGAGAGGCCCATGCAAGAGACATAAAAGTAATCTGCCGAATCGATTTCCGTGGAGCCGAGAAGGATTTTTACAGGTCTCATCCCGACTGGTTTGCGTGTGAAGAAGACGGCGGCCCCAAAATGATGAGTTCAACAATTAAATCAGAGGTGGATATCTATACCCCGTGTTACAACAGCCGCTATATGAATGAACATGCCATGGATTTTACACGTTCCATCTTCAGGCAGTATGATGTGGATGGAATATGGGAAAATGCATTAGGTATCCCACACGGCGTCTGTCGCTGCGTACGGTGCCGTACAAAATACAGACAGGATATGGGAAAGGATCTTCCTGCTGAGGCCCAGATGAAGATTCCGGCAGTAAGGGAAGAGTATAGAAAATGGAAATATCAGTGTGCAAAAGAACATATTGAAAGAATTAAAAATACAGTAAAAGAGTTTGGCGAGGATAAGGCTTACGCAGCTGAGATATTTGGATTTCTGCGGACAGCGGAAAGGGAGGCCGTCAATGTTTTGGACTTGGATATGGCAAAAGAAAGCTTTGACTATCTCGTGACTCCGGCCATGGTTTCCCAGGAGGCATATCCAGCTGCTTATGATTCGGGGTTGGTTTACACCGGATCAATTGTGAAGCATATGAAAATGATCAGCAGGGAGAAACAGGCGGTTCTGCTGTTTGGAAATAACGGAGGAACGCTGCGCTACGTAAAAGATCCTGCTGCGGAAAATAAAATATGGCTGTGGGAAGCTGTTTCTGCCGGCGGAGGTTTCTGGAACTGTCTGTTTAACGGTCAGCATCCGGCAGCGACTCATGATAACAGAGCGGCATATATTTCCAAGCCGATGTTTGATTTTCTGAAGGAAAATGAAGAGATTCTGGAAGAAAATTATCCAATGGCGGAAGCGGCAATTTATGCTTCCAAGCCAACCCGTGATATTTTCGGCAATACGGTAAACTCGGATATGGATCGTTTCTGCTGCAATATGAAGGGCGTAGAAAAGATATTGGCGGGGAAACACATTCAATTCGTTCATATTCCCGGCGGCGTTTCTATCACGCTGGAAGAACTGAAACCATATAAAGTCATTATTCTGCCAAATGCAGCCTGTATGTCTGACTATGAAGTATCCGTATTCGAACAATATGTAAGAGAAGGCGGCAGTGTAATAGCCAGTTATGAAACAAGCCTGTATGACGAGAACGGCAGAAAACGTTCTGATTTTGCACTGGGAAATGTATTTGGCATAACGAATACGGGAACGGTGGAGGATACGAGAGTCGATTGTTATCAGCTGATCCGGGACAGAGAAAGTCCGCTTCTGAGGGGGATAACAGATACACAAGTGCTGGCAAATGGTGAACATACCATACTGGTAAACGAGCTGCCGGGCGCCAATACTGCTACTACATATATTCCGATTATCCGCAACCAGCCGCCTGAGAAGGCATGGATCCGGGATATGAAGACCGTATACCCCGTTTCATTGATAAATCATTGGGGAAGCGGAAAAGCAGTATATTTTGCGTTCCCGATTGGACGCGCATTATATAAGTACGCTCATGATGATTTTGTACAGTTATTTGAAAATGCACTGGACGCAGCACTTGGAGACAAGACTATGCTTACTACAAATGCTCCGGCCAGCGTTCATATCCAGATGATCAATACAGGTGAAGATCAAAAAGATATCATGATGAGCCTTGTGAACCATACCGGAACCATGTACCGTCCGGTACAGGAGGTGGTTCCCGTACATCAGATCGAAGTCAAGATCGAGCTGCCTCATTCACCGAAAGAATTGCGCATTTTAAGGGCGGAAGCTCCGGCTGTATTTAAGGAAAAAGAGCGGGAAGACGGAACGGTAACCGTAACCTTTTGCTTGGATAAGCTGGAAGAATTTGCGGCAATCTGGATAAGGCTGTAACAGAATCTTACAGATCAGTGATAAAACAACAAAACAGGAGGATAACTATGAAAAGATTACTTGCAGTGATGTTAACAGCAGCTATGGGACTTAGTTTAACCGCGTGTCAGGGAACAACGAAGGACAGTTCGGAAGGTAATCCGGGCCAGTCGGTTACAGAAGCTTCTGAAGGAAAGCAGGACGCTTCTGTCGAATGGCCGACCGTTAAGAATGTAGAAATCATTTGTCCGGCAAATGCAGGGTCAGGTACGGACGGCGTATGCCGCGCTCTGGCATCCCACTGGGGAAAGATGTTTCCGGACCATAATTTTACAGTTACAAACGATGCTTCTGGCGGATATACAGTTGCTTATGAAATGGGCCGCAACAGTGATACAGACGGAAGTACGATCCTGGTAGGAACGCCGTCCATGCTGATGACTTATTACTTTGGGGTATATGATCATCTGGTTACGGATCCATCGGAATTTCAGATTATAAACTGTATAAAAGTCAACACAGATGTAGCAGCAATCTGCGTAAAAGCTGATTCTCCATACCAGACGCTGGACGATCTGGTAGAGGCTGCGAAAGCAAACCCGAATACAATTTCAGTAGGAACCGGTTCTGGAAATATTGTTTATGCAGGAGCTTTAAATATTGAAAACGCACTGGGCTGTACCTTCCGTAAGGTGGACGGAGCAGACAATAATGAACGTATTACGAACCTTTTGGGCGGATTTAACGACTGGGCATATCTGACGCCTGCAGTAGCGGATCAGTATGTACAGAACGGTGATATGCGTATCCTGGCTTATGCTGCCAACGAACGGTCAAAGGTCTATCCGGATATTCCGTGCTTCGATGAATTGGGCTATCATATGGAATATGATGTTCCGACCGGCTATATCCTGTGCTGCAATCCTGGTATGAGTGATGAATTGGCTGAGGCTATTTCTGCCACGCTGCCGGGGCTTAAAGACGATGAGATGTGGAATACACTGCTGAATACCACTTTTAAAGGCGGTACGTGGGATTACGTGGATCGAAGCGGGGGCATACAGATCGTAAAAGACATGCAGACCTTCTGTGACGACCTTGGCTTGGGAGCATAAATAGCGGAAAAGACGTAAAGAAAGGTTTTCCCCTCAGCGGTCCGCTCAGGGGAAAGCACTCTGCTCTGGGAAAGGAGAGTATACATGAAGAGAGATCGAGTGAACGGCATCGTTGGAGTTATTATTGGCGTGCTGATTATCGCCGGGGCCCTGCGCCTGCCTCCATCGAAAGTGCCGGATGATATCGGGCCTGCGGTTTTTCCCATTATTGCAGCGGTAATGATAATAATTCCCGGATTATTCCTGACCTTCAAAAAGGCCTTTACTGAAGAGTGCCCTTTTTTGAACAGACAAGAATGGAAACGCCTTGGAATCCTTGTGCTGGTTTTTATATTATATGCAGTACTGTTGTATATGGTTGGTTTTCTGGTAGCGACTCCAATTATTACTTTTATTATCAGCAAGATGTTTTCGCAGGGTAAAAAAGTTCCTGCATGGCAGCTGATTGTCTATGCTCTTATACTAACCATAATAGTTTATATGTGTTTCTACAAAGGGCTGGGGTTGAAACTGCCACGTGGTGAATTCTTTAATCTGGATCTATAAGGAGGGATACATATGTGGTCGTATTTAGGAGAATCCTTTATTACCCTGTTTAGCTTTGAAGTGCTGATGTTGTGCCTGGGAGGCGGTATCATCGGCATTATTCTGGGATGTATTCCCGGCCTCTCAGGTGGTACGGGCATGATGCTTGTACTTCCGATGACGTATGCTATGGATCCGGTTAAGGCAGTAGCGCTCTTATGCAGCATATATATCGGCGGTGTATCGGGTGGATTTATCGGTTCTATTCTGGTAGGAATTCCGGGTACCAACGGTTCCGTAGCGACTGTCTTTGACGGATATGAATTTACAAAAAAAGGTGATCCTGTAACTGCGCTCAGCGTAGGTACGGTGGCAAATTTTATCGGTACACTTCCAAGTATTATTATTGCCATGTTCTGTGCTTCCTGGGTAGCATCCTTTGCAGTAAACATGGGACCGTGGGAGCTGTTCAGCCTGAGTATGTGTGCTATGGTTATGGTTTCCTCTCTGGCAGAGGGGAATATGATGAAAAGCCTGATGGGAGTAGGAATAGGTCTCGCTTTTACCACGATCGGGCGTGCGCCGGTCAGCGGTACTGTGCGTTTTACCTTTGGAAATTATCACTTGGCAGCAGGACTTCCTCTCGTTTGTGTATGCATGGGAATCTTTGCAGGGCGTACGATTTTGCTGGAATATGCAAAGTCAGAGCGTATGGGTGGCAACGGCCCTCAGATTAAAGTAGGCGGATTTAAGCTGCCCAAGGGTGATATTATAAGAGAAAAAGTCAATATTATTCGTTCCTTTATCATTGGTTTGTTTATCGGATTTCTGCCTGGACTAGGAAGCGGACTTTCCAACGTAGTGGCCTATACGATGGCCAAAAATGGGGACAAGCATCCGGAGAAATTCGGTACCGGCTGTACAGCCGGCGTATGGGCACCGGAGGTGGCAAACAATGCTTCTGTAGGCGGTGCTATTATCCCCATGATCGCTCTTGGAATTCCAGGGGATGCTCAGACAGCATTACTTCTGAGCGGTTTTATCATTCAGGGCGTTGAAGCCGGTCCTCTGTTGATTCGGAATAATCCCGGCATTGTATACATGATATATGCCTCCTTGATTTTTTGTGCAGTGGCCATCTTAATTATTGAAGTAGTTGGTATGCGGGCATTTCCTATGTTGCTTCAGGCACCATATCATCTGCTCTATCCGGCGATCCTGGTCCTGTGCTTTGTAGGGGCATATGCCTGCGTCGGCAATACATTTGCCATTTTACTGGCTATTATATGTACTTTGTTCGGTGTTTGGATGTCTTACGCAAATATTCCATCTACGCCGTTTCTTCTGGCCTTTATTCTGGGCAGTAATGTGGAAAAATATCTGAGAAATGGAGTCAGTTACTCCCCTCAATACGGCTTGATGTCCTTCTTTGTAAGACCTGTTTCCTGTGTCTTGTTGCTTTTGGCAATCTTTCTTCTGTTTTGGCCTATGATCCGCAGCGCATGGAGAAAGAAACATCCGCCGGTAATTAAAGTGATGGAAGAGGATTAAATAATTGGATAAAAAAATAAACAGGATATGCAGCGCGCAGAGGCAGCAGCCAATGCAGGAAGCATATCCTGTTTTTGTTGGTGTTTTTACTTGAAACTTACTTGGGATTTTGCTTACAGGCTGTAATGCTATTGTATCGTAAACTGCCATTTCTTAACCTTTGGTTCGGGAAGGACATCTTTATACCGATAGATACTGAGCAGAATGCCCATCATGATATAAGTGACGACTGTAGTTCCCAGACCGTAAGAAAGAAAGGGCATGGACAGCTGGGAAAACAAAATAAATCCCATGTTGGATAAAACGTAGCATAGCGTATGATCTAAAAGCGCCAATCCGCATGCCAGTCCGACCATCATGCCCAGACAGTTGGGATGGCGGAGAACGATTCGGAAGATCCTGATGAACAGGAGTACAAAGCCGGTCAGAATTATAAGACCGGGGATGATTCCCCAAGAGGTAAACAAAAACGTGATGATATAATCATAAGAAAATCCCGGAAGGAAACCAAAGACCTTCCCTGGTGAACCTCCCAGCAGCTGCCAGCCTCCCATGAGCTTACGTATGGTGGCGGTGATATAGGAAATTCCTTCCGGATCATATATGAGATTGAAGAAAGCGGCAATCCTGGCTTTCTGATACGCTTTTAGCCACCCGAACTGGTCTGCGAGCAAAAGCCACAGGGCTCCGGTAAGCAGAGGGCCGACCGTCAGGAGGAGAAGCGCTGGACGACGGCTGACATGAAACCAGCCTTTGGCGACAGCGGCGCACACCATAAGAAGGAATATAATGCCCAGGCTGAAAGCTGTACGGGTGGAGCCCACGCCGCGACCGGCCAACAAAAGAGCGCACAGGCCATGCAGTATGCAAAGAAAGATCCTTCCGAAACCGCCTCCCCGGGCTCTGTATAGGATGCCGGCAAAAAGGGGAGCGAAGAGGTAGAGATAAATCCTGAGGTAGGGAAATGATCCCATCAAAACAGGTCCTGTGCAGACCACAAATAGTATGGAGAAGAAGAAAAGCCACCACAAAAGCAGAGAAAAGCGGCCGATCAGCGTATAATCAGCATAATAAATAACAGCCATGCACAACAATCCGACCAAGGTATAACAGCATTGGTTGGCGAACTGGGAAAATCCTGGAAGTGGCAGAGGCGATGAAGAAGGGTCGGCAGCCAATACGGTTCCTGCGGTCAGGCAGATGTGATACTGCAGAATTAATCCCACAATGCTGAAAATACTTATGAATGCAAGGAGCTTCCAGTCCGGCCGGGGACGGTGTATCCGGTCCATTTCCACGCCGACAGAGACGGGATCGCCCATCTGCCGCAGGCTTTCTTTAAGCGCCTCTTCCTCTGTAAGACCATCTTCTATGAACGCCTCTTTCTGGTCTTCTATATGGCAGGCGAGTTCCTCTGAAATATAACCTCTCGCTTTTTTGCACCGAATCTGGTCGGTTACGCTGCCAAGATATTCACTTAAAAGATCATACCGCTCCATAGACAGCACCTCCCAGCACCCGGGCCATCGCCCTTGCATATTCATTCCATTCGTGTTCCTTCTGATTCAGGGCCTTCTGGCCTTCTTTGGTTATGTGATAGTATTTTCTCATCTTACCGCCGGCTTCATCCTCATAAACAGTCAGATATCCCTGAGATACCAGTGAATGAAGAAGGGGATAGAGGGTCCCGGCTTTCAGTTCAAAGACATTTTCCGATCTCTTATCCAGCGTATCGATCATCTCATAACCATACATATCCTTTTCGGAAAGAAGCTTCAGAATAAGCAGAGACGTACTTCCCGAAAGCAGACTTTTATCAACGGACATAAACAGTACCTCCTTTTGTAGTTTGTATCGATCATCTATATATAATCATAAAGCAACTATATATCGATATTCGATATATGTCAAGTGCATGAATCAAATCAAGAAAAAATCCGGCTGCGGGCAAAAGCCCAAAAGCCGGATTTTTTCTTGATTTCAACTTTGTCTGTCATACAGTCAAGTATTACAGGTTCGTCGCCTTAGGCAGCTGAAGATAAACTCCGTTCCCACGCCTTCTGTGCTGACTACGTCGATATTTTCTCCATGTGACTGGATAATTTCCTTGACGATTGCAAGTCCAAGGCCTGTGCCTTTCTTGTCTTTTCCCCTGGAACTGTCGGACTTATAAAAGCGTTCCCATATCTTTTTAATATTTTCCTTCGGTATTCCGATGCCGGTATCCTTTACGGAAACGAATACCTTTTCATGACGTACAGCAGCCTGTACAAAGATCGTGGAATTATGATGGCTGAACTTAATGGCATTGTCGATCAGATTATAGAGGACCTGCTGTATTTTACCAAGGTCGGCATAGACCATCTCGATGCTGTCTGAAAAGATCAGCTCAAAATTAATTCCCTTGGCATCGCATGTCCCTTCAAAAGAAGCAGCCGTATCCTTAATAACACGGTTGATGTCAAAATTTGTTCTGGAAAGATAGCCCTTGCTGTCCAGGGTATTCAGAGTCAGCATACCCTGGGTGAGCTTATTCAGGCGCTCTGTTTCGGAGATTACCCGTTTTAAATATTTTTCCTGCATTTCAGTAGGTATGGTGCCGTCGATGATAGCTTCCAGATATCCTTTGATTGAGGTGAGGGGAGAACGGAAGTCATGAGAGACGTTGGCAATAAAAGTCCGCTGATATTCTTCCATCTTATTCAGCTCTCCGGACATATAATTCAGCGTTGCAGCAAGGTATCCCATTTCATCCTGAGTGCTTACCTGAATTCTGTAGTCCAGATTCCCTGCCGCATATTCGTTGGCTCCGGCAGTGATTTTTTTGAGCGGAAAATAAACGATCTTGGTGAACACCAGCAGGATGATCAGAGAAAGACCGAAGATAATCAGCGATGTAATGTAAATCAGATTCAGAATACTGTTGTGGCTGGCCGAAATTGCACTGACCGGCATATGGATGATTACGTAGCCGTAAGTGTTGTAATTGCCTGTAATGGGCGCGGAAACGCTTAAAACGTCATAATCATACAGTTCATAATAGTTTCCTATGCAATAGGATTTATTTCCTGTGGCGGTAGGATCAAAATTCTCGATCGCCATTCCGGCGCGCTTGGAGTCGTTGCTGTCCAGAATAATATTTCCGCGGCGGTTCACTACCCAGATATCAGCCTGAAGAAAGGCAGCTACGGCGTTCAGCTGTGGATAAGCGGCTGAAAGCTCTGTGGGCTGTTTTCCCTGATACGGTCCGCTGTATTTACCGGCAATCAAAGTAGCCTCGTCATAAAGCGATTCCGCCTTGTCACGTACGAGCTGGCGGAATGTGATGTGCGAGGCAAAGGTTGCAATTGTAATAAAACCCAGAAAACCAAAAATCAGATAGCCTACAATGAATTTATAATAAAGAGACCGTAAATGCATTATCGTTTTACCTCGAATTTATAGCCGATTCCCCATACAGTGGACAGAGACCAGCTTTCATGATCCTTGATTTTTTCGCGGAGCCGTTTGATATGTACATCCACGGTCCTTGTATCACCGATGTATTCATATCCCCATATATGGTCGAGCAGTTGTTCTCTGGTAAATACCTGGTTGGGAGATGAGGCCAGAAAATACAAAAGTTCCAGTTCCTTCGGAGGCATTTCAATGGAGTGGCCGCGGTAAATGACGGAATAATTTGTCAAGTTTACGGTCAGATCCGGGTACTCTACGTAATTGCCCTGTTGCTGGACAGCGGCGGCAGGGGCAGGAGTAATGGGCTGGTAGCGCCTTAAAACGGCCTTGACGCGGGCGACCAGCTCCTTTGAATCGAAAGGTTTAATCATGTAATCGTCGGCGCCCAGTTCCAGTCCCAGCACCTTGTCGAAGATCTCACCCTTTGCGGACAGCATGATAATAGGAACCTGAGAAGAAGTACGAATCTCGCGGCATACCTGATAACCGTCTATGCCCGGAAGCATGAGATCCAGAAGAATGATGTTCGGCTTAAATTCAACGAAGACTCTCAGCGCTTCTTCGCCGTCATTGACAATCATCGTCTCATAACATTCCTTCATCAGATAAAGGGAAATGAGTTCGGCAATATTCTCATCATCATCCACGATCAATACTTTTTGTTTTTCTGCCATAGAAACCTCCTGTTTATTTAAATGTCACAATCGTAACGCCTGTATCGCCTTCGCCGAATTCGCCGAGGCGGAATTCCTTGACATATTTTAACTTCTTTAAATGCTTGTGAACGCCGGCCTTTAAAGCTCCGGTACCCCGCCCGTGGACAACGCGGACCTGATTAAGATGGGAAAGATAAGCATCATCCAGATATTTATCCAACACTGGAAGCGCTTCATCAACGGTCATTCCGATCAGGTTCACTTCCGGTGATATACTGCCGGATTTGGACATGCGTATTTTTCCGCTTCCCGTCTTGCTCAGGGCAGGACCGGTAAGAACCGGTTCGTCCAGCAGCTCAAGATCCTTTATGTTGACGAGTGAACGCAATATACCCATCTGGACATATAAATCACCCCTGGCATTTGGGAGTGAGCTGACCGTTCCGTTCAGATTCATTGTCAGTACCCGCACCCCGTCGCCGATTTTCAGCTTTTTCGGGGAAACGGATTTTGCCGGTTTTTGCTTTTGCCTGTTTCCAAGAGTCAGATCCTTTTCCACATCACCCAGCTTTTCGCGCAGTTTTGTACGCTCTGCCTCCAGTTGCTTGGACAGACCGGCAGAATCACCCAGCTTATTGATGCTGCGGATCGTCTGGTCCGCCGTCTCTTTGGCTTCCCGGAGGATGCGCTGAGCCTCTTCTTTGGCGTCGTGTATAAATGTTTCACGCCGTTCGTCGAGCCGCTCTTCTTTCTTTTCCAACCGTGATTTCAGCTGTTCAATCTCCGCTTTGTAGGCTTGTATCTCTTCTCGTTCCTTTTCAATCGTGACGCGGCTTTCTTCCAGATGGGCGATCAGGTCTTCAAACGTCTCATCCTTGGCCTCCAGATGAGTCCTGGCATCATCTATAATATAGGACGGAAGGCCAAGTTTCTGGGAGATGGCAAAGGCGTTGCTCTTGCCTGGAATGCCGATCAGAAGGCGGTAGGTAGGCCTCAGCGTCTCCACGCTGAACTCGCAGCAGGCATTTTCCACACCAGGCGTCGTAAGGGCAAATACCTTCAGCTCGCTGTAGTGGGTAGTAGCCATTGTCCTGCATTTCATATTGTGAAGGAAGGAAAGGATGGCGATCGCCAGCGCGGCTCCCTCGGTCGGGTCGGTGCCGGCTCCAAGTTCGTCGAACAGACAGAGGGAATTGGAGTCCGCCTGTTCCAGAATCCTGACAATGTTCGTCATATGTGAAGAAAATGTACTAAGGCTTTGCTCAATGCTCTGCTCGTCGCCGATATCGGCAAAAATTTCTTCAAAGACAGACAGTTGGGAACCGTCAAACGCAGGAATGTGAAGTCCCGCCTGTCCCATCAGCGTGAAGAGGCCGACCGTTTTTAAGGATACGGTCTTTCCGCCTGTATTGGGGCCTGTGACGATGAGAAGATCGAAATCTTTGCCCAGACTGATATTGATGGGAACAACTGTATCCGGATTCAGCAGCGGATGGCGCCCGTCCTTGATATTGATATAATGATTCCTGTTAAATACAGGCGCACTGCAGCGGTAATGGCGGGACAGCGCAGCTTTTGCAAAGATAAAATCAAGCTTTGTGAGGATTTCCAGATCAGTTGTCAGTTCTTCGATGTACGGACAGACCTGATTGCTCAGATCAGCAAGAACCGCTTCGATTTCTTTCTGTTCCTGTATTTCCAACTCTCGAAGTTCATTGTTCAGCTTGATAATAGCCATTGGCTCTATAAAAAGTGTGGAACCGGTAGAAGACTGGTCGTGCACCATACCGGAAACCTGATTTTTATATTCTGATTTTACCGGCAGACAATATCTGCCGTCTCTCATGGTAATAACGGCGTCCTGAAGGTAGGAACGGGTAGAATTTAAAATCGTATTCAGCTGTGTGTGTACCTTATCCTGAATGGACTTCATAGAACGGCGCACGTGGCGGAGTCCGGGGCTGGCTTCATCGCTGACTTCATCTTCGGAGATGATGCAGCGTTTGATCTCATTGTTGACAGGCGTCAACGGTTCCAGAGAACGGAACATGCCTTCCAGAGAATCATCGGGAAGCTCTGTTTCTTCATGACGTCCGTATGCTTTGGCCCGGGCGGCTATGGTCATGACCGAGCTGATGGCCAGGAGTTCCGGAATGCTGAGAGAGCTGCCTATTTCCAAACGCTTTAAGGAATCACGGATATCCTTTAATCCGCTGAAGGAAACGGTTCCCTTCTGGCGCACACGGGTAACAGCATCCGTCGTTTCCAGCTGATTCTGTACGATTTCGTCAAAGTCTGAAGACGGGACAAGACTGCGGCAGAGGTCCCTGCCAGCGGTAGAGGAAGCATAGTCTGCCAGCTGGTCGATAATTTTATTATATTCCAACGTTTTTAACGCTTTTTGATTCATTGAAATCACCTTTTCTTTTATTATGACTGATTATTTATATTATGAGAATTTACGGTTATATTTATCACTGTTAAAAGTGCGCAGATATAATGTCCGCTATGCGCACATTATACGATAGGCTTAAGCGCCTATCGGCCTCCGGCGGAAAAGAGCGCCCATATTTCTGCGGAGAACGCAGAAAATGGAATGCGCAGATATAATGTCTGCTATGCGCACATTATATCATAGAACACAGAGCATTTACCAGTCCTTTTGAGAAGAGGATTTTTACGGGGGCGGCCAGCAGAAAGGCTTGCATAAGAACAGGAAGAAAAGTATAATAGGAATAGATTTCAAAAAACTGAAAATGGGACAGCATGCTGCAGGGTATTGTGGATACCTGCTTTGACAGGAGGTTGTTTATGCCGGAGATAAAGGGACCAGGGAGCGAGTTGCCGAAAAAGAAGAAATTTATTAATGAAAAGATCGTAAAACAGCCAATGACGAGGAGGCAGTTGGCGAAACGGGCTGCCGCCTTTTTATTTCTTGCCGCCCTGTTTGGCGTAATTGCGGCAGTTACCTTTGTTCTGTCAAAACCGTTTGCCGAGCGGTATATCGGCGGAAATGGTACAGGGGAAAGCCAGACGATCAGTATTCCCAAGGATGAGGAGACGACACCGGCGGCAGAACCGACGACAGAGGCAGAAGAGAAGGAGTCAACACCGATCAGCGAGCTGGTGAAAGACGCAGTGGAAAATTACCATTTTGACATTCATGATGTGGACGACATATTTAATAATCTGAAACAGGCAGGGCAGAAAGCAAATAAGAGCATTGTAACCGTTCACTCTGTAAAGAGACAGACGGACTGGTTTGACAATCCGATCGAGAGTGCGGGACAGTATGCGGGCGCCGTGATCGCTGTTACGGACAGTGAGATACTTGTGATCGTACCGGAGACGGCTTTAGAGGCGGCCGACGCCATTCACGTGACGCTTTATGACGGAACGGAGCTGAAGGGAACAAAGAAGCAGGCCGACAAGGTTACTGGTCTTGCTGTTATCAGCGTAAAGAAGTCAGAGCTGCCTAAAGAAAAGCTGACTGCGATTGAGCCGTTCAAACTGGGCAATTCCTATACGGTGAAGGCAGGCGATCTGGTTCTTTCCGTGGGTGCGCCTCTCGGTATGCCATATTCGTTTGACTATGGAACGGTTCACTATGTGGCAAGAAATGTTCAGACGACGGACGGAACTACAGGTATTATGTTTGCCGGTGTCAGGGGAAATGCAGATGCCGGAACATTTCTTTTGAATACGGCAGGAGAAATTATCGGCTGGATTACAGATAATTACGAGAATGAATCGAATTCCGGTACGACGATTGCGGAAGGAATATCAGATTATAAGGGGATTCTGGAAAAAATGAGCAACGGAATTCCTGTCGCTTATCTCGGAATCAAGGGGCAGGAAATTACGGAAGATATGACAGGTGACGGTACTCCAAAGGGCATTTATGTATATGAATCCATATCCGGAGGCCCTGCGTATTCGGCAGGCATCCAGAATGGGGATATCATTACGCAGATGAATGGAGAGCCGGTACTGACGATGAAGGAGTTTCAGGCCAGAATTGAAAAAATGGATGAAGGCCAGCCTGTAGAAATTGTCATAAACCGCAATGGGAGAGAGGAGTATACAGAGCTTCAGTATCAGGTTGTGCCTGGAGCCAGATGATCCGACAGCACGTAAGAATGATCGTGGGCCGTGAGTTGAGACAGAGCGCTTAACCAGGCCGGAATGGGCTGGAAAGCAGAACACAATGTATGACTGGAGGGTGTCGCAAAAAGGAATAAAGTATTGCCGCTGATACAAGATGGATTGACTTGGCAACTGCCTGGAACGCAATCTGGTATCAGTGGCACAGCTGATTCGATTTTTGCAACACCCTCTGTCTTTTCGTTTCAGGGGGCGCCGGCGGCGTGGCAAAATCTGACGCGGAATTACTTCTGCTTGCAGGAGTAAGAATGTTCCTGTATACTTGAGAATGACCGCAATTCAGGCTGTTTTTGGTGGAAGGAAAATCAGAATCGGCCAAACGACATAGAGAATGGAAAAGAGGAGAATAAAATGAAATATATTGATACATTAAAAGAGGGGATGCACGTTTCAACCGTGTATCTTTGCAAAACGAAGCAGATTGCCCTTACAAAGGCAGGAAAAGAGTATGGAAACCTGATTCTTCAGGATAAGACAGGAACCGTCGATGCAAAAATATGGGATTTGGGATCCCCCGGAATCTGTAATTTTGAAGCGATGGATTATGTATGTGTAGAGGCAGATGTAACCGTATTTCAGAACACCAATCAGCTGAATGTAAAGAGGATCAGAAAGGCGGAAGAGGGGGAATACGTGCCGGCTGATTATCTTCCTGTTTCAAAAAAGGACATCGGCAGGATGTACATGGAGCTGACCGGATATATCAGTACGCTGAAAAACGCAAAACTGAGAGCGCTTGCCGCCAGCTTCTTCATTGATGATAAGGATTTTGCAAAGGCATTTCAGTTCCATTCCGCCGCTAAAAGTGTACATCATGGGTTTGTGGGCGGCCTGCTGGAGCATACGCTGAGCGTCGTGAAGATGAGCGACTTTTTCGCGGGACAGTATCCGATGATTAACCGTGACCTGCTCCTGACCGCAGCCATGTTTCACGATATTGGAAAGCTAAAGGAGTTATCGACATTTCCGGAAAACGATTACACGGACGCCGGACAGCTCCTGGGGCATATTGTGATCGGTTCTCAGATGATTTCAGATCGTATCCGCCAGATTCCGGATTTTCCAGCGAAGCTGGGGGCAGAGCTGATTCACTGTATTCTG
The DNA here is from genome assembly GCF_003464085.1 of Clostridium sp. AM58-1XD. GTDB lineage: Bacteria > Bacillota > Clostridia > Lachnospirales > Lachnospiraceae > Lachnoclostridium_A. Next base: position 165,869 of record NZ_QSDR01000003.1, read on the forward strand.
GCGCATCACGGAGAACTGGAGTATGGCTCGCCGAAGAAACCGGCATTGCTGGAAGCGCTGGCGTTGAATTTTGCAGATAATGCAGACGCAAAGATGGAAACGATGATGGAGGCTCTCCAGTCAGGCGGAGAAAATATGGGATGGCTCGGATTTAACCGTTTTCTGGACAGCAACATCCGCAGAACGGGAGAATAAAGGGAAAGATACATGGATTTAAAAAAGAATGATATTTTTACCGTAGAAATTACGGATATGAGTGATGATGGAGCCGGGATTGGAAAGCTGGACGGATATATATGGTTTATTAAGGACGCGATGATCGGCGATATTGTTGAGGCCAGCGTCATGAAAACAAAGAAATCGTATGGTTTTGCCAGGCTGCGTCAGGTTGTAAAGCCTTCTGATGTCAGGACGGCAGCAAAGTGCCCGGTGGCAAGGCAGTGCGGCGGGTGCCAGCTCCAGGCGATGGACTATGAGGCCAGCTGAAATATAAGGAAAAAAAGGTGTATAACAATCTGAAACGAATCGGCGGGCTGGACAGCCTGTTTCTGCCGGATGAAGAGGGCTGGGAGGAAGGCAGTCAAGGCTGCCGGATGGAACCGATCATAGGGATGGAAGACCCGTGGCGCTACCGCAATAAGGCCCAGTTTCCTTTTGGCCGCGACAGGAACGGACGGATTACAGCCGGCTTTTACGCAGGCAGGACTCACGATATTATCGAAAATGAGGACTGTCTGCTTGGTGCGGAAGAAAATAAGGCCGTGCTGAAAATTATTAAAAATTTCATGGAAGAATATCATATTGAGCCTTATTGTGAGGGGAACCATAAAGGCTTTATCCGTCATGCCCTGATCCGAAAGGGATTTTGTACCGGAGAAATCATGGTATGTATTGTGATCAACGGGAAATCTCTGCCCCAATGGGAAGTACTTACCGAAAGGCTGAAGACCGTAGAAGGGATGACGAGCATTTCCATTAATATCAATATGGAAAAAACGAATGTGATCCTTGGAAAAGAAATCATAAACTTATATGGGCCCGGCTATATTACGGACTATATTGGAAATGTTAAATACCAGATTTCTCCGCTCTCTTTTTATCAGGTCAATCCTGTTCAGACGAAACGGCTATATGAGACAGCTCTGGAGTACGCGGAACTGGCTGGAAATGAGACGGTATGGGATTTATACTGCGGAATCGGAACGATTTCCCTGTTCCTGTCCCAGAAGGCGAAAAAGGTCTGCGGCGTGGAAATCGTTCCCCAGGCTATTGAAGACGCAAGAAGAAACGCAGATCTGAATCACATGGGGAACGTGGAATTTTTTGTGGGAAAGGCGGAAGAAGTGCTGCCTGAGCAGTATGAAAAGAACCATGTACATGCAGATGTGATTGTGGTGGATCCGCCCAGAAAGGGATGCGATTTTGTCTGCCTCGATACGATCGTTAAAATGGCTCCGGAACGGGTGGTTTACGTGAGCTGCGATTCCGCTACTCTGGCCAGAGATGTGAAGTATCTTGGTGAGAAAGGATATCAGGTAAAAAGGGTTAGATGCTGTGATATGTTTCCTCATACGGGACACGTGGAGACGGTGACGCTGCTGACAAAATGAGGAGGTACCATGAATGAATGATAAATTGCAACGCTTTATAAACCTTATGCGTTCCGTATTTGAACTGGATAAATCCGACCTCGATTTTGGCATTTACCGCATTATGAATATCCGCAATGCGGAAATTGAGAAATTCCTTACAGAAGGTCTTCCTGAAAAAGTTCAGGAGGCTTTGGCTCCGTATGCGAACGAAGATAAATCGAAAATCAAACAGCAGATGGAAGATATTGAAAATAATGCGAAACAGTTTGGTTTTGATGATATCTCATCCCTGCCTGAAAATAATCCGATGGCGCAGAAGTATGCAGATTTACAGAGACAGCTGGTTTCCGGTACAGATATGTCAGCTCTTGAAACGGACGTATATTCTGCGCTGTATTCATTTTTTAACCGCTACTATGATGAAGGCGATTTTATTTCCAAGCGCCGTTATAAGGAAGGCGTGTACGCCATTCCTTACGAAGGCGAGGAAGTGAAGCTTTACTGGGCAAATCAAGATCAGTATTATATTAAAACCAGTGAAAATTTTAAAGATTATACATTTGTTGAGGATAATATTACAGTTCATTTCCGCCTAGTGGAAGCAACAGTTGAGCAGAATAACAACAAGGAAGCGGCAGAGAATAAGCGTACTTTTATGCTGTATACGCCTGAAAATGCAAGGCTGACTCCGGAAGAATTTGAAGCCGCCGGTTTTGATACCTTTTCATGGAATGAGGAGACGAAGGAATTAATCATACGGTTTATTTTTGATATTCCAACAGATAAAAAACGCAGATACGATGCGGAGAACTATGATGGAATTGTCGAGTATCTCATGCGGAAACACAAGGATGTCATGCGGTCGCTGCTTCGCAATATTTCACCAGATAAGAAAAGGGAATTGACTGTTCTGGAAAAGCAGCTGAAAAATTATGTGGCAAAAAACACATTTGATTACTTCATACACAAAGACCTCCACAGTTTCCTTTCCAGAGAACTTGATTTCTATATCAAGTCTGAAGTGATGCAGCTGGATGATCTGGACACAGAAAATGAGCGGCAGGTGGACGCTTATCTGGCGAAGGTTCGTGCGATAAAACGTGTGGGTAAAGTTATTATTGATTTTCTGTCTCAAATCGAGGAGTTTCAGAAAAAGTTATGGTTGAAAAAGAAGTTTGTCGTGCAGACGGACTGGTGCATTACGCTGGACCGGATTGCGACAGAATTCTGGGAAGAGATTTGTGCAAATAAGGCACAGACAGCTGAGTGGATTGCCATGTTTGCCATTGACCAGGCAAAAGGCTGGACAAACCCGCCGACTGCAGAGTTTTTGCGCCAGAATCAAAATCTGATCGTGGATACAGCGCTGTTCAGTACTGATTTTAAGGAGCGCCTGTTAGCTGCAATTGATAATCTGGATGAGCAGACAGACGGAGTGCTGATCAAGTCTGATAATTTTCAGGCGCTGCAGCTTCTGACGGAACGGTACAGTGGCAAAATCAGGCTGGAATATATTGATCCTCCGTACAACACGGACGCAAGCAAGATTCTGTATAAAAACGGATATGAGCATTCCAGCTGGATTTCTCTCATGGATTCGCGGTTAGAAGCGGGCAGAAGACTGCTCTCCTCCAATGGAATTATTGAGGTTGCAATCGATGATTATGAGATGCGGTATCTGAGCCTGTGTTTAGACCAGATTTTCGGATCAGGCAATGCGATTTCCAATATTGCAATTTTGACGAATCCGAAGGGGCGTGACCAGGGTTTTATTGCGCAGGCACATGATTATACATTGATGTATGCAAAGAATAAGGTTTTGGCAGAAACAAACAATTTTATTCTGACTCCGGAGGAATTGGCAAAAAAATTCTCAAAGTCGAAAGATGGAGAGGCCTTGAGGGAGCTGCCGCTTAAGAGAACCGGAACAGGAAAGCGCCGCGAAGAACGTCCTTACATGTATTTCCCATTCTTTTTTGCACCGAAATCGAAAGAGCTCTTTGTCATTCCGGAAAAATATTATAAGAAGATTTACGATGCGGATACACAGACATTCAACGACGATTATCTGCAGTCCGTGATCGACGATTATGCTGAGCGCGGTTACGAGGCAGTTCTGCCTGTAAGCAGCCAGGGAGAATTATTCCGTTGGAGATGGGGATATCAAAGCTGTGTAAAAGGTGTCGAGAACGGTACGCTGTTTTGCAAACCGGTCCGCAGCGGCGGGTATGCAATTTATCAATACGATTTCGCAAATAATGAGGCGACTCCAAAGTCGTTATGGTTCGGAGAACGATATGATGCGTCATCGAAAGGAACAAATCTGCTGGAAAACATGATTCCAAAGAATCCGTTTGACTATCCGAAGAGCCTTTACACGGTTATGGATAATATCATAATCGGATCGGATTCCGGCGATACTGTGCTGGATTATTTTGCCGGTTCAGGAACAACGGGACATGCGGTTATCGAACTGAACAGAACCGTAAAAGGAGCAAAAAGAAAATATGTGCTCGTAGATATGGGTGAGTATTTTGAAACGGTAACAAAGACCAGGATCGAAAAGGCCGCTTACTGCGCAGAGTGGAAAAATGGAGTTCCTGTAAACAGAAATACGGGAGTCTCTCAGATCATTAAATATATGCGTCTGGAGTCATACGAGGACGCGTTGTCAAATATTCAGATGGCGAATGAAGACGCGGGCCTGCATGCGCTTCTGGGCGAGCAGTATCTTGTACATTATATGCTGGATTTGGGTAAGCGGGGAAGTTTGATGGACATCGATTCCTTCCAGGCGCCTTTTGATTACAAGCTGATGATTACGGAAAAGAATGAGTGCAGGCTGCGCCGTATCGACCTTTGTGAGACGTTTAATTATCTGATCGGCCTTCTGGTTGTCCGTCAGAGCGCAGTTACCTATTACCGCAGTGTGAAGGCAGATACGCCGTCTTACGAGGGGGCTGTGGACTTGATAGAGGATATCGACGGACAATATGCATTTAAACAGATCGAAGGGATTCTTCCCGATCACCGCCGTGTTCTTATTATCTGGCGCACAGTGACGAATGATCTGCTTGCTTCTAATGCAGCGTTGGATGCCTTTTACCTGAAATACTGCGCAGGCCCATCCCATGGGGAGTATGATGTTATTTATGTGAATTGTGACAACAATTTGGAAAATTTACGTACAGACCGGGACAGCTGGAACGTACGATTGACGGAGTCTGAATTCAAACGATTTATGTTCGAGGAGGTTTAAGCATGGGAAAAGATAAAAGTGAACAGAAGCTTACTTTCGACGAACAATTGATTCTGTCTCAGTATTTCCTGAAGGAATTAGGTATTGAAACACTTTCAGCCCTGGGAAGACAGCTTAACACCACGGAATATGAGGGGATGACTGAGAGTGGAAATACACAGTTTTACGAATATATTTCTCATATATGCCAGCTCAGGGGAAAACGTGTGAATCTGGATAAGCTGCGGATTTATGATGAAAATATCTGCCGTCATACAAGACAGCTGAGTCAGAGGCGGGGAACGATGTACTGGAAGTATTATCAGTACATCTCTTTGCTTTTTACGGAAATGTATTTAGACCGCTATTTTACAGACAGGGAGGCTTTCTGTGCAGATCTGAATGAATTTTTGGGTGAAATGACGGCAAAATCCCTTAATCGGCTTTCTTTTGATCCTTATGAACCGGAAAAGATGAATAAACTGGCATTTATGTGTGCAACGGGAAGTGGAAAAACGCTGATCATGCATGTCAATATCCTGCAGTATCTCCACTATTTCCGCAGGGCGCAGCGCTTAAACAGCCATTTATCCATTAACAAGATTATCGTATTGGCCCCCAATGAAGTGATGAGCTTACAGCATCTGGAAGAGCTAAAACTGTCGTCTATTTCAGCCGGATTATTTCAGAAGGAATATGGCGTTCTCAAACAAAGAGAGGATGTCATTGTCATTGACATGAATAAGCTTAAAGAAGAAGGCAGAGTTAAGACGGTTGCAGTTGACAGCTTTGAACAAAACAACCTCGTACTGGTTGATGAAGGTCACAGAGGCCTTTCCGGTAATATCTGGTATGACTATAGGACAAGACTTTCGGCAGAAGGATTTGCTTTCGAATATTCAGCTACCTTCAAACAGGCATTAAATGCCGATTCCAAGAAAAAAGAAGAAAAAGACCTGATGGAGGAATACGGAAAATCCATTATTATGGATTATTCCTATAAATACTTTTATGAAGACGGTTATGGAAAGGACTACCGTATTTACAATCTCCAGGAGAGCATGGATGAGGAACAGAAAGTTCTATACCTGACTGGCTGCCTGTTGTGTTTTTACCAGCAGATGAAGCTGTTTACAGAAAAGGGGGGCGAGCTGCAAAAGTTCCATATTGAGAAGCCGCTGCTTGTATTTGTGGGAAACCGTGTTACGGCGGTAACGCGGAAGGATGAACTGACAGATGTGGAAGAAGTGCTGGATTTTATCGATAAATTTGTGCGTAACCGCAGTAAAAGTGTGGAACGAATCAAAGCCGTGCTGATGGATGATACCGGCCTTAGCGATGTCAGAGGCAGGGACCTGTTTTACATGGACTTTGTCGCCTTGAATCATTATTTTGGCGCTCAGCCGGACGCGGAACTGGTATTTGCAGACATTATGCGCATTGTGTTCAATACAAATACCAGCGCGGATGAACCAAGGCTTCATTTGGAGAACATTCGCCAGGTGACTGGAGAAATTGGAATGAAGATCGGAGAATACGGTGACTTTTTCGGTGTGATTTCCATTGGAGATACGGCGGGACTGATCAAAAATTGTGAACGAAAAGGAATTGTAGCTCAAACAGACGAATTTATATCGGAGTCTCTGTTCCAAAAGATTAACGAAAAAGACTCCCCCATAAAAATGCTGATTGGATCCAGAAAATTTACGGAAGGCTGGAACAGCTGGCGCGTTTCCACGATGGGATTGATTAATTTTGCAAAGGGGGAAGGCGCACAGGCAATTCAGCTCTTTGGCCGTGGAATTCGGCTGAAAGGCTATAACGGCTGCCTGAAGCGTTCTAGCCGTCTGGACGATATCTGTGTGGAACGGCCCAAGTATATCGAGGTTTTGGAGACGCTGACGATTTTCGGTATTAAAGCGCAGTATATGGAAGACTTTAAACGGTATCTCGAACTGGAAGATGTGCCGGCCAACGATGTTATACTGAGGCTTAAGCTGCCGGTTGTGAACCGGTATGATACCGTTAAAGATAAAAAACTCAGAGTAATCCGGGTAAAAAACGGAGCAAATTTTAAAAAACAGGGGGAACGTCTGATTTTAGATGTTCCAGATCAGGGATTCAACCGTTATTTACTGCAAAGTGTTACAAAAATCGATTGCCGCAGCAAGATTCAGACAATTGATTCTACATTTTCAGGTCTGGTGAAAATGGAGTCGTTGGAAGAGAGATATACGCTTCCGACAGAGGTACTGCCGCATCTGGATTATTACCGCATATTTGATGAGCTGCAGATTTACAAAAGCGAAAAAGAATATTATAACATTTCTATTATCCGGGAAAAACTGAGAGACATATTAAGTGTTGATGGCTGGTATTCCCTGATTATACCAAGGCACTACCTGAAAGTTGATACGATCGAGAAGCTGGAGGCTGCTACAGATTATGCAGTCATGGCGCTCAAGTCTTACATGGATAAGTTTTACAGGTATGAAAAAGAACGCTGGGAGGAACATCTGCTTGAACTTGCGGAGCTTACGCCGTCTGACAATAATTTTGTGGACGAATACAGCTTTACGTATTCTCCGGCGTTTGAACAGGATAAGACGGGAGAGGAACTGGAACGGTTTATCAAAGAGACAAATACAGTTCTGAATGAAGACGGCAGACTGGATGATTATGAAAAGTCTGTATTAAACAAGAGGATCTTGGTGTATGACTGTCCTCTGCATCTGTATGCGCCGCTTATTACCCTGCCGAAAAGCAGCCTGAGAATCCAGGTTGCACCCGTAAGCCTGAATGAAAGTGAAAAACGATTTATTGATCTACTTGAGGAGTATGCAAAAAATCATGAGGACGAATTAAAGGACAAGCCGGTCTATCTGCTTAGAAATAAGAGCAAGGTTGGAATGGGCTTTTTTGAAGCCGGTAATTTCTATCCGGATTTTATTCTCTGGATTGATACAGAAGATACACAGTATATCACATTTATCGACCCCAAGGGACTTATGCATATAAGGCCGGATGATCCGAAAATCATGTTTTGTAAAACGATAAAGAAACTGGAGGAGCGTTTGGCTCCGACTGTGAAAGATAAGCGGATTGTACTGAACTCATTTATTATGACGGGCACACCGGCCGCTATGCTGAAGCAGTGGTGGAGTACACCGGATATTGAGGCAGGCCGGTCGTACCGGGAAGCGAGAAATGTATATACACTGGATCACCCACAGTGCATCGAATTGATGATCGATAAAATTCTGAAGTCCGGTTAAAGAAAGGTGCAGACACAGAAAAAGAAGACAGGATTTTGTTGTAATTTGAATGAGCAGTTGGAAGAGATAATTCCTTTTATGCTTTCAGAAAATTGGAAGAAAATGGATTACAAAAACGAACAAATGTTCTTGAAAAAGACTTGCAGAATAGAAGATCCCCCGATATAATAAAGAGAATGAGGAGGAGATAAGATGGTTCGTTTATTTGAATTCAGAGATTTGGACAAGATTATGGAAATATGGCTTCGGGGAAATATGGAAGCTCATTCTTTCATTCCGGCAGAGTATTGGAAAAAGAATTTTGATTCGGTAAAGTCGGTGCTGCCTAATGCTGAGGTTTATGTGTACGAAGAGGGAACAGAGGTATTGGGATTTATAGGAATAGACGCAGAATATATTGCCGGGATTTTTGTAGCAGAAGAACATAAGGGACGTAAAATCGGCCATCAGCTGATTGAAACAGTAAAAAGAAAAAAGAGGCTGTCTCTGCACGTGTTTGAAAAAAATACGGCTGCCATGGCCTTTTACCGTGCAGAGGGATTTAAGGTACAGGAAAGAATGACAGAAAAAGAAACAGGGGAACGGGAATGTCTGATGGTTTATAATGAGAGAGAATGAGCGGAAGCTTTTAAATCGATACGTCTGGATCGGGCAGTTGATGGTGGAAGATGAAGCTCTTACACGAACTGCGCAGAATTCAAGAAGTATTTCGGCTGCAGGATTATAGAAGAATTTATTAAGTGCGTAATATATAAGAGGCTCTTGTAACGGCTGACTCCAGCTGGTTATGGCAGCCTCTGTTTTTTTGTCACAGGAAAATCATATACAATAGTTACATAGCCGGGTCTGTAAGAGGAATACTTATAAAAGAAACAGTTGACTTTCTTAACTGTAATTATTATAATTACAGATAGAGGGCAAAAAAGGAGAGTGAATTGATAATGGCAGAGAAAGAAATAATAATGACAGGTGACGTGCAAAAAGAAGCAGAAGCAAAAAATCTTTTGAATGGCTATATCGGAACGTATTATTCTGAGAAGAGTAAGGGGATTTATCAATTTTCTTTTGATCCTGTCAGCGGCAGGATGACAGAACCGGAATTATTTTACGAGGCCCCAAATGCAAAATGGGTAAGCTTAAATGGCAGTTCTATGGCCTTTCCTGTAGAAAGAAACGGCCGTGCGGGCACCTGCTTCCTGAAATTAAAAGATGGAGAGGTCAGCCATAAAGAAGAAATACTGGAAGAAAAACAGACGCCATGTTATGTACTTCAAAAGAATGACTTCGTCTATACGGCTAATTATCACGAGGGAACCGTCATGGTATACCGTTTAGATGATGGAACCCCGTTTGTGGTAAAACGGATCGAAAATGGGGCGGGAGCAGGCTGCCATCAGATTATGCTTCATGAAACGTACCTTATGGTTCCCTGCCTCGAACAGAACAAAATCAGACTGTTTGATATGACGGATCATTATATTCAGGCAGGAGAAATCCTGTTTCCGGAAGGCAGCGGACCAAGACACGGAATTTTTAACAGGGATCATACGAGACTGTACGTAGTAAGTGAATGGAGCAACGAACTGTTTGTTTTTCGGGTACATGGAAAGGAGTTCGTTCTGATACAGTCGATTTCTGTACTGCCAGAAGGCGGAGAGGGCAGTAACAGGGAAAATGCAGCGTCGGCGGCAATACGCCTGACAAAAGATGAAGCATATTTATACATTTCCGTGAGAGGAGCCGATCTGCTGGCCGTATTTGAGATCAGGGAAGACAAAGCCGCTGCAATTCAGCATATTTCCTGCGGCGGAGCCCATCCGAGGGACTTCATATTGAGTGAAAATGAAGATTTTATATTGACAGCAAATCGTTTTGGAGGCGGGATTGCGTGTATCGAGCGGGATAGAAAAAGCGGCTTGCTGAAAAGCGTCAGGCATCGGATCGATATGCCGGAAGCCGTATCATTGTTACTTGTTAATAGCACACAGGAGGCGTCATTATGATAAAAACGGATATTGGAATAATCGGACTTGCAGTTATGGGAAGAAGTCTTGCCCTTAATATGGCAGATCATGGATTTAAAGTGGGAGGCTACAACCGCAGCAGGGAGGTAACGGATACTCTGATCAGCGAGCATCCACATGAAAACCTAATTCCTTTTTATAGTTTAAAAGAACTGGTGGAATCCCAGGAAAGGCCGCGTAAACTTATGATTATGGTCAAGGCGGGAAAACCGGTGGACCTTGTAATCGACCAGCTCCTTCCTTTTCTTGATGAAGGCGATATGATACTGGATGGAGGAAATTCCTTTTTTGAAGATACAAGAAGAAGGGAGAAAAGCCTGAAAGAGAAGGGAATCTATTATTTCGGCACCGGTGTATCAGGCGGGGAAAAAGGAGCGCGTTTCGGCCCATCTATTATGCCGGGCGGGGATCCAAAGGCATATGAGCACATCGCACCTGTTCTGGAGGCGATTGCTGCCACGGCTCAGGGGGAGCCATGCTGTGCCTATATGGGGCCGGACGGAGCCGGTCATTATGTAAAGATGGTTCACAACGGAATTGAATATGCGGATATGCAGTTGATTGCAGAAGCCTACCTGCTCCTTAAATATGCAGGGGGATTTACAAATAAAGAGCTGGCAGATATTTTTGAGGAATGGAATGAGGGCGAACTGAAAAGTTACCTGATTGAAATAACAGCCGCCATTTTCCGTGAACAGGATGATTTCTCTGATGGAGAGCTGGTAGACTATATCCTGGACAGCGCAGGCCAGAAGGGAACAGGAAGATGGACCAGCCTGGAGTCCCTGAAACAGGGAGTCAATGTGTCCATGATCACCGCTGCCTGCAATGCCAGAATTATGTCTAACCGTATAAATGAGAGAAACGAGGCGAAGGGACTGTTTGAAGCTCCAAAACAAAGGCCGGTGACAGATCAGGCGGCCTTTCGGACACAGGTGAGAGAAGGCCTTTATACAGCCAAAATTGCAGCATACGCACAGGGCTTTGACCTGCTCTCCCATGCATCGGCAGAATATGGGTGGGATCTGGACTATGGAAAAATCGCATCGATTTTCCGGGCAGGCTGTATCATTCAGGCAGAATTTCTGGATGATATTACAAAAGCCTTTGGAAATAACAAAGGGCTGTCCAACCTGATGACGGATGCGTTTTTTAGGGACGGAATCAACCGAGGTCAGGGGAGCCTGAGAAGTATTCTGAGCCTGGGGATTCTGAATGGTATTCCCGTACCGGCCATGAGCCAGGCAGCTGCCTATATTGACGCGTTCCGCGGAACAGCCGTAGGCGCAAACCTGATCCAGGCGCAGAGGGACTGCTTTGGGGCTCATACGTATGAACGGACTGACAGAGAAGGGATTTTCCATCATGAATGGAGGGTTTAAGCATGAATAAAAAACAGATATTTACAATCTTCGGCGGAACCGGAGACTTAACGTTCAGGAAGCTTTTGCCTGCTCTTTATAATATAGAGGCTTCAAAAGATAAGGAATTATGTACGGACATCGTAATTATCGGAAGAAGAGATTATACGAGTGAGACATACAGAAACATGGCAAGAGATTGGGTAGAGAAGTTTGCAAGGCTTCACTTTCAGGAAGAGATATACCAAAAACTTGCAGAACGCATAGTATATTACCGTATGGATTTTACAGATGAAGATGCATATGAGGAGCTTGACCGTTTCTATAAAGAAATGGGGGCGGAAGGGCATATCTTTTACTTTGCCGTCGCGCCGCGCTTCTTCCGTACAATCGTAACCGGACTTAAAAGGGTAAACGGCGCTGAAGAGGGGAAAGTGGTGATCGAAAAGCCCTTTGGAGAAAGCCTTACGGCTGCAGCGGAACTCAATGAGACAATGGAGGCGTTTTTTTCGCCGGAGCGTATTTACAGAATTGACCATTATCTTGGAAAGGAAATGGTGCGGAACATTCAGATCATTCGTTTTGCAAATCCTATCTTCAGCAATGTCTGGGATGCGGAACATATAGAATGTATTCAGATTTCAGCATTGGAGGAAGTGGGCGTAGAGTCAAGAGGGGGCTATTATGATCACAGCGGCGCTCTAAAAGATATGGTACAGAATCATTTGTTCCAGATTCTTTCCATTGTAGCTATGGAGCGGCCGAAAAGCCTTGCGGTAGAGGACATGCATCGGGAACAGATACGGGTGCTAAAAGCGCTGCGCTTACCCGAAAATATTGAGGAGAATATGGTGCTGGGCCAGTATGCAGGCTACCGTGAGGAGTCTTCCGTAGCTAAGGATTCAACCACGGAAACATATGCGGCGCTCCGCCTCTTCGCAGAGAATGACCGGTGGAGAGGGATGCCCTTCTACGTGCGTACCGGCAAAAAACTGGGAAAGCGGGAAATGCAGGTAGCCGTTGTGTTTAAGAGCCCCGCCGAAGGGGTGGAACCGAATATTCTTACTATTAAGATACAGCCTACCGAGGGCGTATATCTTCAGTTTAATATTAAGAATCCGGGAGAGACAGAAGAGATCATTCAGGCAAAAATGGACTTCTGCCAGAGCTGTTCCTTTGTTAACCGCATGAATACGCCGGAGGCCTACGAGCGCCTGCTTGGAGCATGTATGCGGGGAGAACGCTCATGGTTTTCCCAATGGGATCAGGTTGAGACAAGCTGGAGATATGTGGATCAGGTTCGCGAGCAGTACCGCAGAGCCGGACTGCCTGTATATGCTTATCAGCCCGGCAGCAGCGGACCGGGGGAGGCAGACGTGTTTTTAAAGGAGTATGGTCATACATGGTTTGAATAACAGATCACTTATAACGAAGGCGCGCTGAAAAAGGAAAAGGACAGCAATGATCCCGATACCAGATAGAGTGGCCAGGCTGTTGTCCTGGTAAGAATCTGATATCGGGGCATTGCTGTTTTTATCTGCCCTGCACTCCCGTCGTTTTAGACGGAATTACACGGAAGAGGGAGTTATGAAAATCGTATAAGGAGATAAGGAGATCAGGAAAGGTGTTCAGACTTAAATACAGGAGCATTTGCACGTTCAATAATACGCGTCCGGTGAGCCTGATGAATCTGATGCTGACATTTGACCATGAGCAGAGGCAACTCATTCCATTCTTCCAGATTTGCATTCTGTATCAATTTTTCTTCCTGCAGATATGCCTGAATGACGAGATTATAATAGAGCTGCGGGTCAGTCTGGTCCGAACGGCATACATAGGAAAGCAGATCTGTAACGGCCTTGTATTTTTCCCATAACTGTTTTGTTGCCCTGGCCCTGCTGTAAGGCCAGATCAGGCAGTTGACGATGTAAGCGACTGCGGCTCCGGCCAGGATATAGCCTGCTCTGATAATGAAAATGCTTCCTACGGCATGAATTCCAAATGCATTCATAAATACGGCTCCGCCTAAAGCACCCACGGTAGAGCAGGCAAATGTTCCGAGATAATCGCTGAAGTAAAATGAAATATAGCCTGACAGCATCATGGCAGCCGTACGGCCGGCAGGAGACGGAATGGCAGAGTAGATGATTACGGATGCCAGACCTCCGATCATTGTAGCCAGCACACGCTTTTTTATTTTTACAGGAACGTCATCCGCGTAGGGGAGGGAAACGGAGGCCAAAGTAAACAGAAACCATCTTCCGTGTGGAAGGGAGAAAATCTGAACCAGCAGGGTGGCACATGATAATAAAAGCGCAGTCCGCAGCGCGTAGATTGCCCGGACAGGGCTAAGATCCAGAGCGGCTTGAAGCCGGACTTTTAACGACAGGGCGGTTCGCTTGTAATGCGTTCTGTTCTGAGGGTCAGTCATATGAAGAATACGGTCTCGTATATAGATCATGGTATGATTGAATACTTCCGCTGTTTTACGCTCTTCACAATTGGGAGATTCAAGAACCTCGAGAGGGGGAATATCGCGGACTTCCTGATAGAGAAAAGCACGGAATCCCTTTAACTGACCGGCAATTGTTAAAAGAAATTCCCGTTCCTGAATGGTGAGTTCGTTTGGAAGTTCATGTATGAGAATCTGCAGGTGTTCCAGCCCGCGTCCGGCGTCAATCATGGAAAAACTGGCTTCAGACACACATAAAACTTTCTTTCTTCTATCATAGACGGTCTGGCTCAAACGGCGCAGGCTTTGGCGAATCTGGGAAAAATCCGGCTTTTTATCTGTTTCTTTCAGCCGGTAGGAAATATGGAGGCTGACTTCATCGATCATTTCACCCAGTACATCTCTTGCGGTTTCCAATACCCGCTTTCTTCCCATAAACCACTGATACAGTATAATTGACAGTGCGCCTGCCATCATGCCCACTATTCGTTTTGGGAGCTGCTGGGTGTCTGCGGGCGAGATAAATATGAGAAATAAATAAGATAAAATATAAGGAAAATATAAATGGCTGGAATATTCATATGTAAAGGCATACAAAATTACAAATATTGTGATAAAATTAATGAAAAAGGAAACGGGTGCAGGAAGAATTGTGACAAGACACGCAGCAGCGGCCATCCACGTCAGAACGAGGGCCTGAATCAGCAGGTGCTTTAAAGGTTCGGCCGTAAGGTCCCGGACCATAGAAGCAGACATCATAATTGTAAATATAACGCCTACAATTGTATTTTCCGGGCCAAAAAGGGATTGAAATAGATTTATATAAAAAAGAATAAAAAGAAAGTTCAATGTGCTGGTACGAAAATGTTCTTTCGTTATTTTCGGAAGTTTCCATTTCACATTTTTTATGGTTACACTCTTCATAAATTCCGGCATCTCCTTTTCGATGACCGCTATGCGGACAGACAGCAATTCAAAAATATGGAATCAGACCATATGATTGCACAATGTTGATAGTCATACTTTGTTTACTAATTAAATAGAATAACACCTGGAAATTTTTTTGTCAACGGGGAGAAATGAGCATGAAGTCAGAAACGATATCAGAAAAGTTTGTCCATAATCTGCTTTTGGTAATGCCGAACTGGCATTCCAAACTGGTACGGCCACTAAAGGATAATTTAAACAGAGAAATGAGCCTGGAGACGTATTATTGCCTCCAGACTTTGAAAAATTCCGGAACTGTTACCATGACCGGGCTGGCGCAACAGCTGAAGGTTCCGAAGCAGCAGGTGACGAAACTGGTTGACAAACTGAGCGAGCATCACTTTGTAGAGCGCTTGTGCAACGAAGATGACAGGCGTGCAGTCCTGATTCGGCTGACGCCGGAAGCCATATTGTATCTGGATGAATACTACCGGAAACATACGGCGTTTATTGAATCTTTAGAAAAACAGCTGAGTGAAGAGGAACTGGAAAAGCTGAATCAGGCGGTGGAATACCTCAGGGAGATTCTCCCTAAATTAGAATAGACGGGAATCAGCTCTGAAGATTTTCAGAGGCAATTGGCCTGACTTGTTGTGTTGAAAACAGATTTTGCCGCGGAATATCCGGCTTTCAGAACTGGATATTTCACGGCAAAACCTGTTATTTATATATTTATGTGAGGGAGGGTGCATTCAAATAGGTGGTATTGGATCAGATTAATATATATTCCTGCACTGCGGACGAGATTCTCCATTAGTGACTGCATTTTTAAAACGGCAGGGTGGCCTGAGAGGCCATAGTCCTCAGTCATCGGAAGAAGTCTTGGAAATGCCAGCCATGTACTTCCATTTTCATCTTCCCAGATGGAAATCCGCAGCGGAAGTTCCAGAGAAATGCTCTGGTCAGCCTGCATGAGTCCTGTGCCGACTTTTGGAGAACCGAAGACGAGTACGGTTGTGGGACGAAGTTCCAGTCCGGCTTTTTCTGCATTCTCAGCATGGTCGAATTTGGCAAACAGAGGAATATTCCGATCGGATAATTCCTTTTCCAGGCGGCTGACGGTTTCAGACACCGGGAACTGCCCCTCTAAAAGGTAAAGTTTATTGTCGTCGTAGTTGGTAGACAGCAGATCACCGAACGCGCCAGCGATACGACGGCCGAGATTTGTAAAGTCTACCCCTTCTTTGTTGGCCAGAAGAGTAACGCATACCAGCTCTTCCGGGTGTGTAAAACGGCTTAAAAAACTGGAGTAACCGGGAACAGAACCTTTGATATCCATTAAGCCGCGATGTTTGTAGAACTGCCAGCCCGCTGCAGCAGGGACTTCGCGTCCATCCGGCAGCTGCCACGGAGCATAGATCACGGATCGGTGCTCAGCCTCGTGAATCAGTACACCTCCGGCAAGGCCGATATCCCAGAATGAAATGTCCTGTGCGGATGCCCAGATATCGGAAAATCCCTTTAATGCGGAAGATTCTGTCCGTTGAATTCGCTCACCGCTGCTGCTGTAGCTTGCAGCCGGTTCTGTCGGATCTATATATAAGCCGTTCTTTTTAAAAATTTGATGGACATTTTCGGTTAAGGACACGTCTTCATGGTGGAATCGATCCAGGTCTTCAGCAAAACCGGTGTGCTTCAGGCCAAGGAATTGAATTTGACGTTCTGTGACAAAATCATGGTAGGTTTTGCCGCTGATCCGTTCTACAATTTCCGTGAGAATCAGAAAATTAGTGGCGCTCTGCCTGACATCTGTTCCAGGAGCAAAATGCAGGGACTGCTCCGATACAAGCCGGATAAGTTCCGCAAATGTCCAGGTTTTAAAGGGATCCCAGCTTTCGGCTCTGCGGTAATCGGGAAGCCCGGAAGCATGGCGCAGAAGCTGCAGGACCGTAATTTCTTTCCAGTTTTCCGGAACTTCCGGAATTAATTTGTCAAGACTGTCAGAAAGGTTCAGAGATCCGTCTTCGTACAGCTGCATTACAGCGACCGCTGTAAAGGCCTGGGAAACCGGTCCGGCGGGCCACATGGTGTTGGCAGAAGCAAGGCGTTTCTGACCGGCATCGGATAGGCCGTAACCTACTACACGAGGGATATAAGGTGCCTGAACGATCGCCAGTGTCAGCCCAGGAATCTGCTGTTCTTCCATAAAGTCCCAGATCATCTGATCGACGGTATGGCCAAGATAAGACACATCTGCGCTCCCCCTCATTTTCATTTTATCATGCTCTTTTGTATTCATAAATTTACCCGTGCCTTTCTTTTATCTTCTTCTTTAAAAAGTGTTTGCTCTACATCGGCAACTGCAATGGTATCCAGATATTCCCTGCATCTCCTGTTCAGCTCATCATACAGACCGTCCATATAACCTGCCATTCCGGAGGCCACCTTGCAGTCCATCTCTTCGCTGCCGCTTTTCCAGCTCAAATCTGCAAATTTTGTATCCAGAGCTCTGCTAATTTCACCTAAAGTTACGGTACGTGTCTTTTCATAGGAGTAACCGCTCAAAAAGCGTCCTTCCCGAGTTTCGACAAGACCGGCTTTTTTCAGCCTGGACATCACCCGGCGTACACGGCCTGGATTGGTACAGATATTTTCAGCCAGTTCTTCACTTCGAAGAGTACAGGCTTTATGGTGGAGATACACCATTGCATGTACGGCTACGGCAAAGTCGCTGTTCATTCTGCCTCACCGCTTTCTGTTTCATATGGCCAGTCTACAATACCTCCGAAATCATACACCTGTGTGTACCCCAGTTCAACAAGCTTGTCGGAAGCCTGCCTGCTTCGGATCCCGGTCCTGCAGTGCACTAGAAGAACGGCATCAGTATCAGGAAGAGCTTCTGGAAGTTCACTGCCGATGGATTCGTTTGGAACAAGGACCGCGCCGGGAATATGGGCATCCTTGTATTCATCGGCTGTACGGACGTCCACTATGGTAACGTCTCCTTTATCAATCATTTCTTTGGCCTCTTCAGCCGTTATCTTATGATAAGCGCTTTCCACAGCTTCGGCCGAAGCGGATGTGGGAGCAGCGTTCTGATCAGCCGGCGATTTTCCACCTGGAGCAGAGCAAGCGGAAAGCAGAAAAATGCAGCTTAGAACAAGACCGGACAATATATGTTTTTTCATAAAATACCTCCTGAATTTTCATATTATATTAAACAGCAAACAAGTCGTTGAACGCTTCTGTCATAGTCGGATGCGTATAGATCCGATCGCGCAGTACGGTGTAATCAGCACCCAGGTCCATGGCCAGCTTAATGAGATTAATCATTTCGTAGGACTCTTCGCATAACAGCATGGCACCCAGAATTTTTCCTGTTTCTGAATCAATGACAGCTTTCAGCAGTCCGTCGGCAGCATTGAGTACCTGAGCCTTTGGAATGGCGGCAGCCGGCATTTTTGCAATTTTGACCTTATATCCGGCAGCAGAAGCCTCCCTTTCATTCATGCCTACACGTGAGTATGGAGTTGCGAGAAACACGCTGTAAGGAACATTTCTGCGGTCTGAAGTCGTATAAGAATTCCCTCCCGACAGCTGAGACCATACGATACGTGAATCATCGAGAGATACATACGTATGCTGGAGCCCGCCTGCTACGTCACCCATGGCCCAAACGTTCGGAGCAGTTGTACGGAGCAGCTCGTCGACCTTTACAGCGCCGCGAGGAGTCAATTCGATACCTGCAGTTTCGCAGTTCAGATCCTTTGTATTCGGAATACGTCCTGTCGCAACCAGCACCGCGTCGGCTTCGAGACGATGCTCCTCATTCTTCCAGCTGAATGAGACAGCCGGACCGTCCTCAATTTTCTTAATTGAAGCGCCGAGATAAAATTCTACGCCGCGTGCTTCCAGAATCGCCTTAATCTGAGCAGCAACATCTTCATCCTCTTTCGGAAGGAAGGTCCCACCGTCCTGGATTACGCTTACCTTGCTGCCGAAACCGCTGTACATGGATGCGAATTCCAGACCAATATAACCGCCTCCGATAATGACGAGGCGTTCCGGAAAACTATCAAGATCCATCAGTCCGGTGCTTGTGTAAACACCTTTTGTTTCTTTAAGCCCCTCAATCGGAGGAAGAAATGAGGTGGAGCCGGTGTTGATGAACACCTGGTCGGCAGTGAGAAGTAAAGTATCGCTCTCTGAAGCGACTTCAACCTGAAGCGGCCCTGTAAAACGGGCAGTACCGTCGTATACAGTAACCTGCTTTAAGTCTGCCAGCTTATGGTAATTCTTCTGACGGAGCATCGCTGTCAGGCGTCTCTTTTCTTCAACAGCAGCTTTATATGTTAAAGATTTTGTACGGCTGTCCGCCTGGGGATCAGCTGCGGCAGCGCTGTGGATTAAAGATTTGGATGGTATACAGCCTACATTGATGCAAGTGCCGCCGTACATATTTTTATCTTTTTCAATCAGAGCAACGCTCTTTCCCTCCGCTGCCAGCTTGCCGGCCAGAGTCTTACCGCCTTTTCCGAAACCGATTACGATTGCGTTATAATTGATGTTTTTCATGAGAATACCTCCGCCATATTTTTTTATTTTCGATCTGTTACTGATTTATTAACAGTTATGTTACTGTAATTATATTGGTAACAGTTTAAAATGTCAAGCGGTTTTTGAAAAATAATTAAAATATGGAAAACAATACCCCCAATACCAGACGCGGTGACTGGCTGCCGCCTAGAAATAAATTCCGGTATTGAGGGTATATCTGATTAGAAGTTTAAGGCCTCTGCCGTTTGGACAGGTCTATATAAGGCCGATGAAATATTCAACTGCGATTGCGGCAATGACGACAAGGACGGAAATGATCAAACCGTGAACCATGGGGAAAAGGCCTGAACTTTTCAGCTCCTTGAAATTCGTATTCAGCCCGATGGCGGCGAGAGCGGCAATCATAAGAAACTTGCTGAGGTCCTTCAGCAAACCGGATGTGGATATTGGAATTAAGCCGAAACTGTTGATTACGGCAAGTCCTGCAAAGCCAAGGATAAACCAGGGGATGATGGACTTCCACTGAATTTTCATACGTTCCGTTCCGTTATCAGCGGCCTCCTGTTGCTTCAGCCGGATATGGATCAGGGCAAAGATGAGGACGGTAGGGATAATGGAGAGGGAGCGGGTCAGCTTTACCATAGTTGCGAAGTCTCCTGCCGCTTCGCTGTAAGCATAGCCTGCCGCTACGACGCTGGAGGTATCATTGACGGCAGTGCCTGCCCAGAGACCATAAGCCATATCGGAGAGATTCATCCACCGCCCCATGACCGGAAAAAGTATAATCATAGCCATATCGAACAGGAATGTAGCAGACATGGCATAAGCGATATCAGAATCTTTTGCGTCAATTACAGGGGCGATTGCGGCGATTGCAGATCCTCCGCAAATCCCTGTTCCGGCTGAAATCAGATTGGACAGCTTCCAATTTAGCCCCAGCCCCCGTCCTACAAAATATCCAATGCCAAAACAGGTGAACAGAGTAAATATCATTACGGTCAGCGATAGCCTGCCCACAGCCAGAACGGTAGAAATATTCAGGCTGGCGCCAAGTAAAATGATGGCAAACTTCAAAATCTTTCTGGAGGTGAAACGGATACCTGCCTTTACAAAAGATGGCGCCTTAAAAAAATAATTGACAGCCATACCTATGAACAGGGCAATTACGGAACCGCCTACTAAATGGACAGGCAGAGCGTTTTCGAGCATTTTTGCCGCTGCAGCAATGATTACTGCGGCAAGAAAACCAGGGAGAATTTCAACAATTTTTCCTGGAAATGATGTGCTCATTTTAAATGTTCCTGCATGAGCTGGATCTCGTCTTCCTGAGCATCGATGATATCTTCCGCCAGCTGCAGCACTTCGTCATTATCTGTATATTCCAGAATTGCCTTTGACATATCTACAGCCATCTGATGATGCATCATCATGCCTTCCGCAAATGCCTGCTCTACATCCTGGGCGGAAGAAGTTCCGTGTCCCATGTGCTGATGGCCGGCCATCATCTTATTATAAGCTTCCAGATATTTCTTCTCTTTTTCTTCATCCTTTTTACCGGAAGATTCAATTTCCTGAATCAACCGGTTCATCTGATCGATTTCATCTGTCTGAGCCTCGATAATATCCTCAGCCAGCTGCTTTAACTCCGGATCGCTGCCGCCGTATTTGAGATAGCTTTCCGACATATCGATAGCAGATTCATGATGGGGAATCATGCCTTTCAGGTAGTCCAGGGATGCATTCCCGGTCGGTTCTACAGCCATTCCGTCCATCATTTCAGCCATAATTGCATCCTGTTCGCTAAGATACTGACTCAAAGCTTCTTCTGATCCTGCTGATTCATCGGCAGATTCTGATCCCTGAGCCTGGGAATCTGCGGATGAAGTATTTCCGGCCTGAGATGTTTCCTCCTGGCTGTGTCCGGCATGAGGATCTGCAGGTGTATTTGCATTTTTGCGCGACATTGCGCTGAATACAATAATCAGCACTACGATTACAGCTACTGCAATTCCTATGGCCCAGTATCGTTTCTGTTTATCCATTATGATTTCCTTTCTATAAATAATTTGTTTATAGCTGTTTCGGACGGCAGAAATACAGATTGACCGGAGCAGCTACATTTATTTTTATTATTTGAATAATGAAAAATATTATTCATATGCTTCCTATCTCGCCTGCTTCACCTTGGCCGGATATCTGAACTTCGCAATTGCATTGCATGATCTGTAAAAAATTCTGTGCATCTTTCAAGTAGTATTTTTTTACCAAATCCTGTATAATAGGGGACATTAAAACTGACAGCGAAGAGGCTGGGATATTAACAGGAGGCGTATTATGAACGGAACAGAGAAAGAGGCAAGGACGTATGACATAGCGGCATTTGGAGAAATTCTGATTGATTTTACTTATCAGGGAGTGAATGATAAGGGGCAGAAGCTGTTCGCCCAGAATCCTGGCGGAGCGCCGGCCAATGTGCTGGTTGCGGCACAGAAGCTTGGGGCCTGCACTGCATTTCTGGGCAAGGCAGGAGAAGACATGCACGGAAGATTTTTAAAACAGGTTTTAGAGCAGGAGAATATTAACACGGAAGGCTTTATTCTGGACGTACAGTATTTCACTACGCTGGCATTCGTTGAACTGAATGAACATGGGGAAAGGAATTTTTCCTTTGCGAGAAAACCAGGAGCCGATACGCAGATGGAAAAAGAAGAGGCGGATATGAAGATTCTGAAAGACTGCCGTATATTCCATGTCGGCTCGCTGTCTTTAACGGACGAGCCAAGCAGAGGCACTACATTTCATATGGTAAAGGCGGCAAAGGAAAACGGAAGCTTTATTTCCTACGATCCGAACTACCGCGCGTCTCTGTGGAAAGATGAAGAGACAGCCAAAAGGGAAATGAGAAGCATGATTCCTTACGTAGATATTATGAAAATATCGGATGAAGAAACAGAGCTCCTGACAGATGAAAAAAATCCTGAGGCAGCGGCAGAGGCGCTGTGCCGTCAGGGTGTGAGCCTGGCTGTCGTGACTCTCGGAAAGGACGGGGCATACGTGTGCAGCAGAGAAGGCGGCAGGACAGTAGCGGGATATGCCAGCAAGGTAGTCGATACAACCGGGGCAGGGGATTCGTTCTGGGGAGGATTTCTCTACCAGGTCAGCAGGTGCGGACGCAGGCCGGAAGAAATTACGCTGGAGGAAGCGGCTGAACATGTCAGATTCGGAAATGCCGTAGCCAGTCTCTGCGTGGAGGGAAGCGGTGCAATTCCGGCTATGCCTTCGATGGAACGCGTTATAGGCCGCCTGAAAGTGATGAACAGCTAACATGTATAGTTATACAATCGTACCAATGATCGCTTTGTTCTGCTATATGTTTCTGCTGATATCCTTTCTTGCGGCAAAGAAAAATAAAACAATAGACACGTTCATGGAGCTCTTGCTGCTGCTGTTTGCATGGACAGGCGGGGCCATGTTTATGCGTCTGGGATACTGGCCTTCGATAAGATTCTGGTTTCACGTTTCTTTAGTGGGAATCCTGCTTCTGCCGATTTCACTGTTTCGCTTTTTGCGGCGGTTCATGGAGGTTAAGGAAACGTATCATATGAAAGCATGGTCTGCAGTGATTGGTTTAACCATAGCGGTCAACTGCCGGTATGAGATTTTTATACAGACGCCCACAGTTGTAAAAACAGAGGTGGGAAATGCATACATATATGATCTGTCGTGGCTTGTTCTGTTTCTCTTTGTAATTGAGGCAGGGGCGCTGGCGGAAAGCATACGTATGGTTTATGATAACCGGAAAAAGAATGCACTGGCTTTCCGGCGGCTTTTGCCCATATGGATCGGCATTGGTACAATGGTAATTTGTAATGCATGTATTGCCTTTCCCGTATTCCGTGGATTTCCGATCGATATCTGTTCAGGAATCGTGATGGCTGTATGCATCTATTATGCACTTTATAAAAAACGTCTGTTCCAGCTGGATCTACTCGTCTCCAAAGGGAACTGCTATATAATGGCTTTTGGGCTGACCATGCTGATTTACTATCGGTTTATACCTGGATATGACCGCTTTTTGAGAGAAGATTTTCACATGGGAGAAACAGCTCTGACGATGGCCGTAGCATTTACGGTCATGATGGGTACGGTTCTGATTTATTTTGTCCTGTCGCTGCTGATGAATGCAGTATTTGAAAATGTGGGGACTCTGAATTCAAAAAATATAAGAAAATTCAGTGAACGAATCTCTCATCTGATGACGCGTCGCGAGATCATGAAAGAGCTTATGGAGGCAGTTTCCGCAGTTATACCGGCAGAAAAAACGGATATTTATCTCAGCGACGAAAAGGGCGGATACAAGCTGGAGATCAGCAGTGATCCTGATAAGAAGGAACAGGCAGCAGTTTTTGAGGATGATCTGCTGCAGCTTTTAAGAGAGGCAGGGGGCTGTCTGATTGTCAGAGATTACAAAATTACCCAGGCGTATAGAAATCTAAGCGACGATGTGCACCGGTTCCTGGCTAATAACAGAATTGAATGTATGGCGGCTGTTAGGGATGAGGAGAATTATCTGGGGCTGATCCTGCTTACGGCCAAGAAGCGCGGGGAACGGTATACGCCGGAAGACGCCGGTTTTCTGGCTTCTATCACTTCGGTGGCATCGGTAGCAATCAAAAATTCCAAATTGTATGAATCCGTTTATATGGAATCGAGAAAAGACTATCTGACAGGCATTGCAAACAGAAAGTTCTTTTATGAAGCGCTCCAGCAATGCTGCGAGGAAGGACGGCATGAGTGCGGGGTCCTGATGATGGTGGACATTGATGATTTCCGGCTGTACAATCAGCTTTACGGGGCGGAAAGCGGTGATGAGGCACTCAGAAAAATAGCGGAAATACTGACGGAAGAGGTTACACAGGGCTGTATGGCTTCCAGATACAGCGGAAAAGAGTTCGCACTTCTCCTGCCGGATTACACGGCGGATGAGGCAAAACAGCTGGCTGAACGGATATCCGGCCGGGTCAGGGTGATGAATAAATCTTCTGGAGAATATGCGCTGAAGACGCTCACGGTAAGCTGCGGGATTGCGATTGGAAAGTGCCCGATCACTGATGCTCACGAGCTTGTCAATCATGCGGAAACAGCTGTATACTACGCAAAACGTGCTGGAAAAAATCAGATTATGGTGTATACGGAGGGGACACAGCCGGGAGAGGAATTGAAGCAGCCGGCTTTGAATTACAGGCCGGGAGTATACTCAGACTATGCTTCTACGGTGTATGCCCTGACTGCGGCGATCGATGCAAAAGATCATTACACGTTCAGCCACTCGGAGAATGTGGCATATTATGCCAGGGAACTGGCTGCCAGATACGGAATGAATGAAGAGGGGATCAATATCGTATATGAAGCGGGCCTGCTTCATGATATTGGGAAGATCGGGATAGAGGAGAGCATACTGAATAAGCCTGGAAAGCTTACAAAAGAGGAGTATGAAACGATAAAGACCCATGTCGCGCTTTCAATCGGGATTATCCGTTATCTCCCATCACTCGATTATGTAATTCCGGCGGTCATCGGTCATCATGAACGGTATGACGGAAAAGGATATCCGCGTCATATTCAGGGGGATGAAATCCCGCTGGCAGCAAGAATTCTCTGTATTGCGGATTCTTTTGACGCAATGGTATCGAAACGAACATACAAGGCCAGGATGGAGGTCAATAAAGCGCTTATCCTGATGGAGGAAGAGGCGGGAAGACAGTTTGATCCCGTGCTGGTGAGAATCTTTATTGATATGGTGAAAGAAGGGGCTTTGAAAATCCGGTAGAATTTTTCGGATTTATTTTCAGAAAGTAATTGACAATATTTCCTGATATTATATAATTAAAGCGCTATGGAATTTTGATAAAGAGTTTCATGCAAATATTTTCTGACCATCCTGGGAGGGATTAAGGCCATACGGACAGCCGGGTCAACTGCCGATCGGCAACTTTCGTTGCCTTATTGATTGAGTTAAAAGCTCAAATTTTATAAGTTGGTTACTTTATAACCGATGCGCAATGCATACATCAACTTGTGAAACGGTCAATAAGAGTAGTAAAAGTGAGATATTTGCTATATAGACTCTGATTTGTTTAATTCCATTCGTATTTATTATATTAAATTAAAACGGGGATTCTGTCGAGGCTCATCAGACAGGATCATATTAACGTAATCCCGGATAGAATGGATATAGGTAGCAGGTAGAATGCATTCGCATTTTGCCTGCTTTTTTGTTTTCTAGGAAAGACCTTGTTATTGTAAAGTGATAAAGCGTATGATTTCCTAGAAAGCAAAAAACGTTCCGCTTGCGGAACTCTTTGTTCTTTTTAGTATTTTTATCAGGAGGAAACGGGATGGAAGAAAAGCTGAAGTTATATGGATTTAATAACCTGACGAAAGCCCTTAGTTTTAACATTTATGATGTGTGCTATGCGAAGACTCCGCGTGAACAGAGGGATTACATCGCGTATATCGATGAGCAGTACAACTCGGAAAGGCTTACAAATATTCTGACGAATCTGACGGACATGATCGGCGCCAATGTTTTAAATATCTCCCGTCAGGATTATGATCCGCAGGGCGCTTCCGTGACCATATTAATCGCAGAAGGCTCTATGGTTCCCAGGGGCGAAACGCAGCTGGCACACCTGGACAAAAGCCATGTAACGGTCCATACATATCCGGAGTACCATCCGGAAACCTGCCTGGCTACATTCCGGGTAGACATTGATGTTGCTACATGCGGGGAAATTACGCCCCTTTCCACGCTGGATTATCTGATCGGATCATTTGATTCCGATATCATCACCATGGATTACCGTGTAAGAGGATTTACCCGCAGTGTAAACGGGCAGAAGCTTTTCCTGGATCATACGATTACGTCCATTCAGGATTATATCAATCCACAGAGGCTCAGAAAATATGACGCGGTCGATATCAATGTGTATGAAGCGAATCTGTTTCATACAAAGATGATGGTTAAGGAGATCGATCTGCAGAATTATCTGTTTAAAACCGATGTGTATGAACTTCCACCCACGGTCCGCCTGGAAATTATGAATAATCTGCGCCGCGAGATGATAGAGATTTTCAGCGGCAGAAATATTTACTATAAGGAGGGGATCTGATGGGAATTACACAGGAACATGCCCCTGTTTATGAAGCGCTGGAACGATTCCGGAACAGGAGAGTCGTACCCTTTGATGTGCCCGGCCACAAGCGGGGCCGCGGCAACCCGGAACTGGCAGAACTGCTGGGAGAAAAATGTGTGAGTATGGATGTGAATTCCATGAAGCCTCTTGACAACCTGTGCCATCCCGTTTCCGTAATCGGAGAAGCGGAAGAACTGGCCGCTGAGGCATTCGGCGCCTCCCATGCGTTTCTAATGGTTGGAGGAACGACGTCCGCCGTACAGAGTATGGTTCTTGCGGCCGTCAAACGGGGAGATAAGATTATTCTGCCGAGAAATGTCCACCGCAGCGTTATGTGCGCGATGGTGCTGTGCGGAGCCGTCCCCGTATATGTCAATCCGGAATGTGACGAACGTCTGGGCATTCCGTTGGGCATGCAGGCGGAAGCGGTCAGAAAGGCGATAAAGGAGAATCCGGATGCAAAGGCCGTATTTGTAAATAACCCTACCTATTATGGAATCTGCTCTGACCTGAGAACGATCGTAAGGATGGCCCATGAGGCGGGGATGATGTGTCTGGCAGATGAAGCCCATGGAACACATTTCTATTTCGGAGATGATCTGCCTGTCCCAGCAATGGCAGCGGGAGCCGATATGGCTGCCGTATCCATGCACAAATCGGGAGGAAGCCTTACTCAGAGTTCCCTGCTTCTTACCGGGCCGAATGTTCCGGAAGGGTATGTACGCCAGATTATCAACCTCACGCAGACGACAAGCGCGTCCTACCTTCTCCTGGCCAGCCTGGATATTTCCAGAAGGAATCTGGCTTTGAGAGGAAAAAAGGCATTTGCGCAGGTGGTGGAGATGGCGGAGTATGCCAGGAACGAAATTAATAAAATCGGCGGTTATTACGCATATTCCAGAGAACTCTGCAACGGGGACAGCATCTATGATTTCGACGTGACAAAGCTGTCGGTCCATACGCTTACTATTGGGCTTGCAGGCATTGAGGTATATGATCTTCTGCGGGATGAGTATGATATTCAGATTGAATTTGGAGACCTTGGGAATATGCTTGCATACCTTTCCATCGGCGACAGGCCCAGAGACATAGAACGGCTGGTAAGCGCTCTTTCCGAAATAAAGAGGCGCTTTGGAAAGAGCGGGGTACGACTGATGAGCCAGGAGTATATTGAACCGCAGGTGGCGGTATCCCCCCAGGAAGCCTTCTATGCGGAAAAAGTATCTCTTCCCCTCGGAGCGGCAGCCGGCAGAATATGCAGCGAATTTGTTATGTGCTATCCGCCTGGGATTCCCATCCTGGCGCCGGGAGAACGGATTACAGAATCTATCCTGAACTATATTAGATACGCGAAGGGAAAAGGCTGTTCCATGACGGGGCCGGAAGACCCGGAAATTGAACAGCTGAATGTGCTAAAGGAGGTAAAATGATATGGAATTCTGGTTTTCAGAGGCACAGACGCCTAATGTAAAACTGTCGATCAGAGTCGATAAGCAGTTGTACAGCGGAAAGAGTGAATTTCAGCGGATTGATGTGTTTGAATCTCCGGAGTTCGGGAAATTTCTGACGCTGGACGGATACATGATGCTGACAGAAAAGGATGAGTTCATCTATCATGAAATGATTACCCATGTTCCGATGGCTGTCCATCCGGCTGTAAAGGATGTGCTTGTAATCGGAGCCGGAGACGGCGGAGTCGTGCGCGAACTTGTCCGCTATCCGGAGATACGTCATATAGATCTGGTGGAAATCGATCCTCTGGTGGTAGAGGTGTGCAGAAAATATCTGCCGCAGACGTCATGCAGGATGGACGATCCGAGGCTTGCAATTCACTATGAAGACGGTCTGAAATATGTGCGTTCCTGTGAGAATGAGTATGATTTGATTATCGTAGACTCTACCGATCCGTTCGGACCGGGAGAAGGTCTCTTTACAAGAGAGTTTTACGGAAACTGTTATAAGGCGCTTAGGGACGACGGAATCATGGTAAACCAGCATGAAAGCCCCTTTTACCAGGAGGATGCCATCGCGTGTCAGAGGGCGCACAGGCTGATTGTAGAATCTTTCCCTGTCAGCCGCGTTTATCAGGCACATATTCCAACATACCCGTCCGGTCACTGGCTTTTTGGATTTGCATCCAAAAAGTACCATCCGCTGAAGGATTTAAAAGAAACGCAGTGGAATATGAGAGGCCTGTCATGCCGGTATTACACGACGACACTGCACAAGGGAGCCTTTTATCTTCCGGCTTATGTAGAGGAGCTTTTGAAGGATGTTGAATGAGATGTTAAATAAGAAATGGAATATGGAATTAAACAGAAACACAGAAACGTTTATGGAATGTGACAAAGAGCCGCAGGAGGCGGAAATCATACTGTTTGGTGCGCCGTTTGATTCTACGACTTCTTACCGGCCGGGAACGAGGTTCGGGCCGGCGTCGGCCAGGAGGGAATCGTATGGGATTGAAAGTTACAGTCCATATCAGGATAAGGATTTGTCAGAGGTTTGGGCAGCAGACTGCGGTGACCTGGAACTGAGCATCGGCGATGTATCCCTTGCCTTAAGTCAGATACAGGAATTTGCAGCCTGTATTCTGGAAAAAGAGAAACTTCCCTTTATGGTAGGGGGAGAACACCTCGTTACCTTGGGCGCGTTTCGGGCAGCGGCTGAAAGATATCCGGATATCTGTATCATACATTTCGATGCCCATTCGGATTTAAGGGACGATTATCTGGGAGTAACCCTGTCCCATGCCTGCGTGATCCGCCGCTGCTGGGAAATCGTCGGCGACGGGCGAATCTACCAGTTCGGAATCCGTTCCGGTGACAGGGAAGAATTTCAGTGGGGCACCCATCATGTAAAAACGAGGCGGTTTGATTTCGAGGGGCTTGAGAAAACGTTGGAAGAGATCAAGGACCGGCCGGTCTACTTTACTGTTGATCTGGATGTACTCGATCCATCTGTATTTCCGGGAACAGGCACTCCAGAGCCGGGGGGAGTCAGCTTCGAGGAACTGAGAAAAGCGGTGACTATGGTGTGCAAAAGTGCAGACATTGTAGGCTGCGACGTCAATGAACTGAGCCCCCATTATGATATCAGCGGGATTTCTACAGCGGCAGCATGCAAGGTAATCAGAGAAATGCTGCTTGCGCTGGATAAAGGTGTAAGATAAATAAATATAAGGAGGAAAAAAGATGGGAAAGGCGTTAATAATCGGCTGCGGCGGAGTTGCTTCCGTTGCAATTCACAAATGCTGTCAGAACAGTGAGGTTTTTGAAGAAATATGCATTGCAAGCAGAACGAAGGAAAAATGTGATGCACTGAAGGAAAAGCTGGAACATAAGACGAAGACGAAAATTACGACGGCCAGAGTGGATGCCAACCATGTGGATGAACTGACTGCTCTAATCGAAAGAGAAAAACCGGACGTTGTCCTGAATCTGGCCCTTCCTTACCAGGATCTTACCATTATGGAAGCGTGCCTGGCAACAAAGACGAATTACGTGGATACGGCCAACTATGAACCGGAGGACACGGCGAAATTTGAATACGGGTGGCAGTGGGCATACAGGAAGAAATTCGAGGATGCCGGAATAACGGCCCTTCTGGGCAGCGGTTTCGACCCTGGAGTAACGGGCGTGTTTTCTGCATACGCATTAAAGCATGAGTTTGATGAAATCAACTATATTGATATTCTGGACTGCAACGGAGGCGATCACGGCTATCCTTTTGCTACAAATTTCAATCCGGAAATCAATATCCGTGAGGTATCTGCAAAGGGCTCTTACTGGGAAGACGGCCACTGGATTGAAACAGAGCCGATGGAAATCAAACGGGTATATAATTTTGAAGAAGTAGGAGAAAAAGATATGTATCTTCTCCACCATGAGGAGATAGAAAGCCTTGCCCTCAATATTCCGGGAATAAAGCGAATTCGTTTCTTCATGACATTCGGACAGAGCTATCTGACCCATTTAAAATGTCTGGAAAATGTGGGAATGACTTCAATTGAGCCGATTATGTATGAAGGGAAAGAGATCATCCCGCTCCAGTTTCTGAAAGCAGTTCTCCCTGATCCTGCCTCTTTGGGGCCACGTACAAAGGGTAAGACGAATATCGGGTGTATTTTCCAGGGAAAGAAAGATGGAAAAGAAAAGACATATTATCTGTACAATATCTGTGATCATGAGGAATGCTACAAAGAGGTGGGGTCACAGGCAGTGGCATATACCACTGGCGTTCCGGCCATGATCGGGGCCATGATGGTGATGACAGGAAAGTGGAATACTCCTGGTGTACATAATATCGAAGAGTTCGACCCTGATCCTTTTATGGATGCACTTAATAAATGGGGGCTGCCATGGAAGGAATCCCATGACCCGGTACTGGTGGACGGATGATGGGGGCAGGGCAGAAAATCAGAACGCCGTATTTTTTAATTGATGAGAGCAGGCTTCTGCACAACCTGGAACTGCTGAAAAAGGTCCAGGAGGATTCGGGCTGCAGAATTCTCCTGGCGCAGAAAGCATTTTCCATGTTTTATGTGTATCCGATTTTGAGAAAATATCTGGCGGGTACAACCGCCAGCGGCCTTTATGAAGCAAGGCTGGGCCATGACGAATTCGGAGGAG
Organism: Clostridium sp. AM58-1XD; assembly: GCF_003464085.1. Classification (GTDB taxonomy): domain Bacteria; phylum Bacillota; class Clostridia; order Lachnospirales; family Lachnospiraceae; genus Lachnoclostridium_A. The sequence goes on from NZ_QSDR01000003.1 coordinate 197,122, forward strand.
AAACCCATGTGTTTTCGCCTGCTTACCGGGAAGATGAGTTCGAAGAATCATGAAATATGCGGATGATTTTGTGTTTAATTCTCCGGCTCAGGTGAGGAAATACGGAGCGAGGGCAAAAGAGGCCGGAAAATCCGTTGGTTTACGAGTTAATCCGGAATGCTCTACCCAGGAAGGACATGGGATTTATGATCCATGTGCTCCGGGTTCGAGGCTGGGAACGACTGTGTCAAACTTTGATGAGTCGGTGCTGCCTCTTTTGGACGGCCTTCATTTCCATACTCTTTGTGAACAGGATTCGGATGATCTGGAACGCACTGCAGAAGCATTCGAAATTAAATTCGGAAAATACTTAAAGGGAATGAAATGGGTGAACTTTGGAGGCGGTCATCATATTACAAGGGACGGATATGATCTGGAACGCCTGATCCGTATCATTTGTCACTTTAAGGGCCGCTATGATGTAGACGTGTATCTGGAGCCGGGAGAGGCGGTTGTTCTGAATGCGGGATTTCTCATTTCCGGAGTACTGGAAGTCGTAGAAAATGGGATAAGTACGGCAATACTGGATACGTCTGCAGCCTGCCATATGCCGGATGTGCTTGAAATGCCTTACAGGCCGCCGGTTACAGGAAGCGGACGGCCGGGGGAAAAGGCATATACATACAGGCTGGGAGGGCCTACCTGTCTGGCCGGAGATATCATCGGTGACTATTCGTTTGATGAGCCTCTGACCGAGGGCAGTGAGGTGGTTTTTGAAGATATGGCCCTGTATACTATGGTAAAAACGAACACATTTAACGGAACGGCGCTGCCTTCGATTGTGTATCGGAGAAAAGACGGAGAATGCCGTATTGTGCGCCGCTTTGCTTATGAAGATTTTAAAGGACGTCTGTCCTGATGGTGGTGAAACTACCAGAGTCCCAGTAAAGACTGCATACACAGGCTGACGGCTGTTATCCCTACCCAGCAGCAGAGCCCCATAAAGATTGGCTTCCCGCCGGTTCTTATGAGCTTGATGATGTTGGTATTCAGGCCGATGGCTGCCATCGCCATAACGATAAAGAATTTGCTCAGTGTCTTAAACGGTATAAAGAAGGTGGACGGAATCCCTGCCTGCAGGGCGATCGTCGTAATCACAGAGGCCAGAACGAAGTAGATGATGAAGAACGGAAAAATCTGTTTTAAATTGACCTGCTTTCCGCTTCCGGCCTCTTTCTTTGTGCGGAAAAATGCGAGCACCAGGGTGATTGGTATGATGGCAAGGGTACGGGTGAGCTTAACGGTTACCGCTTTGTCCAGAGTTGCGTGCCCGAGGTTGTAGATGGAATCCCAGGTTGAAGCTGTGGCGGTTACGGAAGAAGTATCATTGACAGCCGTGCCTGCAAAAATTCCAAAGACTTCACCGGAAGAGGTGTCAAATCCAATCGCGGATCCGAAAGCCGGAAAGAGCAGGGCAGCCAGAATATTAAAGAAAAAGATGACGGATATTGCCTGTGCGACCTCTTCGTCGCTGGCGTCGATTACAGGGGCGGTCGCTGCAATCGCGGATCCGCCGCAGATAGAGGAACCGACGCCTACAAGGGTCGAAATATTCGACGGAATGTGCATGATTTTATGAAGCAGAAACGAAATCACCAAAGAAGTGGATATGGTTGCAGCGATAATCGGGAGAGACTGTTTTCCTGTTTTTAAAATGACGGACAGATTTAGTCCGAAGCCAAGCAGGATAACGGCATATTGAAGAACCTTTTTCGAAGTGTATGTAATACCCGGCATGAGAGCCGTTTTGTCGTGAAGGCAAAGAGTAATGACCATACCGAGTAGAATGGCGATCACAGGACCGCCGATTACAGGGAAATGTTCGCCGATGATCCAGGAAGGAACGGCAATTGCAAGGCAGAACAGAATTCCTTTAAAATTATTTTTTAATGAATGCATAGTAAATAACCTCTTTCTTTCAATTGATTGCTATTAATACGTTACCACTATTTGGATATAAAATAAAATCATTAATATTTATGCGGCAATAAAATTTTGTTATTATAGTCGATATTAAATGTAACCATATTTTTAAAAATGGTTGACAATATGTCCTGCCTGTGATATATTTTTTTCAATTAAAGCAGGAGGCATAAAGATGAATAAGACAGGAAAAACGTATGATTTAGTGTATATCGCATTAGGAGCTGTCATGATTGCAGTCTGTTCCTGGATATCCATTCCAACAGCGATTCCATTTACCATGCAGACCTTCGCCGTATTTGCTGCGGTTGGAATTCTGGGTGGTAAAAGAGGGACGGCAGCAGTGCTGGTATATATTCTGATGGGGGCGGTAGGCCTTCCCGTATTTGCAGGATTTACAGGCGGAGCAGGAATCCTCCTGGGCACAACCGGAGGGTATTTTATGGGATTTGTATTTTCCGCTCTGTTTATGTGGGGGATGGAACGAATCTTCGGAAAGCGCCAGATAGTGCTGCTGCTTTCCATGATTGTGGGTCTGTGCATATGCTATTTATTTGGTACGCTTTGGTTTATGGGTGTCTATATGAAGACGAGCGGCGCTGTTGGCATAGGGGCAGTTCTTGGCTGGTGTGTCATACCGTTTATCATTCCTGACCTGCTGAAAATCGGCCTGGCGATGATTGTGAGCAAACGTGTATCCTTTTATTTGGGGAGGCAGTGAGGATGGAAATGTACAGAATACGGGCGCACCATGGGCTGTGCACCGCTTTTTTTAAAGGAAAGGGATACAGTGATGAATTTACAGATCACATGGCTGCGGTTATTGAAAAACTGAATGCGAATCCTGTCATCCTTCCTGTGGAAAAAGCAGATGAAATCTGCCGCTGCTGTCCTAATCTGGAGAATGGGGTGTGTATTTCGGCAGAGAAAGTGGGACTTTATGATAAAGAAGTTTTGAAAATGTGCGGAATGAGCGGGGAAGAGCCGGTTAAATGGCTGGATTTTCAGAAGAAAGTGATGGAGAAGATTATCCTTGCGGGAAGGCGCAGAGAGATTTGCGGAGACTGCCAGTGGAGCAGCATCTGCGATAATACGGATATTTTGTGATTCAATATAAAAAATAGTGACGCGCCGTGAAAGCGCGGAACTATTTGCTACGGCTTGACCATAAGGTCAAGGCGGTTCCCGCGTGTTTTTATGGAGCGAGGGCCGAGCGCAATAAAAAATGGTTAAAAAATATGAAAAGAGTCCGGCGAGCCAGACTCTTTTTTCTTGTTACATAGAAAAGTTCTCTGAACTATCCTATGCAACAAAAAAGCCCTCCGGGCAGGGTCGCCCTGCGGCGGTAAGGAATGATGCCGCTGAAGCGACCCGCCGCAGGCGGAGAATCCCGCTCGCGGGATTCTTTCTTATGTATTAGGAAAGTTCTTCGAACTTCCCCACAGAAAAAAAGAGTGCCCCACGAAGTCAGGGCACGAAAAACAGACAATGGGATGAAGGTTAGAAAAAGAAATCTCCGCCATCACCATTATCGCCAGGAAAAACATCTTCATGAAGAAAATAATCCATATCCAGAAGATCCTCATCACTCATGCGCCCAACGATAGCAGAAGTCATGCCTTCTGGAGGATGATCTGTGTAATGCTTCCGTAGTTTCTTTACAAGTTCTTCTTTCGAAATGTGATTAGAAATAATGTCCACCTCCTAAGTGATCTGATACTAGGATTTTATCATGAAGAGGAGGATTTGTAAAAGCTGAGGAATCAGGACTGCGGCAATGATGTTTTTCCATCGCCTTTCGATATAATTCCTGTAAAGAAACCCTTTGATGGCGATAGTAAAGCTCTACGATAACCATGGTATTGCCACAAATGGAACATTTGAGTGGATCATAACCAAAAGAAAGAAGAATCGAAATACGCCATTTGTGATAATCCAAGAGAAATTTATGTTTTTGTTTCGAAAGAAAGCGGAACAGTTTTTTATCAGAGTCCCGGTGCCTGGCATAAATACCATAATAGCGAACCATTTTGAACTGTTTTTCCGGGATATGTCGGATGAGTCGTTTGATAAAATCAATGGCAGGAATGGTTTCATGAACGAGGACATCGTCTTCATGCCGGTTGTAGTGAAACGTAACAGATTCTCCATCATAAGAGTCAATGCGTGAAATGGCAATGGGAGGTCTTCCAAGATAGCGACCGATATATTTAATAATGGTATTGGGATCGGCGAGGTTTGGCTTGGCATAAACATAGAAGCCGTCCTGACAATGTTTATAAACAAATGCTTTCATCTTTTTGAAGGAAGAGCCGAGGCAGTCCTGCATCTCATTAAGAAGAGTCGTGCAAAAGGCATGACGAAGAAAAGGATAAGGAAAATGGTAGAGTTTTCGCCAAAAAAGAGAATTACCAACGCCGCCTTCGGAAACGAGACAATGAATATGAGGATTCCACTTAAGATCGCGGCCAAAGGTGTGAAGAACACAAATAAAACCAGGAGTAAAAGCCTCGGAATGATTCAGTTTAAGAAACATACGAAGAATCACACTGCGTACAGCGGAGAAGAGGCAGTTTAAAAGGGAGCGGTCGTGAAGAAAGAAGTCCCGAAGTTGCTCCGGAATGGTAAAAACGCAGTGTCGATGTGTACAGTGAATCAGGGAGGAGGCCATAGAGAGAGCCCGTTTAATGGAATATATGTTACCACAGGAAGGGCAAAATCGGCTATGGCAGCGAAAGGGAACAAATTTAAAATTACCACAATGAGAACAGGCGTACATAGCGCCGCCAAAAGAAGGGTCCCCGCAGGCCAACATCTTATCAATGTTTTCTACTTCGGAGTCCCTGGGATGCATGGCATATAAAATATACTCATAGTGGTCATTAAAAATGGATTGTAAAATATTCATACATGAATTTTACAATAAAGTAGCAAAAAGGAAAACCCCAAACCCCTCATGAATGAGGGGCAGGGGAGTTGATGTGCCGAAGGCACTTATTTATGTGATGCGGAGGACAGCAGATCGGAAATCATCTCAGCTGTTTAATACAGCCGGATTGGATTGCGCTGATATTCTGTGCGATTCGCTCTTTTGGCCAGTCCCACCACCTGATCTCAAGAAGGGCGGAAATCGTCTCTTCTGTAAACCGTTTTTTAATCGGCTTGGCAGGTAAGCCGCCTACAATCGTATATGGCGCCACATCTTTTGTCACGACGGCACGTGTCCCGATAATGGCTCCGTCACCGATGGTAACGCCTGCCATTATGACTGCCTCGTAGCCGATCCAGACGTCATTGCCGATGATAATATCGCCTTTGTTGTCCCAGGAATCGGTGACATCCTTCCGGTCTGATCCCCACTCTTCGAAGACAGAGGAAAAGGATATGTGGATAAAGATCCCATCGAGTGATTCGCACTGTTGAAAAGAAAGCGCGCGCCGCAGGCGATGGAACAGAATTTCCCGATTATAAGCCTGTCATGGTTAATCGGATAGTGATATAATACATTGTTTTGCTCAAAGAATAAGGGATCATTGACAAAATCATTGTACATCGTATAGTCGCCGACAGTAATATTCGGATTAGTGATCACATGTTTTAAATAAACGGTCTGATGATCTCCGTACGGGGATAAATTTGTTTCTCTGGAATAGTCATTTGAAAGCCTCCTGTATATGGCGGCCGTTCGGGACGGCGGCCTGTTATTAAAAAAGTTTTTGAACTATTCCAGCCGCTGCAATGCAGAGCTTCAAAGTATACCACCTCTCTTTTATATAACGCAATCATATCACAGATGCATATTGAAGTAAACAGGCGGAAAAACATACGGTTTTCCTTAATTTTCCACAATAAATACACAGCAGGATTTTCAAAGAAATTGAATCATGATATACTGATAATAAACCGTAACTGTTCTGTACTGAAAAAAGTAGGAGTGTATAAAGCATAGTTAAGCTCGTACCGTCCTGAACGGTTACAATCAGTTATATATGCCGGCAGCAGAATTAAAATGGATACGCTGCAGAAGCAGCACAAAAGCCTGTGGAGGGAAAATATGGCAGAACAATTTACGATCTACGCAACAATGAAAAAAATGGGGAAACAGAAGAAGGAGAGTCTTGTTCCGGTGCCTTTTGTGCTGGAAAAAAAGCCTGAGACGTCTTGTTCCGGTGCCTTTTGTGCTGGAAAAAAAGCCTGAGACGCGCGA
>NZ_QSDR01000030.1 GCF_003464085.1 Clostridium sp. AM58-1XD
GAAAATCGTAAGAAATCCTCCATTTACGCCATCAGGAAAAAGAGTGATAATGACCGCAGAGCGCATTATACCTGCGCATACCGGTTTTGGCGTTCACCGCCAAAAGCCTTTGAAGCGAGGGGAACATATGCGAATAAAATAGAGCGGGACAGCATAGGGGAGCATGGCGGATCATTAAGAGATTTAATTTTGAGATTCAATTTTGCGACATGCCTTAAGACATACCGGTTAAAAAGAAAGGGATCGATTATGAGGAAAAAAAGAAAATTACTGCTTCTTGCAGCCGCAGTTCTTTTGATGACCGGCGGAGCAGCCGCTACGGCAATGGCAGCTGGGGCGGAGGAAGGCGGTCCGGGAGCCGATCTGATTGAGAAGAAAATTAATGAACATAAGAATTCCGGGGACGTTTTTTCTGTAAAAGATATGGAAGCGGCAAAGTCGTCGTCGAAACTTGTTCTCGTTGTAGGACAGGGAGGGGCGAACGTACACGTTTCTTATTATGAAAAGGATGGTCAGGACGTGTGGAATGAAATCTTCGAAACGAGCGGCGTATACGGCAGGAACGGCGGAACATATGAGAAAAAAGAAGGGGACGGAAAGACGCCTTACGGCACATTTGGAATCAATAAGGCATTTGGAATCCTTGGGGATCCAGGCTGTATCATGCCTTATGAGAAGCTGAGGATAATGACTACTGGGTGGATGATTCTGCAAGCATCCATTATAACAGGATGGTGAATACGGATTTAGTGAAAAAAGACTGGAATTCGGCAGAACATCTGATACAGGTTGCGCCATATTACAACTATGTGCTGTCACTCGACTATAACGAAGATGCAGTTCCCGGAAAGGGATCGGCCATTTTTCTGCACTGTACGGCAGAAGGCTATACGGGTTCCAGCGGCTGTATCTGTATTGAGGAAGAATACATGAAAACAGTTATCAGACAGGCGGATGAAACGATGAAAATTGTAATCGTGCCTGATAAGGAAGCGTTAAAAAACCAGTAGAAAGCTGGAAATTAAATACTGGCAGCGATACCATATGAAAGACAGAGGCATTTTGCCGGGTATGGTATCGCTGCCATTTTTGTTGGAAAAAATTATCAGTGGAAGCAGAATGCGTTTATGGAGACGTTTTTTTTACGTCCGGTGAGCTGCTTTGAAAACATTTTCAGCATGTCAATCTTTTTGCGCTCCTGAGGCGGCATATCGGCGGCCAGGATGGAAACGATGATTTCCGTTTCGGAATCTGAGAACGAAATACCTTTTGCCTGTGCTTCCATATTGAGGGACAGAAGGGACGAAATGAGATTGTGCTTCGGAGTACGTTTTACCCGTTCCGCAAACTCATCCAACATATCCAGCTTCTGGCTGTCCATTCCTTTTAATCGTGGATCCTCTTTCCAGTTATTCAATGATCAGTTACCTCCTTTAAGTCATTGTCTGCATAGCCTGCATCATGAACTGTATTGTATCGATTCTGGACTGCTGTTCCGGAGACAGGAAATTTTTCAATTGCTCCATAGGGGCGGAAACACCTTTTGTCATGTTGGAGATGAGAGAAATGATTTCCTGTTCATATGTATTTCCATAAGGTTTTATGGCTTCCAGCATTTCAGATACGGAAGGCCTTTTTCCTTCCTCTTCGGAACCGGCGCTCATAGCTGTCATCTCTCCCTGGCTGAACATTCGCATGGTACGGTTCATTTCCTGAACCCGTACATACATGGAAATCATTCTCTGCTGTCTCAGCCCGAGATAGGGGAGAGCAGCCTTCATCATCTGCAGATGGGAGTCACAGGTCTTATAATCCAGTTCCGTTGGTTTGAATGCGTCATCTTTATAATCGTCCATTACTGATATGTCCTTTAGAATTCTTTGGTGACAATATATGCGGCAGCTTTCCGTTTCATGCATGGACAGCTTTCACAAGGAAAAAAATGCGGCATATGTATAATATATAAGTACATGGCAAAGCTTTCAAAACGTGTACTTCTAAATACATGACAATTGAAATAAGGAGAAATCAGAGATGAACAGCCGTTTAATTATAGATGGAAATTCTGTTTACGAAATCGATGAGGACTGCATGAAAAGGAAGAAAGAACATGAAACCAGAGGAAATGCAGAGGGCAGGAGAAGAACCTGGATTCAGGAGGAAACGGAAAAAGGATCTGACAAATAAATGAAAGAGGGGGGCAGATATTACTGCCCCCTCCATCAAAAAAAGGAAGATATTACGGATAGTTGGTAAGTATTTTAGCAGCAGAAGCTATTTCCACCGCCGCAGCAGCACAGAAGAATGATAATCCAGATCCAGTCACAGCCACCGCCGCAGCTGTTATTTCCGCCACAGCTGTTTCCGCATCCGAAGCCATTACCGCCGCAGCAGCATAAGAGAAGAATGATCCAGATAAAATTGCATCCTCCGTTTCCTCCACCGTCACATCCACAACCGCATCCGCAGTTTGTTGCAGCTAAATCACTCATGTTAGTTCCTCCAATAATTTGATTACAATGTATCATATGTCGACTGGCTTGCCACTGTTTCCCGATTTCTAAAAAAAATATAAGTTTATTTTCATCCATAATGTGGTATAATATCCGCAGAGCGGTTATTATACCTGCGCATACCGGTTTTGGCGCGTGCCGCCAAAATCCGGGCGCTGGAATCCGCCGGAGGAGAGCTGTAACAAAAGAAGGAGATTTTGATCATGGAAAGATTATATTATACATTGCCTTACGTAAAGGAATTTGAGGGTACAGTTTTAGAATGCAGAGAAGGAAAAAAAGGAACGTATGAGATTGTTCTGGACAGGACTGCCTTTTTCCCGGAGGGCGGGGGACAGCCAGGAGATACCGGCTGCCTCGGCGAAGCTATGGTAATGGATACACATGAAAAAAACGGAGAAGTTCTTCATTTGACAGATCGGCCTCTTCCTGTCGGCGGCAGGGTAAAAGGCGTACTGGACTGGGAGAAAAGATTTGACAATATGCAAGGCCATTCCGGAGAACATATCCTGACAGGGCTGATACATAAGAAATCGGATTTGATAACGTGGGCTTCCATATGGGAAGTGAAGAAATTACCATTGATTTTAACGGAACCATGACAATGGATGAACTTCAGGAGCTGGAGATGAAGGCAAATCAGGCGGTATATGCCGATATTCCATTTATGATTACATGCCCTGAACCGGAAGAACTGGAGCGGATGGAATACAGGAGTAAGAAGGAGCTGACAGGGGAAGTGCGAATCGTAACGGTGCCGGATGTAGATGTATGTGCGTGCTGCGGTACCCATGTGGAGAAATCGGGTGAAATCGGCCTGATTAAAGTCCTGGGAATGATACACTATAAGGGGGGCGTCAGAATTTCCATGCTGTGCGGAAGGCCGGCGCTCAAATACCTGGACAATCTCCAGAGACAGATGAACGGGCTGTCTGTTCTGCTCTCTTCAAAAATTGGAAAAGTTGCAGAAGCAGTGGAAAAGCTTAAAATGGAAAATACAGATAAGGAGTTCCAGCTGGCAAAGGCTTATCAGGAGATGTTTGCAGTTAAAGCAGAGAACTATCCCGACAGCGACAGGCCGCTGTTACTTTTTGAAGAAGGGCTGAATCCCGTCCAGATTCGCCAGTTCTGTACCCTTTTATATGAGAAAAAAAAGGGAAATGCAGTTGTCGTATGTGCGAAGAAAGGCGACATCTATCAGTATGCGGCCGGAAGCAGTTGTGAAGACATGAAAGCTTTCAGCAGGACGCTGAACGGGCTTCTAAACGGCAGAGGCGGGGGAAGCAGCCAAATGGCACAGGGAACCTTTCAGGCGTCTGAAGAGGAAATCAGAAAAGCAGTTGAAGAAAATATTTGAGTGAAAGAAAGGAAATCATAGCAAATTATATGAATCTTGACAGTACACAGTTAAAGAAACTCAGAGGACTGATTCTTTATACAGTTGTTGTAGCAGTCGGATGCGTCCATTACAAAGAGGTACTGGCCGTCCTTGGAAGGGGAGTACACATGATACTTCCTTTTCTGGTGGGATGCGCCATTGCCTTTATTTTAAATGTGCCGATGAGACGCATAGAAACGCAGATCGCAGGAAAGGGAGCAAATAAGAGGTGGCACAGGCCGGTCAGCCTGCTTATCACACTCATATTTGTACTTGGAATTCTGGCGGTTGTCATCTTTGTAGTGGCTCCGGAATTTGCAAATACTGCGGTCGGGCTGAAAAAGAGCGTTCCCGTCTTCGCAGACAGATGATAGATACGCTTACGGACCTGTTTGCAAGGGATCCGGACATGGTATCTTATCTGAACAGCCTGGTCATTGACTGGAACGCCGTATTTAATGAGGTAGTAGCATTTTTGAAAAATGGAGCCGGTTCCGTATTGAATACGACATTTGCAGCGGCCGTGTCCATTGTCAGCGGCGTAACTACCTTTGGCATCGGTTTTGTGTTTTCCATTTATGTTCTGCTTCAGAAGGAAGTGCTGGCCAGGCAGTTTAAGAAATTTATAATGGCATTTCTTCCAGAGCAGATCGCAGAGCGTTTTCTGGAAGTTGCAGCTCTTACAGAGAGGACATTTTCGAATTTCCTGACAGGACAGTGTCTGGAAGCTGTGATTCTTGGAAGCATGTTTTTTGTCACTATGAGCGTGCTCCGTATGCCTTATGCCCTTCTTATGGGCGTACTGATTGCCTTTACTGCATTGATACCGATTTTCGGAGCGTTTATCGGCTGTGCGATTGGAATTTTCCTCATGCTTATGGTGAGTCCGATGAACGCGCTTGCGTTTGTAATTCTATTTAATGTCATTCAGCAGATTGAGGGGAATTTTATATATCCTCATGTTGTAGGCGGTTCGGTTGGTCTTCCTTCGATCTGGGTGCTTGTTGCTGTCACGCTTGGGGGCAGTCTGATGGGAGTCGTGGGGATGCTGGTGTTCATACCGATCTGCTCGGTACTCTACAGCCTGCTAAAGAGAACAGTCAACAAAAGGCTGGAGATTAAGGGAAAGGCAGAGGCATAAGCTGTTCGGACAGAGATCTGTCTGTATGGTTACAATAAAAAAGGAGGCTTTGCAGCATAAGTTCTCGATGGTCCTGGGGAGGAGCATATGAAAAAATACGATAGGTTGCAGGCGATTCTTACGGCTGCCGTGCTGTTGACGGCAGTTGCGGGCTGCTCAGAAGAGCAGAAAGAAACACAGATGAATTCTTCGGTTTCTAATATGGCACTGGAGGAAGCTGAAACGGATTCATTCGAGGAAGAAGAACTGAGTCAGTATGACGTAATTGCAGGCTTTGAGGTTATGGAACTGGGAGAAATTGAAGAAGTCGGTGCGGAAACAATCCTTTTTTATCATGAACAAAGCGGAGCGGAGCTTCTGTATATTAAAAATGACGATAAAGAACTGGGATTTTCTATTGCATACCGCACGCCCAGTATGGATGAAACAGATATGAACCATATCCTGAAGCATGTCGTTCTTGCATCATCTGAAAAGTATCCAAGCACCAATCTCTATTCTGATATGAAAAATAGGGGATTCATTACATATATGAATGCGGAAACTCACCCGGCTGTAACTTATTATCCTGTTTGCAGCCAAAGTGAAGAGCAGCTGATGAAGGCTGCAGACGTCTATCTGAGTTGTATGACATCGCCGGAATTTCTTATAAATGAAAATATATATAAAAGAGAGGCATTCCGCTGCGAGCTGGAAAATGAAAAAGCACAGATAACAGCAGAGGGGGGCGTATTTCATGAGGATATGGAAAACCTTACTGATATGGAAGCGAATGCCAGAGGAAATGTAGGAAAAGCGCTCTATCCGGAATTGGCGGCCCAAAACGCAGAGGGAATGCTCTATAAGAGCTATAAAGAAATTACTTACGATAAAGTAAAAGAAGCTTACGAATCGATGTACCATTTTGACAACAGTCTGATCATTCTTTATGGGGATCTGGATTATCAGAGATTTCTGAGATTCTTGGATCAGGAATATCTTTCAGCAGAAGAAGACAACGGAACAGATTTTTCCGGGGCGATGAATGAAGAGGTGCCAGGAGGTTACACAGAACAGACAGCGGAAATTCCTGCCTATGAAGAAAGCAGCGCAGAACAGGCTTCTGTGATCTGTTATGCGATGGATCTTTCTAAAAGTTCCTGGGAGGATATTATGAGATGGGAGCTGTTTTCTGCAATGCTCAATTCCGAAAACTCACCGTTGGAACGCCGCGGAAAGGAAAACGGCATTTCGGGCAGGATCGAGCTGAAAGTGGTTATGGAAACAGCAAAACCGTACCTTGCTTTTTATTTAAACAATACGGATCCGGATAAAAAAGATGCGTTTAAAGCAACGGTTCTGGGGGCAATGGAAGAGGTCAGTGAGCGAGGAATTGATGAGGAGATTTTTCAGTCGGTGCTTAAATCATCTGAGATGGAAGCATATCTGGCCAGAAACGCGCCGTCTGCGGCCGCCGGACTGTTTAATACACTTTCCGTTTACTGGTCGAATACTGGACGGACCGACTATTATTCCATTAAAAGATCATGTATGAACCAAATAAAGGCGAACCGTTCCCAGATGTATTTTAAGGAACTTGCAAAACAGGCTTTAGCACCGTCCAGAAGCGCGCTCGTTGTAAACGTTCCTGTTCCCGGACTTGCTGAAAAGAAGAAACGGGAACTGGAAGAAGACATGGCGGGGCGGAAGGTTCAAATGACAGGGAAAGAAATCAGACAGCTGGTATCAGATACGGCAGAATTCCGGCAGTGGAGTGAAAAAGAACGAGTGAACGCAGACTTTCTGATTCCGCTGTCAGGGCTTATGGCGAAGGCAGAAACAGCTGATTTTAGTACGAAAAAAATCGGAGAACTGACCAGTTGCACGGCCGCTGTCTCTATGGAGAAAGTGGGCGCCTGCAGTATTTATTTCGATCTGAGCGAAATACCGGAGGAGGATATCTTCTATCTTCCCATATATCAGCTGCTGATATCCAGGCTGGACGGAAATTTGAGGGAGTCAGGGGAGCTGAGGGCACTTTCCGACCAGTATCTGTATCAAATGAGCTTTCGTGAACTGCTTATAGAAGAAGGATCATCGGGTAACAGACCGGTCATGGAAGTAAACTGGTATTGTATGACAAAAGACTATGAAACAAGCCTGAAACTGCTGATGGAACTTATGATGCAGACAAAGTTTGACGATCCCCAAAAGACGACGGAGCTCCTTCGGGAATATCTTTCCCGGACTGACCAGCAAGGGTATGACCAGCCGACCAAGCTAATGGATACAGCCGTTTCTTTTGCAGAGTCATACATGGGAAACAACAGAACCCTTGACCAGCTGTTTCACGGGCAGGATTCTTACCATTTTATGAAAACGACATTAAGGCGCCTTCAGGAAGAACCGGAATACAGCGTTGAATTTGCGGATAAGATGAAGGAAATATCCAGAATACTGTTAAATAAAAAGGATATTATTTCAGTCATTATTGCAGATCAGAATGAATTGGAGGAAATGGAGCAGACCGCGGGAAGAATGCTCGGAGCGCTTATGTCTCACGAGAGAGTGTCTCAGAAGTGGGAGGGACTGTCACTGTCAGGCTGGCCGAAGAGAACTGGTATCTGCACAGCGGCTTCTGAAGCGTGTACGGCCCTTGTTTCCTCCTATGGAAAAGAAGACGGCAGTGACGGGAGGTATGCCGCTTTTTTGAAAGCAGCAGAAGAAGGATATATCGTTCCAGGATTGGAAGCGGAAGCGGGACAGAATTGTGCGGGCTTATATATGATTACGGAAACAGGGCAGTTCTGCCTTTACCGGCTCGACGATCCCAATGTGAAAGAGTCGCTGGAGGTTTTCGACGGTGTTGGGGATTATTTAAGACATGCAAAAATCAGTCAGGAAGATTTCGACGGCTATATTTTAAGCGCATATGCTGAGGCCACACGGCCATCAGGAATTTTCCATGAGAAACAACAATCAATTGAGAGATATCTTCAGGGAATCGATGAATATGCGGTTGCGGAGAGAATACGGCTGATAAAGGAAGCGTCTCTGGAAGATCAGGATGAGGCGGCACAGGCAATCGAAGAGCAGATCAGAAACGGTTCGGCCGCAGCTGTGGGAAAGGGCAGTATAATAGAAGAGGGGAAAGCGTGTTTTGACGTGCTGCTGGACTGGGGAGATTCGTCATCCGATTAAATACGGACAAAATAATACAGAGGGTGCCGTAAAAGAGAAAAAGCGCTGCCCCTGGATACCGGAAAAAGTGACATGGCTGCTGCCATGAAACGGAATCTGGTATCGGGGGCATGCCTGATCTTGCTTTTGCAGCACCCTCTGTGATATTAACTTGATAATTCTGATTACTGACCCTGATACATGAAAGAGATCAGACGGTCGATGTCGTCCTTATCGTATGCAATCAGTTCAAGCTCATCAATATAGCCGTTTGAAAAAATAGTTGCCATGGATAAGTACTGTGTCAACTTGGATTTTAAGTTGATTCTGTCCCCTTCAGGAGAAACAAGTTCTACCTTTCCTGAGCACTGGTCAATTACCTTGAAAAACTTATCTACATCTGTAATATTCTGAATTTTCATAAGATACGCTCCTTTCCAGAATGCGAAACGAGTTAACTTTTTAACAAATTTATTATATCAGGGGGCTAAATAAAATACAATCAGTAATATTACCAAAAATAACCGTTTGAATTAATCGAAATGGAATATTTTGACAGTTCGTGATTGATTTTTGCTGAAATGGAACCGTCTTATCCCTGCGTTTCATCAGCAGTCCTTCTGAAGAGGAGGAGGCTGCTCACTGAAATTAATCGTATGCTTTGAGCAGTTTAGTACAAAAGAAACGCCCCGCAGGCTAAAGCTTTATCTGCCTGAATTTGACTGATAAAGCTGACGGATATCTTCCAGAAGAAGAGAGGATATCCGGAGCCCGCCGCGGCCAAAGCCAATATCGATATCCGGTTTATTGGCTCCATGAAAATCAGAGCCGCCTGTAGGAAGAAGGCCATATTTTACAGCAAGTTCCTTCAGACGCATACTCTCATAAGCACTGTTGGAAGAGTGATAGACTTCCAGTGCCTGCATACCGAGTCCAGTAAGGTAAGCAATCAGACCGTCCAGTTCGTCATTTCCGAACTTATATTGGAGTGGATGTGCAAGAGCAGGAACTGCATGGCAGGCAGTGAGAAGCTCCATTGCCAGTTCCGGGGCAATCCGTTCTTTTACAGGGCAGTATTTGCTGCCTGGCTTCAAATATTTCTTGAAAGCCTGATTCATGGAAGAGACATAACCTTTCTGGAACAGCACACGTGCGAAATGAGCTCTGGTGATCACCGTACCGGGATTGCCATTCTGGAGCTCTGCCATGGTAATTTCCATTCCGGCTTCTGAAAAACGGCGCAGAATCTCCTCATTTCGCCTGTGCCGGATTTCACGCATATGGCCAAGCGCTTTTTCAATGACCGGATGATGGATATCCACGAAAAGTCCCAGTATGTGAATCTCTTTTTCATGGTATAAGGCGGACAGCTCTACACCTGGAATTACTTCTATATGATGAGAAGATGACGCTGAAAGAGCTTCCTCTATGCCATCTATGGTGTCATGATCAGTTAAAGCAATTGACTTCAGACCTTTTTCGGCCGCCAGAGCGACAACACCGGATGGGGAGAGGGTGCCGTCCGACGCATTGGAGTGGACGTGAAGATCTACATAATTCATAAAAACCTCCTGTTGAAACACATTAGTAACAATTTGATAATACAATAGTAACACATGAAAAAGAATAAGTAAAATGTCAAAAAATATTCAGAAAAAAACATGAAAATAGTCATTTCTTTTTCTAGGAATTGTGTTATACTCTAGGTTGTAAACTAGATAGGGTATAGATAGGTGACAGTATGAATCAAAATGATGAAAGAAACAGAACGAAAGGCTCCTCCAGAGCAGGAGGCAGCGGAACGAGGAAAAGCACTGCCTCAAACAATGGCTATTCAGGGCCAAGGAACAGCAGGGCAAGGGGAAGCGCATCTTCGCGGTCAGGTTCTTCTTATAGCAAAAGCGGCAGTTCCTCCGGCAAAAGTACCGGCTCTTCCAGAAGCACCGGGCAGGCTGCCAGAGCGAATGCAGCTGGACAGGCAAGGCGCAATGGTACTCGAAACAGAAAACCGCAGCACAATTACAAGATGATTGCCGTAGGAGGTGTTTTACTGATCCTGGTTATCTTTGGAATTGTAATGATGATGAAGGGATTTGGAAAAGAGCGGATCGATGAGCCTACGACGGAATCTGAGACAGAGCTTCAGAGAGAGGTCGTAGTAGACGGCGTAACAATCACTGGAATGTCCAGAGAACAGGCACGGGAAGCAATTCTCCATAATTATACGTGGTCTATGAAGGTCACTTACAAGGATGATGTATACGAAGTGGAAAATCTGATGGGAGATAAGGTAGACCGTCTACTTCAGGAAATTTTCACAGGGGAACCAAAGGAATCTTACAGCCTGGATACATCCGGCATGGAATCATATGTAGAAAAAGAAGTCGCAAATATGGCGGAAAAATGGGACAAACCTGCCAAGAACGGAGAGATTTCCGGGTTTGACAAGGAAAAGGGTACGTTCATATATTCCGGTGAAGAAACAGGTGTGATAATTGATCAGGAAAAACTGAAATCCGACATCAACGAAGCGATTCAGGCTAAGAACTTCATTGCTCAGATCGAAGCCCAGGGGAAGGATGTGGCACCGGAGATTTCGGAAGAACAGGCCAAGTCCATGTATAAAGTGATCGGGCAGTATACGACGACGACGACCGCGAACAAAGACAGAAATACAAATATCAAGCTGGCTTCCGAGAGCCTGGACGGCAAGATTATCCAGCCGGGCGGAACATTCTCATTTAACGATACGACTGGAAAAAGGTCGACGGATAAGGGATACAGACCCGCCGGAGCCTATGTGGAAGGAAAGTTGGTTGAGGAACCAGGCGGCGGTGTGTGCCAGGTTTCGTCTACCTTATATAATGCAGTTATCTTTTCAGGTCTGAATACGACGGAGCGCCATGCACACAGCTTTGAACCTTCTTATGTAACGCCGGGTGAAGATGCGACAGTAAGCTTCGGCGGACCAGATATGAAATTTATTAATACATCCAATACGGCGATCGCTATTCGTGCAAAACTGGAGGGAAGTCTTAGCGGAAAAATGAAGCTGACGATTTCCATTGTCGGAATTCCGATTCTGGAAGAAGGTGTAACCGTTTCCATGCATTCGAAAAAAACGAAAGAGCTGGATCCTCCGGCACCGACCTATGAAGAAGACCAGACGCTTGCGCCGGGAGAGGAAAAGGTCGTTAAGCAGGGAAGCAACGGAAGCGTTTGGGTGACGAATCTTGTAAAGAAGAAAAATGGAGAGGTCATCAGTGATGAGTTCTTCCACAGCAGCACATATAAGGGGCATGAGGCACTTATCCATAGAAATACGTCGGATGTACAGATCACGACTGCCGGAGAAGGGGAATCCTCCTCGGTTGAGAATCCGGATGAGAGTTCGGCGGCACAGCCAGGCGACAATGGTGAGAATGGAACGGGGACACCGGGAGACGGCAATGCCCCTAACACCGGAACGAACGACGGTTCGGGAGGGCCAGGCCATCCGACGGACGGACCTGCTGGAAACGGCCAGTCAGAGCCTCCGCAGGTGCCGAATGGGCCGGAAGCGGAAACATCCGGTTCACAAAGCGCTACTGTAGCTCCTCCGTCCACGGAGAGTAAAGCAGTACAGGAAGTTCCGGCGGGGCCGGGACTATAACAGAAGTATAGAAGAGCCTGCACGGCAGTCCGAAAGGGCATAGTGCAGGCTCTTTTTATATCCTATTCAGCCGCGGGTACGTGCTGTTGCGGCGAAAGAAGTGTTCCGGTCCGGCCGCAGAACCTGATTCGTTCAGATATGACTTGTACGAAAGGAGCCGGCGGCGTATGAATATGGTGTCGCTTTTACGGCCTGCTGCAGGGAGAGACGGCATATTCGCGCAGTCTTTTCTGATTGTTCGTAAAATAATACGTTAATTTGCTGTTTTATGTCTTTGCAAATTGTCAAATTATTGTTATAATATAATACAGGTCAGTCTCCCAATAGGAGAACAACTATACAATATTCATATTTCATTGTAGGAGGATAAATCAATGGCAAGAAAAATGAAAACCATGGATGGAAACGAAGCTGCGGCTCATGCATCGTATGCGTTTACCGAAGTAGCGGCTATGTTTCCAATCACCCCTTCATCTGTTATGCCTGAGCATGTAGATGAATGGGCAACAGACGGAAGACTTAATATTTTCGGACGTCCTGTACAAATCACAGAATTACAGTCTGAAGCAGGTGCTGCAGGTGCTGTACACGGATCTTTGGCTGCTGGTGCACTGACCGCTACTTATACAGCTTCCCAGGGTCTGTTACTGATGATTCCAAACCTTTACAAAATTGCTGGTGAGCAGTTACCAGGCGTTATCAACGTATCTGCACGTGGACTGGCTACCCATGCATTATCTATTTTCGGCGATCACTCTGATGTTTATGCATGCCGTCAGACAGGCTGTGCTATGCTGTGCGAATCCAACGTACAGGAAGTTATGGACCTGACTGCAGTTGCACATCTTTCAGCAATCAAGGGAAAAGTTCCTTTCATCAGCTTCTTCGACGGCTTCCGTACATCTCACGAAATCCAGAAGATCGAAGCTTGGGATTATGATGATTTAAAGGAAATGGTAGACTGGGATGCAGTTGCTGCTTTCCGTAAGCAGGCTTTAAATCCAAATCACCCGGTTCAGAGAGGTTCTGCACAGAACCCTGATATCTTCATGCAGGCAAGAGAAGCTTGTAATCCATATTACAATGCTCTTCCGGCAATCGTTGAAGATTACATGAACAAAGTTAACGAGAAGATCGGAACAAACTACAAGCTGTTCAACTACTATGGAGCACCAGACGCAGAGCATGTTATCGTTGCTATGGGTTCTGCATGCGATACAATTGAAGAGACAATCGATTACTTAATGGCTAAGGGCGAGAAAGTCGGCGTCGTTAAGGTTCGTCTTTTCAGACCATTCGTTGGAGAGAAGCTGGTAGAAGCAATTCCTGAAACTGCTAAGATCGTTTCTGTATTAGACAGATCAAAAGAACCAGCGCTATCGGCGAGCCTCTGTACCTGGATGTAATCGCTGCATTCAAGGGAACAAAGTTCGAAACAATTCCTGTATTCTCAGGACGTTACGGCTTAGGCTCTAAGGATACGACACCGGCTCAGATCGTAGCTGTTTACAAAAACCGCGATAAGAAGAAATTTACAATCGGTATCATTGATGACGTTACAAACATGTCTCTGGATGCAGGCGCTCCGCTTGTTACAACACCAGAGGGAACGATTAACTGTAAGTCTGGGGCCTTGGTGCAGACGGTACTGTAGGCGCTAATAAGAACTCCATCAAGATCATTGGTGACAACACAGACATGTATGCTCAGGCATATTTTGACTATGACTCCAAGAAGTCCGGCGGCGTTACTATGTCCCACTTACGTTTTGGTCATTCCAAGATCAAATCAACTTACTTAATCAAGCAGGCAAACTTCGTAGCATGCCACAATCCTGCATATGTACGTAAGTACAACATGGTTCAGGAACTTGTTGACGGCGGTACATTCCTGCTGAACTGCCCATGGAACGCTGAAGAACTTGATCAGCACTTACCAGGACAGATGAAGAAATATATTGCAGATCACAACATCAAGTTCTACACCATCGACGGTGTTAAGATCGGTATCGAAACAGGCATGGGCCCGACACGTATCAACACAATCCTTCAGTCCGCATTCTTCAAGCTGGCTAAGATTATTCCGGAGGAGAAAGCAATTGACTTAATGAAGTCTGCTGCTCAGGCAACATACGGCCGTAAGGGTGAAGACGTTGTTAAGAAGAACTGGGCTGCTATCGACGCCGGCGCTAAGCAGGTTGTTGAAGTTCAGGTTCCGGAATCATGGAAGAGCTGCCCAGACGAGGGTCTTGACATGGTTCACATCGAAGAAGGCAGAAAAGACGTTGTTGACTTCGTTAACAATGTTCAGGCTAAGGTTAATGCTCAGGAGGGCTACTCCTTACCAGTATCTGCATTTAAAGATTACGTAGATGGTACAACACCGTCCGGATCTTCTGCATATGAGAAGCGTGGTATCGCAGTTAATGTTCCTGTATGGAATTCTGATAACTGTATCCAGTGTAACTTCTGTGCATATGTATGTCCGCACGCAGTTATCCGTCCTGTAGTTATGAACGAAGAAGAAGCAGCAGCAGCTCCGGCTGAGATGAAGAAGCTTCCTATGACAGGTATGCCAGGATACTACTTCTCTATGACAGTATCCGCACTTGACTGTACAGGCTGTGGTTCTTGTGCAAATGTCTGCCCAGGCAAGAAGGGTGAGAAGGCTCTTACCATGGATCGTCTCGCTAACCAGATGGGTGAGCAGCCAATCTTCGAATTTGGTTTAAATGTAGCTGAAAAGCCAGAAGTTCTTGCTAAGTTCAAACCAACAACTGTTAAAGGCAGCCAGTTCAAACAGCCTCTGTTTGAGTTCTCCGGCGCTTGTGCAGGCTGTGGTGAGACTCCATATGCAAAACTGATTACACAGTTATTCGGTGAGAGAATGTACATTGCAAACGCAACTGGATGTTCTTCAATCTGGGGCAACTCTTCACCATCCACACCATACACAGTTAACAAGAGAGGACAGGGTCCTGCATGGGATAACTCCTTATTCGAGGATAACGCAGAGTTTGGTTATGGTATGGTATTGGCAAACAACGCTTTAAGAGACTGGTTAAAAGATAAAGTAACAGCAGTTTATGAGTCTGACAAGTCTTCTGCAGAAGTTAAAGAAGCTTGCAAGGGCTGGCTGGATACATTCGCTGTTGGTTCTCTGAACGGAGAAGCTACAGACAAGTTAGTTGCAGCTCTGGAAGGCATTGACTGCCCGACATGCAAGGAAATTCTTGATAACAAAGACTTCCTCGCTAAGAAATCTCAGTGGATCTTCGGTGGTGACGGATGGGCTTACGATATCGGTTTCGGCGGACTTGACCATGTACTGGCAAGCGGACAGGATCTGAATATCATGGTATTCGATACAGAAGTTTACTCCAATACAGGTGGACAGGCTTCCAAGGCTACACAGACTGGTGCAGTTGCACAGTTTGCTGCTGGCGGTAAAGATATCAAGAAGAAAGACCTTGCTGGAATCGCTATGACATATGGCTATGTATACGTTGCTATGATCTCTATGGGTGCTGATTACAACCAGACCGTAAAAGCAATTGCAGAGGCAGAGGCTTATCCGGGACCATCCTTAATCATCGCTTACGCTCCATGTATCAACCATGGTATCAAGGTTGGTATGAGCAAGGCTCAGGATGAAGAGAAGAAGGCAGTTGAGACAGGCTACTGGCATATGTTCAGATTCAACCCGGCTCTTAAAGAACAGGGTAAGAATCCTTATACATTAGACAGCAAGACTCCAACAGGCGATTACAAAGACTTCTTAAAGGGCGAAGTTCGTTACACATCCTTAGCTCTTAAGAATCCTGGAAGAGCAGACGAACTGTTTGAGAAGGCAGCTCAGAATGCTAAGGAAAGATACAGACATCTGACAAGACTGGCAGACCTGTATAAAGTTGAAGACTAATTACTATCTTCGCAATACAGTAGATTTAAAAAAGGCTCGTTCCCCGCTTTGGCGGGGGACGGGCTTTTTTGCTTGCACGGATTTCCTCCGTTTGTTAAGAGAAGAATAATTATCGTTTTTCAGCCTCTCAGTATTATAAGAAAAAGGAGCCAATTTTAAATATATCAGGTAGTGACTGGAAAATAATGGATAATTGTTGAATTATTTATCTGTGATATACTGAAAAATAAATTGTTACTTTCAAATTGGTTTTCAAACAAGGGAGGATATCATCATGGACAGCTGCATAATAACGGAGACGATTTTGAATGATTACATGCATCATTTGGTAGAAGAAGAGAAAAGAAAACTGACAATAGAGAAATATATACGGGATTTAAGGACGTTTAATCGGTTCCTGAATGGAAGAGAGGTTACAAAAGAGATTGTGATCGAATATAAGGAAAGGCTGGCAGACTGCTATTCTGTAAGCACCGTAAATTCCATCCTGTCGGCGATCAACAGCTACCTGGATTTTACAGGATATCATCAATACAGAGTGAAACAGTTAAAACAGCAGAGAAATGTTTATTGTCCGGAAGAGAAGGACTTAACAAAGGAGGAGTACTTCCGCCTGATCAGGACGGCAAAAAAACTGAAGAGAGATCGTCTTGGGCTCGTTATACAGACGATTTGCAGCACTGGAATTCGTGTGAGCGAACTGTCTTACGTGACAGTAGACGCCGTACAGAAAGGAATTATACGCGTTGAGTGCAAAGGGAAATACCGTCAGGTCTTTTTGCCGCAGAAGCTGCGCCATCAGCTGTTTTTATACATAAAAGAGCAGGGTATTATTCAAGGAGAGGTATTTGTAACAAAAGGAGGGGCGAGTCTTGACAGGAGCAATATCTGGCGGCAGATGAAATCGCTCTGCAGGGAAGCAGGGGTAGCTGAAAGCAAAGTGTTTCCACATAATCTGCGCCATTTATTTGCCAAAACTTATTATACAATGGAAAAAGACATAGCAAAGCTTGCAGATCTTCTGGGACACAGCAATGTAAACACGACAAGAATTTATATTATGACATCAGGGGAAGAACATAAGAAACAGATTGAACAAATGAAGCTTGTTTTGTGAAATAGACATAATAACATAATGTTTATTATGTTGTATAGAATAGACTGATATTTTACGACATAATGTTTATTATGTTGTATGAAATAGGCTGATATTTCTAGAATTGACTTTATTTTTACAATTTCCTACATCATAACACCAAATATTGGATATTGCAAGGTTTAAACAAACGAAAATCATATCTCAGATTGCATTTTATTAAGTACTTTTTTCGCGTCACTGATTATTTCCAACAAATGTAACAACATAATAAACATTCTGTAGTGAAACATGGGCTGTTCTTTTCAGGAAAAAACGAAGGAGAACGGACGTTGAATGAAACAGCTGAAATTATCGACATTCATGCTCATATATTGCCTGGGCTTGATGACGGTGCCAGAGACATGCAGGAAACGAGGGCTATGCTCTTAAAGGCATATGCTCAAGGCATCAGAATCATAATTGCAACGCCTCACTATCATTACAGGAATCACCAAATACAGCCAGAGTCTATAAAAATCCTGACAGAAGAGGTTCAAAAAATCGCTGAGCAAATTGCCGACGACTTTAAGATTTATTCTGGTCAGGAAATTTTTTATGCCGAAAGTACTGTGGATCAGCTGGGAAACGGGGAAATTCTGACTATGGCAGGAACCAGATATGTATTGGTGGAATTTTCTTTAAGCGCTTCTTATAACCGAATTTACAGGGCAGTCAGAAAGCTTATAGGCGCCGGATACATTCCGATTCTTGCTCATATTGAACGTTACCGCAGCCTTAGGACAGAGGGCGCTGTCGAGGAACTTACAAAAGCCGGTGCGTGTATGCAGATGAATTATGGTAGCCTTATGGGATTCCGTCATCTGGCAGACAGAAGGTGGTGCAGAAAAATGATTTTAGAGGATCAAATTCACTTCCTGGGAACTGATATGCACAGGATGGATTACCGCCCTCCGAAGGTAACCGAGGGTATTGGCTGGCTTTACAGAAAAGTAGATCAGGGACAGGCCGACAGACTAGTATGGGGAAATCCTGTTTCCATGCTGGAAAACAAGTTTCTGAACTGACGAGTATACATAATAAAGGGAAAGGGTAAACAGAGAAGGATAAATTGAAATGAAAAGACCACATGAAGAAGAGAATGATGAGATTGAAATTGACTTAGGAGAATTGTTTTTTGAATTTAGAAAGCGGTGGTGGGTCATTTTGCTGCATTTTTAATTGGCGCCGTTTCCGTAGGTGCTTACAGCAAGCTGATCCTGACCCCTCAATTTACGTCCGAAGCCAAGTTATATGTACTTTCGAAGGAGACAACACTTGCTTCCCTGGCCGATCTTCAGATCGGCAGCCAGCTGACGCAGGACTATAAAGTTATGATTACAAGCCGGCCGGTTCTTCAGGATGTAATCGCTCATCTGGAACTGGATATGGACTACAAGGAACTGGAGAAAAAGCTGAAAATTGATAATCCAAACAATACCAGAATTCTGGCCCTGTCGATTGAGGACCCGGATCCATATATGGCGAAGGCAATTGTCGACGACGTAGCGTCTACTGCCTCTGATTACATAGGAGAGATCATGGAAATGATTCCTCCAAAACTCATTGAAGATGGAGAAGTAGCGACCGAAAAGACGAGTCCTAGAAATGGAAGAAACGCGGCAATCGGTGGTCTGATCGGACTGTTTCTCGTCTGCGGTGCAATTACGTTGCGGGTCGTTTTAAATGATACGGTTAAGACAGAAGAGGATGTACAGAAATACCTCGACCTGCCGGTGCTTGCAGTAGTTCCCGTGAGAACTGCAGATCGGGACAAAAGGTCGAAACAGAAGCGCAAGAGCGGGAACGTAAAAGCGGGCGGAAGAACAATAAGCAAAACAGGAAGCGGAAATAAAACAGGCAATGCAGATAAAATAGGCAGTACAAATAAAGCAGGCACATCCAGAAAGAAGTCAGGAGGAACAGAGACCGATGAATAATGAAATACGTCTGAACCGGTTAGAGGTAAAGGATTACCAGTATGAAGAAGCGATTAAGACGCTCCGTACCAACATACAATTTTCTGGCAGAAATTTAAAGGTGATTATGATGACGAGTTCTGTTCCAAATGAGGGGAAAAGCGAAACGTCGTTCAGCCTTGCATCCTCCCTTGCACAGCTGGACAAAAAGGTGCTTTTGGTCGATGCGGACATCCGTAAATCCGTTCTTGCATCCAGGTATCATTTGGGAAAAGCGGTTGACGGCCTCTCCCAGTATCTGAGCGGTCAGAAGAAGATGGAAGAAGTGGTGTATCAGACGAATATTCCGAACCTGAGCATGATATTTGCAGGTCCGTTCTGCCCAAATCCGGCGGAACTGCTGGAAGAAAACCTCATGGGAAACCTGATTAGCAGGGGAAGAGAATATTACGATTATGTGATTATCGATACGCCTCCTATGAGCAATCTGATCGACGGGGCGGTAATTTCCCAGCATTGTGACGGAGCAGTCATCGTGATAGAGAGCGGGGCAATCAGCTACCGTATTCTGCAGAAGGTAAAGACGCAGCTTTCAAAGAGCGGCTGTAGAATACTCGGTGTAGTGCTGAATAAGG
Source organism: Clostridium sp. AM58-1XD (assembly GCF_003464085.1). Taxonomy (GTDB): domain Bacteria; phylum Bacillota; class Clostridia; order Lachnospirales; family Lachnospiraceae; genus Lachnoclostridium_A. The sequence goes on from NZ_QSDR01000030.1 coordinate 19,454, forward strand.
TGAATATCCATGAGAGCGGATATTACCATTACTACGGCAAGTATGGAGAGTATTACTCCTATGGAAAAGAAGATTAAAATGACAAGGATGAAGAAAAGGGCAGTAATCGTCATTGGGATGATATTGACGGCAGTGCTTGCAGTCTGGTTTGTCAGAACGACAGTCAGCCTTTACGGTTCCAGAAAGGAAGCGGAACGGGCTGTGTCGGCCAGGAGAGAAACGGAAGAACTGTGGCTTGCAGAAAATAAGAAGGACGGAACGGTTGAGTACGGTGAAAAAAAATACAGACGAAATACAGCTGTGAGGGCGATCTTATGCATCGGTGTGGATACAGCCGGAAAAATGGAACAAAGCCAGGTGATCGGCTCAGCTGGACAGGCAGACGGAATTTTCCTCGTAGCACAGGACATGGCCAGGGATACGGTCAAAATACTGATGATTCCGAGAGATACGATGACAGATATTAACCTATATGATTTATCAGGAAACAGTCTGGGAAAAGATAAGCAGCATTTGACTCTTGCATTTGCATATGGTGATGGGCGGGAGAAGAGCTGTGAGCTTGTAAAGGAGGCAGTATCCGAACTGCTGGGAGGCCTGAAAATCGACGGATACATGGCCGTGAATACCAGTATGATCCCCATACTGAATGATGAAATTGGCGGAGTGGAGGTTACGATCGAAGAAAGCGGCATGGAAGCGAGAGACCCTGAAATGACAAAAGGGAAAACAATTACGCTGAATGGAAGCCAGGCTGAACTATTCGTGCGGTACCGGGATATTAATCAACCGCAGACGGCAATTGGCCGTATGAGCCGCCAGATGGTCTATATAGAAGCATTTATAAGTAAATCAAAAGAAACTGCTGCCAGGGATCAAAATCTGATTACACGCATGATGAATGATATCCAGGATCATATGATTACCAATATGGCAAAGGACCAATACATGGATATGGGACTGGCCGTATTAAACAGCAGGCAGAGTGTGGGAAACAGCGATTTCATCATGCTGCCGGGCGAGGGCGTAGAAACAGAATTATTTGACGAATACCATCCGGATATAGAAGCTTCAAAACAGATTGTTCTGGACCTGTTTTATAAGGAAATCAGATGACAGTAATCAGCAGAAATGCTGTTTATTGATAAAAGGCGGAAAGCCAAAAGGAAAGGAAAGGTGAAGTAACATGAAAAAGAGATGTGCAGGGATTATGCTGGCAATGGCGCTTGTGGCCTCACAGTCATTCTGCGTACTGGCAGCAGGGAGTATCCAGGGTGGATCATCAGGTTCAGGCGGACATGCTTCGAATAGTTCCTCATCCAGCTCCAGCAGTTCAACAAGCTCTACGAGCAATTCATCGGCAAGCCAGGGACCTACAGGCTTTGTGACGGGCGGCAGTAATGCATCCAACAGCGCAACAGTAGGCGATAAGAGTCTCAGTTTCGCAACAGGAGAAGCTGCAACAGCAGGACTACCGGCTGCAGCTGTAGAAGCGATTAATGCCATTAACAAAGGCACGGAACTGGCTTCAGCAGTAAGCGGCGTTGACGTGAGCGGCTATGCGGCTTTGACGGAAACACAGGCAGTAGTTGTTAAGGATGCTGCTACACAGAATGTGGCAACAGGTGAAGTACAGGTTACACTGTATGTTGCAAATCTCGTAGAGAATCTGAATGATGTTCAGCTTTTATTCTACGATAATGTAACTGGACAGTGGAAAGTGATTCAGCCGATAAAGGTTGATTTCGCAACGAAACAGCTGACAGTAAATATCAGCGGTTCCGGTACTTATACGGTAATTTACAAGAAGTAATTTGTGCAGTTGGCAAAGGTTTACTGAGGGCGGCCGCAAGGCCGTTCTCAGATAACTGCTTAATGTTAAGCTTGAATTTTTAAGAATGGATGATGAACCTCTGGCTAAAATTTACAGGATAGTTCTGTCAGGGATCGCATGAATAAGAATGATTAAGATTCTAACTGTATATATCTGCAGTTGAACTTTTTAGATATATAAATTATGAAACAGAGTAAGTCAAATAAATAATGGGGAGAACAGTTATGAGTACAAATGAGAACAGAATTAATGTGACTAGGTCATCTATGCCTCCTTTTGAGGAATATATGGCCGAGCTGAAACCTGTATGGGACAGCAGATGGCTGTCCAACCGCGGCGCAGCATCGATCAAATTTGAGGAAATGCTGAAGTCCTATCTGGATACTGAGAACCTGTACCTTTTTGCAAATGGTCATGTGGCCCTGGAAGTCGCATTGAATGCTCTATATTTGAAAGGTGAAGTGATCACGACTGCGTATACACATTGCAGCACGATTCATGCCATCGTCAGAAATGGGCTGACCCCTGTGTTCTGCGACATTAAAGAGGATGACTATACCCTGAATGCAGACCTGATTGAAGAAAAAATCACTGAAAATACGGTGGCTATTGTTGCAACCCACGTATATGGTTTCCTGTGTGATGATGAGGCGTTCAGTAAAATCGCCAAAAAGCATAATTTATTCGTGATCTATGATGCAGCTCATGCATTTGGCGTTACTAAGGGAGGAATCAGTGCTGCCAATTTTGGTGATGCCGCTATGTTCAGTACTCACGCAACAAAGGTATTCCACACCATAGAAGGGGGAATTATCAGCTATAAGGATAAGGAACTGTTCAAGGCTATGTCGAAGATTGTCAACTTTGGATACACTTCCCAGGAAGATATTGACTATATAGGTACAAATGCCAGAATGAATGAATTTGAAGCAGTCGCCGGTATCTGTAATCTGAAATATATTGAAGAAGAGATTGCCAAGCGTAAAACAGCAGCTAATCGATATTATGAGAGACTGTCCGGTAAAAAAGGGATTATTTTGAACAGAATTCCTGCTGATCTGAAGTGGAACTATGCTTATTTTCCGGTGGTATTCGATGGTTTTAAGAACCGTAACCAGATTAAGGCGGAGCTGGAACAGCATAATATCTATGCCCGTAAGTATTTCTATCCGATCGTCAATAGGGCGGCCTGCTATGCCGATACATATGGCAGTGTGGATCTGCCCGTATCAGCCCATATTGCAGATCATGTGCTGACACTTCCGATGTATGCAGACCTGACCGTTGAAGACGTAGATCGAATCTGTGACATAATTCTTAACTGATTACATAGAAGATATGAGGAAATATTATGGGAAAAATAAAAGTGACCAAATGTACGATCGAAGGGCTGTATGTGATTGAACCTGTTGTTTTTGAAGACAAGAGGGGATATTTCTTCGAGGTTTATAACCAAAACGATATGCATGAAGCCGGACTGGGTATGACATTTGTCCAGGAAAATACATCTAAGTCTATAAAGGGTGTGCTGCGCGGGCTTCATTTTCAGAAGCAATATCCGCAGGGTAAGCTGGCAAGAGTGCTGGAAGGTGCAGTGTTTGATGTTGCAGTGGATTTGAGAAGAAATAGTAAGACCTATGGAAAATGGTACGGTGTTGAGCTTTCAGCAGAGAACAAAAAACAGTTCTATATTCCAGAGGGATTCGCTCACGGTTTGCTCACACTTACAGAAGAAGCGGTGTTCTGTTACAAGTGTACTGACTTTTACCATCCGGGAGACGAAGGCGGCGTGGCCTGGAACGATCCGGAGATCGGTGTGGAGTGGCCGTATGTCACTGGAAAATATGCTGGTACGGCCTCTGCTAAGGGGTATTGCTTAGACGGTACGGAGCTTATTCTTAGTGATAAAGACCAGAAGTGGCTTGGACTCAAAAGTACGTTTGTGTTTTAAATTACAGACTACAGGGGAGAAAGGCATGGAGAATAGAAAGAGAAGAACCATCATTTCGTATAACGCCCTTAGAGGCGTATGTGCACTGGGAATTTTCTGCCACCATAATTCATATCTGGCAGATGCAGGCAGTCTTTTCTGGCAGCAGCTCTATAACTGTTTTTTGAAATATGGATCCCGCTGTACATCGTTTTTCTTCATTATGTCTGGTTTCCTTCTGGCTTACACATGGAGGGATATGCCCTTTAAAGATTATATTAGAGGAAAACTGAAACGATTGTATCCCCTGGCCTTATTTGTGTTTATCCTGGCGGTAGGGTGTTCATTTATTTTAAATGACGAAGTAAACGGAAGTATGGTAATAGGAAGTCCGATTTGGTTAGGAAGCATCATATTGAATCTGCTGCTTTTGAAGGCATTTGTTCCGATTGAAGAGGTGTTTTATTCCTTCCATGGTCCATCTTGGTACATTTCCGTACTCTTTGCGTTCTATGTGATCGGATACTTTGTTGTAGGAAAGATAAAGCGTGCCCAGTTAAATGATAAATACGCAAATAAGAGAAGCAGTGAATACCGCCATATTCTTCGGGGACTTAGAAGGGCTATATTGTTGATTTATCTGATACAGCTGACGATTTGTATGATTGTTGATGTGAAAGGAATTTTAGAATACAGACTATATTTGACCTATGTAAATCCATATTTTCGCATTTTGGGTGAGGGAATGCTTGGGGTACTGCTTTGCGAAAGCATGCCGGAAATACAGAAAAGGATCAGTACATGGAATAAAAGTGTGCTTGAAACGGTTGCTTTCATAGTGCTGACCGTGTGGTTCCCGATAAATTACTTCATTTCCAGTTCTGTATGGAGTGCATGGATCTGGTCCATTCCATTTGTATTAGTAATGATTGCATTTAACAGCGATATGGGTATTATTTCCAAATGTATGAAAGGCAGAGGATGGCAGTTTCTGGGGGATATCTCCTTTGAATTATATATGACGCATGCCTTTGTGTACGAAGGATTGCCAGTTATAGCCGGAATTGTCAGTAAGAGCCTGAAAAACTGGCTTATTTATCACACAGGTACAAGATTTTTGAGTACACTTCTGTTGAGTATTGTTTTTGCATGGTGTGTGAATGCTGGTATCAGGGTGATTATGCGGAACAAGTTTTCAAAGAAGTGTCTTAGCTGCTAGGAGGAATGAGAGGATGGAGCTAGAGAAAAGGCTGAGACAGACCGATCCCAATTAACAAAATACATGCGCTGGCAGATAGCCGATTGGTTAGCAGAAGATCGATTACCGGCAATTAATGCAAAATTGGAGGGAGTATATTTAAGACAAAATTTATACTCGAAATACATAAAGCGTTTGCTTGATATAGTGGTTTCTTTGACTGCATTAATTGTTACATTACCGATCAATTTTGTTATTGGCATCATTACGTTTTTTGATGTGGGCAGGCCTATCTTCTTTTCACAAGAGAGAATAGGAAAAGATGGCAGGCCCTTCACGATCGTGAAGTTCAGAAATATGCGCAATACAATGAATGAAAACGGGGAATTATTGCCAGCCAGTCAGAGAGTCACAAAATGGGGAACATTTGTCCGGAGAACGTCGTTGGATGAATTATTAAATTTCTGGTCTGTACTCAAAGGAGACATGAGCCTGATAGGTCCAAGACCGTTGGTACCGCAATATTTGGAAAGATATAGTAATAGACATAAAATGCGCCTTGCCGTCAGACCAGGTTTGGAATGCCCGCCGCGTGGCCGGTTGGATCATGTTCTCACCTGGCAGGATCAATTTGAAAACGATGTATGGTATGTGGAGAATATAAGCTTTTTGACTGATTGCAAATTAGCAATCAATTTAGTGAGGTTTGCGTTTGACAGAAAGAACTCTGCTGCAAGAGCTGGCGCTAAGCGCGGAACTTTTATGGGATATGACGAAAACGCAGTTGTAATTAATTACGAGCAGGTTCCACAAGAGTACATTGAACGTGCTTTTCATGAATTTATAATGGAGAAAAAAGTCGGATGAAAATGAAGGGCATTTATATTTAGATGAAAGAAGGTATAAATGATGAAAAAGATTCTTTTGCTGGGCGGGTCACGATACCTTCTGCCGGTTATCAGGGCAGCACATGAACTTGGCTATTATGCGATCACCTGTGATTATCTGCCGGATAATGTAGCGCACAAATTTTCTGATGAATATCATAATGTGAGTATTATAGACAAGGAAGCAGTTTTAAATCTTGCAGTTGAATTAAAGGTAGACGGCATTATGTCATTTGCCTGCGATCCAGGAGTTGTAGTTGCAGCTTATGTGGCTGAACATCTGGGATTGCCTACCCATCCTTATGAGTCAGTTAGGATTATGCAGAATAAGGCGCTATTTCGGGAGTTTTTAACAGATCATGGCTTTCATGTCCCAAAGGCTAAGGGATATACATGCGTCGATGAGGCTCTCAAAGATGCCGGTTGGTATGACTGGCCGGTCATTATTAAGCCTACTGATTCGGCAGGAGCAAAGGGGTCACCAGAGTCGACGACCCAAAGAAGCTGAAGGAAAGTATCGAATATGCGTTGAGCTATTCTTTTACAGGAGAATTTATCATTGAGGAATTCATCGAAAAAAATGGGGATTCTTCTGATACGGAATGTTTTAGTGTAAATGGAGAGTTGGTATTTGCCTCCTTTAACAATCAGAAATTTGATGTAAATGCCGATAACCCTTATGCGCCGTGCGCGTTTACATGGCCTTGCGAAATGAGCCAGGATAGCCAGGATTTATTGCGGTCAGAACTGCAGAGGTTGATGAGGCTCTTAAAATTAAATACTTCCATTTATAATGTAGAAACCAGGGAGGGAACGAATGGGAAGCCTTATATTATGGAATGTACGCCAAGAGGCGGAGGGAACCGTTTGGCAGAAGTTTTGGAATTCGCCACAGGGACAGAATTGATTAAAAACGCTGTTCGGGCCGCTGTCGGTGATCCGGTCGGACCTATGACCGATCCGGTTTATGATGGATACTGGGCGGAAATTATATTGCACAGCGAAAAAGACGGCGTGTTTAAAGAACTGATTGCTGACAATTCTGTAAAGGATCATCTTTACCAGACAGATTTATGGGTGGAACCGGGGGATGAGGTACATAAATTTTCAGCGGCTAATTTCTCAATCGGGACATTAGTTTTGCGATTTGATGATAAAAATGAGATGAATGATCTTGTGAATCATATTTATGAGCATGTAAAAGTTGTGGTCAATTAATTCTGTTATGGAGATGGGAATATGCCGGGTAGGTATCAAGGAAAGAAATTACTGATTTTAGGAAATAGTATCAGTTCCATAGATATTATAAAATATGCTCAATCGGAAGGAGCGTATGTCTATGTAATAGACTATATTCCTCCTGAGCGTTCGGAGGCAAAACAGGTCGCAAATGAACATGCGATGATAAGCACCGTCGATATTGACGAAGTGTGCCGTTATGCTGAAAAAAATGGGATAGATGGCATCTTTTGCGGAGTGAGCGAAATTAATCTTGCGGCGGTGCGGGAAGCCGCTGAGCGTCTGAAGCTGCCATGTTATCATACGAAAGAGCAGTGGGAGATATTCCAGAATAAAGCTGAATTTAAAAAACTTTGTACCAGATTTGGCCTGTTAACGCCAAAGGAATATTCATACAGCGATTGCCTGGAACAAAACAAATCGATCGGAATTTCCTATCCTTTGATCGTAAAACCGTCAGATTGTTCTGCAAGTATTGGAGTACATATATGCAATGACATCCGGGAATTAAAAAGCGGATACAAGGATGCGATGGAGAAATCACCCTCTGATTCGGTGATTATTGAGGAATATCTCATTGGAAAAGAATTTTCAGCTACGATGTTTGCAATCGATGGTGAGTATGGATTCAGCGCACTGTGTACAAAGTCATTGAACAAAACCCAAAAAGATTTATTGCCCCTTGCAGATGCCTCCATTTACCCGGCAAAGGAAACAAAAATATATCTTGATACTGAAATGCCTAAGATATCCGCAATGTTCCGTTCTATTGGGTATTGTAATGGAGCCTTTTTTCTTCAGGGGATGTTTGCAAATGGAAAATTTTATTTCTTTGAATGTGGTTTAAGGCTGGGAGGCGGTGCGGTATACCGGTTTGTGTCAAAAATCAATAAATTTAACGATATGGAATTGATGACACAATATGCATTGACCGGGAAGATGGATTTGTATAGTCTCGATATGCTTGATGCCAACCTGAGGGGAAAGCGCGCATGTATTTTATTTATACTCAGTAAAGGCGGAACTATTGGAAGGATAGAAGGTGTAAATCGAGTCCTTGCAGATGAGAGAGTGGTATATATCGATGTCAGGCACAAGGCCGGCGATACGATACCGAGAAACGGTACTTTACAACAGAGGCAATTTATTTGTTACTGTGTGTGCGATTCAGAGGCTGAATTGACGGACACAATCAAGTTTGTACAAGACGCTTTGAAGGTTTTTGATACAGACGGAAAAAATATGTTATATCCTGATTTTGAAGTGAAACGCATTATGCAAGAAAATAATAAATAAGGAAGACAGTAAAATGAATTATACGGATACTTTTCTGGATAATCTGGAAAGATTTTCAGAGAAAACGATACCTGAACATGTTGCCGTTAAGGTCAGACAGCTGATTCTCGATTATCTGGGAGTTACGATTGCTGGAGCTGCGAGCACGAAAGATAAGACGAGCGCAATACTGAATGCAGCTATTGATATAGAAGGCGTCAGCCCGCTGATTGGGTTGAATAAAACAGTAAATATTGAAAAAGCATTATTGATTAACGGCCTTAACGCACATGCCCTTGACTTCGATGATGGAACAAATACGGGAATTATTCACCTTGGTTCCCCAATATTTACAGCGCTGCTTCCATTATTACGCCATAAGAAAATTCCGGTGACAGAGTTTTTGAAAGCAGTCGTTATGGGCTATGAGACTTCGTTTACCATGGCAATTACGATACAGCCGGAACATAAAGAGCGCGGTTATCATGCCACCGGCACGTGTGGAACGATAGGAGTTGCTATGGCAATTGCGTATCTGTTGAAATTTAATAAGAGACAGAAAAAGGACGGATTTTCGGCGGCTGCTCTGGCTGCTTCTGGCAGCCTGAAAGCGCTTGAGGACGGATCGGACTATAAGCCGTATAATGTGGCGAAAGCAGCTTTGAATGGATATTACTCTTCTCTGCTGGGCTATAGCGGATATCGTGCTCCGGATGATGTATTGGAGGGATTCCAGGGATTTATAAAACAGATGACAGGTTTGGATGAGGTGGAAATAAAAGCGCCTCTTTATCTGGATACATATGCCGTGGAAAAGGCTTACATTAAGCCATTTGCGGCCTGCAGATACTGCCATCCTGCGATTGGCGCTATGATTGATATAAAGAATGAATATAAACTGATTCCGGCGGATGTTCAGAAAATTGTCGTACGTACATATAAATGGGCGGTCAAAAAACATGACCATACGGAAATCATGGGGATTACGTCGGCAAAGATGAGTATTCCATACAGCGCCGCCGTCGCTTTCATCTATGGAAAAGCCGGCATGAGGGAATTTGATAACGAAATTATTCAAACACAAGAGGTCAGGGAACTGACAAAGAAAGTCGAGGTCTATGAGGATGAGACTATGACGGCAGCTTTTCCAAAGGTTACGACAGCTCTTTGTGAAGTTTACACGAAAAATGGAAACTGCTATACAAAACAAGTCGATTTTCCTAAGGGCGAACCTGAAAATCCTTTAACAGAAGAGGAAGTAGAAGATAAATTCCGGATGCTGACGCGGTATGCCGGTATGCCGGAGGAACGAATCCAACAGATCATTGATATCTGTTCCGATTTTGAGCATAGATATATGGAACTTTTCGATGTTATTTAAGGAGGGGTGACTTTGAATAAACAAATAAATCTGATACTGGGAACGATGACGTTCGGGGAGCAATTGTTTGAAGATGACGTGAGCGAAATCGTGAAAAATTTTCTGGATTCCGGTTACCGTGAAATCGATACGGCTTATGTTTATAACGAAGGCAGAAGCGAAGAATTAATCGGTATGTGCTTGAAGCAGCTGGGTCCGGATAAAGTAAAGATAGCTACAAAGGCGAATCCGAGGGCTACAGGAAGGCTGGACGGCGATGCGGTGCGTTTACAATTCATGAAATCCCTGGAACGCATGGGCGTTGATTCTGTGGATATTCTGTATCTGCATTTTCCTGACCGGAACACGCCGATAGAATCCGCATTAGAAGCTTGTGACGAATTCCATAAACAAGGGAAATTGAAAGAACTGGGACTCAGTAATTTCCCGGCATGGCTGGTATCTTATGTGTATCACATTTGTAAAGAACGTGAATGGGTTCTGCCAACGGTTTATGAAGGCCTTTACAACCCCCTGAGCAGGAAAGCTGAGAACGAGCTGAACGAAGCGTTAAATGCCTATCACATTCGATTCCATGCTTACAATCCTCTGGCGGGTGGGATGCTTACAAATAAATACGGCAGTTTTGCAGACGGTCCAACAAAGGGCAGATTTACTTACCGTCCAAATTATCAAAACCGTTACTGGAAACAGTCTTATTTTGATGGCATCGGTCTGGTGAAAGAGGCCTGTAGGAAAGAAGACGTTGATATTGCCGCCGCGGCTTACCGCTGGATGGCTTACCATTCCATGTTAAGCGGGGAGCGGGGAGACGGATTGATTGCGGGATTTTCCAGAATGAGCCAGCTTCAGCAGAATCTTGCGGCATTACAGCAGGGACCGCTTCCTGAACGTATTCTGTCCGCATTCTCAGAAGCATGGAAACTTTGCAAACACGATGCGCCTGAATATTTCAAATACTACCAAGGCTGAGAGAGGATTCGATATGGTTATAGAACAATTCTTTGATTCATTAAAAAGAAATAATGTTTCCTTTTTTACAGGCGTTCCGGATTCTTACCTGAACGGGTTCTGTAATTATCTAAAGTTACATTATTCTGTACAGGATCATGTGATTACTGCAAACGAGGGGAACGCTGTCGCGTTAGCGGCAGGATACTATCTGAGTACGGGAAAGATTCCTCTCGTATATATGCAGAATTCCGGAATGGGGAATTCCTTTAATCCATTGGTATCTTTAGCTGATAAGCATGTGTATTCAATCCCTATGATATTGCTGATCGGCTGGCGGGGAGAACCAGGAACTGAGGATGCCGAGAGGGAGCAGCATACGATGCAGGGAGACTGACGAAGCGTCTGCTGGATGATATGGAGATTCCTTATCGCGTTCTTTCGGATAACACGGCGAATACAGATATTACCTGGGCCGCGGCATATGCAGGAGAAAACAGAATTCCGACTGCGCTGCTTGCTCCGAACGGCGTCTTAACTGAAAAAAAGAAAAACGAACCGGATAATCGTTATCCGCTGAGCCGTGAAGAAGCGATCAGTATTGTATTGCGTTCTTTACCAGAGAATACGTTATATGCGGCGACCACAGGAAGAGCGACGCGGGAATTGTTTTGCCAAAGGGAACTTTGGAGAGAGGGACATGAACGGGATTTCCTTAATATTGGTTCTATGGGACATGCATCCTCTGTGGCAATGGGACTGGCATTAGGCAATTTAAAGCGCAGAGTCGTCTGCCTGGACGGCGACGCCGCTGCGATTATGCACATGGGATCAATGACAACAGTCAGCAAATTAAATCTCCCTAATTTTATCCATATCGTATTAAATAACGGAGAACATGAGTCCGTAGGTGGGCAGCCGTCTGCGGGGCATTTAATCAACTTTACGGAAATTGCGGAAAGCTGCGGATATTATACGGTCGGACATGCTGTGGAAAATGCAGAGGATTTGACGGAAGCAATAAAAAAATGCATGGAATGCGGGAGGGCATCTTTTATAGATATGCGGATTCACAGTGGTATTCGCAGCGATTTGAAATCGATTCATCTTAAAAGCCACCAACTGATAGAGAAATTACAGAAAGAATTGAGGTAAACGTGTATGGAAAAAACAAGGGAATTTTTAAAGTCAATCGGTCTGCCGAGAGGAGATGCTTACGACCTTCCTACCTCTGAAAAACGATTTTCGGACGGCGCGCAGTACCGCTTTGAAGTTCCGGGAATCCAGGGACCAAAAGTGATGGAAACCCTTCTGGAAACCATGGATCAGTACGGTATTCCGCTGCATCGCGTCACTCAGACAAAAGGGATTATGATGTTAACGGATAATGAAATCATGGAGATGGTGAGACTTGCAGCGCAGGCTGAAACCGATCTGATTCTGGCAATCGGACCGAGAGCGACGACGGATACGAGCGCTTCTGTTCATACGGAAGAAGGAGTACGAATGGGATACCGCCTTCGTGGACAGGAGCAGATCGTCCGTGCGATCGAGGATGTAAAACGCGCGGCTTCCCTCGGCTGCAAGTCCTTCCTTGTCTATGATGAAGGATGCCTTTGGGTGCTCAATGAAATGAAGAAGGCAGGCGAGATTCCGGCAGATTCTCATTTTAAAATTTCCGCCCACGCGGGACATGGAAATCCCTGCTCCGCAAAGGTGCTGGAAATGCTGGGGGCAAGCTCCATTAATCCTGTGCGTGATATCCAGCTTCCGATGCTGGCGGCGATGCGTCAGGCAATTGATATTCCCATCGATATTCATACGGAGAATCCAAAGTCTACGGGCGGATTTATCCGTCACTATGAAGTGCCTGAGATGATCCGGGTAGCGGCGCCGATTTACTTAAAAACAGGAGGGTCTGTTGCGGCGACTCACAGTTGGGACAGTACGGAGAGAGATGCGAGGCAGCGGGCAAAACAGGTTTCCCTTGTTAAGAGGATGATTGACAACTATTATCCGGAGGCCGTTGGCTCCAAGAAAGGGACGATAAGATAAGTATGAAACATCATAAATATAACCCGGATTTTAAATTCGTAGTGGAACCGGAGAACTTTTCAAAATACTCTGATAAGGAAATTTTGCAGTATTGTCTTGGAGCTACGATGTATATGCCGGGAACAAAAGATTTTACGCAGAAAATACTAAATCGCGAAATACCAGGTCTTACGTCTATGGTATTTTGTTTCGAGGATGCCTGTCCGGAGGGAAAGGTGGAAGAGGCGGAGAAAAACGTCATTCATGTGCTGGACGTGCTCAGCACGGCTTTAGATGACGGATCATTAACTTATGATGATCTGCCGCTTATTTTCTGCCGTGTCAGAAGCCAGGAACAATTTATCAGGTTTGCTAAGCAGCTGACGCCTCATCATGTGAAGGCATTGACCGGCATCAATTTTCCGAAGTTTAATGCGCATAACGGAAATGTCTATATGTTTTATTTAAAGCAGTTAAACGAAAAATTCGGAGAAATTCTCTATGGTATGCCGATTATCGAAGATCCAGAGGTGGCCTTTAAAGAAACCAGAATGACCGAACTGATGGGAATCAAAGAGATTCTCGACAAGTATAAGGACATTGTTCTTCAAGTCCGTGTCGGCGCCACCGACTTCTCGTCCTGTTTTGGCGCAAGGCGCGGCGTGGATTACTCCATTTATGACATTCTTACGGTACGGGAAATCCTGACGGATATTATCAACGTGTTCGGGAGAAACAACGACTATGTCATTTCCGGTCCTGTCTGGGAGTATTTCCGCGTTAGCAAGCAGATGATGTTCGATCAACTGCCAAGTCACGATATTGAAGACTGCCTGCTCAAGAGAATTCCAATTGTGAATAATGAGGTAGACGGTTTGTTGAGAGAAGTGGTCCTTGACAAAGCGAATGGTTTTGTTGGAAGAACGGTCATACATCCGACTCATATTAAATACGTCAATGCAATGCAGGCTGTTACGAAGGAAGAGTATCAGGATGCAGTCAATATCCTGGGAAGTGAAACAGGCGGCGTATTTAAAGGTGAGAGCGGAAATAAAATGAACGAAGTAAAGCCACACACAAACTGGGCCAAAAAGATTTACATGCGGTCCCGTGCATTTGGCGTGATTGAAAATGAAAACAGTTTTATCCAGCTGTTCTCTCCAAAAGGAGAATAAGAAGGAGAGATAAAGATGAAAAGAATAACGACTCCGATCAGCGAAGAAACAGCAAGAGAGCTTCAGGTCGGCGATCAGATTTTAATTTCAGGTTACATATACTGCGGCAGGGACGCCGTGCTCCCCAGGGTCTGCGCATTCATTGAGTCCGGTGAAATTGAAAATATAGGAATCTGCCTGCAGGGCGGTGTGATTTTCCATACGGCGGTCAGCCCTGCCGGAGTTGGTCCGACTTCCAGCAATAAGCCGGAGATTGAAGGCAGTTTTGAAGGGCTTTCAAAAGCAGGTGTGAAAATCCATCTCGGTAAGGGTGAAATCAGCAGGGACACCATCCGTATGCTGGAAGCGGAAAATGCTGTTTATGCCGTTATTCCGCCAGTGACAGCATTGCTTGGTAATAATACATTGGAACAAAGACTGGCAGCCTTTCCGGAATTAGGGATGGAAGCTCTTTACGAACTAAAAGTCGTGGACTATCCGGCAATTATTGCCGCCGCTCATAACAGGAGCATTTATTGATGGAGGGAATTATGGGGTACGATCAGGAAATTGTAGAAAAAGTATGCGATACCCTTGTCAGGGCCGGTTCAACATTTTTACCAGATAAAAAGAAGGCATATGAGAAGGCAATTAAGAATGAGACAAACGCCCAGGCAAAGTGGGTCCTGGAGACCGTGCTGGAAAATGCGGAGGTGGCGGAAAGGAACTGCAGCCCTCTTTGTGACGATACGGGTATCCCCCATGTGATTGTAGAGGCGGGCCCCAATGCCGTTGTAACAGGCAGGGTCCTTGAGTCCATAAAAGAGGGGATTCGGAAAGGATTGAAAACCTTCCGGGAAGACCAATGGCCGTAAAGGGAAATGACGCACAGCGCATCGCTCAGTCGGAGGGGATGTTTGGTAAGCCGGATATGCTGGAGGCGGCGCCGATTCTGATCCGCAGTACAGATCAGGAGGTTCTTCGTGTTCACGTATTGATGTTTGGCGGAGGTCCTGCGATCCGGGCCAATACACATAGAGTGTTTCATAAGCACCAAGTGAGCACGGTTATCGATCAGATCGTAGATTGGGCAAAAGAATCCACGGCGAAGCTGGGCTGTTCCCCGTGCACGCTGGCAGTCGGCGTAGGGCGTTCCCATTATGAGGCGGCTTCTATGATGGTGGAGGCGCTGGTAGACGGCACTTATGAGAATCAGTCTGAAATGGAAAGGGAAATTACACGCAGGGTGAATGAATCACATGTTGGCGCGCTGGGGCTTGGCGGTGATACAACCGTACTCGCTACATTTATGAAAGTCGGCCCCCAGAGGGCCAGCGGGGTGAGAATCGTCTGTGTGAGGCCGTGCTGCTGTTTTGAACCTAGAATTGCGAGCGTGGAGTTATCAAATGGATAGAAAATGGACGCTTTGTATAAATAAAAAGAATATACCGATCTCTGTATTAATGCTGGTATGCACAAATAAGTGGTTGTTTGAAGGCGTTTTACAGATGAAATTTTTAACGGTTATTCTGTTGGGAACGGTGTTGTTAATTACGCTTTTACAAAAGAGATTTCACATCTGTCTGACATCCGGAATCTGGCTGCTGTATTGTTTTAATATTCTGTTAAGTGTTACAATCAGCGGATTTTCTTTCAGCGCATGGGGCAATGCGATACTTATGGTTGAAATTGTCCTCTTTACTATGACATGCAGCTATACGGAGCTTAATTTCAATAAGATATTTCGTCTGTTAGTCATAATCGCCGCATTTCATACTTTTTTTGTTCTTCTGCAGCTGGCGGCAGAAGAAAGTTTTCAATCCCTTTATTTTCCGATATTACCTACCGGAGCGAAAGAAAACGCAATGCGTTACAGCAGATTAGGTTATAATTTCGGACTTTTATACAGTCCCCATGAAGTAGCAGGAATCTTATCCTTTTCCATAGCGGGGCTGCTGTTGTGGCGTGTGATTGAAAGAAAAGGCAAGGTGAAAAATTATTTTCTTGTGATTATTCTGTCGGTCACCCTGTTTTTAGTCGGAAAAAAAGGGGTCCTTGGTCTTGCAGTTCTGTCTTTTATTATATGTGTTTTAATTTTGTACGGTTCAAGAAAACAATGGCACAGGGCCATATTTACAGTCGCGGCTGCTTATCTAATGTTTCAAATGGCGAAATACTATATTATGACCCATCCAGATAATACTGTGTTTTATAGAATGTATCAGTTTTTTGATAACCTGAATAAAGGAAAGGCAGTCGATTCCGGAAGAAATATTTTATATGCAATTGCTGTTTCAGAATGGAATTCGCATAAATTATTCGGGATTGGGTGGTATCATTTTGTCTCTAAAACGGTGACGGATTATGGTTATAATTCATGGCATCAAGTTAATCTGGATTATCTTCAATGGCTGTGCGAGACGGGGATAATTGGCTTGATTTTGAATTTGATTCCATTGGTAACTACCCTGTATCAAGCTGTTTTTATAAGCAGAAAAGTGATTAGGAGGGAAGATAACGAACAGGAAAAATGGATGATTATATTTGCCGTTTTTATTCAGCTATTTACGGCTGCATATGCCTTTATTGAAGTGCCGTTTTATGATATTTACTTCTTTTCCATGTATATGATATCCTGTATGATTATTAATGGGGTGTATGCCGACCGAAAAAAATATAAGAATTGGTAAGGCCGGTCCCGCTGGGACCGACGGGTAATAAAAAGGATTGGATGTAGAAATGAACAGACAAAAAGCACTTGTTAAAAATACGATTATTTTAGCAGTAGGGACATTTTTTCCTAAGTTTGCTATTTTTATTACGCTGCCGATTCTGACCGCATACATGACACAGGCAGAGTATGGTACATATGATCTCGTAATTACACTTGTGGCACTGTTGCTGCCGGCGGCGACATTGCAGATACAATCGGCTGCATTCCGTTTTTTGATCGATACACAAAAAGATGAGGTAGAAAAAAAGTCGATTGTCAGCAATATATATGGTTTTATTATTCCGGTATCTGTGGTGGTGCTGATGATTCTATTTCTTTTATTAAGGAGCCAGCCGGCTGAGATCCGGTTAGGAATCTGCGCTTATTTTTTATTCGATATTATAGCGAATGCCAATCGCCAAATAGTCAGGGGATTGTCAAAGAACCAAGATTATACGATCAGCGCCTGCATAAGTTCAGCCGGCCAGATTCTTTTAATCATTATTCTGGTCCTCGGGCTTAAAACCGGACTGCTGGGGGGAGTTATCGCGCTTGCGTGTGCGGAATTTCTGTCGGCTGTATTTCTGTTTTTTAAAAGTGGAATTTACAGATATTTGGACATGAATGCAATCAGCCGGGTAAAGCTGAAATCATTATTAAGCTATTCATGGCCTATGGTGCCAAATAGTTTATCCCAATGGGTGATGAATGTTTCAGATCGCATGATTATCACTTTGTTTATGGGAGTTGCGGCGAATGCCATATATGCAGTCGCATATAAAATCCCTTCTATATTAAATTTCGCCCAGATGACCTTTAATATGGCATGGCAGGAGAATGCTTCAATCGTATCAAAGGATGAGGACGCCGCCGCTTATTATTCTGCAATGTTTGAGGTATTGTTTAATATTGTTGCCGGATTCTTGGCTGTTTTAATAGGAATCACACCAATCCTATTTAAAATTTTAGTCAGAGGAAATTATAAAGCCGCTTATAATCAAATACCAATCCTTTATATGGGTATGCTGTTCTTTGCGTTATCATCGTTCTGGGGCGGTATTTTTGTAGCGTATAAGAAAACGAAAATAGTTGGAACGACTACTGTTTGTGCTGCGGCTATAAACTTGGCAATCGATCTGTTAACGATACGGAGAATCGGAATATATGCCGCTTCCATATCCACGTTAGCCAGCTATATTGTACTGTGCATATTCCGCATAATCGGAGTGCAGAAGCTAATAAAGCTTCATTACAACGTCAGACACATCGCTGCAGTTTTGTGCGTATTGATTCTGCTCTGTATATCATGCGCCCAACAGCGGTTTATTTTAGATGTTATTAATTTTGCAGCAGGAACAGCCGCAGCCTGCTTCTTAAATTCAGGTATTATTAAAATTTTGTTCCGAAAAGTTCTCAATGTGACCTCGTCACCGACACAATAAAACATTTCGCATATACTGACTAAAAAGAACAGTCAGGAGTGTGGAAGATGAATCGTCTTGTACAGAATCAGAATACAGATATCAGGAAAAAAAGTAGGGCATCCGTTGATAAAACAGGCTGCGTGGCCTGTGGCTGCTGCGTGAAATACTGTCCTAGAGAGGCGATCCGGGTCGTATCAGGAATATATGCAGAGGTGGATACGGACCGGTGTGTCGGCTGCGGACTCTGTGCCAGGGCATGTCCCGCCTCTACGATTTCGATTTATACGGTTTCCAGTGCGAATGGAGGGAGTACAGCGGCAGATCAGGAGGGGAAAATGGATGAAAAATAGGAAAAAACACTGGTACGAATACCTTTGGATTGCGTCTCTTATATATCTTGTACTTGGATTTGTGAATATCCTCTTTGCATGGGCAGGATTAATCTGTTTTTTCGTTCCGTTGATGTTTGCCGTCGTGAAAGGGAATAAGCATTACTGCAACCGTTATTGTGGAAGAGGGCAGCTGCTGGAAGTGCTGGGTAACAGGCTTGGCCTGTCAAGAAAAAAAGATATACCTGCTTTTGTTAAGAGCAGATGGTTTCGATATGGTTTCTTGGCATTCTTTCTGATAATGTTTGTAAATATGCTCTTCACTACATATCTCGTGTCTGCTGGTCAGTCCAATATGAGAGCTGTTGTGAAGGTGCTTTGGACCATCAGGTTTCCATGGGATTTTGCCTATCATGGTACGGTGATTGCACCATGGGTTGCTCAGTTCGCATTTGGATTCTATAGTGTTATGCTGACGTCTACAATACTTGGTTTGCTTACCATGATTCTCTTCAAACCGCGTTCCTGGTGCGTCTACTGTCCGATGGGAACCATGACCCAGGGAATCTGCATGTTAAAACACAGGGGAACACGAGAATAAATATAGCCAAATCCTTTCCGATGTAATATAATTTCGTTAAAGCAGGCATGATATCTGCTATGGGATTCAATAAAACGTATTATGTCTGCTGGTACTGTGAACGTTCTATGGACGGACATTCATAAATTTTATATTGGAAGGGAAAATTCTTCTTATGAACATACAGAGAAACAGGAAAAACAAAAACTTTATAATAAAATATGGAAAGACGGCTCTTCTGATCCTGTGGATGGCCGTTATTTTCATGTTTTCCCATGCTCCGGCGGACGATTCGACAGAAGTCAGCCGCAGGGCCGGACGGATCATCGGCAGCATTACGGTAAAGGATTTTGAAGAATGGAGCGATAAGAAGCAGGAGGTATTTTTAGAGCGAATTGACCATACGGTCAGAAAAAGTGCACATTTTACAGAGTACATGATTCTTGGAATTTTATGCTTAGCTGTATTAGGAAGTCAAAAGAGAGGAAAAAGTTGGCTGCTAGGGACGTGTTATGCCATTACGGATGAGATTCACCAGTATTTTATTCCGGGAAGAAGTTGTCAGATCAGCGATATGGTATTGGACAGCTTTGGCGTTGCCGCAGGAGTGATTCTGGCAGCTGCAGCAGTTAAGATGTTCTATGTCTGTAGAGAAAAGAAGGAGAAAAACCAGTAAAAAAGCTAGGGCATATGCAGATATTAAGTGTTTTAATCGATCGTCAAAATTAAGAAGAATCCATGATAAAACTAAAAAAGCCGTTGTTGCTGGTACTGGAAATTTATGGACTTTGTTTCATTTTCCGATGGATTGAATATTTCATTATTAGGACGGACAAGACCTCTTGGGGAGAAGCAATTCTACATAAAATTGCTGGAATTGCGGCTTTATGCATTGCGGTAAAATTGCTTTCTTCCAGTTTGGAATATCTGGGTTTTACAAGAAAAGGAGCTTTAAAGCGGCTGTTTTCAGGATTATTGTTTGGAATTAGTGTATTTACAATCGCATATGGCGTAGAGATTCTGCTTGCCGTCTCACAGGGCCGCTTTTTGTCATTGCGGCTATATGTTAGCAGTTACGCAGTCGATGGAAGAAGGGATGTTCTGAGGACTGTATCAAAAAATCCTGCAGCAGCATTATTCCTTTACCGCAGCAGTGGTCATAGCATCTACACTCTTTGGAGTATGGCATGTGATAGGCCCCGTTCGGAATTATGTTGACGGGATCAGCAGCATGGGAGAAACGGCAGCAAACATTCTGATGCTTATAAGCACAAGCGCGCTTGTGGGTTTTGAGTTCGCAATGCTGACAAAATTGACAGGATCTCTTTCTATGGCTATGGGTGATCACTTTGTTAATAACACGATTGTAAATATTTTGCATGTTGTGTCCCTGTCAGGTGCGGACGAATTGATGGTTGTGAGGATAACGATCGCGCAGGCGGTATCGTTTTTTGCAGTTTTCTTTTTTTACATTCAGAACAAAAGAAAGCTCGATTGCGACGGCAGACATTTTGTATAGGAGAAAGCACATTATAAATTGCTCATTTTCTTACCATGAAGTATAATAAATTTACAGCTTTTTCAGACGCAGGATCCGGAACTCTTGTCAGTATCGGGGCCGGACGGCGAAGGAACAGCTGAACAATCATATACAAAGATAAAAACACAACGTACAGGCGAATGAAAGAGCCTGGACAGATCCGGCTGGTAGTCCGGACGTGCATAGGGCAGAGCAGCACTTTCAGAGCATGCATGATCAGCCCATGCATAAGTAACCCTCCTCCTTGGTCGTCCCTTCTTTGTTCATTACACTTTGCAGTAAATGCAAGGTCTTTAAGGAGGAATTGTCATGGACAGAGCATCGGGAACGCTGAAGGTATTTTTTGAAGAACCATTCTGGATCGGAGTGTTTGAAGCAGTATCAGACGGAAAAATGTCGGTATGCAAGGTGACATTCGGGCCGGAACCGAAAGATTATGAGGTGAATGAGTTCATTTTAAGAAATTACTATCAGCTGAGATTCAGTCCGGCTGTGGCAGCTGATGTAAAAGAGGGGCCTAAAAATCCGAAAAAAATCCAGCAGGAAATCCGCAGATCAATGAAGGACGATACGATGGGAACAAAGTCCCAGCAGGCTCTGAAATTACAGCAGGAGCAGTTAAAAACAGAACGAAAGCAGATCAGTAAAGAGCAAAAGGAAGCTGAAAAGCAGAGAATGTTTGAACTGAAACAGCAGAAGAAAAAAGAGAAGCACAGAGGCAGGTAAAATGTCCCTGTAAAAACTCTGTAAGACAAATGAAGCTTTGCAAGCTTAGCAGAAAAAGTTCACGGCGGATGCCTGGACTTTTTTTGCTTTTAAAGAAATGCCTCTTTGGCGATTGTATCCCCTGTTATAGGAGGCAGCGGTTCCATGTGGAGGAATTCTGGTCCTATAAACTCTCAAGAAATGTGCAAAATCACCAATAGAAACAGAAAATGGATAGATTTATTGGTGAAAAAGTGGTAAAATATGGTTAGGGATTTTTGTGATAGATATAGTAAAGTTTTAAAATTTAAGCAATTATATCAGATGGGGGAATATACATATGTATTTCGCGCATATCAGCGACGACGGAGGCCGGGAGCAGACGATTGAGGAACATCTGACCGGTACGGCAGTGCTTGCCGGCCAATTCGCAGGAACATTTTCATGCAGTGGATGGGGATACGGCTGTGGAATGCTTCATGATATAGGAAAATATTCGGATAAATTTCAGAAACGTCTATATGGAGGGGCGGTGACAGATCATGCCACGGCAGGAGCCAGGGAACTGTATCATAGGAAAAATATCATCGGCGCTTACTGTATATCCGGCCATCATTCCGGCCTTCTGGACGGCGGAAGCGCGGCGGATGCCGCAGGTGAGGCGACGCTGAGAGGCAGGATGGAGAAGCCTCTTGAAAATTATCATGCCTTTCAAAGCGAAATTACAATCCCTGATTTTCCACCGATTCCTTTAAAACAACTTGGAAAGGGCGGATTCAGCCTGTCCTTTTTTATCCGTATGCTGTTTTCCTGTCTGGTGGACGCGGATTATCTGGATACGGAAAAATTTATGACCGATGACACGGTCCCTCGGGGGGATTTTGATTCGATCGAAGTCCTATATGACCGCTTATACCGCCATGTGAAACCATGGCTGGACAATCGCGATCTCACTACGGTAAACGGAAGGAGAACTGCGATACTGAGGGCCTCCTATGAAGCCGGAAAAAAGGAACAGGGACTCTACCAGCTCACCGTGCCTACGGGCGGAGGAAAGACATTGTCTTCGTTGGCGTTTGCCCTTCAGCATGCAAAAGAACACCATTTGAGGAGAATTATTTATGTGATCCCTTATACTTCGATTATCGAACAGAACGCCCAGGTGTTTAAAGATATTTTAGGAGCAGAAAATGTTTTGGAAGACCACTGTAATGTCGTTTATGAGGATTCCGAGGAACTGAAAAAGGTTCAATTGGCTTCGGAAAATTGGGAATGCCCGGTGATCGTAACTACAAACGTTCAGTTTTTTGAGTCCATGTTCGCCAATAAGACTTCGAAATGCAGAAAGCTGCATAATGCGGCAAACAGCCTGATTATATTCGATGAAGCGCAGATGCTTCCTGTTCCTTATTTAAAACCATGCATCCAGGTGATCAGCGAATTAGTTTATAATTACAGGAGCACCGCCGTCCTCTGTACAGCCACTCAGCCTGCTTTAAGGCAGTTTTTCCCAGAACATATGAAAATTACAGAAATATGTCCGGATGTAAAAGGACAGTATGAATTTTTCAGGCGGACCAGCCTGGTACAGTCAGGAACGTTATCGGAAGATGAGCTGGTGAACCGGTTGAAACATGAAAATCAGGTTCTGTGTATTCTAAACAGCAGAAAACGGGTGCAGCGGGTATACGAGGCATTGCAGCAGGAAATGGGGACATTTCATTTGTCTACTTTTATGTATCCAAAACACAGGAAAAAGCTCCTTCAATTGATCAGGGAACGGTTGAAAACGGGAAAGCCGTGCAGGCTGATCGCAACCAGCCTTGTGGAAGCAGGAGTGGATTTCGATTTTCAGACGGTCTATCGGGAACTGGCCGGCATTGATTCTGTCATTCAGGCGGCAGGCCGGTGTAACCGGGAAGGGAAAAAGTGCAGGGACGATTGTAAGACTTATGTTTTCAAATTAGAACAGTCGGAAGACATTCACCTGCCCAATGCGTTAAAACTTCCTATGGAAGTGGCAGGCCAGGTAGGGGAAGAATACGAGGATATTGCTTCTCTGGAAGCGATTGAAGCATATTTTAGGCGCCTTTTTTATTTCAGAGGAAACGGACTCGATATAAAGGAAATTGTTAGGCAGATGGAGGATGGTAGAAGAAACCTCCTATTCCCATTTACGACGGTTGCAAAACAGTTTAAGCTGATTGAAAATGATACGAAAACCATCTTAATCGACTGGGAAGAGGAAGCAAAAAATATTGTATGCAGAATAAAAGCAGGAGATACATCAAGGCGGCTCATAAGAGAAGCGGGACAGTACTGCGTGAATATATATGAGAACGATTTTGAAAAATTAAACGGAGCAGGAATGCTTGAGCTCATAGACAATGACATGGAATATTACATCTTGCGGAACCGGGGCCAGTATACGGAGGAAAAAGGACTTGAGATTCTGGCGGAAAGAGGGGCGGCGGTTATCTTTTGAGTTGGGAGACATTTGAAAGTGATGAGGTTTGAAAGTGAACTGGAGAGGAGGAATGCAAGGCTATGGGACATGGAGTAAAGGTACGGGTGTGGGGGGATTTAGCGCTCTTTTCACGTCCGGAAATGAAAGTAGAGCGCTGTACCTACGATATGATGACGCCGTCTGCGGCCAGAGGGATTCTGGAAGCGATCTACTGGCATCCGGGGATGCGATGGGTTATTGATCGGATTTATGTCAGAAATCCGATTCAATTCACAAGCGTGCGGAGAAATGAAGTGAAAAGCAAGGTTCTGGCAGGTAATGTCCTCACTGTTATGAATGGAGGGAGTAAATCTTTATATATCCGCAGCAAGGAAGATATTGTCCAGCGGGCGGCGATTCTGCTGCGGGAGGTGGACTATGTCATAGAAGCTCATTTTGTGATGACAGAAAAGGCTAATTCCAGCGATAATCCGGGGAAATTCAAGGATATCATCATGCGCCGGTTAAGGAAGGGTGAATGTTATCACATGCCTTATTTCGGCTGTAGGGAATTCCCGGCTAATTTTGAACTGTTTGAGGACGATGTGATTGAAACAGCGTATGCAGGACAAACGAAAGATTTAGGATACATGCTGTATGATTTTGAATACTCTGACCCGGAAGACATCCAGCCTCTTTTTTTCAGGGCAGTACTGACGGATGGAGTACTGGATGTCAGAGATTGTGAGGTGGTGCGATGATACTGCAGTCACTTGTGCAATACTATGAAGCTTTGGCGCAAAGGGGAGAAATTACAAGGCCGGGATGGTGCAATGCAAAGGTATCATTTGCCCTGGATCTGTCTGCTGATGGAGAACTGAAACGCATGATCCTCTGAAACAGGAAACGGAAAGGGGAAAGAAAGTTGTCCTCGAGCCGCAGTTGATTCAGGTTCCCCAGATGGTGACAAGGTCTTCTGGAACAGCCGCTAACTTTTTGTGCGACAATTCCAGCTATTTCCTGGGCATCGATAATAAAGGAAAGCCGGAACGGTCGAAGGAATGTTTTCAGTGTGCAAAAGAAAAACATATCAAAGTGCTAGAATCGCTGGAGTCTCCGGCTGCTAAGGCTGTCATCCGGTATTTTGAAAAATGGAATCCGGATATGGCCGTGGATCATCCTGCCTTAGCCGAAATCATGGATGAGATAGCCGCAGGGGCCAATCTGGTCTTTTGGACAGGGAATGACTA
This sequence comes from Clostridium sp. AM58-1XD, assembly GCF_003464085.1. Lineage (GTDB taxonomy): Bacteria > Bacillota > Clostridia > Lachnospirales > Lachnospiraceae > Lachnoclostridium_A. The sequence goes on from NZ_QSDR01000030.1 coordinate 44,324, forward strand.
CGCCCATAAAGATGAGCAGATTATTTCAGCGTGGCAGACATATTTCCAGGAGACGTCAGAAGGGTTGGAGGGCATCTGCCTTGTGACAGGAAAACGGACTGCAATTTCCAGAATACATGGAACAATCAAAGGAGTTCAGGGTGCCCAGTCCAGTGGCGCGGCGCTTGTCTCCTTTAATGCGCCTTCATTCGAATCCTATGGAAAGGAACAGAGCTTCAATGCTCCTGTTGGAAATTATGCCGTCTATGCCTATACGACGGCTCTGAATCATCTGCTGGCCGACAGAAAGCACGCTACAACGATCGGCGATACGGCGGTCGTCTACTGGTCGGAGGATGGAGATGAGGTTTTTCAGGATGTTTTTCAAAATATTTCGAATCCAACGGCAGATAATTTCGAAATCGTGGACGGGGTGTTTAAAAATCTTGAGGCGGGTAAAGCAATCAATATCGCCGGGATAGAAAAGCAGATTTCGCCGGATCAGCGTTTTTACATACTGGGTCTTGCTCCCAATGCGGCAAGGCTGGCGGTCCGGTTCTTCTATCAGGACAGCTTTGGCAATATCCTGAAGCACATAAAGGAACATTATGACAGGATGGAAATTGTAGCGCCTGCGAAAGATACGGTCAAATATATGGGAATCTGGCGTATGCTGATGGAGACTGTAAATAAAAAGTCGAAGGATAAAAAGCCTGTGTCCAACATGGCGGGAGCCGTTTTCCGGTCGATTATCTCAGGAGATCGTTATCCTTATTCCTTGTATCAGGCAGTTTTGGGCAGGATACGGGCGGAACAGGACGACAGCGACAGCGGCATTTACAAAATTACAAGGGGAAGAGCGGCAATTATTAAAGCTTTCCTTTTAAGAAACGGAACCTTTAACAAGGAGGAAATTACCATGGCCCTTAATGAAAACAGTAAAAATATGCCATATGTGTTAGGACGGGAATTTGCAGTGCTGGAAGCCATTCAGCAGGACGCGAATCCTGGAATTAACGCTACGATCAAAGACAGGTATTTTAATGCAGCCTGTGCGACGCCTGCTTCCATCTTTCCCATTTTATTTAAGTTAAAAAACAGTCATATCAGAAAGATGAATAATAAGGGAACTGAAGTTTATTATGAAAAATTATTAGGAGAACTTCAGGATAAGGTATTTACATCAGACGATGGAGGCGGCGCTTATCCAAAACGGCTGTCTCTGGAAGAACAGGGAATGTTTATTCTGGGATACTATCATCAGACTCAGAAAAGATATGAAAAGAAGACGAGGGAGGAAGAGTAGTATGGGTGAGGTTATTAAAAACAGGTATGAATTCGTCGTATTATTTGATGTGGAAAATGGAAATCCCAACGGCGATCCAGATGCGGGGAATCTGCCGAGAATTGATCCGGAGAGCGGGTATGGAATCGTTACCGATGTTTGTCTGAAACGGAAAATTCGTAATTATGTGGAAACAGTAAAAGAGGATGCAGCCGGATATAAAATATATATTAAAGAAGACGTGCCGCTCAACAGGAGCGACAATACGGCGTATGAGTATTTACGCACCAATGAAAAGGAAATTAAAGAATTAAAGAAAAAAGATCCGGAAATAGACAAAAAAATCAGAGACTTTATGTGTGGAAATTTCTTTGATATCCGACCTCGGTGCAGTCATGACTACTTTTGTAAAGGCAGCATTAAACTGTGGACAGGTAAGGGGACCGGTGCAGCTTGGATTTGCCAGAAGCATCGATCCGATCGTAAGCCAAGAGGTAACGATTACCCGCGTAGCGATTACAACGGAGAAGGACGCCGAAAATAAGAGTACGGAGATGGGCAGAAAAAATATCGTTCCATATGCGCTTTATCGTGTAGAAGGATATATTTCTGCAAATTTAGCCAGAAAGGTAACTGGTTTTTCCGAAGACGATCTTTCTCTTTTGTGGGAGGCGATTATAAATATGTTTGAAATCGATCATTCGGCAGCCAGAGGAAAAATGGCGGTCAGAGAACTGATCGTTTTTAAGCACAGCAAAGAGCTGGGAGACTGTCCGGCATATAAGCTGTTCGATGCAGTAGAAGTGAAAAAATGTGAGGATGTCGTATATCCGAGGCAGTACAAAGACTACACAGTCACGGTTCACGAAGATCAGATACCGGATACCGTGGAGGTGTCCAGAAAAATATGATGGAATATGGGGAAGATGACTATTTAATGCTTTCAGGTATCCAGCATTTTGCATTTTGCAGGCGTCAGTGGGCGTTAATTCACATTGAACAGCAATGGGCGGAGAATGAACGGACGATAGCAGGGGAACTGCTTCATAAAAATGCCCATGATCCATATTTTAACCAGAAAAGAAGCGACGTCATTATAAGCAGAGGAATGCCTGTGTTTTCAAGAAAGATGGGGATCAGCGGGGAATGCGATATTGTGGAATTCAGAAAAGCGGACGATGGCATTTCCCTATATGGTCACAGGGGACTTTATGAAATTTATCCGATTGAATACAAAAAGGGAAAGCCGAAGGATACGGAAATTGACGTTCTGCAGTTGACGGCTCAGGCGATGTGCCTGGAAGAAATGCTTACGGCAAAAATCGATGAAGGCGCTATTTTCTATGGCGAAATAAAACGGAGGGACAGTATTACATTTACGGACGAACTCCGTTCCAGAGTAAAGGGATATTTCGAGGAAATGCATCAGCTGTATGACAGGCGTTATACACCTAGAGTGAAATGGTCAAAGGGCTGCAACGCGTGTTCCCTCAAGGATGTATGTATGCCGAAGCTGGGAAAGGTTTCTTCTGTCAGGGAGTATATCCAAAAGGCTGTAGAGGAGGACTGTCTATGAAGAAATTGCTGAATACCCTGTATGTGACATCGGAAAACAGTTATCTTTCCCTCGATGGAGAAAATGTTGTAATTATCGATCAGGAAAAAGAGGCAGGACGGATACCGCTGCACAATCTGGAAGCAATTGTGTCTTTCGGATACAGAGGCGCCAGCCCGGCGCTTATGGGCGGCTGCGCCGCCCGGAATATTTCTCTGTGTTTTATGACGCCTTATGGGAAATTTCTGGCCCGGGTGACCGGTAGCGTAAAGGGAAATGTAGTTTTGCGAAAGCGACAATATGAGGTTTCCAACGATGGGGCAGCGGCCCTTGGCATAGCCAGAAACTGCATCTTGGGAAAGATTTATAACTCCCGGTGGATATTGGAGCGGGCGACCAGGGATCACAGCCTGCAGGTAGATGTGGATCAATTAAAAAGGGCCTCCGGATTTTTACAGAATTCTCTGGGAGATATAGAAAAATGTAACGATATAGCGCAGCTCAGAGGATATGAAGGGGAAGCCGCAAGTGTCTATTTCGGCGAATTGAATCAGCTGATTCTCCAGCAAAAGAAGGACTTTACATTTTCCGGCAGAAACAAGAGGCCGCCACTGGATAACGTAAACGCACTATTGTCTTTTGTCTACACATTACTGACGGGAATGGTTGCGTCTGCGTTGGAAACAGTCGGCCTGGACCCGTATGTGGGATTCATGCATACCGACAGGCCGGGAAGAGTCTCCCTTGCCTTGGATTTGATGGAAGAACTGCGGCCAGTTCTGGCAGATCGGTTTGTTATCACATTAATTAATAAGAAAATGGTTACCGGAAAGGATTTTACCAAAAAAGAAGACGGCGCAGTTCTTATGAGCGATAAAGCCAGGAGAGGTCTTCTGGTAGAATGGCAGAATAAGAAGCAGGAAGTCATTACTCACCCGTATTTGGGAGAAAAGGTAGAATGGGGAATGATACCATTTGTTCAGTCTATGCTGCTGGCCCGGTATTTGAGGGGGGATCTGGATGAGTATCCGCCGTTTCTTTGGAAGTAGGAGTAAGTAGTGAAAGAAAGTAGGAGGATTTCATGCTGGTGCTGATTACTTATGATGTAAATACGGAGACATCCGCCGGTAAAACTAGACTGAGAAAGGTTGCGAAGCAATGCGTAAACTACGGAACCAGAGTACAGAATTCTGTGTTTGAGTGTGTGCTTGATCCTGGACAGTGTCTGATGTTAAAATCTATATTAACGGATATCATTGATGAAAGTGTGGACAGCCTTAGATTTTATTATTTAGGAAACCAGAAGAAGGCCAGGGTCGAGCAAGTCGGAGTGAGCAAGGGAATACATGTCGAGCAGCCATTGATTTTTTAGTGCGAATGGCAAGTGAACATGAAATCCCCGGGAGATTCGCACCAAAAAAATTGCTGTAATTAGAAATGAAAGGATATGGGTAACGAAAAGAGGAGATCGAAAAAGTTTAGAAATTATTAAATATTGATAGATTTTTGATAAAAGATATAAGGTTTTTTGTCTAAAATTGCTGTCACCACCTGCGAAGGTGGTGTGGATTGAAATCTGCTCTGTACGGATGATCCAATCTTGGATGATAAATGTCACCACCTGCGAAGGTGGTGTGGATTGAAATCGATGTGTTAGGGATTAGTGATGTTGACGGTGAAGTCACACCTGCGAAGGTGGTGTGGACACCTGCGAAGGTGGTGTGGATTGA